>JBFWUN010000005.1:0-30030 GCA_050247235.1 Gammaproteobacteria bacterium
ACAAAATGCGGGTGTCGGACCTGGTTTCCAAACGCCGCAACCGGTCCATTGCACGACCACGCCAGATCGCGATGGCGTTGTCGAAGGAACTGACCAATCACAGCCTCCCTGAAATCGGCGAGGCCTTCGGTGGCAGGGATCACACGACCGTGATTCATGCGTGCCGAAAAATCAATGAGTTACGTAGGGCGGAGAGCCGAATCAACGAGGACTATGTCAATCTCGAGCGGATACTGAGCAGTTGACCGGAAAAACTGTGAACTTGTTGTGGACGATCGGGGGCGGTGCAGGTTATCCACAGGTTTATTCCAGGTTACCCGCTTGGAAGAGTGACTCAATGAATTATTTATCTATATGAAAGATATAATAAATTTTTGGTTTTTCACTTCCGCCGCGTGGCTAAACACAGCTACAGAATCACACTACACATGAAGATCAGTATCGATCGCGAACACCTGCTTGGCGCGCTGCAGGCAGTCGCCAATGTCGTGGAGCGACGGCAGACCCTCCCGATCTTGAGCAATGTGTTGATCTCCGTTGACGAAGGCAACTTGAGCATCACGGCGACCGACATGGAAGTGGAAGCGATCGCCCGGGTGGAGGCCAGTGTCGGCCGAGGCGGTGCCCTGACCGTCCCTGGTCGAAAACTGCTCGATATCTGTCGCTCATTGCCGGCACAGTCCCTGATTGTCATCGAGGAGAAGGACAAGAAACTGCGCATCCAGTCGGGCCGCAGCCGGTTTGTCCTGTCGACGTTGCCGGCAGCGGAGTACCCCACCGTGGGGTATGCCGCTGAGGAAGTGACGTTCGCCACCGAAAGCGCTGCATTGCAACAACTCATTGCATCCACGCAGTTTGCGATGGCGCATCAGGATGTCCGGTATTACTTGAACGGCCTGCTGCTGGAATTGCTGCCAAATGCAATCAAGGCAGTTGCAACTGACGGGCATCGACTGGCGCTCAACGAAGTCTCCACGTCGATTCAGTTGACCGAGCTCCGGCAGTTGATCGTCCCGCGAAAAGGGGTGATGGAAATTCAAAGACTTGCAACACATGCCCAGGAGCCATTGCAGGTGGGAGTCGCCGCCAACGTGTTGCGGATCGGTTCTGCTCACCAGACCCTGACGATCAAGCTCGTGGACGGCAAGTTTCCTGACTACGAACGCGTACTGCCCAAAGGTGGGAACAAGGTTGTGGTCGCAGACCGCGAGCAACTCAAAGCCGCACTGCAGCGCACATCGATCCTGTCGAACGAGAAATTCCGAGGGGTCCGGCTCAACCTGTCCCGCGGCTTGCTGAAGGCCTCGGCGCATAATCCAGAGCAGGAAGAAGCCGAAGAGGAAATCGAGGTCACGTACGATGGAGAAGGCCTGGAGATTGGGTTCAACGTTTCCTATCTCCTTGATGTATTGAGTGTTTTAGGGTCAGAGAACATCCAGCTGATATTATCGGACGCGAACAGCAGCTGCCTTATCGAAGAAGCTGGAACTGAATCCATGTCGAGATATGTCGTGATGCCGATGCGACTCTGAGCGCGGAGCCGCACGCCGGATCGCGATGAAAATCCAGCGGCTCCGGGTGAGCGACCTCCGGTGTGTCGCGTCCTTGGACATTGTCCCCGGAGAGCGACTCAATCTTTTCTGGGGCCCGAATGGCAGTGGCAAAACGACGATCCTGGAGGCCTTGAGCATCCTGGCGAGTGGACGATCGTTCCGCGGGGCACGAGGGAATGACCTCATCTCCCGCGGCAAGCACTTCTTTGCTTTGCGTGCCGACGTCGTGAAAGAAGGCGTTCCTGAGGCCTTCGCAATCAGGTTCTCAAAGAGCGCCGAGCAGACGCGCATCGAGCTCGACGGTTCACCGATCTCCAGCGCATCAGTGCTCGCCCGCGCGTTGCCCCTTCTGCTGGTTGAACCAGCAAGTTTCGGGATCGTGGAGGGTGCACCGAAGCTGCGACGCGCGATGATCGATCGCGCCGTGTTTCACGTGGAACCCGAGTTTCTGGAAACGTCCCGACGCTACGGCTACGCGCTGAGCCAGCGCAATCGACTGCTCAAGAGCAAGTCGCGACCCTCCGAGTTGCTTTTCTGGTCTGACCAGCTTGCGTCAGCAGGACAGGTTATCGATGCGTCCCGCCGACGCTGCATCGATCACTTGAATCACGTGCTCGCCGATGACCGACTGCTCTCCGAGCGCATGGGCGCCATTCAGCTGGATTACCGCTCTGGTTGGCCAGCCGGTCTCTCGCTTGACGAAGCGCTCGAACGAAACCTGTCTCACCAGTTTTCAGCCGGCGCCACGCCCTATGGCCCGCACAAGGGTGAACTGCTGATCAAGGCGGCCGACGAGGCGCTTGCCCGCTTTGCCTCACGTGGCCAGGTCAAAACCGTGGTGATTTCTCTGGTCACCAAGCTTGCGCGGTATCTTGCCGAATCCCTCGGCGTGACTCCGGTTCTTCTCATTGATGATTTTGCTGCGGAACTCGATAACGCCATGCGCGGGTTAGCGTTTACAATGCTGGCAGAAACGCAATCCCAAGTATTTCTCACTTCCATCGAGAATCCCGGATTTTCTGATCAGGCCGCTGTGACGGCGTTCCACGTGGAACGTGGAACTGTCACATCGACCCACTGAATCACCGACCATCGACCAACCGGCGCCTATGTCCTCCACATACGATTCAAGCAGTATCAAGGTCCTGAAGGGCCTGGAAGCCGTTCGCAAACGACCCGGCATGTACATCGGGGATACGGATGACGGCACTGGCCTTCATCACATGGTTTTCGAAGTCGTCGACAACTGCGTCGACGAGGCGCTTGCCGGCTACTGCACCGAAATCACCGTCAGCGTTCATCCTGACAACTCCGTGACCGTTTCCGACAACGGTCGCGGCATCCCCGTCGACATGCACGCCGAGGAACAGCGTTCCGCTGCGGAGGTCATCATGACCACGCTGCATGCCGGCGGCAAATTCGACGACAACTCGTACAAAGTCTCCGGCGGCCTGCACGGCGTGGGTGTCTCGGTCGTCAATGCACTTTCAGATACGCTCAGGCTTACCATCTGCCGCGACGGCTACGAGTGGTTCCAGGAATACCGCGAAGGCGAACCCGTCGAGCCTCTCAGTCAAGTTCAACCTTCTTCTGCGCGCGGAACTTCCGTCACGTTCATTCCGAACCCGCGTATTTTCAAGAACATCGACTTCCAGTACGAAACGCTGTCCAACCGCCTCCGCGAACTTGCGTTCCTGAATTCCGGCCTGAAGATTCACCTGCGCGACGAGCGCGACGGTCGGCACGACGCCTTCGAATACATCGGAGGAATTGCTGCGTTCATTGCCCATCTGCACAAGACGCGTACTGCACTCCACCCGACCATCGTCCACATTACGGGTGCCAGGGACGGCGTACAGGTCGAGGTCGCGCTGCAGTGGAACGATTCCTACCAGGAAAACATCTTCTGCTACACGAACAACATTCCGCAGCGCGATGGCGGAACGCACCTTGCCGGATTTCGCGCGGCGCTGACGCGCACGATCAACTCGTATTTCGAAAAGGAAGGAATTCTTCAGAAGCAGAAGATCAACGTATCCGGCGAAGACGCCCGCGAAGGACTCACGGGCATACTCTCCATCAAGGTGCCGGATCCGAAGTTCTCATCGCAGACCAAGGAGAAGCTCGTTTCCAGCGAAGTGAAACCGGCAGTGGAATCCGTGTTCGCAGAGCACTTCGCCAGTTTCCTGCTCGAAAAGCCGCAGGAGGCCCGCGCAATCACCGGCAAGATCATCGAAGCGGCGCGTGCCCGCGAAGCCGCCAGGAAGGCGCGAGAACTGACCCGTCGCAAAACCGCGCTGGACATCGCAGGTCTTCCCGGCAAGCTCGCCGACTGCCAGGAACGCGATCCGACGCGCTCCGAATTGTTCATTGTCGAGGGTGATTCGGCCGGCGGATCCGCCAAGCAAGGGCGGGATCGCAAGAACCAGGCGGTGCTTCCCCTGAAGGGGAAGATTCTCAACGTGGAGAAAGCCCGGTTCGACAAGATGCTTTCGTCCGCGGAGGTCGCCACGCTGATCACGGCACTCGGCTGCGGTATCGGCAACGATGAATACGACCCGGACAAACTGAGGTACCACCGAATCATCATCATGACCGACGCAGACGTCGACGGTTCACATATCCGCACGTTGCTGCTGACGTTCTTCTTTCGCCAGATGCCGGAGCTCCTTCGTCGTGGCCATGTCTATATCGCGCAACCACCGCTCTACAAGGCCAAGAAGGGCAAGCACGAACGCTACCTTAAGGATGATGCCGCGCTCGAAGAGTACCTGCTGGAACTCGCTCTGCAGGACACTGCCTTGTATGCCGGTGACACCAAGGTCCCCGCGGATGAAGTGACCAGTCTCGGTGAACGGTACCTGCAGCTCAAACGGCTGGTCGAGCGTCTTGCGCGACGCTTCGATCCCACCGTCCTGAACGTCCTCCAGTTCACCAGCCCGTATGCGCACCCCGACAGTCGCGTCGAGGAGTACCTGCAAGGATGGACGACGGAAATCAATGAAGTCATTCGCCGGCAGCTCGGTTCACTCGGAACCCTGCGCGCCCAGCTGGAGTTCCAGCAGCCGGAAGCGTGGCGTATCCGCTTCGACCTGACCACGCACGGAGTCGAGCGCCAGCTGTACCTGGACAGGGATTTCTTCCGATCTTTCGAATACCGCCAGCTCTGCACGCTTAGCGCCGCGCTCGATGAACGGCGCAGCGTCCTGCGCGTTGAGCGCGGGGACGATTCTGCGACGGTGAGCACTTACCGTGGGGCACTCGAATGGCTTCTCCAGGATTCCAAGCGGGGTATCGCCATCCAGCGCTACAAGGGACTGGGCGAAATGAATCCCGACCAGCTGTCCGAGACGACGATGAATGTCGATACGCGCCACCTGCTGCAGGTGAGAATCGAAGACGCAGTCCTCGCCGACGAGATTTTCTCGACCCTGATGGGCGACCAGGTCGAACCGCGTCGGGAATTCATCGAGAAGCATGCGCTCACGGTCACGAACCTCGATACCTAGGGTCGCGCCGCTCCCCGGCCCGTCGTAAGCCAAGGCGGCAGCCAATCCGCCGGATTCAGCGTCGCCCCGCGAATCGGCGCGGAGTGATCGGGTTTCGTGTCACGGATCCTGGCGGCCTGTCACCGCCATTCGCGGATTGCCACCGCGAAGGCTTCCACGGCATCAGCCCCCGCAGATAGCAACGCTGTTGCTGTTGCTTCCAGTGTCGCACCAGTCGTCACCACGTCATCGACGACCCCGACGCGAAGACCCTGGAGCGGGATGTCCACGGCAAACGCCCGTGCGAGGTTTCGTCTGCGGGCCTGCCGACCCGAACGTTGCTGCGGCCGCTGCCAGCCTTGCCGCCGCAGGATCCCGGTGGCCAACGGCACGCCAGTTTCCCGCGCGAGCTCGCGCGCGATCCAGACCGCGTGGTTGTGCCCGCGGGAGAGTACCCGCAAGGCCGGCATCGGGACCGGTACCAGAACGTCCGGGAGTTCTACGCAGGACTGTCTCACGGTGGCGCCGAGCAGGCGCCCGAGAACTCTGCAGGTTCCGGTTTCTCCACGGTATTTCGCTCGCCTTATCAAGTACTTGACAGGGTCTTCGTACTGGAATGCGACAGTCAGGCTGACCATCGGCGGCGGCGCCCGTGGTGCTTCCTCGACCCAGGGCAGATCCGACAGGCACCCGGCGCAAATTGTGCGGCGCGGACCCGGTTCGTGACCCATGCACAGCAGGCATCGGTGCCGCCCGAGGCGCTGCGGAATCGTCGACCAGTTGTTAAGGTTCAACCCATCCGCTAGGGTTGACAGCCAGGCGGGGAAGTCGTGCACGTGACGTCCTTGTCATTCGTGAATTCCACGTACGGGAGATTAATGGATGTCAGCGGTCAGCGTCAGCCACGAAACCGTGCCTACCGGCACAACGGTGCAACCTCTTCGCTGGACGGTCGACGCGGCGGCCGAACTCCTGCGGATGCCACTGATGGACCTGCTGTACCGGGCGCATGTCGTGCATCGGGCGCATTTCGACCCGAACCGGGTTCAGCTCAGCACGCTCCTGAACATCAAAACGGGCGGATGCCCCGAGGACTGCGGGTACTGTCCGCAGAGCGCGCGTTTCGACACCTCCGTACCCGCCGGCGATCTGCTCGACGTGGATACAGTGCGCGAGGCGGCGCGGCGGGCGCGTGACGCCGGCGCTTCCCGCTTCTGCATGGGTGCCGCGTGGCGCTCGCCGAAAGATCGCGACCTCGATCGCGTCATCCCGCTGATCCAGGCCGTGAAAGACCTGGGCATGGAAAGCTGCGTGACGCTCGGCATGCTGAAGCCGGCGCAGGCGAATCGACTGAAGGACGCCGGGCTCGACTACTACAACCACAACCTCGACACATCGCCGGAGTATTACGAAAAGATCATTTCGACCCGCACGTACCAGGATCGGCTGGACACGCTGGGCGCGGTCCGCGACGCCGGCATCAACGTGTGCTGCGGCGGGATCGTCGGGATGGGCGAATCGGTCGATGATCGCGCCGGGCTGCTGTGCACGCTGGCCAACATGCCCGTGCAGCCGGAGAGCGTGCCAATCAACATGCTGGTCCGCGTGAAGGGTACGCCGCTCGCCGACACCGCGGCAGTGGATGCCTTCGACATGGTGCGCACGATTGCGGCCGCGCGCATCATGATGCCGAAATCTTATGTGCGACTGTCTGCAGGCCGGCGCGAGATGAACGACGAGACCCAGGCGCTGTGTTTTTTCGCCGGCGCGAACTCCATTTTCTACGGCGAGCAGCTCCTAACCACCGACAACCCGCTGACTGTCGAGGACCGCGCGCTGTTCGAGCGACTCGGACTCGTGCCGTCTGCGCACGCGCACTCGTGACACGTGCCGTTCGCGCGCTTTCACGAGGCGCTGGCGCTCATTGCGCGTGAGGGTCGCACGCGCACGCTGGAGACCAACCGCATCGCTCAGGGCGTGGAGATCGAGATCGAAGGTCAGCGACTGCTGAACTTCTGCAGCAACGACTACCTGGGCCTGGCCGGAGATCCCCTGCTCGCGGCAGCACTCGCCGAAGGAGCGCGCCGCCACGGCGTGGGGGCCGGCGCCGCCTCGCTGCTGTCCGGGTACAGCGCCGCCCATCACGCGCTCGCCGAGAAGCTCGCGGCCGTCACCGGTCGCAGCCGCGCGCTGCTCTTCTCGTCTGGCTACCTTGCGAACATCGGACTTCTGACCGGGCTCGTCGAGCGTGACGATCGCGTGTACTCCGACACACTCAATCACGCGTCCCTGATCGACGGTGTACGCCTCGCGCGCGCGCACAACCTGCGATATCCGCACACGGATGCGGCCGCGCTCGACCGGCAGCTCGATTCGCCGCATGCTGGCGCCACGTGGATCGTGACCGACGGGCTCTTCAGCATGGACGGCGATCTCGCACCGTTGCCGCAGCTTGCGGCGAGCGCGCGCCGCCACGGCGCGATCCTCGTCTGCGACGATGCCCACGGTTTCGGCGTGCTCGGCGCCGGCCGTGGGACGCTCGCACACTTCCGGCTCGACGAAACCGCGGTACCGCTGCTGGTGGTGACGTTCGGCAAGGCGCTCGGCACTGCGGGCGCCGCGATACTCGGCCCGGATGTGCTGATCGAGACGTTGCTGCAGCGTGCCCGCACGTTCATCTACGACACCGCGTCACCACCGGCACTCGCATACGCCACCACCGTGGCGCTCGATCTCGCGCTCGGCGACGACGCGCGCCGGGCTCGTCTGACCCGCAACGTAACGCACTTCAGACAACGCGCGGGTGCGTACGGCATTCCGCTCGCCCCTGGCACCAGTCCGATCCAGCCGCTGATGGTCGGTGAAGGTGCGGATGCGCTCGACCTGTCTGCCCGCCTGCGCGCTGCCGGCTTCTACGTGCGTGCCATCCGGCCGCCGACGGTGCCGGCCGGCACCGCGCGACTGCGCATATGCCTCAGCGCCGGCCATGAGATCTCACATATCGATCGCCTCGCCGACGCGCTCGAGGCGCATCGCGGCCGCTTCAGGTCGTTCACCCCCGATGCCTGACGCTTCGCCGTTCGCACTGTCGCCGGTGGCCGTGCGCCGCGCGTTCGCGCGTGCGGCCGCGCGCTTTGACGAGCATGCGGTACTTCACCGTGAAGTCGCCGACAGGCTGGACGAACGGCTTGCCTACATGCAGCTTCGACCCGCGGTGGCCATCGATCTCGGGGCGGGCACCGGCTATGCCGGGCGTTTGCTCGAACGTCGCTACCGCCGCGCGGACATCCTGCTGGTGGACATCGTTCCCGGTATGCTTGGCGTCGCGCAACGACGCCGTCGCTGGTTCGCGCGCAGCCGCCCGGTATGCGCCGATGCGGCACGGCTGCCGCTTGCGGATGAATCGGTCGACCTGGTGCTGTCCAATCTCGCGTTCCCGTTCTGCGCGCCGCTCGACCCGGTCATCGCGGAATGCCGCCGGGTGCTGCGGACCGGTGGACTGATGTTGTTCTCGACGTTCGGACCCGCGACCCTGCAGGAGCTGCGCGCGGCGTGGGCGCGCGTCGACGCAGATGCGCACGTGAACGTATTTCTCGACATGCACGATGTCGGCGATGCGCTCATTCGCGAGGGGTTCGCGTCCCCGGTGATGGATCGCGAGAACATCGTGCTGACGTACCGGACGCTCGAGGCACTGGTGCGCGACCTGCGCGGGACCGGCATGCGCAACAGTCTTGCCGCGCGGCCGCGCACGTTGCGCGGCCGCCGCCGCCTCGCGGCATTGCGCGAAGCCTACGAATCTCTGCGCCGCGACGACGTTCTGCCCGCCACGTTCGAAATCGTGTTCGGGCATGCCTGGAAACCCGCGCCTGACGCCCGGCCGCAGGACGGCAGCACCGTCGCGACGTTTCCACTGCGCAACCTGCAGCGTCGTCAGCCGTGAACTATTTCATTGCGGGAACGGACACCGGAGCCGGCAAGACGGCCGTGACGGCAGGCCTGCTCGCCGCCTGGCGTTCCCGTGGACGGCGGGTCGCCGGCATGAAGCCAGTGGCAGCTGGAACCGACGCTGTCGGCCGCAACGAGGACGTGGATGCGCTCGCCGCCGCGTCCACACCGGGGCTCCCCGCCGCCGCGCTCAATCCCTACCTGTTCCCTGCGCCGACCTCTCCGCACGTGGCGGCACGTCTCGCCGGCGCGCGCATCGACGTCGCGCTGCTCGATGCCGCGTACGCGACGCTGGCCGCCGCCACGGACCAGCTCCTCGTCGAAGGCGCCGGCGGGTGGCGCGTGCCCCTGACGGATGCCGTGCTGATGTCCGATCTGGCGCGTCGCTGGCAGCTTCCCGTGGTACTGGTGGCCGGGATCCGCCTCGGCGCGATCAATCACACCCTGCTGACGGTCGAAGCCATCGCGCGCGATGGCTGCCGCCTGCGGGGCTGGATAGCGAACGTCGTCGATCCCGTCTATGCCTACGCCGATGCCACGATCGACACGCTGATCGCGCGCATCGAGGCGCCCTGCCTCGTGCGCCTGCCGTTCGTGCCCGGACTTCGCTCCGCAGGACTTGCGGAGCGGTTGACGGACGTCGCCTCGGCGCTCGAAGATCCGGCCACGTTGCCGGACCGGTCGACCCGGACCGCCTTCTAACCGACCGTTCACCGTGATGCAGAGTTCCGATGCTGCCCCCCGCCCCCGCGTGTGGGTCATCCAGCCCCACCGGTCGCTGACCTGGCGCGAGGCCCGTCGCTGGCTCTGCCTGGTGAGCCTGGTGCCGCTCAGCAGCGGCCTGCTGTTCCTGGCGTACGGGATCCCGCTGGTGCTGCCGTTCGCCGGGCTCGAAATCCTGTTGCTGTGGGCTGCGTTCTATTACGTGTGGTACACCGGCCAGTGCCGGGAAGTCGTCCGCCTCGAAGGGGGCCGGCTCGTGGTCGAGAAGGGCCGCGACCGACCGACCGAGACGCACCAGTTCGACAGCGCGTGGGTGCGCGTGGAACTCCGCGGACAAGCGTCCGGCTGGTACCCGAGCCGCCTGTGTCTCTGCTCACATGGCCGCGAAGTGTCCCTGGGTCACTTTCTGACGGAGGGTGAACGCGCCGAATTGGCGCGCTCGTTGATTAACGCCATCTGCAAAAGCCGATAGAATGTCGGCAATTTATGTCCGCCGACCGGCATCTGCGGCCGGACGCGGGACACGCCGGGGGGAAGGCGTGGCCGGCAGAGCCGGGCGGAACCAACAAAACCGCACCTTCGGAAGCTTGTGGGGAGCCAATAGCATGATGAGACTGATGACTGGAACCGGCCGGGCCGGCGCGCTGATCGCGTCCTTGATGATGGGCCTGCCGGGAATCGCCAACGCTGGCTGGGACCAGCTCAACCTGACCCGGGGCGTCACTCCCTACAGCCAGACGGCATACGACCTTCACATGCTGATCATGTGGATCTGCGTCGCCATCGGCGTGGTCGTCTTCGGTGCCATCTTCTATTCCATCCTGGTCTTCCGGAAGTCGAAGGGCGCCGTGGCGGCACAGTGGCATGAGAGCACGACCGTCGAAGTGCTCTGGACCGCGATCCCGTTCGTCATCCTCGTCGTGCTCGCGGTGCCCGCGACCAAGGCCCTGATCATGATGGAGGACGTCAGCAAGTCCGACCTCACCGTGAAGGTCACGGGGTATCAGTGGAAGTGGCAGTACGAGTACGTGAACGAAGGCGTCAGTGTCTTCAGCACGCTTGCGGACACGAGCAACAGGGCGCGACAGGTCGGTTCCGGGATCGACCCCGCCACCGTCGAGAACTACCTTCTCGAGGTCGACAACGAGATCGTGCTTCCGGTGAACAAGAAGATCCGTTTCCTGACGACCGCAGCAGACGTGATCCACGCATGGTGGGTGCCGGATCTCGGCTGGAAGCGCGATGCCATCCCGGGCTTCATCAACGAGTCGTGGGCCACCATCCAGCAGGAAGGCGTCTACCGCGGCCAGTGCGCCGAGCTCTGCGGCAAGGACCACGGTTTCATGCCGATCGTGATTCGCGTCGTGTCGGACGCCGAGTTCCAGCAGTGGCTGGCGGACCGCAAGGCTGCGCAGACCGCTCCGGTTGCCACTGCCGGCACCGACGACCGACTTCTCGTCCAGCGCCAGTAACGCCGGATTTCCGCTGAAATTGCATCGAACGAGGAAACGCCAATGAGCGAAGCAGCAGTTCACCACGACGATCACGCACACGGTCCCGCGAGCGGAATCACCCGCTGGCTGACGACGACGAACCACAAGGACATCGGCACGATGTACCTCGTGTTCTCGCTGATCATGTTCTTCATCGGCGGCGCGATGGCCATGATCATCCGCCTCGAGCTCTTCCAGCCGGGACTGCAGTTCGTCGACCCGCAGTTCTTCAACAGCATGACCACCATGCACGCGCTGGTCATGATCTTCGGCGCCGTGATGCCGGCGTGGACCGGGTTCGCGAACTGGCTGGTCCCGATGATGATCGGCGCACCCGACATGGCGCTGCCGCGACTCAACAACTGGAGCTTCTGGATCCTGCCGTTCGCGTTCACCTTGCTGCTCAGCACGCTGTTCATGCCGGGTGGAGCGCCTGCGGGCGGCTGGACGATGTATCCGCCGCTGGTGCTGCAGACGGGTGCCGCGTTCCCGTTCCTGATCTTCGCGGTGCACTTCATGGGTGCCTCGTCGATTGCCGGTGCGATCAACATCATCGCCACGGTCTTCAACATGCGGGCGCCCGGCATGAGCCTGATGAAACTGCCGCTGTTCGTGTGGACGTGGATCATCACCGCGTTCCTCCTGATCGCGTCGATCCCGGTGCTCGCCGGTTCGGTCACGATGCTGCTGACCGACAAGTTCTTCGGCACGGCGTTCTTCAGCGCGGCCGGCGGCGGTGACCCGGTGATGTTCCAGCACATCTTCTGGTTCTTCGGTCACCCCGAGGTATACATCCTGATCCTGCCGGCGTTCGGCATCGCGTCCGCCATCATCCCGACGTTCGCGCGCAAGCCGTTGTTCGGCTACAGCTCGATGGTGTATGCCGCGGCGTCCATCGCGTTCCTGTCGTTCATCGTGTGGGCGCACCACATGTTCACGGTGGGTATGCCGCTTGCCGGCGAACTGTTCTTCATGTACGCGACCATCCTGATCGCCGTGCCCACCGGGGTGAAGGTGTTCAACTGGGTGGCGACCATGTGGCAGAGCTCGATGACGTTCGAAACCCCGATGCTGTTCGCGATCGGGTTCGTCGTGCTCTTCACGATCGGTGGCTTCTCCGGCCTGATGCTCGGTGTGACGCCCGTCGACTTCCAGTACCACGACACCTACTTCGTGGTTGCGCATTTCCACTACGTACTGGTGACCGGCGCCATCTTCGCGCTGATGGCAGGAACATACTTCTGGCTGCCGAAGTGGACCGGCCACATGTATGACGAGACGCTCGGCAAGTGGCATTTCTGGCTGTCCACGATTTCCGTGAACGTGCTGTTCTTCCCGCAGCATTTCCTCGGGCTTGCCGGCATGCCGCGTCGCATCCCCGACTACGCCGTGCAGTTCGCGGACTGGAACATGGTGTCCAGCATCGGGGGCTTCGTGTTCGGCGTGTCACAGCTGCTCTTCGTGGTCACCATCGTGAAGTGCGTGAAGGGTGGGCAGAAGGCCACCGCGCAGGTGTGGGATGGCGCACAGGGTCTCGAGTGGACGCTGCCGTCGCCACCGCCGTACCACAGCTTCTCGACGCCGCCGGAAGCGGCGACGATCCAGGGCGGCTATCGCTGATGCAGAACGACGACCTCGCACTGCGCCGACGGCGGGCCACCCGCACCGCCGTCGTGCTGGCGATGGTCGCCGTCGCGGTCTATGCGCTCTTCGTGATACGGCAAGTGATCTGACCTCATGCAACCGCCACAGCAAGCCGCGACCCGGCGTCTCGTCGCACGACTCTCGCTGCTCGTGCTCGCGATGTTCGGATTTGGCTACCTGCTGGTGCCGTTATACGACGTGTTCTGCGAAGTCACGGGTCTGAACGGCAAGACCGGGCGAATCACGCGCGTCGAGGCGGCGGCCACGCAGGTCGACATGTCGCGCACGGTCACCGTGGAGTTCGTGACGAGCGTGAATGCCGGATTTCCGTGGACGTTCCGGCCGGTGGTCTCACGCATCGACGTGCACCCCGGGGAAGAGACCGAAGTAATGTTCGAAGCGGTCAATCGCAGCGCGGGGCCGGTCGCAGGGCAGGCAGTGCCGAGTGTCGCGCCCAACGAGGCCGCCCGCTTCTTCAGCAAGACCGAATGTTTCTGTTTTACTCAGCAGACGCTGGCCGCCGGGGAAGCGAAGCGCATGCCCGTGCGGTTCGTCGTCAACCCCCGGCTGCCGCAGCACATCCAGACGCTGACGCTCGGTTACACGTTTTTCCGGTCGACCGCGCAGGCCGCCGCAAACGGCGACGCTGCGGCCGCCAATGCGCCCCGATCCTAGTGAAGACCCTCTACCTGTAAGAGAGACCCCATCATGGCAAATGCACACGCCGCTCATCACCACTATTACGTGCCCGATTCGAGCAAGTGGCCGTTCATCGCGACCGTCTCCATCTTCCTGATGTTTGTCGGCGGCGCGCTGACCTTGAACCACTCGGGGATCGGACCGGAAGTGCTCGGGGCCGGTTTCATCATGTTTGTCTACATGCTGTTCGGCTGGTTCGGTGACGTGATCCGCGAGAGCGAAAAAGGCACCTACGGGCACTGGGAGGACACCAGCTTCCGCATGGGGATGATGTGGTTCATCTTCTCCGAGGTGATGTTCTTCGCGGCGTTTTTCGGCGCGCTGTTCTACGCGCGCGTACTGTCGGTGCCGTGGCTGTCCGGTGCCGGCGCGGAAGCGTCGACTCACGCGTTTCTGTGGCCGGAATTTCTTGCCGACTGGCCACTCCTGAAGCCGCCGAGCACGTATGGATTCTCGGAGGCGAAGGACGTCATCGGCGCGTGGGGCGTGCCCGCGGTGAACACCGCGATCCTGCTCACTTCCGGCGCCACGGTGACGTGGGCCCACTGGGGACTGAAGGCCAACAAGCGCGGCCAGCTGATCCTCGGGCTTGCGATGACCGTCGCGCTGGGCGCGCTCTTCGTGTTTCTGCAGGCGGAAGAGTACGGTCATGCCTACCACGAGCTGGGCCTGACCTTGAACGCCGGGATCTACGGCGCCACGTTCTTCCTGCTGACCGGTTTCCACGGGTTCCACGTGACGATGGGCACGGTCATGCTGTTCGTGATTCTGATGCGGTCCATCCGCGGCCATTTCAAGCCGGACCACCACTTCGCGTTCGAAGCGGTGGCCTGGTACTGGCACTTCGTGGACGTGGTCTGGATCGGGCTGTTTATTTTCGTGTACTGGATCTGATCGGAGCTCCCCCGCCGGGGGAGTGACCGCGGATCTCCGAAAAGGCGCTCCCCGGAGCGCCTTTTTTTACACCGTCCCGCAGTCCGTGGATCAGCCTCCGCGCGGTTCGATGATGCCGAGCGCGTACAGCACCATCAGCAGCACGAACAGTCCAATCGACAACCCGACCCGCACGGTCAATGCCTTGACCCCGGCGGTATCCCCGGGCTTGCCACGGGGCCCGACGAACAGCGCCTTGAAGGCCGTCGCCAGCGCGCCGACGATGAGCACCAGCACGCCGATGATCACGTACCTGATGATGGGATGGTCCTGCATCGACACCTCGACTTCCGGCGGACGGCTTCCACCCGGGTGGCCGCCGACGATAATGGATTGGCCGCACCAGGCGGCGGAGCACTGAGCGTGTCGGCCTTCCGTTTTCGACCCGGACTTGCCTCCACGGCGCTCACCATTCTACTTTTTCCGTTCCTCGTCAGTCTCGGTGTCTGGCAGCTCGGACGCGCGGCAGACAAGGAAGCGCTGGCTGCCATCCTGCGCGCCAACCACGACGCGCCCACGCTGCGCATGACGGGCAATGCACCTCTTCGCGAAGCGATGCTGCGCGGGCGCGCCGCCCGCGCCGAGGGCCGCTACATCGCCCCGACGCTCCTGCTCGACAACCGCGCGCGCCGTGGCCGCAACGGCTACGAGGTCCTGACGCCCTACCAGCTGCCCGACGGATCGCGCATGCTGGTGGCGCGCGGCTGGGTACCCGCGGACCCCGACCGGACGCGTGCGCCCGAAGTGGAGACCCCGTCCGACCCGCGGGACCTGCAAGGCCAGATCGGCAAGGCACCGGCTACAGGCATCCGGCTGGGCAACCCGCCACCGCCCGAACGGCTCGCGGACGACCTCGTGCGCGTACAAAGCCTCGCGCCAGACACCGTGGAAGCAGCGCTGGGGTACGCCGTCCCCCCGGAAATCTTTTACTTAGATCCCGCCCTGCCGAACGGCTACGATCGCGACTGGCCGGCGCCCGCAAGCGACATCGGCAAGCACCACGCGTACGCGGTCCAGTGGTTCGCGATGGCCGGGGTGCTGCTCATCCTCTACGTCAGGATCAACCTGCGACGCGACCCATCGTGAATTCCGCACCGGCACCCAGTCTCACGCGCAGTCGCCTTGCGCTCATCGGCATCCTCGCGGTGTTCGTCGCACCGATCGCAATCGCCTGGCTGTTCGCGTCCGGCGTCTTCGACGTGCACGACAGGACCCTGGTCAATCGTGGAGAACTGCTCTCACCGCCCATCGACCTGACGCCTGAGCAGGCGCGTCCCGGCTTTGCACCGCTGTTCGCACTCGCACCGAGCGAATGGGCGATCGTGTACGTCGATTCGGGACCCTGCGGAGAAGAATGTGCGGGTACGCTGGACCAGCTGCTGGTCGTGCGCGAGATGCTCGGCCAGGGCGCCGTGCGGGCGTTCGTGCACGCGGTCACGGCAGGTCCGGCGACTGCGCCGACACACGCAGCGAGAGTCCACGCCGATCCGGCGGCGGTGACGTGGCTGATCGCGAAGCTCGCCGCGCGCCTCCCACGGACATCCCCGCCCCGCGTGGTGCTCGTCGATTGGCGCCACCAGCTGGTGCTGCACTACCCGCCCGACGAACTCCGCGCGATCCAGCAGGACCTGAAGCGACTGCTGCGCGCCTCCGCCATCCGGTAATCGCATGCAGAGAATCCACCAGGTCCTGTCCGCGCTGCTGCCCGTGCTCGCGTTCATCGTGATCGTGAAGGGTGCCTACGTCCGGCTGAGCGATGCCGGACTGGGTTGCCCTGACTGGCCAGGCTGTTACGGACAGCTGGTGGTGCCGGCCACCGCGGAGGAGGTGGGCGATGTCGCGCACCTCGATGCCCGGCCGCTCGAGCCCGGCAAGGCATGGCGCGAGATGATCCATCGTTACCTCGCGTCATCGCTCGGCACCGGCATCCTGCTGCTCGCGCTGCTCGCCTGGCGGCAGCGCGCACGCTGTTCACCCGTCATTCCGTTCCTGCTGGTGCCGCTCGTGATCCTGCAGGGTTTGCTCGGCATGTGGACGGTCACATGGCTGCTGAAGCCGCTGGTGGTGGTGGCCCACCTGCTGGGCGGGTTCACCGTCCTCGCCTTGCTGTGGTGGCACTGGCTCGATACCCGGGACGCACCCCGTGCCCGGGCATCCTCGAGCCTGCGGCCGTTCGCCGCCGTGGCGCTGGCCGTGCTCGCGGTGCAGGTCTTTCTCGGCGGATGGACCAGCGCGAACTACGCGGCGCTGGCGTGCACCGATTTCCCGCGCTGCCACGGCGCATGGTGGCCGCAGACCGACTTCGAGAATGCCTTCGTACTCTGGCGTGGTCTCGGCGTGAACTACGAGTTCGGGGTTCTCGACACGCCTGCCCGCACGGCGATCCACCTCGCCCACCGCGCGGGCGCGCTGTGCGTGACCGGCGTGATCCTGGGTCTCGTCGTGGCCGCGTGGCGTCGCGCCGACGCCCGCGGCCGGCGGATCGCGTGGTGTATACTGGCGCTGCTCGCGGTCCAGGTGCTGCTCGGCATCACGAACGTGCTGCGGGGGTTGCCCCTGCCCGTCGCGGTCATGCACAACGGCACCGCCGCCTTGCTGCTTCTCGGGCTCGTCACGCTGTTCCGTCACGTGAGCCCCGCGCAGCCTACCCTCGGCCGGACATAGCAATAATGATCGACGATACCGCCCACCCCCCCCGTAACCTGTCCGTTCCCGGCTGGCGCGACTACCTGGAGCTGTGCAAGCCCCGCGTCGTGTCACTGATCGTCTTCACGGCGATCATCGGCATGCTGCTCTCGACGCCGGGCCTGGTGCCACTCGACACACTCCTGATCGGTACGTTGGGCATCGCGCTCGCGGCAGCCTCCGCCGCCGCGATCAACCACGTCGCGGACAACCGTATCGACGCGCTGATGGCCCGCACCCGGCACCGGCCGCTCCCGCAAGGCGAACTGCAGGCCGGGCAGGCGCTGACCTTCGCGTTCGCGCTCGGTCTGCTGTCGATGTACCTTCTCGTGGCGTTCGTAAACGTGCTGACCGCGGTGCTGACATTCCTGTCACTGATCGGTTACGCGGTGGTCTACACGATGTACCTGAAGCACGCGACGCCGCAGAATATCGTGATCGGCGGAGCAGCCGGTGCGGCGCCGCCGGTGCTGGGCTGGACCGCGGTCACCGGCACGCTCGATCCGCACGCCCTGCTGCTGTTTCTCATCATCTTCGCCTGGACCCCGCCGCACTTCTGGGCGCTCGCGATCTACCGCCGGGCGGAGTACGCCAAAGCCAACGTGCCGATGCTGCCGATCACGCACGGCGCCGAGTTCACGCGCCTGCACGTTCTGTTCTACACGCTGCTGCTCGTCGCGGCCACCTTGCTGCCGTTCGCGACCTACATGTGCGGAGTGCCCTACCTGGTCGGCGCGATGATCCTGAACGCCGGGTTCCTGTACTACGCCATTCGCATGCAGTTCGACCCGAGCGATGAGCTTGCCTACGCCACATTCAAGTACTCCATCGTGTACCTGACGGCCCTGTTCGTGGTGCTCTTCGTCGACCACTACTGGCCGCTGGCGCGCGCAGCTTTCGGCTGAACGACGTTTGGCCGAGCGGGTCCGACTTCCGCGCTGGATCTGGCTGTGGTTTCCGCCGCTGCTGGCGGTGATCGTTTTCGTCACCCGGCTGGCGGATCCGGCGTTCTACGATCGCTACATCGAGGGTGAACACGCGCTGGTCGAACTGGCGACACCGGTGGTCGCGCTCGGCGGGTTCCTGGTGGGCCTTACGATGCTTGGAATGTTGCGCGAACTCCCTTCACGCGCGATGCGTGCGTGGGTCGTGCTCGTCACGCTTGCATGCCTGTATCTCGCCGGCGAGGAACTTTCGTGGGGGCAGCAGCTATTCCAGTGGGACACGCCGGTCGCCATCGAGCAACTGAACGATCAGCGCGAAACCAACCTGCACAACATGAGCAGCTGGTTCGATCAGAAACCGCGGCTGCTGCTCGAACTGTGGGTGCTGATCGGTGGGGTGATCGTTCCGCTCCGGCGGCGCTGGCGCCGTCGCACGAGCAACAAGGTATTCTGGAAATGGTTCTGGCCGGCGTGGGAGTGCTTTCCGACCGCGCTGCTCGCCATCCTGATCAAGCTGCCGGAGCGGTATCGCGATGTCGCGGGCGCCGGGTCGCTGCCATTCGAAATCCGCTGGAGCGAGCCGCAGGAATACTATTTCGCGCTTTTCCTGTTCATCTACCTGCTCGCCGTGCGGGCACGCCTGCGCGCCCGCACGGGTTGAACCGGCCGCTCAGGCGGGCGATGGCAGCAGGTGAACGCCCAGTTGCCGGCGCATCGCGTTCAACGCGTTGTTTTCGAGCTGGCGGATGCGCTCCGCGGACACGTGGTACCGGTCTGCAAGCTCCTGCAGGGTCATCCGCGGCTCGCTCAGCCAGCGGCTGGCGACGATGTCGCGGCTGCGCGCGTCGAGCTTGTCGAGCGCCGTCGTGAGATCCGTGTGCTGGCGTTGCTCTTTTTCCAGGGCTTCGAGCTGATGAGTCGGTTCGAAGCGCGAGTCCGTCAGGTAGGCGGCAGGCGCGAACTCTTCTTCTCCGTCCTCGACACCCGGGTCGAACGACTGGTCGTGCGCGTTCAGGCGTTCCTCCATCAGCAGCACGTCCCTGGTCTCCACGCCCAGGTCCCTGGCAACGGCCTCGACTTCCTGCGAGTTCATCCAGCCCAGGCGCTGCTTGGCGCTGCGCAGGTTGAAGAACAGCTTGCGCTGCGCCTTGGTGGTCGCCACCTTGACGATCCGCCAGTTGCGCAGGATGTACTCGTGGATTTCAGCGCGGATCCAGTGCACTGCGAAAGACACGAGACGGACGCCGAGCGTCGGGTTGAAACGCTTCACCGCCTTCATCAGGCCGATGTTCCCCTCCTGGACGAGATCGCTCTGAGGCAGGCCGTAGCCGTTGTAGCCGCGCGCGACGCGTACGACGAACCGCAGGTGCGACAGCACCAGCTGACGCGCGGCATCCAGGTCCTCATGGTCGCGGAACCGCTCGGCCAGCGCCCGTTCCTCAGCCTCGCTGAGCATCGGCACGCGATTCACCGCGGCGACATAGGACTCCAGCGAACCGACGGGAACGAGTAAATTGTTCAGCGCAATGGCGGTCATGGGCGAAGTCACCTCTTGGGCATCCTGATGGTTGAAAATGTTAGCACTCCCGTCTTTAGAGTGCTAATAGCGACGAAGTTCCGTGCGCCTGAAGGACGGCGGCGCGCGTCATACCCGGCCCCGGAATGCACCCGGCACCCCCGTGCCCGGCTGGCCCCATGAGCCCGGAGCCGACACCTTCAGACGTCGCGCGATTGGGTCCGCGGAGCGGCGCGGCCGCCCGCGCCCTCGCCACGCTGTGTCTCCGCCATGGGCTCGCGGTTGTCCAGGTCGGGCACGCCGAACCCATCCCAGGCAGTTACTGGGGTCCACCTGAAGCCGGCCTGTTGCGCGGGCGCCTGTACGTGCGCGCGGACACGCCGCTGACGTCGGCACTGCACGAGGCCTGCCACTATTTCTGCATGGATGACGTCCGGCGCCGCACGCTCGATACCGATGCCGGCGGCGATCCGCTGGAGGAGTGCGCGGTCTGCTACCTGTCCGTGCTGCTCGCCGACCAGCTGCCGGGATATGGCCAGGACGCGATGCTGCTCGACATGGATCGCTGGGGATACAGCTATCGGCTGGGCTCGGCGCGGGCATGGTTCGAGGAAGACGCCGAGGATGCCCGCGCATGGCTCGAACGCGCGGGCTGGGTGGATGCGCACGGCCGGCTCACCGCGGCGCACGCGCGGCGCGCCCCCGCCTGACCGTTGCTCGACGCTCAGCCGGTCTCGGTCGGGGCGTCGGTGCCGAGCAGCGCCGCCACGAAATCTTCGGCGTCGAAGACCTGCAGGTCGTCGAACTGTTCTCCCACGCCCACGAACCGCAGCGGCAGCTTCAGTTCCTCCGCCAGCGCGAACACGATGCCGCCTTTCGCCGTGCCGTCGAGCTTCGTCAGCACCACGGAATCGAGCTTGACCGCCGCATGGAAGGTCCGCGCCTGCTGCAACGCGTTCTGGCCCATCGTCGCGTCCAGCACGAGCATCGTCTCATGCGGCGCCGCCGGGTGCTGCTTGCCGAGCACGCGCCGGATCTTGCCGAGCTCCGCCATCAGCCCGCTTTGCGTGTGCAGCCGTCCCGCGGTGTCCGCGATCAGGACGTCCACCGCGCGCGCCCGCGCGGCCGCGTAGGCGTCGAAGATCACCGAGGCCGGATCCGCGCCCGTGCCCTGTGCCACTACCGGGATGCCAAGCCGCTCGCCCCAGGTCTTCAGCTGTTCGACGGCCGCGGCGCGAAAGGTGTCACCCGCCGCGAACATCACCTGCAATCCGGCGGCCTGCAGGCGCCGGCCGATTTTTGCGATCGTCGTCGTCTTGCCGACACCATTCACCCCGACGACGAGTATCACGAACGGGCCGTCGCGTTCACCCGGCACCTCGAGCGGGTGCACCACGGGTGCGAGTACCTTCACCATCTCGGCGCGCAGTACTTCGACGAGCGGCGTGTCGCCTGTTGCCCGCCTGCGCACCGCCTGCATGATGGTCTCCGTGGTCTGCACGCCGGTGTCGGCGAGCAGCAGCGCTGTCTCGAGCGTTTCCAGCGACGCGGCATCGATCGGCTCGCGCCGGGTGAACAGGCCCTTGATGCGGTTGAGCAGTCCGTCGCGCGTGCGCGCGATCCCTTCTCTGAGTCGTTTGAACATGCGGGGCGGCAGTTGCTGGCTGAACGCGGGGCCGGACGGGCGTTGCGCTATGCTAGAGCCCATTCGAAAAATAATCGAGGTTGCCTGCCCGTGCGCATCGCGCTTGCCAGTGTCCTGATCGCCCTGTCGGTTGCCGCAGAAGCCGCGACGACGGCCACCGAGTTCGCGCTCGGCAATGGCCTGCGGGTCATTGTCCAGGAAGACCACCGGGCGCCGGTCGCGGTTGTGCAGATCTGGTACCGGGTCGGCGGCAGTGACGAGACGGATGGCACCACCGGCCTGTCGCACGCACTCGAACACATGATGTTCAAGCGGACCACGCATCTTGCGACCGGCGAGTTCTCCCGTCGCGTCGCCGCCCGCGGCGGTCGTGAGAACGCGTTCACGACGGCGGATTACACCACTTACTTCCAGCAATGGAGCGCGGACGAAGTTGCGCAGAGCTTCGCGCTCGAAGCCGAGCGCATGCAGTACCTCGAGCTCGACCCCGAGGAGTTCGCAAACGAAATGAAAGTGATCCGCGAGGAACGCCGGCTGCGGACGGACGACGATGCACAGGCGCGCGCGATGGAGGCGGTGCTCGCGCACACCTGGCAGACCAGTCCCTATCGGCAACCCGTCATCGGCTGGGCCGCGGACATCGAACAGCTCACACTCGAAGACCTGCGGAAGTGGTACGCGCGGTACTACACCCCGGACAATGCGCTCGTCGTGGTCGTCGGTGACGTCCAGCCGGAGGAAATCCGGTCCCTCGCGGAGCGCCATTTCGGCGGGATCCCGCGTCGCGCGCCACCCGCCCGCAAATCGCGCCCCGAAGTCGCACAGCGTGGGCCGAAGCGACTGACCATCGCGGATCCCGAGCTCAGGCTGCCGCGTGTGACCCTGCACTACAAGGTGCCCGGCCTGACCGGCATCGGGACCGGCGAGCCGGCCATCGAACCCTGGGAGATCTACGCGCTGGAGGTACTGGCGTCGACCTTCGACGGCGGCGCGAGCGCACGCTTCCCGCGCGAACTGGTCCGCGGACGCGAGATCGCGCTGGCGGCCGGCACGTCCTACTCGAGCACATCGCGCCTGCCGGACCTGTTTACGTTCGACGCCGTCCCGCGCGAGGGCGTTGAGCTGCCCGCACTGGAAGCAGCGCTGCGCGCGCAGATCGCCGCGATCCAGGCCGAGCCACCCGCCGCGGATGAACTCGCGCGCATCAAGCGCGCGGTGGTCGCCGACAACGTGTTCCAGCAGGATTCGATGTTCAGCCAGGCGATGATCATCGGCGCACTCGCGATCAACGGGATCGACTGGCGCCTGAAGGATCGTTACGTGGAGAACATCGAAGCAGTGACCCCCGCACAGGTGCAGCAGGTGGCGCGCAAGTACCTGCGCGACGAAGTACTCACGGTGGCTCACCTGGTGCCGGAGAACCCCCGTGACTGAGGCCCGCGCGATGATCGGCGTGCGGATGGTCGTCGGCGCGATCCTGCTGTGCGCCAGCGCGTGGTGCGCCGGGTCCCCCTCGATCCAGCGCTGGGTCACGGACGACGTGCCGGTGCTGTTCGTCGCTGCTCCCGAGATCCCGATGTTCAAGGTCCGGGTGGTGTTCGCGGCGGGCAGCGCGCGCGACCACGCGGCGCCGGGCCTCGCGGCACTGACCAATGCGCTGCTCGGCGAAGGCACCGCCGCGCTGACGACCGATGAGTTCCATCGACAGCTCGAGAACACCGGCGCGCAGCTCGGCAGCGGTACCACCCGCGACATGGCTTTTCTCTCGCTCAAGAGCCTGACCGACCGCCGGGTCGCGCAACCGGCGGTTGCGTTGCTCAACGGCGCGCTGGTCGCGCCGCGCTTCGACGCCGCGGACTTCGCGCGCGCACGGCAGCAGATGCTCGCCGGACTTGAACAGGAAAAGAGTTCACCCGCGGCGCTCGGGGACCGCGCGATGCATCGCGCGATCTACGGCAAGCACCCCTACGCGCTTCCGCGCAGCGGCACCGAGGCTTCGGTCGCCGCGTTCAGCCTCGACGCCGTACGCGCCTTCCATCGGCAGTATTACGTGCGCAGGAACGCGCTCGTCGTAATCGTGGGCGCGCTGTCGCGCGCGGAGGCGGAAACGCTCGCAGCCCAGGTGGTGGCTGGCCTGCCCGCCGGCGCCCGCGCGCCCGCGCTGCCGCCGGTGCCACCGCTGACCGAGGAACACACCGAACGCGTGGCTTTCCCCGGTGCACAGAGTCACCTCATCTTCGCGCAACCCGGGATCTCGCGGCACGACCCGGACTACTTTCCGCTGGTGGTCGGCAACCACGTGCTCGGGGCCAACGGATCGGTTGCGCTGCTGTTCCAGGAGATCCGCGAGAAGCGCGGGCTTTCTTACGCGGTCGACAGCTACTTCGAACCGATGGCCGAGGCGGGCCCCTTCGTGGTTTCGCTGCAGACCGATCACCGGCGCGAGCGCGAGGCGCGCGCGGTGCTGTTCGACACACTGCGGCGGTTCATCGAGGACGGACCGGAGGAAGCCGCCCTCGCAGCTGCCAGGCAGAACCTGATCGGCGGATTTCCGCTGCGCATCGACAGCAATTCGAAACTCGCCGAGTACCTGACGATCATCGGCTTCTACGATCTCCCGCTCGACTACCTCGAGGCTTATCCGCGTGCAGTCGCGGCCGTCACCGCCGCGCAGGTGCGCGACGCCTTCCAGCGCCGGGTCCGGCTGGACCAGATGGCCAAGATCACGGTGGGTCCGCCCGCCCCGTCACCATGATCGCCGCCCGGCCGGCGCCCGGAAGAGTGCGCGTGATCGGCGGCGAGTGGCGTCGTCGCTGGCTGCCGGTACCGCCCGACGACAGCGTCCGGCCCACCGCGGACCGGGTGCGCGAAACGCTTTTCAACTGGCTCGCGCCGGTACTGCCCGGCGCGCGCTGTCTTGACCTGTTTGCGGGCAGCGGCGTTCTCGGCATCGAAGCGGTGTCACGCGGCGCGGCGCACGCAACCCTGGTCGACGTGGCACCGGCCCAGATCGCGCGCCTGCGCGCCAGTATCGAGCTGCTCGCCGCGGGATCGCGCATCGAGGTGGTGCATGCCGACGCGCGCCGGTTGCTCGCCGCCGCGCCGCCGAATCCGTACGACATCGTGTTCGTGGATCCGCCTTACGCGAGCGGACTGGCACCCGGTGTACTGCCGCTGCTCGGCGCGTGCTGGATTGCTGCCGGCGCGCTGATCTACGTCGAACAGGCGCGGTCCGAACCACCGATCGCGCCCCCGGAGGGATGGCGTATGATGCGCGAGGGCGCGACCCGCCAGTCCCGCTACGCCCTCGTCAGGGCACCGGACGGGCAGGCACCAGTCAGGAGTTAACCTTGGGCAACATCGCGATCTATCCGGGAACTTTCGACCCGATCACCAACGGGCATAGCGACATCGTCGCGCGTGCGGCCCGCATCTTCGATCACGTGATCGTGGCCGTCGCGGCCAGCACCGCGAAGAACACCGCGTTCTCCACCGATGAGCGCGTCGATCTCGCGCGCCGCATCTTCGGCGAGCACCGCAACGTCGAGGTTCGCCGGTTCGAGGGACTGCTCGCCCATTTCGTGCGCGACTGCGGCGCCAACGCGGTGCTCCGCGGGCTGCGCGCCGTGTCCGATTTCGAGTACGAATTCCAGCTCGCCGGCATGAACAAGCGGCTGGTGCCCGAGGCGGACACCATCTTCCTGCCGACCAGCGAACACTACTCCTACATCTCCTCGTCGCTCATTCGCGAGATCGCCTCGCTCGGCGGCGACGTCAGCGAGTTCGTGCATCCCATCGTCCACGCCGCGCTCAGCGAACGACTCGGCAAGCGCACCAAGAAGTGAGCTGACCGGTGGCGCTGCTGATCACGGACCAGTGCATCAATTGCGACGTCTGCGAGCCGGAATGTCCCAACCAGGCCATCTACGAAGGCGCCGAGCATTACGAGATCGATCCGATGCGCTGCACCGAATGCGTTGGCCACTTCGACCAGCCGCAGTGCGTGCAGGTGTGCCCGGTGGATTGCATTCCGAAGGATCCGGCGCATCCCGAAAGTCCGGAGACGCTGCTGCGCAAGTACCATGCGCTGACGCGCACCGAGGAAATGAAGCCTTGAAGAGATTCCTGCTCCTGACCTGCCTCGCCTGCGCGTGGTGGACCACGGCGGCACCGGCGCTGACCGAACCGAAGCAGGCCGCGGTGGCGAGCGCGCATCCGCTGGCGACCGCCGCGGGTCGCGAGGTGCTCGACGGCGGCGGCAATGCGTTCGACGCCGCCATCGCCGTCGCCGCCGCGCTGGCGGTGGTCGAGCCCTACTCGTCGGGAATCGGCGGCGGCGGGTTCTTCCTGCTGCACCGGGCGATCAGCGGCACCGACGTGTTTGTCGACGCGCGCGAGCGTGCGCCGCTCGCCGCCACCGACAAGCTCTACCAGGATGCGCACGGAGAAGTGATTCCCGGCAGGTCGCTCAACGGCGCGCTCGCGGCTGCGATCCCGGGCACTCCGGCGGCGCTCGTGCATCTCGCGCTGTTGTACGGCCGGTTGCCGCTCGACCGCGCGCTGGCGCCGGCGATCCGCCTCGCGCGCGGAGGATTCCCCGTGACCGAGCACTACCGCGTGATGGCGGGCTTCCGGCGCGAGGTGCTTGCGGCCGACGCGGCTTCTGCGGCCATCTTTCTCGCGGACGCGCAGGTGCCGCCGCTCGGCCACGTGATCCGCCAGCCGGATCTCGCTGATACCCTGCAGGAGCTGGGGCGCCAGGGGAGCGCCGGCTTCTACGGCGGGGAAATCGCCGATCGGCTGGTCGAGGGGGTGACAGCGGGCGGCGGGATCTGGCGCGTCGAGGATCTCGCGCAGTACCGCGTCGTGGAACGCAACCCGGTGATCGGGCGTTACCGTGACATCGAGATCGTCTCCGCGCCGCCGCCCTCGTCAGGCGGCATCGTGCTGCTGGAGGCGCTGAACATCCTCGAAGCGTTCGACCTCCCGGCCATGGCGCCCGATGCGCGTGACCACGTGACGATCGAGGCCATGCGGCGCGCCTACCGCGATCGTGCGGAGTTTCTCGGCGACCCGGATTACGTCGACGTACCGACCGAATCGCTGATCGCGAAGTCGCACGCACGGGAAATCGGCGCCGATATCACGCTCGACCGGGCGACTCCGAGCAGCGCGCTGAAGCCGATCGCACCGCCGCCGCAAGGCGACCACACCACGCACTTCTCCGTCCTCGACGCCGAGGGCAATCGCGTGGCCGCCACGTTGAGCGTGAACTACCCGTTTGGTGCGTGCTACACGCCGGCCGGCACCGGCGTGCTGCTGAACAACGAGATGGACGACTTCTCATCGCGGCCGCTGACGCCGAACGCGTACGGTCTCGTCGGCGTCGACGCCAACGCCATCGGCCCCGGCAAGCGGCCGCTGTCGAGCATGACGCCCACGTTTCTCGTCACCAGGGATCGCATCGGCATTCTCGGCACCCCGGGCGGGAGCCGCATCATCTCGATGGTTCTGCTCGGCGCGCTGTCGTTTGCCGAACGCGAGCCGCCGGCAACGTGGGTCTCGCGCCCGCGCTTCCACCACCAGTACCTGCCGGACGAGGTGCTCTACGAACCGCAGGCGTTCAGCGCCGAGAGCCAGGCAGCGCTCACCGCGCGTGGCCACGCGCTCAAGCTTTCCAACCGCGAGTACGGCAACATGCACGCGATCCTGTGGGACCTGACCACCAACGAGGTCTCTGCCGCGAGCGATCCGCGCGGCGAAGGCAAGGCAGAGGTGTGGTCGTCCCGGGTCCCCGAGATCGCTTTGCCGGCGACGGATGCCCCACCGTTGGAGGAGCCGGCCGCGCCGACCGCCGAGGACACCGTCCTGCCCGAGCTCGAGACCGCCGACTGAGATCTTCGCGCAGGTCCGCGCCGCGCAAACCGTCAGGTCAGGACAGGCCCACCACCGGCACGAGCGCGCCGTGAATCGCTGCCGCGGCATCCGATCCCAGGAAGCAGATCACGTTGGCGAGATCGGCCGGTTTCACCCACTTCGCGAAGTCGGCGTCCGGCATGTCGGCGCGGTTGCGCGGCGTATCGATGATGCTGGGCAGCACCGCATTCACGTTGATGCCTTTCGCGCGCAGTTCCTTCGACAGGCTTTCCGTGAGCCGCATGACCACGCTCTTCGCGGCGCAGTAGGCGCTCATGTTTGCCTGTCCCTCGCGTGCCGACATCGCACCGATATTGACGATGCTTCCGCGGCCCTGCGCGAGCATGATCGGCACCGCGGCGTGGATCGCGTTCTGCGTGGTCGCGACGTTGATCTTGAACATCTGCTCCCATTGCGGCGACGCGATCTCGTAGGCCGACTCGCCCATCGCGAATCCTCCCGCCACGTTGCACAGCACGTCGATGCGCCCGAGCCGCGCGAAGCAGGCGTCGGTGGCAGCCTTGTCCGTCAGGTCCACCGTCTCTTGCCGGCACGCCGGTGCGCCGGCGCCGAAGTGAATGTCGAGGCCGATCACCTCGGCGCCGAGTTCGCGCCCCCGTGCGACCACCGCGTGTCCGAGGAAGCCGTTCGCGCCGGTCACCACCACCTGTTTGCCGTCGAGCAACATGTCCTCTCTCCCCATGCGATGCGATCTCTCAGTTCAGGTTGTAGGCGCGGGCGACGTTGTCGGCGAGAATGCGCCGCCGCGAGCCGGGGGGCAGCGGTGCGAGCATCTCCGCCAGTTCGTGCATGTATTCCGCGGTGTGATCGGGGTGCGGGAAATCCGACGCCCAGAAGAAGCGATCATCGCCGATGAACGGGATCACGCCGGCGACTGCGCGCTCGTCCGGATCGATCGACACGTAGCACTGCCGCCTGAAATACTCGCTCGGCAGCTCCTTCAGGCCGGTCTTCGGCATCAGCGGACCCTTGCTCACGGCGTCCATGCGGTCGATCAGCTGGCCGATCCAGCCGGCCTGCGATTCGAGCACGACGACCTTCACCCGCGGAAACCGCTCGAAGATCCGGTAATGGAACAGCGACACGAAGGCCTGCTGCATGCCCTGCGCGACCAGCACGTCGAAGTACCATGTGAACTCGAACACCTCCTTCTGCGCAAGCTCGTCGAAGCGGCGGTGCACGTCCAGCGACGGCGGATCCACCGTCGGATGCAGCGCCACCGGCGCGCCGTGCTCCTCGGCAATCGCCCACAGCCGCGCGTAGTCCGGATGTCCGGGCGACTTGCGGGTCCACGTGAACGGGTGAAAGAAGATGCCCTTTGCGCCAGCCGCGAGCGCGCGTTCGGTCTCCGCCGCGGCGAGCGCCGGATCGGACAGCGAGATATGCGCGATGGGAACGAGCCGCCCGCCGGAGTCCGCGCAGAAATCCATGATCCAGCGGTTGTAGGCGCGCGTGTAGGCGGCGGCGATTTCCGGGTCGCGGACCTCGGGCTCCCACAGGATGCCCAGCGTCGGGTACAGCACGGCCTTCGCCAGTCCTTCCTGATCGAGTCGTGCGAGGCGCTCCTTCGGATCCATCGACCCGAACGGCGCGCCGCGCAGGTAGGTGCGTTCCGGTGATGGCCGGATGTCGCTCGCGCCCATCCCGCCCAGCGAACCCGCGAAACCCGGCGGCATCAGGGTCGACGGTCTGCCGTTGTACTCGAAGTATTCGAGCCCGTCCGCATTCGTGCGGATCCGGATCGCGCGATCGCGGTACTGCGGTTCGAGGTACTTCTCCCACAGGTCGGGCGGCTCGAGGATGTGGCCGTCGGCATCGATCGCGCCGCGCGTATCGACAGGTTCATGCATGGGGCGTCTCCCGGCTCGGATGGGTTCAGGCGGCGTCGGGCACGCGCACCGGCGGTGTGTTCTCGCTCAGTTCGCGGGTCACCACGTCATCGGGCAGGTCGAACGCCCCCGCGAAGCCTGGATCCATGTGGGTGTACTCGGGCTTGCCGAGTCCCGCGGGCGGCTGCGCCACCGGGGACGCCGCCGGGGTGAACGCGGGCGGGTTCTTGTAGCGCGCGAGCTCTTCCGCGCTGATGCCGTTCAACGCGACTACCTCCGGGTCGATCCACGCCTCGGCGTTGATCGCCGCCGGCGACGTCGACACCTCGAGCACGAGGTTTTCCGGACCGCCAAAGTAGATCGACTTGCAGAAGCCGTGGTCGAGCGGGCCGAGGACGCGCACGCCGCGCGTACGGATGCGATCGCGCATCGCGAGCAGCGCCTCGTCGGAATCCACGTTGAACGCGAGATGCTGCATGGAACCCGCGGCACATGGCTTGACCGGGTTGCCGGCATGCGACACGCCGAACGCTGTCGGGATCTCCTTGACGGCCGGCGCGAACACGAAAGCGATCGAGCAGTGCGCGTTCAGTTCCATGAACGCGTGGAAGTAACCGTCGACATTGTGCATCCAGTAGAGCGCCGTCAGCCGCATGCCGAGCACTTCCGAGAAGAACGCGATCTGCTGCTTCACGTCAGCGGTCATGATCGCGAGGTGATGAATACCGTTCAGTTGAGCCATGGGATCCTCCGGGTTGCGGGATGGCGCGTGGGCGCGCGGAGGCGAGGATCCGCGCGAGGTGGTTCGAGAATAATCCTGCCGCAGCGCACTCGCCAACTCGGCCGGCCGCGGGTCAGGTGCGCGGGTCGGCGAATGCCGGCATGACCTCCCGGACGAACAGGTCCTGGGATTCTTCCGATGACGGCACGAGGATGTAGTACGTGACCCCGGTCTCCCGGATGCGCGTGTGCAGCGTGCGCGTCACTTCCTCG
>JBFWUN010000005.1:30130-91778 GCA_050247235.1 Gammaproteobacteria bacterium
GTCGGCGAATGCCGGCATGACCTCCCGGACGAACAGGTCCTGGGATTCTTCCGATGACGGCACGAGGATGTAGTACGTGACCCCGGTCTCCCGGATGCGCGTGTGCAGCGTGCGCGTCACTTCCTCGGGGGTCCCGAGCAGGGCCACCGGGGAGGCCTGCGCGGTGGCGTAATCCGGGAACCCGAGTCCGCTCGCGAGCTGGCGCAGCGCGGGATCGGTCGCGTCGCGCGACAGGCCGAGCAGGGCAAGCCCTCCCAGCTCCATCTCCTGCGGATCGCGTCCCGCCTCGCGCATGAAGCGGTGCAGCAACGCGATGCGCTGCTGCAGGGTCGGCAGGTCGAACTTCACGGTGGCAGCCGGATCGTTGACGAAATCCTTGCCGTCGCCGGTCGGCGGGATCAGGTTGATGATGCTGGCCTCGCGGGCGGCGATGCGCAGCAGCCCGGTGCCCGAGCCGCCCAGCATGATCGGCGGATGCGGCGTCTGTGCCGGGCGCGGATGGTTGTAGGCCTTCTCGATGCGGAAATGCCGGCCGTGGAAGGTCGGCTCGGGTTGCGTCCACATCGCCTTCAGGACCTGGATCGTCTCGTCGAGCTGTTCGAGCCGGACCTTGGTCGGTGGAAACGGGTAGCCGTGCGCGTGGTACTCGGTGGGCTGCCAGCCGGCGCCGAGGCCGGCGGTGAAACGTCCCCGGCTCACGAGATCGAGAGAGGTCATGATCTTGGCAAGCAGCGCCGGCGTGCGGAACGAGATCGCGGCGACCGCCGGCACGAGCCGGACCCGCGACGTGACGGCGGCGATCGCCGTCAGCGCAGTGAAGCATTCGAGCTGCGGCGACTGCGCAGTGCCGAGCGGCGAAAAGAAGTGATCGTTGACGGAAACCGAGTAGAAGCCGTCGCGTTCGGCGCGCTGCGCGGCGGCCTGGACCGCCGCGACGTCGTTCGGCACGATGAAGATGCCGAATCTCACTGGATGCATGTTTCCCCTCCCTCGACACGTGTGCTGCGGAATGCCGCGGGCGCGGCCCCGCGAGTGTAACCCACCCCGCGATCCGCGCTGGACCCGTCTCGAGACGTGCTGAACAATGCCGGTCGGCGCCGGTCGCCCGATCGGTGCAGACCCGGGAGCATCCGCGAGAGGAGCCGTCATGCAGGTGGGATTCGTCGGAATCGGCGCCATGGGCGTCGGGATGGTGCGCAATCTACTGAAGGCCGGACATACCGTGACCGTGTGGAACCGCACCGTCGGGAAAGCCGCCGCGCTGGTCACCGATGGTGCCCGGCTCGCAGCGACACCGGCCGCCTGCGCGGCGGCGGATGTCGTGATCAGCATGCTCGCGGATGACGCCGCCACCGCGGAGGTCACGCTCGCGGACGACTTTCTCGCCGCGCTGCGCCCGGACACGGTGCACGTGGGCATGGCAACCATCGGCGTGGACCTCGCGGAACGGATCGCGGCCACGTATGCCGCGCGCGGGCGCGCGTACGTCTCCGCGCCGGTGTTCGGGCGTCCGCCGGCCGCCGCGGCCGCGCAGCTTTTCATCGCCGCTGCTGGCGCCGAGGCGGATCTCGCGCGCTGCCAGCCGCTGTTCGATTCGCTGGGCCAGCGCACGTTCGTGGTGGGCGCGCGCCCGGCGGCGGCGAACGTCGTGAAGGTGTCCGGCAATTTCATGCTGGCGTCGATGATCGAGGCGCTCGGCGAGGCCTTCGCGCTGGTACGCAAGCAGGGGATTGCGCCTGAGACGTTCCTCGACGTCATGACCAGTACCATCTTTCCGGCGCCGGTATACAAGATCTACGGCGGTCTCATCGCGAGCGACCAGTACCTGCCGGCGGGTTTCACCCTGCGTCTTGGCCTGAAGGACGTCCGCCTCGCGCAGGCTGCCGCAGATGGCTGCATGGTGCCGATGCCGCTCGCCGGCCTGCTGCATGATCGCTACATGACGGCCATCGCGCGCGGTTACGGGGAGTTCGACTGGGCGGGACTCGGCCGGCTGTGCGCGGATGACGCCGGCTTGCCGGCGCGGGATTGAGTGATGCGCACGATCCGGTGGCGCGTGCCTGGCGAGACCTGACGCGATGGGCACGCTGCTCGTCAAGGCGGTCCTCAGCGGCGTCATCGTCGTGCTGATCAGCGAACTCGCGAAACGCAGTGCGCCGGCCGGCGCGCTGCTTGCGTCGCTGCCGTTGACCTCGATCCTCGCGTTCGCGTGGCTCTACCGTGACACTGGTGACGCGCGCCAGGTGGCGACGCTCGCCCACGAGATCGCCTGGCTCGTGCCACCTTCCCTGCTGCTGTTCCTGGCGCTGCCGCGCCTGCTCGGCGCGGGGATGCCATTCGTCCCTGCGCTTGGGATCGGATGTGCCCTGACGGCCGCCGGTTACGCGGCACTCATCTTCGTACGCAGCCTGCTCGGAGGACTCGCGTGAAACGCAGAAACCCACCGGCCGTCGTCGTGCCGCGGGCCGTCGCGATCTTCCTGCCGCCCGTCATCGCGCTCGCGCTCGCGTATGTCTACCACCACTGGCAGGCCGGCCAGGCAGCGGACGAAACGGCAGCGCTGTGCGCGCGTTTCACGCAGGGGGACGTCAAGATCTTCGTGCAGGAGGCGCTCTCGGCGGATTTCGCGGTGCACGACGAGGGCGCCGGCTCGAACGTTGTCATCGCATCCCGGGACGTGTTCGGCCTGCGCAAGCAGAGCTACCGCTGTGTCGTGCGCCATGCAGGCGATCGCATCCTGTCCGCCGAGACGGCGCACGTCGTCGACTGAGGCCCCGGCATTGCGGGTCGCCGAATCGGGCAGCGGTGGGATATTCGATGCGATGACCCCGGCCGTCAGACCTCGCGCGACCTGGACTCCGCGCCGTCTCCGGTGGCGCCCGGCAGCGACGGCGTGCTGACACTGCCGCGCGTCCACTCGCGCAGCACGGCAAACCCCACCGCGAGCAGGGTGGGGCCTAGAAACACGCCGATGAATCCGAACGCGAGCACGCCACCGATCACGCCGAGCAGCACGATCAGGAACGGCAGCGCCGCGCCCTGGCTGATCAGCCACGGTTTCACCAGGTTGTCGATGCCGCTGATCACGAAGAAGCCCCACAGGCCCATGAACGTCGCCCAGCCGGGAGATCCCTCCCGGAGCAGCCACAGGGTGGCCGGGATCCACACCAGCGGCGGCCCCACCGGGACCAGCGACAGCACGCTCGTCAGCAGGCCGAGGAACAGCGGGCCCGGGATGCCGGCCAGCGAGAAACCGATCCCGGCGGCAAGCCCCTGTGCGAGTGACGTGCCGAGGATGCCGTAGACAACGCCCCTGACGGTGCGCGCCGCGAGATCGATCAGCGCCTGCGCGCGCCGCCCGGCAATCCGCTCCATGCCGGCGCTGAAGCGCGCAACGACCGACACGCCGTCCCGGTACAGGTAGAACGCGGCGAACACGCTGAGCGTCAGCTGCAGTACGGCCTGCCCGATGTCCAGACCCCGTTTCAGCAGCCACGTGGTGATGGGCTTGGCCTGCGCCTGCAGCCAGGCGAGCGCTTCGCTGCCGTGCGCGCCCGGATCGACGCGCAGCGACTGCCAGTAGTCGTGCAGGTAGGGCCCGATGCCGGGCACGCCCGCGAGCCACGCCGGCGGCGCCGGCAGCCCGGTGTCGAGCAGGCCGCGCAGCGCGCCCGCGAGAGTGTTCACGTTCTCGCCAAGCCGGGTCGCGACCAGCAGCAGCGGGGCGACCAGCAGCAGCGCGAGCATCACCGTCATCGCGAGCGCGGCGAGCGTGCGCCGTCCGCCGCACAGGCGCAGCACGCGCGTGAAGATGGCCCACGTGGAGAAGGTCAGGATCACGGCCCACAGCAGCGCCGACACGAACGGGGCGAGCACCGCGAGGCAGCCGCCGACGAGCAGCGCGAGCGCCGCGATCGTCAGCACGTTCTCGATCCGCTGCGCAGTCACCGCCACGTGCGGCTCCCGGTCGCCGCGATCAGGCGCGCCTTGGCGGGCGGTCGCCGGCGCGCTAACGTGGCGCAGCCCCGCGTTCCTGTCCGCTGTCCGCCCGGAGCCCGCTCAGCCATGTACGTCCCCGAACATTTTCGTGAAACCGATTCCGCCGCCGCGTATGCGTTCATGATGGCACATCCGTTCGGGCTCGCGGTGACCGTGGTCGACGGCGCACCGTTCATCAGCCACGTGCCTTTCCTGGTGGATGCCGCGGCTGGTCGCATCCGCTGGCATCTCGCGGCGGCCACCCCGCAATCCGCGCAGCTCGGCGCTGCAGACCAGGCCACGCTCGTTTTTCTCGGGCCTCACGCGTACGTATCGCCGCGCTGAGGCAGGAGAACCTCGCGCGCCGCGGGCGCGCCTGACCGCCGCGCGCGCTCCGCGCGCGGGGCGCGCTATCATCGGCGCCTGTTTCAACAGCGGAATCCCCGATGCGACCCGATACCCTCGCGCTGATCCAGCGCTACTACGCGGCGTTCAACACTGGCGACATGAATGCTTTCCTGGCCCTGCTGACCGACGACGTCGCGCATGACATCAACCAGGGTCGGCGCGAGAGCGGCCGGGAGGCCTTCGGCCGTTTCATGCAGCACATGAATCGCTGCTACCGCGAGCACCTCACGGACCTGGTCGTGATGGCGAGCGACGACGGGCGGCGCGCCGCCGCCGAGTTCATCGTCAACGGCGAATACCTGGTGACGGACGAGGGACTGCCGCCCGCCGCCGGCCAGCGCTACCGCCTGCCGGCCGGGGCGTTCTTCGAGATCCGCGACGCCAAGGTGGCGCGCGTGACGAACTACTACAACCTGCAGGACTGGATCGCGCAGGTGGGCGGATGACCGCGAGCGGGTTGGAGATCCGCGTCCTGACCGGGCGTAACCCGGAGTTTGCGACGCTGGTGCCCGACCTCGCGCGGCTGCGCATCACGGTGTTCCGCGAGTTTCCGTACCTGTACGACGGATCAGCTGCGTACGAGGAGAAGTACCTCGCGACCTACACGAACTGTGCGGACAGCGTCGCCGTGATCGTGCGCGATGGCGATCGCGTGGTCGGTGCCTCCACCGGGCTGCCGCTCGTCGCGGAGACCCCGGAATTCCAGCAGCCGTTCCGCGCGCACGGCTACCTGCCGGCCACGATCTTCTACTGCGGCGAATCGGTGCTGCTCGCGGAGTACCGCGGCCGCGGCCTGTACCGCGCGTTTTTCGAGGGGCGCGAGCAGCACGCGCGAACGCTGCGCGGATTCCGCAGCATGGCGCTGTGCGCGGTGGTGCGAAAGGAGGATCACCCGCGCCGCCCGCCCGGGTACGCGCCGCTCGACCCGGTCTGGCAGCGGTTCGGCTACGTCCGTCACCCGGAGCTGGTGACGCAGTACGAATGGCAGGACCTCGACGAGGCCGCGCCGAGCGCCAAGGACATGGTGTTCTGGCTCAAATCGCTGTAGGCGTCGCGAACCGGCTCACCCCGGCCGCACGGCCAGCACCGTGGAACGATTCCGATGCAGCACCTTCTCGGCCGTGTTGCCGAGCAGCCTCGCGCGCAGGCCTTTGCGCCCGACCGTTCCCATCACCAGCAAGGTCGCCTTGAGCTTGCTCGCGACCCCGTCGATCACGCGCTCCGGCGGGCCTGCCTTCAACGTGAAGCGTTCCGCCGGCAGGTCGAATTCGCGGCACAGCGCGGCGATCGATTCCGCCGCCTTCTCGCGCGAACGCCGTTCGAGCAGCGCGCGGTCGATGAGATCGAGATCGTGCGCCAAGGTCGACAGCGGCACGGCCGAGACCACGTGGAGCTCGGCCCCGACCTGGCGCGCGACGGCGGCCGCATGCCCGAGCACACGCCGATCGAGGGTCTGCTGCTTCGGATCGCGGGACAGCAGGTCGACCGCGGCGACCACCCGTGCGGGACGCTTGCGCAGCCGATCCCGCACGATCATGACCGGCACGGGCGCCTGCCGCAGCAGGGTCCAGTCGGTGGGCGTGTGCACGAGACTCTCGCTGCGGTGGCCGCTCTTGACGATCAGCCGGTGGCCTTTCTTCGCGACTTCCGCGTTCACCCAACCCGCAATGTCCTTTGTCCATGCCACCTGCTGGCGGATGGTGACACCCTCCACCGGGTGACGCGCGACGATCCCCGCGAGCCAGTCGCGCTTGTCGGCGAGCATCCTGGCCTGCATGCGTCGCGCCTCGGCCTTCGAGACCAGGGTGGCCTCGTCGACGATCGGATCGTGCACGAACGCGACCACGGAGAGGCGGGCGCGCGACCCGCGGGTGAGATCGAGCGCCGCGCGCAGCGCGAGCTGACGATTGTCATCGCGGTCGGCGACAACGAGGATGTCTTCGAACAGCATTTCATCTCCTCTCGCGGGCGCACCGCCCGACAGGTTGCTCATCGATGAGGACATGGTAGCCCGGGCGGGCGAATTTCCCGCTTGATCCCGATCGTGCACCGGTTCGAAAGCGATCTTCGCGGCTTGTCTCGCGTGGAACGGCACTGACACAATGGCCGGGGCACCGGAGAAATTCCATGAGCGACACGCCCCCCACCACCTTGCGAATCGCCGCCGCACAGTATCCGATCGAGGCGCTCGGCCGGTGGTCGGACTACCGGGACAAGCTGGAACGCTGGGTCACCGAGGCGGCTGAACGCGGTGCCCGCATGCTGGTCTTCCCGGAATACTTCAGCATGGAAATCACGTCGCTGTTCGGCCCGGACGTCGCGCGCTCGCTGCCCGAGTCGCTGGCCCGCCTGCAGCGCACCCTCGCGGACTTCCTCGCGCTGTGCCGGGAACTCGCGCAGACCCATCGCGTGTATCTGTGCGCCGGCAGCTACCCGGTGGAGATCGACGCCGGCCGCTACTGCAACCGTTCGTATTTCTTCTGGCCGACCGGTCACTGCGAATTCCAGGAGAAGCTGCAGATGACGCGCTTCGAGGCGGAGCAATGGGGCGTCTCGTCGGGCAGCGGACTCCACGTGTTCGTGACCGAGTTCGGCAAGGTCGCGATCAACGTCTGCTACGACAGCGAGTTCCCGCTGTTCGCCCGCCACCAGGTCGAACAGGGCGCCGACATCCTGCTGGTGCCGAGCTGCACCGACACGCTTGCCGGTTACCATCGCGTGCGGATTGGCTGCCAGGCACGGGCGCTGGAGAACCAGTGCTACGTCGTGCAGTCGCCCACCGTGGGCGACTGTCCGTGGTCGGAAGCCGTGGATCACAATGTCGGCGCGGCCGGCATCTACACCCCGGTCGACCACGGCTTCCCGGCCAACGGGATCCTGGCGCGCGGCGAGCTCAACAAGCCGCAGTGGGTCTACGCCGATCTCGACCTCGGCGGCATCGCGCGCATCCGGGCCGAGGGCCAGGTGTTCAACTATCGTGACTGGCCAGGCCAGTTCCGGCACCTGCCGCGCTGAGACGCGCACCTTGAGCGGGAGGCGGCAGTGTGCTCCGATCCGGTGCGCGCCGCCGGTGCGCGGCGCGGCGAACGCACACACAACAATCGAAGGAGGTGGAGCATGGGAATGATGCAGGAGTTCAAGGAATTCGCGATGCGCGGCAATGTCGTCGATCTCGCGGTCGGTGTCGTGATCGGCGGCGCATTCGGCAAGATCGTGTCGTCCGTCGTGGCGGACGTGATCATGCCGCCCATCGGCCTGTTGTCCGGGGGCGTGAACTTCACGGATCTCAAGCTCGTGTTGAAGGAAGGCATGGGCGACGTGCCGCCGGTGACCCTGAACTACGGCTCGTTCCTCCAGACCTGCCTCGACTTCATCATCATCGCGTTCGCGATCTTCATGCTCGTCAAGGCGATGAACTCGATGAAGAAGGCCGAGGCCGCCGCGCCGCCGCCGCCCCCGCCGGCGCAGGAAGTGCTGCTGACCGAGATCAGGGACCTGCTGAAGAATCGCTAGGTCCGCCTGAGGCACCGTCTGCCGGCCTGCGCGGCCGGTGGACGGTTCCGCCCTGCCGCCGCGTGGCGTATCGTGCCCGGACACACATGCCGGGAGCCGCCGATGTCCAGCCTGAAGGTCCACGGAGCCGAATTCCACTACCGCCTGGACGGTGATCCGGACGCGCCCGTGGTCATGCTGTCGAATTCGCTGGCGTCGAACCTCGGCATGTGGGACCCGCAGGTTCCGGCGCTGGTGGCGGCCGGCTACCGCGTGCTGCGCTACGACACCCGCGGACACGGCGGGTCCAGCGTTCCGCCCGGACCGTACACCCTGCCGCAGCTCGCGGATGACGCACGCGGGCTCATCGATGCGCTCGACATTGCGCAGGTGCACTTCTGCGGGCTTTCGCTCGGCGGCATGACCGGGCAGATGCTCGCGACGTTGCACGGCGACCGGCTGCATTCGCTCGTGCTGTGCGCGACCGCGGCCTACATGGGACCCCCGGATCTGTGGGCCGGACGCATCCGCCAGGTCGAGGCGCACGGCATGGCGAGCGTCGCCGACGCGACGCTCGCGCGGTGGTTCACGCCACGCGGCCTGCGCACCCTGGGCGAGTCTCTCGACCGTATCCGCGCGGGCATCCTGTCCACGCCACCGGCGGGCTACGCCGCCTGCGGCGCCGCGATCCGCGACATGGACCAGCGCGAGACCATCCACGCGATCCGCACGCCGACACTCGTGATCGCGGGTGCGCTCGACCCCGGCACCACCGTTGACCACGCGCGGCTGATGCATGCGCGCATCCCGGGCGCCGAGTTGCTCGTGATCCCGGAATCCCAGCATCTCCTGAACGTCGAAATGCCGGCGCAGTTCAACACCGGGCTCATCGGTTTTCTGAACCGGCATCGTTGAACCGATGCACGGCAGTCGCAATCAGCGCGTCTGGCAGGCCGTGATGGCGATCCCCTCCGGGCGCGTCGCGACCTACGGCCAGGTGGCCGAACTCGCCGGCCTTGCCGGTCCCAGCGCGGCGCGCCAGGTGGGCTACGCGCTCGCGGCGCTGACCGACGGCACCGAAGTGCCCTGGCACCGCGTGGTCAATGCTGCCGGCAAGGTCAGTGCGCGCGCGGACCCGGATCGCCCGGATTACCAGCGCACCCTGCTCGAAGCCGAGGGCGTTGAATTCGGACTCGGCGGCGTGCTCGACCTCGCGCGTTTCCGCTGGCGTCCGGAGCCGTGACGGATCTCCCCCGGTCCACGCCGCGCCGCGCGCTGTGGACGGCCATGGCACTTGTCGCGGCGTTCGGTACCGTCACATGGCTGACGCGTGCCCCGACCATTCCACCGGTGTACTGCGACGAAGCGCAATCCCCCGGCCGCGACACCGTGGTCATGCTGTCAGCGAGCTGGTGCGGCTACTGCCGCGCGGCGCGTGCGTTCTTCGTGCGTGAAGGCATCCGCTACTGCGAATATGACGTCGAGCAGTCGGCGCGCGGGGCTGCCCGTCACCGCGCGCTCGCGCGGCAGGGGGTACGGGGGGTGCCGGTGATCCTCGTCGACGACGCGCTGATGGTCGGTTTCCGGCCGGACGACGTGCGTGCAGCGCTGCGGGCGCGGCGGTTGTCGAATCCGAAGGGTGTTTCCGGCGTTCACTGATTTCTTCCGGCGCGATTGCTCGCCACGCGCACCCGAGGGTCACACGGACTGTGCCAACCCTCGGCGCAGGCGCCGGATGAGCCCGCCGCGACCCGCTCGAGTACATCCATGTATCGCTCGAGCGCGCACGTCCTGTGCGCGCACGGTCGCCGCGGGCTCATCCGGCACCTGCGCCTTGCCGCCGTGGCAATTCACCGCGCGGAACCGCGCGCGGTGAATGACCGCACGGGGAAATGACGCGGCGCGGGCCCCGGAAGGCCCCGCGCCGGGTATCCGGCTCAGTGCTCGGTGCCGAGCGCGAACTTCGAGAGATCCACGTTCTCGCCGACCATCAGGTCGTCGCGGGCGAGGAACTTCGGCTTGGTGAACCACACCACGAGCGGCAGCACCACCAGCGACAGCACCATGTTGATCAGCATGATCGCGACCAGCAGCATGCCCATGTCGGCCATGAATTTAAGGTCGGACAGGAAGTACCACGGGATGATGCCCATCAGCATCACGCTCGCGGTGAACAGGATGGCCTTGCCGGTGGTCACCAGCGATGCGCGGATGGCCTCGGCGAGATCGTGGTTGCGCGCGGTGTATTCCTCGCAGATCCGCGACAGCAGGTAGATGCCGTAGTCGATGCCGACACCCACCCCCATCACCGCGACGATCGTCGCGTTGATGTCGAAACCGATGCCGAGCGCATACATCGTCGCACCGAGCATGAAGTTCGACAGGTTCACCGGGATCAGGAGGATCAGCGATGCGACCAGCGACTTGTACGCAATCCACGAGATGATCATCACTGCGACGTTCACAAGACCCAGGATGAACCAGTGGTACTGCGACACCACGTTGTTCATCGCCTGCTGCAGTGCGATCACACCCGAGCCCAGCCGTACTTTGAACTCCGGGTGATCCACGCCGACCGCGGCCACTGCGCGGCGCGCAGAGTCCAGCGCCGCGTCGACGGTCTCCTGCTTGTTGTCCTTGAACCAGATCGACACCGTCGAGTTCTGGAACTCGAAATCCGAGATCGTCGCGAAGTTCATCGGGCTCGTGCCGAAGGTTGCCGCGAAGCCCGCGTTCGCAACCGCCGCGTCCGTGGGGTCCATGATGAGCCACTTCGGATTGCCGCCGGAGAACAGCCGGAACACCTCCTGCATGTAATCGGTGAACGACAGGGTGGCGCGCGGGGTGATCGCGAGATCCTGTTCCATGCGCCGCTGAATCTCGGTCGACACCCGGACCGCCTCGGGGGTGCGCGCGACGCGCCGGTCAGGCAGGCGCTCCTTGGCCTCGATCACGATCTCGAGGGTGTTCATGCCGGGAAAGTGGGCATTGATGGCATGCACAGCCCGGTTGTACTCCGAGTCCGCCCACAGGAGGTTCGATCCCTCGACCGGGTTGCCGATCTTGATGAGCGAGTTCAGGTAGATGGCGGTTGCGCCCATGATCACCGTCAGCGCCAAAGTCACCAGGGCGGGTTTGCCGACAGTGATCTTCGCGATGGCGCCGAGCACCTTCTCTTCCAGCAGGTGGATGCCGGTCTCCTTTTCCTTGCCGCCGACGATGTCTTCCAGGTTCTTCGGCGCCGGCAGGTAGGACAGCAGGATGGAAATCAGGAACACGCCGGTCGGGATGATCCAGAACGCCCACATGCCGCAGAAGATCGCGTGGTTGATCATCGTCACGATCGGCGCGATCGCGATGAACACGATGCCGAACACGTCGGTGAAGATGCCGAGGATGGACGGCACCATCATGATCGCCATGGTGACCTCGGCCGCTTTCCGCTTGTCCTTCAGTACATGCAGGATTTCGTAGTAGCGTTCCGTGTACTGCACGCAGTGCGAGAACGAGCGCGCGACGAGCAGCAGCGGCACGATCATCAGCAGCGGCTCGATCGGCCGGTTCAGCCAGCCGATGAAGCCGAAACCCCACAGCGCCGCGACCGCCGCGCAGATGATGGGGGTGGCGACACCGGCCACGTTCTTCATGTAGATGACGAGCAGCACCATCAGGAAGCCGACCGTCACGCCGAAGATGCTGTAGGTCTGCTTCTGCAGCTTGTAGACCCAGCCGGTCAGGGTGGGCTGCCCGGCGACGTGGACTTCGTGCTTCGCGTCACGGTTCTTCTCCACCAGCTCCTGCACGAACTCGAACGCTTCTCCGTAATCGACGGAATCGAGGAACGCGATGTTGATGAGCGTCGCGGTTTCGTCGGGCGAAATGTAGAACGTGCGCGCATTCGGCGACATCGAAACGGCTTTGCGGAAATCGTCGATCTCCTCCGCGGTCCGCGGTGAGTGATCGCCCATCAGCGCTTGCATCTCGACGCCGAACGGCGTGGCCTCGGCGTAGCGCAGTTTCTCGGTGGCGATGGAGATCAGCGTGTCATGGTTGACGTGCGGCGCAAGGTCGATGTCCCGCGTCATCTGCCAGACCTTGTTCAACGTCTCGGGGTTGTAGATGTCGCCGTCCTTGACCTTGACCATCACCGAGATCAGCAACGGATTGCCGAAGTTGGGGTGGTCGAAATACACCTGTACGAACGGATCGTTGGTGGGCAGGAGATCCTTGAAGATCGTGCGGATTTCCACCTTGGGAATGCCGATGGAGAGCAGGATCGTGAACAGGATGAACGCCATCCCGACGCCCACGCGATGGCGCATGATCCATTTCGCGATACGGAAATTCATAGCACAGCAACCTCGAATGGTTTCGTTTCCGCGCAACGACGCGCGCGCGGGCGGAACGACGGGCAGGTACGAAGCGCGTGGAGAATCAACTCAGGGGATGTCGGCCGCTGCCGCAGTTCTGAACCAACTCGAACCGGTGTCCGCGCACCGCCCGCGGACGAGCACTTCCGCGCGGACATTCGCGGGGGTGTTGCCGCTGGCAGGCGCGCGCTCAGCCGCGCACCCGGGAGAAAACGACGTGACGCCCGTACAGGCGAAAGCGCCGGATCTCGAAGTCGAAGATCGTCCACCCGGTTCATGGCCGGATGTCATCGGATCATCGACACCGTCTCGCGACCGATTCTATAGAGTTGCACGGATTCACAAAAGGAGGCGGATCTTTCGGGAACGCGCCGTTAATGAATCTAAACATTCACTGTCGGAGATGTCCTCAACGCCGCTCGCCCAGTTCACCGAGCCAGCGATAGATCTCGTCGGCTAGCCAGCGGCCGATGACGCCCGCGCCGTCGATCGTCAACGCGAGTTCCCCGGGCTGGTACAACCGCGTGCTCTGCAACCTGGCCGCGGTCTCGCGCATTTCCTCGTGCAGGTGCAGGCAGCGCAGGTTCGCCTCCGAGCAGAAGCCCGCAACCACCGGCACGTCGACCGGATCGTGCAGACCGGCGGATACCCGGAAGATCCGGCGGCCTTCGGCCCAGGCATCGGCCGCCACCTGCGGAGGCAGCGGCACGTGCACCAGCAGGAACGGGATCCCGCGCCGTTCCGCCAGCGTGGCGAGCGCCCGCACGTGGCGCAACGATTCTGCGTGCACGGCGTCGAGATCCGCACCGGCGCGGATACCGGCGACGCGATCCGTCCGCGGATCCCCGGGCGTCAGTGCTGCCCCGGCCGCCTGCACGCCGTACCATTCCGCGGCGAGTCGGCCGGCCACGCTGCCACGCGCGAGTGCCGCGAGCCACGCCGGCGGTGTCGCGGGATAATCCGCAAGATGCGGCAGGCGGACCTCCCCGGTAGCCGCCTTCAGGCCGGTGGCAAGCCCGTCGACAAGCTCGGCGTCGCGCAGGAACAGCGCGTCCGCGTGCGGCATCAGCGACGAGTAGACGAAGACGATCGCGCGCGGCTTCAGAGCATCGATCAGAGGTTCGGCGGCGAGGTAGTTCTGAGCGGCGCCGTAGCCGGACTTGCCGGCGATCACCAGCCGTACCGGGGGTTTCAGCGCGGTCTTCTCGTTCACCTGCAGTTGCGCCTGCACCACGAACGTCTGGTCGATATCGGCGCCCCAGCCTTCGGCGAACTCGTCGCCAAACACCAGGAACTTCAGTTCCTGGCGCAGGTGCGTGCCCATCGGACGATCCCGCAGGCCGATCTCGTTGGTCTTGTACAGGATCTGAAAATCCCCGTACGGCGAATCGATCAGCTGGTCGACGTTGATGCGGTAGGCCATGCCCGTGCGCTGGTCGTACTCCGCGAACTTCACGAGCGCTTCCGCGAGATGGTTCTCCGCGAGACCGGGCTTGAGCTTGAGCATGTGACGCCCGTAGATCTCCACGCCCCCCACCGCGACCGCGATCACGATCACGAGCCACTTCAGGATGCGTCCGAACATGAATCCCCTCCGCACCGTTGCGCGGCCGTCGCGGCCGCGCCGCTAGCCTAGATCGTGCAATCGAAGTGCGCCAGCGGCGTGCGCCGGACACGGTTTGAGGCGGTTCAGCGCAGCGCGAGGATGGTGGTCCATTCCTCGGGTGAGAGCGGCGTGATCGACAGCCGGTTGCCGCGCTTCAGCAGCGGCATCCCGGCAAGCGTCGGCTGCAGGCGCAGTTCATCCAGGCTGATGAGGGGCAGATCACGTTTGAACTTGACGTCGACCGTGTACCACCGCGGGGAATCACGCAGGCTCTTGGGGTCGTAGTGCCGGTGCCCGCGCATGAACGCGGTGGGATCAGGGTAACCGGCGCAGAGGATTTCGATGACCCCGACGATGCCGGGCGTCGCGCAGCTCGAGTGATAGAAGAACGCGCGATCGCCTTTGCGGAATTCATCGCGCAGCATGTTGCGCACCTGGTAGTTGCGCACCCCGTCCCACATCGTGGCGCGGCCGGGACTCTTCTTCAGGTGTTCGATGCCGAACGTCTCCGGTTCGGACTTCATGAGCCAGTAGCGCATCGTTCTCTTCGGGTGCAGGTCCCGGGGGACTGGCCCGGCCGGTGGACCGGGGTTCATCCCGGGAGGGGAAGGTGTTCTCCGCAGCGCCGCTGCGGGCCGTAATCTTGAACCAAAGGCTCAAGATTGGGACTTCTCGGAGTGAATCAGGCTTCCCGCCAGAAGCGGGCATGCACAACATCACTGCCAGATCGGCCCCGAGTGTCAGCAAATATAGGCTCAAGGATCTCGAACCCACTGGCGAACACCACAGAGAACACCAAGCTTGAAAATCTTGGACGCCGGCCCCGCCGGCGTCCTGGTCACGCCCACCGGATCCCAGCCTCGATTATCGGCGCATCGGGCCGGTTGCCGCAGCCCGGCGCGTTACGACTCGACGCCGGCGGTCGTGGGCGGCGTCGGCGGCAGTTCGACCAGCCTGCCACGCGCCAGCGCGGATTTGATCTTCGTCTGGATACGGGCGAGTCCTGCGCCGATCTCGCTCTCCGCGGAGTCATGCCGCCGCCGGTAATCCAGGTACTCGTGCGCGATGTTCAGCGCGGCCATCACCGACACGCGCTCGCTGCCGATGACTTTGCCGCTGTCACGTTGCTCGCGCAGCTTGCGGTTGAGGTATTCGACCGAAGCGAACAGCGCCTCGCGCTCGTCCTCGGCGCAGCCTACCACGTACTCCTTGTCCATGATGGTGACCGTGATCGGTTTGACGGGTGCGCTCATGGGCGGCTCACCGGGCCTCCATGGCTTTCAACCGCGCGATCATCGCTTCCACCCGGCTGCGTGCCTGTTCGGTCTTGTCAATCAAGGTTGCGCGCTCGGCCGCGAGCACCGTCTGCTGACTGCGCAGCGCCTCGTTTTCGTTCGCCAAGGTCTCCACCGTCCGGATGAGTTCGTCGACTCTTGCCTCGAGCGCGGCCAGGTCGAGGCGTTCTTTCAGCGGATCTGCCATGGTCGAAGCGAGCCGAAACGATTGGGGTTGAGGCGCCAGCGTGCGTGCCGAGCAATATAGAACCCACCCTGGAGGCGGTCAACCGCGCTTCCGACGCGCCGTGTGACGCCGCGCACGCCGTCCAAACCGGCACGGGTCGCGGTTCCCGGTGCCGTTCCGTCGTGGGATAATCCGCCGCCCCAGGAACGGCGAGAGACACCCATGACCATCTACTCCTCGCGAGCGTTCTACGCCTCGGTGTCCGCCGCGCTCTCGGCGCTCGACAGCGACGTCGATCCGGCCGAGTGCCATGGCGCGCTGTGCGGCATGCTGTGCAGTCCCGAGGGCTTCGAGACCCAGGACTGGCTGCGGTACCTGACGGGTTACCCGGAGTTTGCAGGCGCCCGGCTCGGCACCGACAGCGCGCTGCTCGATCTCCTGCAGAGCACGCTCCGCGGCATGGACTCCGACGACTTCGGATTCGAGCTCCTGCTGCCTGATGACGACGAGCCACTCATCGTGCGCACCGACGCGCTCGGCGGCTGGTGTCGCGGCTTCCTGTCCGGATTCGGCACGACGCGGGGCGCGGCGGCCGCCAGCAACGAGAGCCAGGAGTTTCTCGGGGATCTCTATCGCATCAGCCAGGTCGACCCGCAGGACGCCGAGGGTGAAGTCGGTGAGCACGCGTTCCAGGAGATCGTCGAATACGCGCGGATGGGCGCGATCCTGCTGCGCGAGGAGAACCGTCAGGTCACCGCTGACGTGTTCGATCACGGCAGCGTGCACTGAGCGCCCGCCGCGCGCCGCCCGCCGCGCATGGACCGCAAAGAATTCGCGCGCCGCCGCAAGCGGCTCATGGACATGGTCGACAACGGCGGGATCGCCATCCAGCCGACCGCCCCGGAACGGATTCGCAACCGCGACGTCTACTATCCCTACCGGCCCGACAGCGATTTCCTCTACCTCGCCGGTTTTCCCGAACCTGAAGCGGTCGCGGTGCTGGTGCCCGACCGGCCGCAGGGTGAGTTCATCCTGTTCTGTCGCGAGAAGGACAAGGAAGCCGAAACCTGGCATGGCCGACGCCACGGCCTCGAGGGCGCCTGCGAGATCTACGGTGCCGACGACGCGTTCCCGATCTCCGATCTCGACGACATCCTGCCCGGGCTGCTCGAGAACAAGGAACGCATCTACTACACGATGGGCCGCTACCAGGATTTCGATCATCGCCTCGTCAGCTGGTTGAACCACGTGTCCAGCAAGGGCCGCGCAGGGGTGCACGCGCCGGACCAGTTCCACTCCCTCGCGCACTACGTCCACGAGATGCGGCTGTACAAGAGCCGTGAAGAGATCCGCACGATGCGACGCGCGGCGCAGATCGCCGCCACCGCGCACCGGCGCGCGATGGAGACCTGCCGACCGGGCCTGTTCGAGTACCAGGTCGAAGCCGAGCTCGTGCACGCGTTCATCCGCCAGGGCGCGCGTTCACCGGCCTACCCCTGCATCGTCGGCGGTGGCGCCAACAGCTGCATCCTGCATTACACCGAGAACTGCGCGGCCCTGCGCAATGGCGACCTGCTGCTGATCGATGCCGGTGCCGAGTACGACGGGTACGCGAGTGACGTCTCCCGCACGTTTCCGGTGAACGGTCGTTTCACGCCGGAACAGCGCGCGATCTACGAAATCGTGCTCGAGGCGCAGCTCGCCGCAATCGATGCCGTGCGTCCAGGCAACTCCTGGCACCAGCCGCACGACGCCGCGGTGGAAGTGATCACCCGCGGACTCGTCGACGTCGGCATCCTCAAGGGCCGCTGGCGCACGATGCTCAAGGACGAAGCCTACCGCCCCTACTACATGCACCGCACCAGTCACTGGCTGGGCATGGATGTGCACGATGTGGGCGAATACAAGGTGGGCGATGACTGGCGCACGTTCGAACCCGGCATGGTGACGACGGTGGAGCCGGGCCTGTACCTGTCCGCCGCCATCAAGGGCCTCGCGCGCCGCTGGTGGAATATCGGGATCCGCATCGAGGACGATGTGCTGGTGACGGCGGACGGCCACGAGGTGCTGAGCGCCGGCGCACCGAAGACCATCGATGAGATCGAAGCCTCCATGGCCGGTGGAATCGCCTGATGTCCGCCGCGCCGGTCCCGGTCCCGGTCGCAGTCGCGGGCGCGGGTTTCGTCGGCGCTGCACTGGCGCTCGGGCTCGCGCGCGCCGGCATCGCCGTGACCGTCGTCGAACGGCAGCCGGCGCGCGCAGCGCCCCGCGAAGACGGCCGGGGCCTCGCGCTCGCGATGAGCTCCGTGTCGCTGCTGGAGCGGCTCGGCGTGTGGACCGCGCTCGCACCGCAGGTCTGCGCGGTGCGCCATGTGCACGTCACCCAGCGCGGACATTTCGGCGCGCTGCGGCTGTCGCATCACGACGTGGGGCAGCCGGCGCTCGGTTACGTCTGTCCGGCGGAAGCCCTGCAGGAGGCGCTGCTGCGCGCCCTCGCCGACGCCGGTGTGGACGTGCGCTTCTCGCACGAGATCGCCGCGCTGCACGTGGACGCCGACGCCGCCCACCTCACGCTGCGCACGTCCGAAGGCAGCGCCGGGTGCACCGCGGCGCTCGTGATCGGCGCCGACGGAGCGGACTCGGCCGTGCGCACGCTCGCGGGGATCGGGGTCCGCCGTCACGACTATGACCAGTCCGCGATCGTCGCGAACGTGGACGTCATCGACCCGCGGCCGAACACGGCGCTGGAACGTTTCACCGTGGACGGCCCGCTCGCGCTGCTGCCGCTCGGCGGCCGGCGGCACGTGCTGGTGCGCGCGGCGCGGCGCGCCGATGTTCCCGGCCTGCTCGCACTGCCGGACCGTGATTACCTCGCGGAGACCGCCCGCCGGTTCGGTGTTGCCGCCGGCTATTTCACCGCGCTCGGCGTTCGCCGCGAGCACCCGCTCGCGCTGCAGCGCGCGGTCGCGCTCACCGCGGCGCGTGTACTGCTGGTGGGCAACGCGGCGAACACCTTGCATCCGAACGGCGCGCAGGGCCTGAATCTCGGCTTTCGCGACGCCGGCTGTGCGCTCGACCTGCTGATCGACGCGTGCACACGGGGCCGCGATCCCGGCGACCTGGACCTCCTTCGGCGCTACGCCGCCGCGCGACATGCCGACCACCGCGCGACCGCCTGCATCACCGATACGCTGGCGCGCGCGTTTGCAGTTGCACATCCGCTCGCGGGTGCGTTGCGGGCGTGCGCGCTGGCCGGTGCCGATCGGCTCCCGGTCATGAAGCGGCTGGCCCTGCGCCGGCTTGCGCTCGGCGCGAGCGCGTTCGCGTGAGCGCGCGCGCCCCCCGCGGCGAGATTGCCGTCGTCGGCGGGGGCGTCGTAGGCATGGTGTCCGCGCTGCTGCTCGCCGATGCGGGCTTCGACGTGAGCCTCGTCGACCCGGTCACCCAGCTGCCCGCACGCGATGCGCCGTGGGATCTCCGCACGTTCGCGCTGACCCCGGCAACGCGCCGCATTCTCATCCGTTGCGGCGTATGGAGCGCGCTCGACGCGGCACGCGTGTCGACGTTCGAGGCCATCGAGGTTTACGACGGTCTCGGCGACGGCACCGTCCGTTTCGATCGCACCGCCGGTGTGTCGCCGCCGCTCGCGTTCCTGGTCGAACTCTCCAATCTCATCACCGCGTGTCATCGCGCGCTCGCGCAGCGCGCCCGCGTGCGCGATTTCGCGGGACAGGTGATCGCCGTGGTGCCGGGCGATGACCACTGCACGTTGCGGCTCGCGGATGGCCGCGAACTGCGCACCGGTGCCGTGCTGGCGTGCGACGGTGCGGATTCTCCGCTGCGAACCTTGTGCGGAATCGCGGTCGACGAAACCGACTACGCGCAGCACGCGGTGGTCGCCAACGTGACGTGCGCGCTGCCGCATGCGGGTGTCGCGCGCCAGCGATTCCTGCCGACCGGGCCGCTCGCGCTGCTGCCGTTGCCGCCCCCGTGCGATGTCGCGGTGGTCTGGAGCACGACCCCCGAGGAAGCGGCATGGGCCGTCGGCTGTCGTGACGACGAGTTCCGCGCACGCCTCGCCGAGGCGTTCGGGCAACGCGCCGGCGCGGTCACCGTGACGAGCCGGCGTCTCGCTTTCCCATTGCGCCGCCGCCACGCGCGAAGCTACGTGGCGGACCGGGTGGCGCTGCTCGGCGACGCGGCGCACGTCATGCACCCGCTCGCCGGGCAAGGCCTCAATGTCGGGCTGCTCGACGCGGCCACGCTCGCCGAAGTGCTCGGTGCGCGCGGACCGGCCGTGCTGCGCGCGCCGCAGTCGGCGCTTGCGCGCTACGCGCGCATCCGGCGCGGCGAGAACCTGCTGATGCTGACCGTTACCGAGCAGCTCAACCGGCTGTTCGCGGAAACCCGGACCCCGATCGTCCGAGCACGCAATCTCGGCCTCCGACTCACGCAGCACTTGCGCCCGCTGAAAGCCCGCCTCATTGCCCATGCAATGGGCGACCGTGGCGATCTCCCTGCACTGGCGCGAGGCGATCTCTCTACCGAACAGGTGACCCCATGATGCCCGATGCCGCGATTCTCGAGACGTCGCTGTTCGAATCCAACCTTGCGAGCCTGCCGCTCCTCGCACGCGGCAAGGTGCGCGACATCTACGCGGTGGACGAGGACCACCTGCTGCTCGTCGCCACGGACCGGTTGTCGGCATTCGACGTCGTGCTGCCGGACCCGATTCCCGGCAAGGGCGCGATCCTGACCGCGCTGTCGAACTTCTGGTTCGCCCGCTTTCGGGATCTCGTGCCGAACCACCTCGCGGATCTCGCGCTGGAGGAGGTGCTGCCGGATCCTGCGGAACGTGCGCAGGTCGCGGGCCGCGCGGTGGTGGTGCGACGGCTGCAGCCCCTGCTCGTGGAGGCGGTTGTGCGCGGGTACCTGATCGGATCCGGCTGGAAGGAGTACCAGCAGACCGGGGCGGTATGCGGCATCTCACTGCCGCGCGGCCTGCGCCAGGCCGAGCGCCTGCCCGAGCCGATATTCACGCCCGCAACGAAAGCGGAAGCGGGCCATCACGACGAGAACATCGATTTTGCGACGGCGGCGCGTATCCTCGGCGCCGCCCACGCCGAGACGGTCCGCGCGCTGACCTTGACGTTGTACCGCGAAGCCTCCGCGTACGCCGCGGCGCGCGGCATCATCATCGCCGACACCAAGTTCGAGTTCGGCCTCGACACGCACGGCGACGTCATCCTGATCGACGAGGCCCTCACCCCGGATTCGTCGCGCTTCTGGCCCGCCGCGGACTACCAGCCGGGCGCGAGCCCACCGAGCTTCGACAAGCAGTTCGTGCGCGATTACCTGGAGACCCTGAGTTGGGACAAGCGGCCGCCGGGACCGCGACTGCCCGCCGAGATCATTGCGCAGACGGCGGAGAAGTACCGCGAGGCGCTGGCCCGGCTGACCGCGCCGTGAGCACGCCGGCTCCGCGCGCCGTTCAGGCTTCGCGGTAGAACATCAGCACCAGCCCGATCAGCAGGAACGCCACGGGCCAGACGCGCGCGGCGCGAGCGCGGATTGGCGGATCGGCGCGCAGTTCCAGCCAGCGGGCGCTGCCGGCGGCGATCGCGAGCACGCCGATCGGGATGTGCGACATCTCGATGAGCAGCGCTTCCTGGATGTTCTCGAGCACGTGGCTGTGCGTGAGCATCAGGATGCCGCCGAGCACGTTCGTCAGCGGAAACACGTACACGGCCCTGGTCGTCGCGAGACCCCCGACACGCACGCGCCACTCGAACAGCCCGAACACGATCACCAGCAGCGTCATCAGGCGGTGCTGCACGACGCCGGGTTCGCGGAACGCTTCGAAGAAACCGATCGTGCCGAGCGGCCACGATTCCGGATCCGCCCTGATCGCGATGAAGACACCGAGCACGACGAACACCATCGGCCAATGACGCGCCCACGCGAACCGGGGCCATCGCGCCAGCAGCGCGAGCACGCCGATTGCGCATACGAACACGCCCGACCAGTTGTGGTTGTACTCCGACCACGCGATGTCCGCGGCCGAGCGTTCGTAGAGAATGCCTGCCCCGGGCACGAACGCGCGCGGGGCCTCCTCGCGCGCCTGCGCGGCGCGCATGTCCAGGCGCGCCTGCTCGGTCTCGTACCAGAGTTCGGAGTGATCGGGACTGTGCAGGCGCGGCAGCTTCGGGATCAGCACCCGTTCGACGATGGCTTGCCAGGTCACGCGATCGTCCGGCAGGTCGACCGCCGGAGGGAGCGAGGTCAGCGAGCCGGCCACGAAGAACAGTCCGACGCCGATCGCGAGTTCGACTTCGACGAAGCGCCGCGTGCGCCGGGTCGCGGCGTCAGACACCATCATGCGCCGCACGGCCCGGTAATTGCCCGCGCCGAACGCGAGCAGCGCGGCGAACATCACGGCCTTGGTGGCGGTCATCAGCCCGTATGCCGTGCCGTACACCGCGTCCGGGACGCCGAGATACTCGATGTACTTGCCGGCCGCGGACGCGAAAATCGCGGCGACCGCGACCACGCAGACGCGCGAGTAACGGTGCGCGAAGGTGGCGCGCTCGCCGGCAGGCAGCGCGGCGGCGAGCACCAGCAGGAAGTACGGCAGACCGCCGATCCACGCCGCGCCGGCCGCCTGGTGCAGGAATGAAATCGCCAGCAGCCACGCCCGGGCCTCCACCCGCCCGGTGGCGTGCGTAGTCGCCACCACGCTCGCGAGCAGCACGCAGGCGGCGAGTCCCTCGAGCCAGGGTCGCGCCGGGGGCGCATTGCCGCCGCGGTACGCGCAGACCGCGAGGCCCGCGCCCGCGAGGCAGGTCAGGAATCCTGCGAGCACGAAGGGGGCAGTCAGCGCGCTCGACCACGGCACGCCGACCGTCGAGACGAGGATGGACAGATCCAGCCCCTTGGCAAGCAGCAGCACCGCGACGAGCGCGGCGGCGGCGATCCCCTGGAATGCACCGAGCCGGCTGAGCAGCGCCGGCCCTGCGGCCCCGCGCGGCGTGATTACCGCGTAGCGAAACACGACGCCGCCGATCGCGAACGCCGCGAGCGCGAGCGCGAGCCCGCGCAGCAACACGCTCAGGAATCCGAACAGGTCGACCAGCAGCGCCATCGGGATCAGGGAGTGCGCACCGTGAACTTCAGCCGTCCGCGCGTGATGTGACCATCCGTGCTCAGCACGTACCACTCGAGCAGCTGCGGTCCCGGGGCCAGGTCGCGTGCGGTTGCGCGCAGCCGGTTGGCGGGTGCCGCGGGATCGATCTCGAGCGCCCGCGACTGGTGCCTGGCACCGATCACGGACAGTCGCGAACGGCTGGCATCGACCCGGCTGTTGAACTCGATGTCGATGTCGACCTTTGCGCCGTCCACGACCGCGTTGGCCGCGGGCCGGGACGACACCACCACTGCATGGGCGAGCACACCCGCTGGTGCCACCAGGCACAGCAGGCATAACAGGCGCCGCAGGACGGCGCGTGGAGCAGAACCCGTGTTCATGCGGACTCCCCGGCGGCACGCTGCTCGAGCACCACCATCAGGGCCGGCAGCACGATGAGCGCGCTCGCGATGGCATAGCAGAGCGACACGCTGATGAGGATCCCCATGCCGGCCATGCCCGGATGCTGCGACACGCCGAGCACACCGAACGAGGCGATGGTGGTCATCCCGCTGAAGAGAATGGCGCGCGGCGTGCTGCTCGCGAGCATGGCGCCGACACCGTCCGCGCCATGTCGCCGGACCACGAGGTAAGCACCGTAGGCATTGTTGAGCCCGATGAGCAGCGGGAGCGCGATGATGTTCGCGAAATTGAACGGCACGTCGCACAGCACGGAGGTCGCGACGGTGAGCAGCGCGGCGAGCACCAGCGGCGCCGCGATGAGCAGCGCATCGAGCACGCCGCGCAGCACGCCGAGATGCAGTACGAGGGTGAGCAGCAATGCCCACACGGACGCGGTGACGCTCGCGCGGATCACCGCGCGGCTGCCTTCGTAGAGTTCGACCGGTGCGTCGGTGGCAGCCGGGGCGATGCGCTGCACCGCGCGCACGAACGCGCGCATCGCGTCGTTGTCATTCAGATCGGCCCTGGGCACCACCTGGATCCGGGCCTGGCCATCCTCGGCGATGTACTGCCGGCGCAGTGACTCCGGCAGGCCGTCGAGCGTTACGGGCGCGGCGTCGAGCAGGTCCGACAGCCGGGCGAGCGTGACGTCGAGATCCCCGATCAGCTGCGCGCGCAGCCGCGGCACACGGGACTCCAGGTCTTCGCCGTGCGCGAGCAGCGCATCCAGCAGCCCCTGCAGGCGGGCACGACTCGCCGTGAACCCGGCATCTCCGCTGTCCGGCGGCAGCGCGGCCAGGGTTGCGGCGAAGCTGCGCACGCTTGCCGCCTCGTCGGCGGCCGACACGTCGCCCGGCGCGGAGGGCTCGAGGGCGCCCGCGAGCGCAAACCGGAGTCCTTCGACCACCTCGATCTTCTCCTCCTGCGCGTCCGGCACGTAAGTCGACAGGGTGACGGCGCGCGCCACTTCCGGCAGCGCCGCGATGCGCGCGGCCAGCGCGTCCGCGTCGGCGAGCGACGGCGCGAGTACCTGGATGGTGTACGGCGAGCTGTCCGGGTCACCGGCGAGCGCCCGGAACGCGGCGACACCTTCGGTCTCGCCGTCCTTCAGGTTGAGCGGGTTGAGATCGAAGCGCGCGGCCGGCGCGAGCGCGGCGCCGGCCGCCACGAGCAGCACGGTGCCCGCCAGGATTGCCCGTGCGTGGCGGGTGACCCATCGCTGCAGCCGCGAAGTTCGCACCGCGCGAACCGCACGCCGACGCGGCACCGGCAGCCGGCTGAGTGCGGCCGGCAGGACGGTGAGGTTGGCGAACCACGCGATGAACATGCTGAAGCCGGAGATCACGCCGAGCTGGGCGAGTCCGCGGTAGGGTGTGGGGACGAACGCGAAGAAGCAGATCGCCGCGCCCACGGCCGCGAGCGCGAGCGCGCCGCCTGCGCCGCGCGCGGCATCGACCAGCGCCGGTTCGCGCGGACTGCCGCCGTCCGATTCCTCCAGGTAACGCATCGTGAACTGGATGCCGAAGTCGACGCCCATGCCAATGAACAGCACGGCGAAGCAGACCGAGATGATGTTGAGCGCGCCGACCGCCCAGGTGGCGAATGCCGCGGTCCACACCAGGCCGCAGGCCAAGGTCAACAGCACGCCGCCGACGAGCGTCGCCGAGCGCAGGCCTGCCACGAGGACACACGCGACGAGCACGAACGACAGCGCGGTTGTGACCTTCGCATCCTCCGCGACCGTCACGAGCTCTTCGTTGTCCATCACCTCCGAACCGGTCAGCCGGAACCGGACGTCCGGGTAACTCGGCGCGAGCTCCGCCAGCAAGGTGCGCAGCGCCGCGACCGCCGGGGCGGCCGGCTGGAAATCGCGCGCCGCGAGTGCCGGGTCCACCAGCACGAACGCCCGCGCGACCGCGGGCGCGTCCCCGTCCTCCCGCAACAGTTCGTCGCGCCAGCGAATGGGGTCGTCGCGCCCGTCGAGATGGCGGGCGAGCGCATCGCCCACCCGGTCGAACATGCGTTTCAGCAGGTCGCGCTGCGGATCGTCGAGCGTCCCTTCGAGGCCCTGTGCGAGCGTCTCGAACAGGCCGCGCAACGTGGGATCGTGCGCGAGCGTGCCCAGCAGCGGCTCCGCCGCCTGCAGTCGCTCGTCGAGTGCCCAGAGTTCATCGATTCCGAGATAGAGCAGGCCATGTGTCCGGAAGAAGGCGTCCTGGCCCGGACGCTCGATGCTGCGTGCGATGTCGCCGCGCGCGGCGAGCGCCGCGGCCAGCGCGTCGGCGGCGTCTTCCGCGCGGCTGGGATGCGCGGCCTCCGCGAACACCACGACGTCCCCGGGCAGATCAGGGAACGCCGCCCGGTAGCCGCGGTGAGCCTGCCGGTGCGGCAGGTTCGGATCGAGCATGTTGCTCGTGTCCGTGTCGATCGCGAGGTGGCGAGCGGTGTAGAACGCCGCCGCCGTCGTGACCAGCATGGCGACGAGCAACGTGGCCCAGGCGTGACGCACGGACCATGCGACGACGTGCGCCGTGATGCGACCCGGCAGTGTGCGGAGGACGGCGGTCATCTGGCGTGAAGCTGGGTGGGTTCCGGGGTGCGCGGTCCGGCGCGGCGCGGGCCGCGGATGCATCGCGACAGGATACGCAAAAGACGCCGGTATTTCAGCAGCGTCGCCGCGCGCGGTGGTCCGTGGCGGAGACCGATGCTTTAATGGAGCGCCCGGTCACGCGCGTCGTGCCAGCACCGGGTCATGTGCCTGCGAGGAAGATCCACCAGATGATTGCGCCCGTCGCCGCACCGGAGGAACGCCTGTTCGGCGTGTGCCTGCTCGCGACCGATCGCTCACTGACCCCGACCGCCCTCGCGCGCGAGGTCGAAGCACGCGGACTCGACATGCTGTTCCTCCCGGAGAACAGCCACATCCCGCTGAAGCGCAACAAGGACTGGCCATACGCCGATGCGCTGCTCGATCCGCTTTCACGTCTCTACGATCCGTTCGTCGCGCTGAGCGCGGCGGCGGCGGTGACCACCCGCCTGCTCCTCGGCTTCGGCGTGTGCCTGATGACCCATCGCGATCCGATCAACACCGCCAAGGCCGTCGCGTCGCTCGATCTGCTGTCCGGCGGACGCGTCATCCTGGGCGTCGCCGGCGGTGCACTGGACGAGGCCATGCGCAACCACGGCGCGCCCTTTCGGCAGCGCTGGCAGATCGTGCGCGACCGTACGCTCGCGATGAAATCGATCTGGCGCGACGAGGTCGCGGAGTATCACGGCGAATTCGTCGACTTCGAGCCGATGTGGTCCTACCCGAAGCCGCTCCAGGCTGGCGGGCCCCCCATCTGGATCGGTTCGAACTCGAAATGGGTTCCCGAGCGGGTTGCCGATTACGCCGACGGGTGGATCGTCTACAACGGGCGCTACGAAGGCGATGCGGTGCACGACCTGCGCCGGGCCTGCGACAAGCGGGGCCGTAACTTCGCCGACCTGTCGCTGGCGCTGATGGATGCGCCGTGGGACGCGGGGGAGGCCGGAGGATTCATCGACCAGGGCTACAGCAAGCTGATCTTTCTCATTCCACCCGACAGCGGCCACCTCGAGGACGCGCTCGATCGCATCGCCGGGGTGGTCGAACGCCTGCGCGGCTGAGGGTTGAAATCCGGCGTCGCGCACCCACCTTGCGGGCATCGATGCCACGCGCATCTCCGTGAGTGAAGGAGGCCGACATGACCCTGATACACAGCGATCCCTGGTCGATGCTGAGCCGTTGGCAGGACGAGATCCAGCGCCTGCGCGACGGCCGACTGTCCGGTTCCGGTGACGACGACGGCACGAGCATCGCGACGAGCCGCTGGGTGCCGGCGGTGGATATTCTCGAGGAGCCCGACCGGTTCGTGCTGCTCGCCGACGTACCCGGCGTGCCGCTGGACGACATCGAGATCACGATGGAGGACGGCGTGCTGACGTTGAAGGGTGAACGGCGCGACGTCGCCGCGCACGCGGACGTGGCGCGCCGCGTCGAGCGCCAGGGGGGCACGTTCCATCGGCGGTTCGCGCTTCCCGACGGGGTCGACGCCGATCGCGTGTCGGCCAAGGGCCGGCACGGCGTGCTGGAAGTTTCGATTCCCAAGGTCGAACAGGCCAAGCCACGCCGGATCGAAGTCCAGGGATGAGATCCGCCCGGCCGGGTGTCGTCCGCGGCATCCGGCCAGTGCGGAGGTCATCGGCGGGTTGCGACCAACGCGGCCCGCGCAGCGCCGACGTCACCGCATCCCTGCCAGGGCTTCAGTCCTCGGTGAACGCGACCCCTTCGTAGAGGCAGCCCAGCGCGCGGGGCATCCGCGCGAGGTAGTGACATTCGACGTGCTTCAGGCTGAAGCCGGCATTCGCCATCTCGTCGTCGGGCAGGCGCAACGGACCCCGCACGCCGCACAGCACGCGAAGCAGCGGCGCACAGCGCTGCTGCCACTGCGCAACGTCCCCGTCCCGACTCAGGCCGCATTCCACGAACAGCAGCCGGCCGCCCGGTTTCAGCACCCGACGGATCTCCGCGAGCGCGCGTTGCGGATCGGGTGTCGTGCCGAGCGCGAATGTGCTGACCACGGTGTCGTATGCATGGTCCTTCAATGGCAGCGATTCGAGCGTGCCGACGCGTCGATCCACCGGAAAAGTCAGCTGGCGCGTCGCCTGGCGGATCACCGCGGGGGATACGCCAGGTCGCGACACGAGCGCGGTCAGTGACGTGATCGTGCGCGGGTACAGGAACAGGTTCGCGCCGCTGTCACCGCCGAGTTCGAGCACGTGGCCGAGCGCGCCTTCCGCGACGCGCTGCCGGATGGCGCCGACGCTGCGGAGGCGTTCATGCACGTTGAAGCCGCCGACGCGGGAAAAGGCCGAGAGCCGTGAACTCATGCGTGCGTGCCGCGGGTCATCGCGCGGGCGGCTTGCCGTAGGTGGGGGGCGCCTGCAGGCCGGCCGCACGGTACAGCGCGTCGAGCTGCTGCCGCGCGCCGGCGTGACCCTGCCGCGCGGCGGCGCGGTACCACGTGACCGCCTCGGCGTCGTCAACCGCGACGCCCTGGCCGCGCCGGTACGCTTCGGCGAGCGCGAACTGTGCCTCCGCGTGACCGCCCTGCGCCGCGAGTTTCAGCCACATGATGGTTTCGCCGTCTCCGCGCGGCTGCAAGGTGGCGAGCACCCGGGCGAGCAGGAACTGCGCTTCCACGTGGCCCGCGTCTGCCAGCACCTCGAGATCGGCTTTCACGGACGAGGTTTCGCCGGCGGCGAGCCGCCGCTTGAGGTTGCTGAGCGAGTCGGCCGGCGGCACGGCCGGTGGTGGCGCGAGCGCGAGATTGACCGGCGCGGGCGGCGGGACGGCGGTCGCGGCGCCGGGCGCGAGATCGACCTGGATCCCGCGCGCGCGCAGGTGTTCCATCGCGCGCAGTTCGTCCGCCGAGTAATCGGCGGGCACCTGGCCGATGGTTGTCTCCGCGGCCGGCGCAATGGTTTCCGCCTCGGGCACGGCCGGCAACGATTCAGGAGCGGCCGGTGCGGCTGACTCGGCAGGTGGCGGCGTCAAGCCGGCCGCGCGGTAGAACTCGTTGACGTTCTTCTGCGCGAGTGTGTGCCCCTGCTGTGCGGCCTGCCGGTAGTACGTGAAAGCCCAGTCGTCATCCTGCGGAACACCTTCGCCCAGCAGGTAGAGGTTGCCGAGATTGAACAGCGCGTCCGGATTGCCGCGGGTCGCGCCGTCGGTGTAGTACGCCACGGCGCGCGCGAGATCGCGCGGGACGCCTTCGCCCTTCTGGTACAGCGCGCCGAGCCGCGCCATCGCCGCCGCATCTCCCTGCGCCGCGAGCGCGGTGAAGATCGGAATCGCCGTCGCAGAGTCGCCGCGCCGGAGCGCTGCCTCGCCATCTTCGAACGTGGCGGCGACGACGGCATGGGCGAGGCTCAGGGTCAGCGCGGTGGCGAGCCACGTGCGCGCAAAACGAAGGTGTTCGCGTACGGGCTCTGCGGAAGGGTTTTTCAAAGGATGCAACGTCAGCGATGCGCGCGTGGCGCGGAGCGTCGCCGATTATAGGTACAACGCCGATCGGCTGCCATCCGGCGCGCCGTGCAGTCTGGCGGTCACATCACCTGTTGAAGGTGGCGCACCGCGCGGACGCGGATGCCGAGCAGCACGATGTTCTTGCCGACGACGCTGATCTGCTTGTGATCTTCCATTTCCTTCAGCACCTTGCCGACCATCTCTCGCGAGCATCCGACGAGGCGGGCAAGTTCCTGACGGGTCACGCGAACCTGCATGCCATCCGGATGCGTCATCGAATCGGGCTGGTCGCTGAGATCGAGCAGCGTTCGCGCGACACGGCCGTAGACATCCATGAACGCGAGGTCGCCGAGCTTGCGATTGGTGTTCCGCAGCCGGCGCGCGAGCTGCGCGGTCATGCAGCTCACGAGGCGCGGGTAGAGATCCGTGAGCGTCTTGAGCTTGGCGTAGCTGATCTGCGCAATCTCGCATTCACTGCGGGCGCGCACCAGTGCGGAGCGCTGGCCATCTCCGCCAAACAGACCGATCTCGCCAAAGAACTCGCCGTTGTTCAGGTACGCCAGCACGATCTCGTGTCCCTTGTCGTCCTCCAGCATGACGGTCACCGAGCCGCTGATGATGTAGAACAGCTCGTCGGCGCGATCGCCCTGCCGGATGATCGCGGCCTTCGGCGGGTAATGGCGCCGGTGACAGTGCACCAGGAATGGCTGCACGCATTCCGGCGGCGGGAGAAGGTCGAGTGCCATGACGGGGAAGCGCTCCTGCGGAGAATCAATGCCGACTTTGTCGACCCCTTCACCTATAGCTTGAATCGATCCGTCGCGACAGGTGAGAGGTTCCCGTTCAGTCGCAGTCCGTGCACTCCATCACGGTTTTCACGGAGTTGTCTCGGCGGCGCCGACGGCGGTCCATGCCCCTGCGTCGAATCGATATGCGGGTACCACTTCCACCTGAGAGGGCCCCACCGGCACCGCCCACAGGCGGTCCCGGCGCACGATGAACCGGAAGGTCCCCGCTTCCGGCAGCGCGGGCAGCGGCGCCGGTACGAGGTGGCCGCCGTCCCATTCGTAAATCCGCGCGCCCGCCGGCGCGTCCCCGGTGGCGCCCAGACCGATCACGAACTCCGCGGCCGGGTCGCGATCCACGTTTGCCCACCAGCACGCCTCGATCGGCCGCGTCTCCGGCGCGGTCAGCCGCGTGAGCGGTCCGAGCGTGTCGCGCACCTCGATATCGAGCGTGGGGCCCCATTCCCCGTCGTCCGGTACCCCGCGGGCCTCGATGCCGAGGTCCCCCGCCACGATCGAGCATGGCGCGGGTCCCGCTGTCGTGACGACCGCGACGGCCAGGCATCCCGCGAATGCAACATACTGAATCGCCGACATCTCTTCGTCCTCATCGCGGTCTTCGCGGGCTTGCCCGGCGGAGTCGCCCCCGTGTGCGACACGTCACGCCTGACCTCTTGAAATCTTCGTCGCACTGCCCCTACTATTAGCACTACTCGTCAACGAGTGCTAATAGCGCGTCCGCCGCTGTTGGCATGCATTCCAAGCAAAGATTCTTTTAGGAGAGGCAAACACATGAAAATCCGCCCATTGCACGATCGCGTGCTGATTAAGCGCCTGGAAGAGGAAAAGACCTCCCCGGGCGGCATCGTGATCCCGGATAGCGCCACCGAAAAGCCGATCAGAGGCGAAGTCGTCGCCGTCGGCAACGGGAAGATCCTCGAGAACGGTCAGGTCCGCATGCTCGACGTGAAAGTCGGCGACAAGGTGCTGTTCGGCAAGTACTCGGGTACCGAGGTCAAGGTCGACGGCCAGGAACTCGTCGTGATGCGCGAAGACGACATCATGGCAGTGATCGGCTGAACCGGTATCCACGGAAACAATCGTACGAGAGGAATCCCCAATGGCAGCTAAAGAAGTCCGTTTCTCCGATGACGCCCGCCAGCGCATGGCGCGGGGCGTGAATGTTCTCGCCAACGCCGTCAAGCAGACCCTGGGCCCGAAGGGCCGCAACGTCGTGCTCGAAAAGAGCTTCGGCGCCCCCACCGTGACCAAGGACGGCGTGTCCGTCGCGAAGGAAATCGAGCTCGAGGACAAGTTCGAAAACATGGGCGCGCAGATGGTGAAGGAAGTCGCTTCCAAGACTTCCGACGTCGCCGGTGACGGCACCACCACCGCGACCGTTCTCGCGCAGGCCATCGTCCGTGAAGGTCTGAAGGCGGTCAGCGCCGGCAACAACCCGATGGACATCAAGCGCGGCATCGACAAGGCGGTCGTCGCCGCCGTCGCCGAACTGAAGTCCATCTCCAAGCCCTGCACCGACAGCAAGGCCATCTCGCAGGTCGGCACGATCTCCGCGAACGCCGACACCAGCATCGGCGAGATCATCGCCCGCGCGATGGACAAGGTCGGCAAGGAAGGCGTGATCACCGTCGAGGAAGGCTCCGGGCTCGACAACGAGCTCGACATCGTCGAAGGCATGCAGTTCGACCGCGGTTACCTGTCGCCTTACTTCATCAACAACCAGGAAGCGATGAACGTCGAGCTCGAAGATCCGCTGATCCTCGTGCACGACAAGAAGATCTCGAACATTCGCGACATGCTGCCGGTGCTCGAAGGCGTCGCCAAGTCCGGCCGTTCGCTGCTGATCATCGCGGAGGACGTCGAGGGTGAGGCGCTCGCGACCCTGGTCGTGAACAACATGCGTGGCATCGTGAAGGTGTGCGCGGTCAAGGCCCCGGGCTTCGGCGATCGTCGCAAGGCGATGCTGGAAGACATCGCGATCCTGACCGGCGGCACCGTGATCTCCGACGAAGTGGGCCTGTCGCTCGAAAAGGCCGACCTGAAGGACCTGGGTCGCGCGAAGAAGATCCAGGTGACGAAGGAGAACACGACGATCATCGACGGCGCCGGCGACCAGAAGGCGATCGAAGGTCGCGTTCAGCAGATCCGCACGCAGATCGAGGAAACCACCTCGGACTACGACCGCGAGAAGCTGCAGGAGCGTGTTGCGAAGCTCGCGGGCGGCGTGGCCGTCATCAAGGTCGGCGCGGCCACCGAAGTGGAAATGAAGGAAAAGAAGGCGCGCGTCGAAGACGCGCTGCATTCGACGCGCGCGGCAGTCGAAGAGGGCGTGGTGCCGGGCGGCGGCGTGTCGCTGCTGCGTGCGCAGGGCAAGGCCAAGGCGGTCAAGGGTGACAACCACGATCAGCAGATCGGTGTCGACATCCTGGTCCGTGCGCTCGAGGAGCCGCTGCGCCAGATCGTCGCCAACGCCGGCGAAGAGCCGTCGGTGGTGCTGAACAAGGTTGCCGAAGGCAAGGGCAACTACGGCTACAACGCGCAGACCGGCGAATATGGCGACATGATCGCGATGGGCATCCTGGATCCGACCAAGGTCTCGCGGTTCGCGCTGCAGAATGCAGCGTCCGTGGCCGGCCTGATCCTGACCACCGAGTGCATGGTCGCGGAAGCGCCGAAGAAGGACGCGGGACACAACCATCCGCCGATGCCCCCGGGCGGCGACATGGGCATGATGTAAGCACATCGCGTTCGTCAGAGACCGAAAGCCCCGCTTCGTGCGGGGCTTTCTTTTTCTGGCCGTCCCCTCGCGTGCGGGGCGGCCGGTCTGGCAGCAGCACACCGCGGCGGCTAATCGTTTGGTAATCGTCGCAACGCTTGGCAAGCTTCTTGCGAAGCAGATCGACCGTGCCGTCCGTGCGCGCCTTCAGCGTTGCACGGGTTCGGCCGATGATTGCAAGCGTACCGACGAGAGGTGATGGCATGCCGAACGCGCCCTCAATCGTGACGAACGTGAACGTTCAGGACTACTTTCACGCCCAGCTGGAAGCGAGTCTCGCCCACCAGCAGGTCTTGCTGGACCTGGGCACCGTGCATTACCTCGCCCGCCTGCTCACCGAGTTCTCGAACCCGCATCAGCTCTTCGAACGCAGCGCCGACGGTCTCGACCTCAAGCCGCTGGCGCTGCACTACGCTGAGGCAGTCCACGCGGAGGGCGCCCGACAACGGAACGTTGCGCTGAAGCGCCTGGGCGACATCGCGTTGTTCATCTCCGGGATGTTCGCGGGCAGCCTGTCCCGCAAGGTGGTCAATATCGATTACTACGCGGCGATGGGCGGTGCGGCGTACCGCGACCTGCATGCACAGCTCGCCGCGAGCTTCGGGGAAGTGAACGCCCCCACGCCGTTCGCGGAACTGGCGAGCAAGTTCCTGGCCCTCATCGACGTGCTGGCAGAGGTGGCCGAGGAATCCCACCTCGGCGTGAAGCCGGACCTGCTGCGTGACTACGAGACCTGGTTGCGCACCGGCAGCCCGCGCGCCCAGCTGAAGCTTCGCCGCGCGGGGGTGGTGCCGAGCCGAGCTGCGACCAGCCTCGCGCACCATTGACGCCGATGGTGCTTGCGCAGATCCAGGCCGAACTCGCTGCCATCTATGCCACACCAGTGGCCTACGACGTGCGGGACTTCCTGATCACCGACCCGGAAGTCGCGGCGGCACTCACCCCCGCGCCCGCCTCGACAGGCAACTCCGAGCGCCTGCTGGTGCGACACGACGAGGACGATCTCCGCGTTTCGCTGTTCATCGACGACGCGATCCTCGCGCAGCTCGCCGTCGACGATCCCACCGCGTGGCTGCACGACGGCAACCTCGCCGCGTTCCTGGTCGCGCTCGAAGGTGTGAGTCACCTGAATTGCGTGCTGTGGCACGGTGAGCGCGCGACCCGTGTGACGCTGTTCGAACTCGAACTCCAGGCAGAGATCGACAAGTACGTGGCGTGCACCAAGCTGTTCAGCACGCAGCAGCGCGGAATCCCGTCCGCGCTGCACCACGTGCTGTTCGAGAATCCCCGTTACGATCCGGCGCTGGACGACGATGTGCGGGAACGCTATGTCGATGCGAACTATTACGCCGCGAAGTACTGCCACGGGCTGCGTCGACGCTTCCCCGGGCATCACGATGAGCGCGGGTTCCTGTCCGAACTCCGGACGTTCTACCGGTTGACGCGCAACGAGAAAGTCCGACGAATCCGCGCAACGCACTGAGTACGCGCGCGGCCGCGGCCGATCAGTCGGTGATCTTCGTGTGCAGGTGAGGAAGCGAAGTCGCGTCTCCCGACTTCATGTAGCGCGGTTCGTCACCGGTCCGCGTGACGTTCTCGTAAACGCCGTCATCGCGCTTCACGAGCTTCGTGAACCCGAGGTTCTTCAGGCGGGTGTTCGCCACCGGAATCGAGATCGCCGGCGCTGAAATGACCTTGCGCACCGGCGCGAGGAAGTCCGTGTCGCCCATCGGGACCTGCGCCGCGTAGCAGACCTCGCCCCAGGTCGAGATCTCGACGTCGATGCCATGTTTCACGGCCACCGTCCGCCCGTTCGCCTCGCAGTAGTAGTCGTAAACCGGCATGTCACGATCCTCGCGGTGAAGCCGCACGTTGGCGGATGAGGGCTGCGCGAACGAGCGGTACCGCCGCCGGGCGTGGCGCCGTGAAGCCGCGCGCGAGTCCACGGCTTCACTATTTAGCGCCCGCGCGCGGAAATTCAAGGCGAGTGCCCCGACACGGCGGTGAACGGCCGCTCCAGCCCGCCGAACGGCCGGTCACGTGTGCGCGGCATCACGACCGCGGCAGTGGTGCCAGCGAATCCGCGTGTGCTTCCCAGTGACGCCCGTCGAACGGCGTCACCCGCAGGCTGCGGACCGTTCCGTCGTCGAGACAGCGCGCGTTGACGCTGTAGCCGTCCGGGTGGGAGCGCGGGACGTAGAACGACTTGATGCCGCAGGTCCGGCAGAAGAGATGGCGTGCGGTGCCCGTGTTGAACGTGTAGGTCACGAGCGCGTCCCCGCCCCGCAGCAACTTGAAGGCTCCGGCGGGTACGATGAGGTGCAGGTAGGCCGTGCGACGGCACATGCTGCAATTGCATTCCACGACTTCGAGGTCGCCGGGCGCCTGCACCGTGAAGCGTACGGCGCCGCAGTGACAGCCACCCGCGTGCGCGATTTCGGGGACGGTGCTCATCGGCCTGCCGCGAGGGCGCTCGCTGCCGAGAACGCCGACACGCAGAACGGGACGCAGTAGGTGACCGCGATCTTGAGCGCGTCACGCGCCGCCAGCGACCCGTTCAGAAGCTTGTCGCCGTGATTGATCAGCACCAGCACCGTGCCGACGCCGGCCGCCATCTTCAGGGCGCGCATCAGCAGCGACCGGTTCCTCAGATGAGGCCACAGACTGTGTGCACGTTGCATCGGAAACCCTGCGGCGGTCGATGGGGTTCCCAGTATAATCCGGGCGCCAACCATGCCGCCTGCGGGAGATAGCCATGTTGCAGATCGAACAGCTGCCGGTCCTGAGCGACAACTACATCTACCTGATCCGCGATCCGGCGACCGGCGAGACGGGCGTGGTGGACCCGGCCGTCGCCGAGCCGGTGCTCGCCGCGCTTGCGCGGCTCGGCTGGTCGCTTACCTATATCCTGAACACGCACCACCACCCCGATCACGTGGGCGGCAACGAGACGCTCATCCGGCAGACCGGCTGTCGTGTCGTCGGACCGCGCGCGGATCGTGCACGCATTCCAGGGATCGCGATCGAGGTGGGTGACGGTGATACCTTCGCGCTCGGCCGCGCCGAGGCGCGCGTGTTCGATGTGCCCGGTCACACGCGCGGACACATCGCGTACTGGTTCGAGGCCTCCCATGCGCTGTTCTGCGGCGACACGCTGTTCGCGCTGGGGTGCGGCCGGCTGTTCGAAGGCACACCGGCGCAGATGTGGACGTCGCTCGGCAAGCTGAAGGCCCTGCCTGGAGATACGCGGGTGTACTGCGCCCACGAGTACACGCAGTCGAACGGGCGCTTCGCGCTCAGCGTCGAGCCGGACAATCCGCTGCTGGTGGCGCGCATGCGCCGGGTGGATGAACTGCGTGCGGCCGGCCGGCCGACCGTCCCGTCGACGCTCGCCGAGGAATGTGCGACCAACCCGTTTCTGCGCCCGGAGAGTCCGGAGATCCAGCGGGCGGTGGGGCTCGTCGGCGCGGCCGCGGCGGAGGTGTTCGGCGCGACCCGCGCGCGCAAGGACTCCTTCCGCGGCTGACGTCCCGGATTCCCGAGGCGCTCAGGACTGGTTGACCGCGCGCGGCCCGGCGAACGTCGGATGCCCGGGCGCGATGACGCGCCCCATCCGCACGAGCCGACGCCAGTCCTCGTCCGCCAGTTCTGCGCGGTACTGGCCCTGCAGTTCGTCGACGAGCGCCGTGAATTCGGCGACACGCTCGGTGATGTAGTAAATCTCCGCGAGCCGCATCCGCGCGCCGACGTTGCGTGTCGTGGAGGCGATCACTTCCTGCAGCTGGGACTCCGCTTCCGCATATCGCCCGTAGGCGATGTTCACATCGATCTCCGCGCTGAGGTCCGTGCCGTGGTCGCTCGGCCCGACCGCGACGGTCGTCACCTTCGGTTCCGGCGACAGCGCACCGGACGGTGGCGACAGGCTTTCCGAGCTTTCGATCCCATGGTGCGACCGGCGAGCCGCCGCTGCGGGCTGGTGACGGCCGGCCTTCTCCGCGACCTCGGCCCGCCGCGCCGCTTCGCGCGCGGACCACGCCGCCTGACGCGCGCGCCGGCGCTGGCGTCGCCGCACTGCGAGCCCGACGGCACCGGCGAGCAATGCCGCCGCCACGCCCACCATTGCCAGCGCGAACGCGTTCGACCCTTCCTCCGCGGGTGATGGCGCCGCCTGTTGCATCGGTGGCTTCGCGCGCGCGGGCAATGCCTGCGCGGCCGGCGGCGCGTCGACAGCCGGGGAGATCTCCGTGCGCGGTGCCGGTTCCCGCAAGGTCTCGGACTCGGCGAGCAGTTCGTCGACCGGAGGCAGCGCCGCCGCGGCGTCGGGCACTGCCGCACCGGGTGTTGCATCCGTGGCGCCGGCCGGGGCATAACGGGCCCGGATCGCCGCGAACTTGGCGTCGAGTTCCGCCAGGCGGGCCGCCAGCGCCGGATCAGGGGTCGTCGTCGCAGGCGCCTCGGCCCGACGGGCCGGTGCGCGCGGTCCCGGGGTTGACGGGGCCGGCGTCGCGCGCGGGACGGACTCCACGGGGACGGGCATCGACGCGGCCGTCTGAGACGCCGGTGCCACCCGGGGTGGCGAACGTTCCCCTGTCGCCGCGTCCGCCCGCAGACGAAGCTCGGCACCGACTTTCAGGCGATCGATATCACCGTTCACGAACGCGTGCGGATTCGTGGCATGCAGGGCTGACATCGTGACCGCAAGTCCTTCGGGGCGCGCCAGCGATCGCGCGATGTCCCACAACGTATCGCCCGCCGCGACCGTCCACACCGCCGCCTCGTTCGCGGCCGCCGCGGGTGGGGGGGTACGGCGCGGCGCGCGACGCAGGCGCGGCGCTTGCGGCGGGGGCGGAGAGAACGCGTAGCGCCGGACCTGTGCGAGCGCCCCGCTCGCGACGCGGACCCGGAATGTCACGCTGGCCACCGGCAGTGGCATCGTCCCGCGCAGGCGGATCCAGGAATCCCCGTCCCGCCCGTGCTCGACCTCCGCGACGATGTCACCGAGCACGCCGGCCGGTGCGCCACGGTCGCGGCTGAAGAGATCGGGAAGCACGCTGATCGTCCAGGGCCGCGCGCGCTCCGCGGGCGCGGCGTACACCGCCAGCGTGGCCTCGAACGGCGCGCCCGCCCGGGAGCGCACGGTCCCTTCACCGAGCGCGAGCGCATGTGACAGCACGGGCAGCGCGGTCAGCGCCGCGGACACGGACAGGGCGACTGTGGTTCGGTGCATCAGGTGCCTCCACGACACAGCCGGCGGCGCGGGGCCATCGGCTGCCATGCGCGTCGCCGGAGGTGGTAAGGTTCGGGTTCCACCGCGCCGTCGGCGCGCGACCCTCGGACTCCTCTGGATGACTCCAGGTATCGGCGGCGGCTGCGCAACCTTTCATCCCCGGCGGAACTGTAACGCTTTCCCATGACGGCGGAACGCTTCGACGAGCGCTATTTCGGGCGCTTCTACTTCTCCCGGCGAACGCGGGTGGCCGCGCCGCTGGAATACCTCGCGCGGGCGCGCCTGCTCGCGGCCTACGCCGATCTCCACGGCATCCGTCTGCGGCGGGCGCTCGACGCGGGCGCCGGGCCGGGGTATTTCGCGCGGGCGCTCGATGCCGTCCGGCCGGGAATCAGGGTGACGGGCATCGATGTCAGCGACTATGCGTGCCAGCGTTACGGCTGGACGCGTGCCTCGGTGACCGATTACGCCTGCCGGCGGCCGTTCGACCTCGTGGTCTGCTGCGACGTGGCGCAGTACCTCGCGCGCACCGCGGCGGCAGAGGCACTGCAGAACCTCGTGCGGCTGTGCAGCGGAATCCTGTACTTCACCGTGCTGACCCGCGAAGACTGGACCGCGCGCTGCGATCAGTCACGCACCGACGGCAACGTCCATCTCCGGCCTGCGCGCTGGTACCGTGATCGGTTGCGGCCGCACTTTCACCACGTGGGTACGGGTGTCTATCTGGCGCGCTCGCTCGAACCCGCGCTGTTCGCGCTCGACGACATGGGCTGAATCACCGCCGTGACATCCGCGGCGATGGTTCGGCGCCCCGTGACCGCCGCGCGCGTGCCCCCGCGCTCACCCGGCGAGCGGAAGGAACAGCAGCGCGACCCCGTTGTTGCACCAGCGCTCACCGCTCGGCGCTGGCCCATCGTCGAACACGTGCCCTTGGTGACCCCCGCAGCGTACGCAGTGGTACTCGGTGCGCGGCACCACGATCTTGTAATCGGTCTTGGTCGCGAGATGGCCGGGGATGCTCGTGAAGAAGCTCGGCCAGCCGGTCCCGCTGTCGTACTTCATCTCCGACGTGAACAACGGCAGCCGGCAGGCCCGGCAGGCGAACACGCCCGGGCGCTTCTCCAGGTTGAGATGACTGGAGAACGGCGGCTCGGTGTCCTCCTCGAAGAGCACCGCGTAGCTGTCGGGAGGCAGCTCCTTCCTCCACTCCGTCGCGGCCTTGTTCAGTGGTGAAGGTTCGGCGGGGACGTCGGCGGCGGGGTTCAGCAGGGTCCGCCAGCGCGCCTGCAACGCGGAGATCTGCGTCGGTTCCTTCCGCGCCTCCTTCGCCGAGCCTTCACAGGCACCCAGCGCGAGCGCGACGAGCGGAACCAGGAATTCGCGTCTGTTCATCGGGCACCTCCTCCGGCGCGGTCGCGGGGTCGCGTGATGTCGATTGGAGCGCGCGGCGGGCGGAAAGTTTGCGCGGTCGCGTTCAACCCGCGAAGTAACGCGCCAGGTAGTCCTCGAAGCTCATGCTCTCGTCGGCCTCGAGCGTGCGCTGCGCCGCATGCGACTCCTCGGCGATCGCATGGAACTGCTGCGCAACCGTATCCGCCGGCGGACGCGCGCGGAAGTACGCCGCATGTTCGGTGGACAGCGCGAGCGCGAACTGGTGAAAACTCTGGTGCGCGGCGCGCATCCGTGCGAGCAGCTGGGCGGACGGCAGCAGGCTCGGCTCGTGCAGGGCGGCGCGCTGGGCGGCCAGCGCATCCCGGTAAGGCGTACCCTGGGCCGCGCCGTCCAGGATGTCGCAGATCGGTTCCATCGTGTCGAACACCTGCGTGGCCCAGTCGGTCACCGCGACACGCTTGCCGCGTTCGATCAGGCGCAGACCCGGTTCCCGCCCGCGCAGCGCGATGGTCAGTTCGTTGTATTCGATCGCCCAGCGCTCGTCCGGCTCGAGCGGCGGACTCTCGGCGAGGAGGCACAGGATCAGGAATGCCTCCAGGAAATGCATGTGGGACACCGACACGCCGCTCGGGCCGAACGCGAACACGTCGAGCGCACGCATCTCCACGTACTCCACCCCGCGCTCGCGCAGCGCCGCGCTCGGCTTTTCACCGGACCGGGTGGTGCGCTTGGGCCGCATGTAGCTGTAGAACTCGTTCTCGAGCTGGAGCACGTTCGCGTTGAGCTGCACCCGCCGCTCGCCGTCGTACAGCCCGATGACTTCGTACTCCGGGTAAGGTGTTGCAATTGCCTTCGCGAGGCTCGCGACGTAGTTGTCGAGCGTGTCGTAGGACATCTGCAGCACGGCCTGGTTCTTGTTCTTGTAGCCGATGTCGCTCATCCGCAGCGACGTCGCGTGCGGCAGGTAGTGGGATTCGGGGTCGAACGCCTTGAAGCGCGCGGTGCGGCCGGCGAGGAACGAACTGCCGACCACCGGGCTGGTCCCGAACAGCAGCGGGACCAGCCAGCCCAGCCGACGGAAGTTGCGGATCAGCGCGAAGTAGCTCTTGTCGATGAAGGTGCGCTGGCTGTCGGGATCTTTCTCCAGCGCCTGGTACTGGGGCCAGAACTCGGTGGGCAGCGAGTAGTTGAAATGCACGCCGGCGATGGCCTGCATGCGTCGCCCGTAACGGTAGTCGAGCCCCACGCGGTAGACGTGCTTCATGCGGCCGATGTTCGAGTGCCCGAATTCGGCGATCGGGACTTCCAGGTCGTCGCGGATGTCGCACGGCATGCTCGCGCACCACAGGAGCTCGTCATCCGGGATCTGCTGGTAGATGAACTGGTGGATGTGCTCCAGGAAACCCGCCACTTCTTCGTTGCGGGAGAAGGCCGGCGTGATGAACTCGGGCAGTGCTTCGGAGTAATCCGTCGTGATGTACGGATGAGTCAGGGCGGAACCCCATGCGTGGGGATGCCGCGTCTGTGCCAGCCGGCCTTCGCGGGTCACGCGCAGGCTTTCCTTTTCCAGGCCGCGCTTGCCACCTGTCAATGCGGTCGCACAGCCGACGGCGTGCATGCGATTGAGGCGGCGCAGGGCAACTTCGTACACGCGGGCTCCAGTACGCTCGGACAGGGTCGACGCGGGCAAGCGTACCACACTCATCCGGGCCGCCCGGGGCGGCGCACCCCGGTGGATTTGTAGCGGCTTTGTACCGATCGCGCGGGTTTGCCATTAGCATGACAGGTGATGCGGGTGCCGCGGCGCGACACGTGCGGACCGCACCCGTCCAGTCGGCGCCGTGCGCGCAAAGACCGAGGATCGAACCTTGAAACCCGTGACCTTCGACAGTCTCCTGATCGCGAACCGCGGCGAGATCGCCTGCCGCGTCATCCGCAGTGCCCGTGCGCTCGGCATCCGCACGGTGGCGGTGTATTCGGATGCGGACGAGGCGTCTCTGCACGTCGCCTCGGCGGATGCGGCGCGCCGGATCGGACCGGCCAAGGCCGCCGAAAGCTACCTGCACGTCGATTCGATTCTTGCCGCGGCGCAGGCGACCGGTGCGCAGGCGGTCCACCCGGGCTACGGCTTTCTCGCCGAGAACGCTGCCTTCGCACGGCGCGTCGCGGAGGCCGGGCTCGTATTCGTCGGTCCCACCCCCGACCAGATCGACGCGATGGGCGACAAGGCGCGCGCGCGCGCGCTCGCGACTGCCGCGGGGGTGCCGGTGGTGCCGGGCAGTGCGCGCTTCGGCACCGGCGAGCTCGCGGGACTGGAAGCCGCCGCGGAAGCGGTGGGCTACCCCCTGCTGGTCAAGGCCGCGGCCGGCGGCGGCGGGATCGGCATGCGGCTCGTCGAGGAGCCCAGCCAGCTCGTCAAGGTGGCCGATGCCACGCAGACCATGGCCCAGCGTTCGTTCGGTGACGGGGCGATATTCCTGGAGCGCTTCATCCCGAAGGCGCGGCACGTGGAGATCCAGGTTTTCGGGTTCGGCGACGGGCGCGCCGTCCACTTGTTCGAACGGGACTGCTCCATCCAGCGCCGCTTCCAGAAGGTTATCGAGGAATCCCCCGCACCGGGCCTCCCGGCCGCGGTGCGGATGCGCATGGCCGACGCCGCCGTCGCGCTCGCCCGCGCGCAGCGCTACGCCGGCGCCGGCACCGTCGAGTTCATCGTGGACGCGTCGACGTTCGACTTCTTCTTTCTCGAAATGAATACCCGCATCCAGGTCGAGCACCCGGTCACCGAGATGATCACGGGGGAGGATCTCGTCGCACTGCAGCTCAGGCTCGCGCGCGGCGAGGATCTCGCACACCTGGCGCAGGACACGCTCGGGGTACGCGGTCACGCGATCGAATGCCGCCTGTACGCGGAGAACCCGGCCAAGTCCTTCCTGCCGAGCCCCGGGCGGCTCGACGTGCTCGAGTTTCCGGACACTTCGCGCGACGTGCGCGTGGACACCGGCGTCCGCCAGGGCGATACGATCACGGCCTATTACGACCCGATGATCGCCAAGCTGGTCTGTCGCGGGGACACGCGTGAACAGGCCTGCGCCACGCTTGCGCGCGCGCTCGCGGCGGTTCGCATCGAAGGCATATCGAGTAACATCGGTTTCCTGCGCCGGGCGGTCGATCACCCGGCCTTTCGCGCGGGTGACGTGTTCACCGGGTTCATCGAGACCCACAAGACGGACCTGATCGGATAGGCTGCCTGCCGCCCAGAGGGAGACGCGCCAGATGTTCTACGACGAACCCCGCTTCCTGCCGGGGGGTGACTGTTTCATGGAGATCGAGTTCGGGGATGAACTCGCGCTCGAACTGAATTTCCGCGCCCAGGGACTGGGCAAGCTGATCGCCGAACAGAAGATTGCCGGGATCGTCGAAACGGCGCCGTTCTTCGCGTCCATCCTGCTCCACTACGATCCGGACCGCATCGGCTTCGACGATCTGAAGCGCGAGATGACGAGTCTCATCCAGACCATCGAGACGCTGGACGACGTCGAGCTCGACAGCCGCCTCATCTACTATCCCGCGGTCTATCTCGATCCGTGGAGCAGCGAGGCCATCGATCAGTACATCGAGAAGATCAATCCCAACAAGAAGCGCGACCCCGCGTACATCGCCGAACTCAACCAGCTCGAGAGCGTGGAGCAGTTCGTGCGGGTGCACTCGGGCACGGAGTACTGGGTGGCCGCGCTCGGGTTCTGGCCGGGCACCCCGTTCATGATGCCGCTCGATCCCCGCTGTCGGCTGTTCGCCCCGAAATACAACCCGCCGCGCACGTTCACCTACAAGGGCACGATCGGCATGGGCGGCGGGGCCACCGCGATCTACCCGGTGGATGGCCCGGGCGGCTACCAGATCTTCGCGCGCTCGCCGGTGCCGATCTGGGACATGCAGCAGCGCCTGAAACCGTTCAGGGAAGCGCCCTACCTGCTGCGGCCGACGGACCGGATGAAGTTCGTGCACATCTCGCTGGAGGAGTTCGCCGAGATCGAGCGCAAGTGCGAGGAGGGCACCTACGAAATGAACGTGGTCGGCTACCAGAAGATCTCGCTGAAGCGTTACCGGGCATGGGTGGACACGCTTGACCCGAACGCCCGCTTCTGAGGAACACGCGATGTTGGAAGTCATCAAGCCTGGCCTCGAAACCAGCATCCAGGACTGGCCCGGCCGACACGGCTATCTCAGCGTCGGCTTCCCGTGGTCCGGACCGATGGATTCATGGTCGTTCCGACTCGCCAACGTGCTGGTGGGCAACGCGCCCGGCGACGCCGCGCTCGAATGCCAGTTCATCGGCCCGACGCTCAAGTTCGAACGCGCGGCGGTCATCGCCCTTACCGGCGCGGACATGCAGGCCAGGCTCGAAGGCACCCCGGTGCCGCTGTGGCAGAGCATTGCCGTGGCGGCGGGTCAGACGCTCGTGATGGGGTCGGCCCGAACCGGTGCGCGCGGCTACCTCGCGATTGCCGGCGGGCTGCGCAACGAGGTCTTCTTCGGCGCGCGCGCCACGTTTCACAAGGGTGGGCTCGGCGGCATGGGCGGGCATGCGTTGAAGGCCGGGCAGCGGCTGCCCGTCGGCGATGGCGCCGGGACGCCGGGCCGCACGGTCAAGTCGGCGGCGCGCCCGCCTATCGTGACCGACAAGCGCTGGCAGGTGGAAGTCGTACGGGGTCCCAACGACGACTGGATCGACGAGGCCGGCCACGCACGCTTCCTCGCGACCGACTGGAAACTCTCCGCGAAGTCCGACCGCGGCGGCTTTCGCCTCGAAGGCCCGGAATGGACGTTCACCTCGCGCGCGACGAACAAGCCGCCCGAGCACGGGTCCGACCCGGCCAACATCGTCGACCACGGCTACCCCGTGGGGGCGATCAACCTCGCCGGGCAGACGCCGATCATCCTCGTGGCAGATGGCCCGAGCGGCGGCGGCTTCATCAACCCGTACACGGTGCCGCAATGCGCGTTCTGGAAGCTCGGCCAGTCGAAACCGGGCGAGACGTACCGCTTCGACGTGGTCAGCGTGGCCGAGGCGCAGGCCCGCGCCCGCGCGATGACCGCGTTGTGCACGGCGGAGAGCCTCGAATGAGCAAGGCGCTGCCGTGAATCCTGCCTGCCCGGGTTGCCGGCTTCCGCGCCGCGCGGGCGTCGCGATGAATCCTCCAACCCGCGCCCTCGCTTTCAATCATGAGGAGTCCTGATGGCCCACGAAGTCGAACTGCAGACCGCCGGCAACATGTGGAAGGTGCTGGTCAAACCCGGTGACACGGTCGCCGCCGGCGACACCCTGTTCATCATGGAAGTCATGAAGATGGAAGTGCCGCACGAGGCCCCGGCCGCGGGCACCGTCAAGGCGGTGAACGTCAAGGAAGGCGAGGAAGGCCTGGACGCGGGGTTCATCGCGGTCGTCATCGAATAACCCGCACGCGTGGACCCACGGGGTCCGGCCGCTTCAGTTCGCGGCGGCATGTGCGATATTCTCTTCCAATGCGTCTGAATCCTCCGATGTTCCCGAAGCGATACGCGGTGTCGCTGTCGCGCGTCGCGGCTTGGCTGCTGCTGGCCTGCGCGTGCGCCGTGCCGGCCGCCGACGTCGTCCTGCGGAATGTCGCGCCGGCGGAGCTCGCCGGGGAAATCCTCGACCCGGTCGACGACCGGGAGGTGCGACGCCAACGCGCCCAGGCGCCGCGGCCGCACCGCGCCGAGATTCTCGAGGTGTTCTGCCGCGGACGCTTCGAACCGGTCCCGTCCCTCGGTGACCGTTTCGCGCGTTGCGCCATGCCGCCGCGCGCCCCCCCTGAGTCCGCGCCTCCGCTCATCCGCGCCCCTCCCGCACTGTTTCCGGCCTGAACCGCGTCGGTGTCCGCCGCGCGTGAGCAGCACCTCGGTGCCTCGCGCAAAGTGACGCCGTGTCCACATGCATGCGCCCGCGGGATCGCGGGCCAGGAGAGCCGCCGTCGCGCGCCCAGCGAACCGGCGGGAGGTCACGCAAATGGAAAAACTCGTCAGGGGCCTGCATCACTTCCAGGCCACGCACTTTCGCGCGCACCGCGAACTGTTCGAACGACTGTCCGGCGGCCAGACCCCGGAAACCCTGCTCATCACGTGTTCCGATTCGCGGGTGGCACCCGAGCTGGTGCTGCAGGCGATGCCCGGTGAGCTGTTCGTGCTGCGCAACGCCGGCAACATCGTGCCCGCCTTCGGTGCGGCGAACGGCGGCGAGGGTGCCACCATCGAGTACGCGGTGAAGGCCCTTCAGATCCGTCACATCGTCGTCATGGGTCATTCGCACTGCGGGGCGATGCAAGGCCTGCTGCATGACGAACTCGTGCAGGACATGCCCCTCGTCGCCAGCTGGCTGAACCACGCCGCCGCCACGCGCGAAATCGTTCGCGGGTGCTACGCGGACGCGGCCGGCGGCGATCTGTGGACCGCGGCCATCAAGGAGAACGTGCTCGTGCAGCTCGACAACCTGCGGACGTATCCGAGTGTCGCCGCGCGCCTCGCCCGCAATGAAATCTGGCTGCACGGCTGGGTCTACGAATTCGAAAGCGGTCATGTCTATGCCTACGACCCCGCGCGCACGCAGTTCGCGCTGCTGGAGATGCCCGAGGCGCCACCGGCGATCTCGACGCGTGTTCCCGCGGTGACCCGCATGAATCCTGGCAGGTGAAGACATGAACAAGTGGTTCGATTTCAGCAACCTGCGGGGCGATCTCACGGGTGGCCTGACGGCCGGCATCGTCGCGCTCCCACTGGCGCTCGCGTTCGGCGAGGCGTCGGGAGCAGGCCCCATGGCAGGACTGTGGGGCGCGATATTCGTGGGCTTCTTCGCGGCGTTCCTGGGCGGCACCGGCGCCCAGATCTCGGGGCCGACGGGGCCGATGGTGGTGGTCTTCGCCGGCATCTTCTCGGCGCTGTCCGGCAATCCGGCGCTGGTGTTCGCCGCGGTGGTCCTCGCCGGGATCCTGCAGATCGTGATGGGCATCCTGCGTCTCGGTCAGTACATCAACCTCGTCCCGTATCCCGTCGTATCCGGTTTCATGAGTGGAATCGGGGTGATCATCATTTCGCTGCAGGTCTCGCGCCTGCTGGGGCACGAACCCATGGGTTCCGGCACGTTGTCCGCATTCATGGCAATTCCCGCGGCGGTCACTTCGCCGGTGCTGCCGGCGCTCGCGGTCGGCCTGCTCGCGCTCGCGATGGTGTTCTTCTGGCCGAAGTCGTTTGGCAAGTACGTGCCGGCGCCGCTGGCCGCGCTGATCGCCGGCACGATCGCGGGGCAGGTGATCGGGCTGCCGGAGGGTCTGACGTTGGGAGATATCCCGACCGGACTGCCCGCGCTGGTGGTGCCCGCCATCACCGCGGAGTCGATCCGGCTGGTCCTGGAGGCGGCGGTCATCCTCGCGCTGCTCGGTTCGATCGACAGCCTGCTCACGTCGCTCGTCGCGGACACGATGACCGGGACGCGCCACAAGTCCAACCAGGAGCTGATCGGCCAGGGGGTGGGCAACGCCGTCGCCGGGCTTTTCGGTGGCATCCCGGGTGCCGGCGCCACGATGCGCACGGTGGTCAACATCCGCACCGGCGGCGAGACCCGCATTTCCGGCATGATGCATTCGTTCGTGCTCATCACCATCGTGCTCGCGGCCGCGCCGCTCGCTGCGATCATCCCCCACGCGGTGCTGGCCGGCATCCTGGTGAAGGTGGGTTACGACATCATCGACTGGACGTACCTGAAGCGCGCGCACGCCGGCCCGCGCTGGGACCTGCTGCTGATGGCACTGGTGCTGCTGCTGACGGTGTTCGTGGATCTCATCACGGCGGTCGCGGTGGGCGTGGTGCTGGCGGCGCTCGCGTTCGTGAAGCAGATGGCGGATCTCCAGCTCAAGGTGCTCGATCCGGAGCACGTCCCGGACTTCGCGCCGGAGGAACACGCGATCCTGGACGCCGCGAACGCGCGCGTCGCGCTGTTCGACTTCGCGGGCGGACCCTTGAGCTTCGGCGCCGCGGCCGACCTGGGTCACAAGGTCAGGGAGCGCGCGCGGGACGGCATCGCGGCGATCGTGCTCGATTTCAGCCGCGTGCCGTTCGTCGATCTCTCCGCCGCGAAGGCCGTGGAGACCATTGCGTGCGACGCGCGCAAGGCGGGCAAGATGCTGCTCGTCGCGGGCATGAACGACGCGGTCGCGAAGACGCTCGCGAGCCTCGAGGCCGATCACTGCATCGCGTCCGACGCGCGGTTCGTGCACCGCATCGACGCCTTGCGACAGGCCGCGACGCGCGCCGGCGTGACGGTCTGAGCCGCGGAGGTGTCACCCGCGCCGCCGCGGTCGCCCGACTGCGGCAGCCCGGTCCTCCCCGCGCGCCGGCGGGACCCTCGCTTGCCCGGTTGCGGTGACCTGCGCGACGATGGCGCGGTCGCACTCCCGCGCCCCTCACCAGGAGACCCGCCCATGTCCGTTCCCGGATTGACGAAAGACCAGTTGCTCGAGGCGGCGTCACACGTCGGCCTGTCCCTGTCGGAAGCCGATGTCGAGTCCTACCTCGGCCTGCTCGCGCCGTACATCGGCGCCTACAATCTCGTCGATTCGCTGCCGGACAACCTGCCGGTGGTGAAGTACCCGCGCACGCCGGGCGTGTTCCCGGCACCGGCCGAGAACCCGTACAACGCGTGGTACGTGAAGACCGCCATCAAGGGCGCGCCTGCCGGCAAGCTCGCGGGCAGGCGGATCGCCGTCAAGGACAACGTGATGGTCGCGGGGGTGCCGATGATGAACGGCAACGCGATCCTCGAAGGCTACGTGCCCGAGATCGACGCGACGATCATCACCCGCATCCTCGATGCCGGTGGCGAAATCGCCGGCAAGACGCACTGCGAGAACTACTGCATTTCCGGCGGCTCGCACACCAATGCGAAGGGTCCGGTGCACAATCCGCACAAGCGCGGGTATTCCTCCGGGGGCTCCTCGTCCGGCAGTGGCGTGGTGGTGGCGCTTGGTGAAGCAGACATGGCGATCGGCGGCGACCAGGGCGGCTCGATCCGCATGCCGTCGTCCTGGTGCGGTATCGTCGGCCTCAAGCCCACGCACGGGCTCGTGCCGTATACCGGCATCATGCCGATCGAAGTGATGGTCGATCACACCGGCCCGATGACCCGCACCGTGCGCGACAACGCGCTGCTGCTGGAAGTGATTGCCGGCGTGGACGGTTACGATCCCCGCCAGTTTCACGAGCGCCAGCCGGGCACCCTGGATTACACCACCGGCATCGATGCCGGGATCCGCGGTCTGCGCATCGGCGTGGTGAAGGAAGGCTTCGGCCATCCGAACTCGGAGGCCGATGTCGACGCCTGCGTGCGGCGCGCGGCCGACCGGCTCGAGGCGCTTGGCGCGACGGTGGAGGAAGTCTCGATCCCGGAGCACCTGATCGGCAGCGCGCTGTGGGTGCCAATCGGCGTGGAAGGCATCGCGCAGACGATGATGTTCGGCGACGGCTACGGGCTCTCGCGCCGGGATCTCTACGTCACCAGCCTGATCGACAAGCTGCACGGCTGGGAGCTGCGCGCCGACCAGCTGTCCGAAACCACCAAGCTCCTGACGGTGCTCGGCGTGCACATGAAGAAGCACTACGGCTCGCGCTTCTACGGCAAGGCGACCAACCTCGCGCGACGGGTCACCGCGGCCTACGATGCGGCGCTCGGCAGGTACGACCTGCTGCTGATGCCGACGATGGTCATGAAGGCCACGCCGATCCCACCGAGCGATGCGCCGCGCGAACTCTACGTGCAGCGCGCGCTGGAGATGATCGGCAACACCTGTCCGTTCGACATCACCCACCACCCGGCGCTGACCGTGCCGTGCGGGATGTCGCAAGGGCTGCCGATCGGCATGATGCTGGTCGGTCGCCATTTCGACGAGGCAAAGGTCTACCGCGCGGGCTACGCGTTCGAGCAGGCGGGAGACTGGAAGAGCCAGTAGCGCATGGCGTGGCGAGTCTCGACTCCGCCGCGGCTGAACGGCAGTCCGGAGTTTCGCGATTAGGGATACGCGGGCGCCGGCGGCACATGCCGCACGCGCGACACGCCGTGAATCCATCCCTGGAGGCTCGCGCGCCGCATCCCTGCGGCGCGACGGTCGCGCCTGCGGCATGTGCCTCCAGCGCTTCACGCTCAATGGCGCGAAACTCCGGACTGCCGTTCAGCCGCCTCGCCGGTACGCCCCCGGCGCCTGCCCCATCACGCGCCGGAACGTCCGGCTGAACGCGGAGACCGATTCGTAACCGCAGCGCTCCGCGACCTGTTCGACGGACAGCGCGGCGTCGCGCAGCCACTCGCCGGCGAGCTGCATGCGCATGGCCGCAAGATATTCCATTGGCGGCATGCCGAGCAGCGCGACGAACCGCTCGTGCAGCACCGAGCGCGAGAGCCCGCCGCGCGCGCAGATCTCCGCGACGCTCCACGGATGTGCCGGCGCCTCGTGCAGCAAGGCGAGCACGCCGGCGAGGCGCGCATCCTGCAACGCGCGGAACAATCCCTCACGCACCAGTCCGCGTTCGATACAGTAGCGGACGAGCAACAGGAAACAGCCGTCGAACAGGCGTTCAATCAGCACGTCGCTCGCGAGCCCCGGCGCCTTGGCTTCCCGCACGATCAGCGCGATGAGCGACGCGAGTTCGGAGCCGGCATCCGCCGGGCGGACGAGGATCTCCCCCGGCAGCCCGCGCCACAGCGCCGCGCGCGGGGCCCGCAGTTCGAGCGCCCCGCACACCAGGCCCGTGGATCCTTCCGCCAGCGGCACCTTGGCCGCGCCCGTGGCACCGAACACCAGTTCGTCCGGGCTGTAGGACAGGAAATGTGCCGCTGCATGTGGCATGAACACGAGCAGGTCGCCCTCGGCGAGCCGGCGCGGGTTGGTCCACGCCGGCGAGTGCGCAAAACCCTCGCCCTTCGTCACCAGGTGGAACCAGACGGCCGTGTCGGAGTTGTGATCGATCGCCCAGCGGCCGCAGACGCCGCCCACGTAGTCCAGCCGTGCATGCAGGCCGAGGTGTCCGAGCATCGCGGACAGGGGGTCCGCGGGCGCCGTGCCGGACGGGGCCGGCCGCGGGGTTGTCTCCGCGGACACGCACGCTGCGGTTCGCGATGTGGTCGGTGACACGGCGTTGGTCCTCGGGGTGAGCCCCGCGCTGAATCATCGCGCCCGTGCGCGACGGTTTCTGCGACGCACTTCAGCTCCTGTCACATCGGCCGGGCGCTTCAGCGCAACGTGATGCGCGCCGACGCGGTACCGTGCGTCAGTGCGTCAGTGCGGCACGAGCACCGGCGCACCGGGCGCCTTGACCATCATCACGAGAAATTTCGCCGCCTCGGTCCGGCTTGCGTTGCGCGACACCACGTGCGTGTCCGCCGGCGACTCGTAGTACGCGTCACCGGCACGCAGCACCTTCAGTTCGCCCCCGGCGACCTGCATTTCGATCGCACCCGACAGCACGTACACGAAGGTATCCGCGGGATGCGTGTGTGGTGGCGTGCCGGCACCCGGGGCGTATTCCACGGTGATCACGCTCGCCACCGCCGCGTCTCTCGCGGCGAGCGGACGCTCGATGACCGGCGTGATGACGGTGTCGGCGGCGGCCGGGTCCGCGGCGTGCGCAGACTGTATCGACCCCCAGGCGCCGATGACGACTAGCAGCGTGCGGGCCAGGCGTTCGGATGACATGCGGCTCTCCCGAGGCTGACGGTGTGTGACGCTGATGAACGCCCCGATCAAACCGCCAACCGGTACGTGCTGCCGTCCCGCACGATGCGGCCGCCCACCGGGTTCGCGAAGTGCGTCCCCAGGATCATCACGGGCTTGTCCGCATACCGTTCGAGAAACGCCTGGCGGGTGGCCATCGCTGCCGGGCTGTCGCTGTCGAACGGGGTGACCCAGTCAGGCCGCGCGATCTGGCAGGGGTGATGCATCATGTCGCCGGTGATGATCGCTTCCTCGCCCTGCGAGCCGATGTGGATACTGACGTGCCCCGGCGTGTGACCGGGGGTCGATTCGAACCACACGCCGCTGCCGACCCGGTGATCCGGCTTGACCAGGTCCACGAGCCCCGCGTCGAACACCGGCTGCACGGATTCCTGGAACACCGGACCGAAGTCGTCTGCCGCCTGGCGCCAGTGCTCGAACTCCGTCTCCACCAGCACGTAGCGCGCGTTGCGGAACGTGGGCACCCACTTGCCGTTCTGCTTCATCGTGTTCCAGCCCACGTGGTCCACGTGCAGGTGCGTGCACAGCACGGTGTCCACCTTGTCCGGGTCGTAGCCGAGCTTGCGCAGGTTGTCGAGGAACGGGCGCTGCATGTTCGCCCAGGCGTCGAGCGCGAGTGTCTTGTCGTTGCCGATGCAGGTGTCCACGACCATCGTGCGTTCCGGCGTCTCGATGACCATCATCTGGATGTTCAGGATGAGCTTGTCGTCCGGGGTGACGAAGTGCGGCTTCAGCCACGGAATCGTCGCAAGGTTCTCCGGCGTTGCGTCCGGCAGCACGGGGATTGCCCCGGTGTCGTCCTTCAGTTCGATGAGCTGGGTGATCGTGGTGTCGCCGATTTTCCACTTGAGCATGACGCGGACCTCCGGGGCTTGCGTTCGTTTGTGAGTGACGCGCGCCGGAGACGACGCGCGTCGCGCCAAGCATAACCCGGGTGACCGCGCACGAAACCCCACGCCGCGTGCGGTGATTCGCTGCACTGCGAAAGCGGCCGCGCCGGCCCGCGACGGATCCGCGGGTCGGAAACGTCCGGTTTACTTCGGACGACCCGGTGGCATGATGCGGGCCACCCGGTCCGCGCGGGCCCATCACCGTCTGGAGAAGCATGCATGAGCACCCCGGTCTACATCCTCGGCGGCGCGCAGACGGACTTCGCGCGCAACTGTGCCCGCGAGGGTCTCGAGATCGACGGCCTGATGCGCGACGCGCTGCAGGCGGGGCTGGCCGCCACGGGTCTCGATGCGCGCGACATCGAGACCGCGCACATCGGCAATTTCACCGCGGAGCTGTTCTGCCGGCAGGGTCAGCTGGGCGGCCTCTTCAGCGCGCTCGACCCGGCGCTGTCGGGCGTGCCGAGTGCCCGCCACGAGGCCGCGTGTGCGTCCGGTTCGATGGCCGCGCTCGCCGCGATGGCGGATCTCGAGTCCGGGCGCTACGGGCTCGCCTGCGTGCTCGGCGTGGAGTTCATGCGCAACGTGCCGGGCCGCCAGGCCGCCGAGTTCCTGGGCGCCGCCGCGTGGGCCGGCCATGAATGGCAGGACGCGAAATTCCTGTGGCCGCGCGCGTTCTCGGATCTCGCCGAGTATTACGGCGCGCGTTACGGCGAGGTGTCCTACGCGCATCTCGGCGAGATCGCGCGCAACAATTTCGCCAATGCGAAGCGCAATCCGAACGCCCAGACGCGCGCGTGGCAGTTCGGCGACGGCAGCTTCGCCCAGGACGACGAGGCAAACCCGGTCATCGAAGGCACGGTGCGCAAGAACGATCTCGGCCAGATCACCGACGGCGCGGCCGTCGTCTTCCTTGCGAACGAAACCCGCGCCGCGGAATACGCGCGAGCGCACGGCCTCCCGCTCGACGCCCTGCCGCGCATCGAGGGCTGGGGTCATCGCACCGCGACGATGCGGCTCACCGACAAGATCGCCGAGTCGCGCGATTCGCCATACCTGCTGAAGCACGTGCACGGCGCGATCCGCGACGCGTTCGATCGCGCGCGTATCGCGGATGTCCACGCGCTGGATGCGATCGAGCTCCATGACTGCACCGCGATGACGGAGTACCTCGCGATCGATCACTTCGGGATCACGCCGCCGGGGCAGAGCTTCCGTGCCGTCGAGGACGGCACGATCGCGCTGGGCGGGAAACTGCCGATCAACCCGTCCGGCGGACTGATCGGGCTCGGTCACCCGGTCGGTGCGACGGGTGTGCGCATGCTGCTGGACGCGTACAAGCAGGTGCGCGGGGAAGCCGGGGACTACCAGGTGGAAGACGCGCGACGCGTGGGGGTGCTCAATATCGGCGGCAGTACGACGACGATCGCCGCCTTCGTGGTGGGAGCCGGTGACTGACTGATCGGCCCCGGTCTCCGTTGCGATTCCGGCGACCGGGAGGAGACGCAGCGAAGGCTCATCGCTGCGCTCACACGGCGGCGCCCCCGGCGTGCGTCAGGCGCTCTTCCGGATACCTGGATGCGATACGCGTCCCGTCCGTTGCCCGCAGGCCAGCAGTCCCAGCAGCCCCGACCCCGCCAGCCACACCGCGGCGGGGAGCGGGACCACCGCGTTGACCGTGACCGCCCAGTTGTCGATCCCGCTTTGCGTGCTGGTGTCGTCGCGATCGACGCCCGTGACGGTCAGGAACCCGAACGTGATCGGTGCACCGCTGGCGGAGAAATCGAGCGTTGACGTCCCCGACTGCTGCTTGAACTCGGCGACCGTCACCCCGGAGAACGAGAAATGTTCCCAGGTGAGGCCGGGTGCACCATCGCCGGGCCCTGTGGCAACCCCCAGCAGAAGTGCCGGATCATCCGGATCGAAATCACGCGAGAAGAACAGCGAATCGTTCTGCTTCAGCGCCAGCCGGTAACCGACGACGCTGGTGCCCGCGGAGCCTCCGAGGAATTTCAGGTCGAACGCAAAATCGATGCTCGCAATCGCCCCTTGCGATGCGGGGTCGTAGACGGACGGCGAGTGCAGCTGCACCACGATGATGCTCTGTCCGTTGTCCAGGCCGGAGAGGCCGGTCTGGCGGAACTGCCCTGGATTTCCCCCGGTCGCCACCTGGACGCTGGCGGCCGTGCCGCTGAGAAACTGCTGGCTCGACCACTCCGCCTCCACGAACGTGTCGTCCGCGAACGAGACCGATGCGGCCCGGCTGTCCACTGTGCCGACCAGCGCCAGCGCGATGGCGGCGGCCCACCAGATTCGACGCCTGACGGTTTCTCCACAGACGTTCTTTCTGTGCAGTTCCAGAGGGAGATTCATGCTTCCATTCTCCGGCGAGCCAACGGTGGTTGAATTTCGAGCGCGACGTAGGCAGTCGCACAGGATCTAATCAGTTGCAGATCGCCGGATCGAGCCATGACTGAGAAATAGTTGACACATCGGAGTCCCATCCGCCGCGGATTCCCTGAATTCCATGATCCCGGTCAACGGCAGCGCTTCATGAACCCCGGTCGTTGCGACCGTCTGCCTCGCGGCGTCGTCCGCACAACGGTTTGTGCGCCCCGTACTTCCGGATGCTGATCGATACGTACAAGCAGGTGACCGGTCAGGCCGGTGAGCGACACTCCGGGGGAGGACGCGCGCGAGAAGCTCAGAACGTCTTCCCGACCAGGATCCACCCGCGCCCGCTGCGGTCGCGATCCGCCTGCGCGGACTCGGGGCCGAGCTGCCACGCCCACGCGCCACGCACTGCGAAGCCGTGGGCTTCCACGAGGTTGAAGCCGATCCCGGTGCCGGACAGGAAGCGATAACGCTCGCCACCCGGCACGAACGGATCGTGGTTGAGCTTGGCGCCGCCGGTATCGACAAACGCCAGCACCTGCGGCTGCACGCCGCGCCACGGCGCGAGGTTGTAGCGCAGTTCGATGTTCGCGAGGAAGCCGTCGTCGCCGGCGGCCTCGCCTTGCGGATACGCGCGCACGCCGCTCGCGCCGCCAAGCCAGAATTTCTCCGCCGAATCCAGGTTCTGCAGCGCGAACTGACCGGAGAGGCTGGTGTACAGCGACAGCGGTCCACCGAGCGACTGCACGCGCAGCAGCGAGTAGGTGAACTTCTGGTAGGCGCCGTCGGCGCGCGTGGTCAGGCGATCGATCTGCCGGGCGGTCGCGGAGTCGATCTCCAATGTTCCGGCTTCGGCGGTGAGCGCGAACGCGCTGACCGCGCCGGCGCCGACCCGGTCACGCCAGTCGCCGGACACACCGGCGAAGAACGCGCCGATCGCGCGGTCCGCCTCGGTGGCGGGGACATCGGTGTCGTCGCGCAGGGAGGTGTAATCCACGCCGCCGCGCGCGTAGAGGTTCAGGCGCGGCAGGCGGATCAGCGGGTAGCTCAATGCAACACTCGGCACCAGTGCCGAGCCCTGCGCGCGCAGCGGCGCGAACTCGTCCTTCAGTTCGTAGCGCACGGCGGTGAAACTGGTCTGGAGCGCGAGGCCGTCCACGCCGAGCGGCAGCCGGTAGCCCACGCGGCCGCTCTGCAGTTCCTCGCCGGAGGAGATCACGCGCACGTCGAGCAGGTCGCCCAGGCCAAGCGGACTCGCGATCTCGGCCGCACCGCCCAGGCGGTAGCGTCCGACGAACCGGTTGCCGTAGTTGTCCGCGGTGATTTCCCCGGTCACGCGCGGCGGCGCGGTGACCTCCACGCGCAAGGTCGATTCGCCGGTCTGCTCGCCGGGACGCAACGTCCCCGTGACGCTGCTGACGCCGCCGAGATCACGGATGAGCAGCAATCGGCGATCGAGCGCGTCGCGTTCGATCACGCGGTTGGCCTGGACGCGCGCGAGGTGCCGGTCCAGCACCGCATCGCTGACGAGCGAGGCGTTGCCGTGTTCCGGGGTGCCGTACAGACCTTCCAGCACCGCGATCTCGACCTGCCCTTCGCGCACCTCCTGCGGCGGTACGTAGGCGCGGGCCACCAGGTAGCCGTGGTCGCGGTAGTAGCGGGTGATGGCGAGCGCGGCCGCCTGCACGTCCGCGAGCGTGACTTCGCGCTGCGCAGAGGGGGCCACGACCTCCGTCAGCACTGCCGGATCGAACACGCTGACACCAGTGAACGTGTAGCGATCCACCCGGAACTTCACGGCGGCGTCCGCGGCGGGCGCGGGCGCGGGCAGCGGCGCCTGGACCGGCGGTGGCGGCGCCTTCGGCAGATCGATGTCCCGCGGGCGGAGTTCCCGCAGGGTCGTACCGGCATCGGGCGCCAGCTGTGCAGGGGTGGCGCCGGCGATCGTGCAGCCCATGACGGCCACGAGAAGTCGCCCGAAAGAGGGGGTCTGAAGAGAGGAAAATTTAGCCGGATCCATGGGCTGCGCGCGTCAGCGCGGGTTCCTTGTGAAGTCGCAAGGAATTATCCGGGATGGATGTCGACCGATGCAACCCGCGCACGGCGCGCGGGTCGCATTTCGCGCGGGATGATCAGCGGCCGGTGGGCGCCGCCGTGTCCGCAACGGCCGGGGCCGGCACGTAATCCAGGTAGACCACACCGTTCTCCACGCGCGCCGAGTTCGCTTCGACCACGCCACCGGCATTGACCGCGTCCAGGAAGGACGCCTGCGTCCCCATGCCGGTCGCAACCAGCTGGTCCAACGGCACCGGTTCCGCGGCCTGCGCCAGGGCCGTCACCGCCAGCACGATTCCACCCACGAGTCCCCGGCACGGGGCTCGGCATGATGAGTGCGTCTGCGCGCACGATGTCATTTTCATAGGCACTGCTCCCTTGACGGCTTGCGCCGATGCGGGAGGTAGCGTCCGGCGTGACGGCCGGCTTGACCCGGAAAATGCGATGCGCATCACGGGAAGCGACGCGGCGCCCGCCCGGCGGCGCCGTTAGCGTGGGAAACGCGATCGCGCGCCGTACCCGGCGCGGTGGGCGCGTTGAAGCGCGCTCAGCGCGCGTCTGGCGGCAGGCGGATCCCTTCATCGATGATGTCGAGCCGCGCGAGCCCGGTGATCGTCGGCAGCCCCGGACGGTTCTGGCGTGCGGCAACCACGGCCTCGTCGCCGCCCGCGGCTGCCGGCAGCGACGCGGGACCGCCCGGCAGACCCGACGGGCCACCCGGCAGGTTCCCCGGACTGCCCGGCAGACCTGCCGCCGGATCGAGCACGAACAACGTGCCGTCGACGAAGATGAGCACGTAGTTCGTGGCGGTCAGGCCGGACGGGCTGAGGAGGAAAGCACCGGGACCCGACGCCGCGCTGGCCGTGGTCGTGTAGACCAAGGTGCCGCCGAGTACGCTGTGGTCCTCGCCGAACGCGAAGCCGAAGATATCCGACCCGAACTCCGGATCCGCCGCGCCGACGAGTCGCGACGCATCGCGCGCCCGGACCTCGAGCGGCCGCGGGATCACGTCGAACGTGCCGGGCGTGAACGTCAGCACGTAGTTCGGATTGCCGAGCGTGCCCTGGGAGATCGCGTAGCTGCCGACGTCCTCGCCGGCGGCGCGTGCGAGCGCCCCGCCCATCGCGCCTTCGGGAATTGCCGCCAGCGATCCGGCGGTCACCGTGAAACCGAGCGCCGGATCCGGATCTCCGTACCGCTTGTTCGCCGGGTTGGCGGCGAGGGTCACGGCGCGCGGCGTGATGTCGAGGCTCGCCGGCGCGAACGTGATCGCGTAATTCGGATTGCCGAGGGTGCCTTGGTTGAGGACATAGCTGCCGACGGTCTCGCCGGCGGCGCGTCCCAGCGCGCCGGTCAGCGCGCCGCCCGGGATCGCCGCGAGTGAGCCCGCGGTGACCGTGAAGCCGAACACCGGGTCCGCATCCCCGAAAATCTTCGCGGCCGGATCAGCCGTGAGCGAAAGCGGCCGCGGCGTGATGTCGAAGTTGCCGGGCAGGAACGTGATCGCGTAGTTGCCGTTCGCGAGCGTGCCCTGCCCGATCGCGTAACGCCCGACATCCTCGCCGGCCGCGCGCGCGATCGCGCCAGACAAGGTGCCTTCCGGCGTGGCCACCAGCGAACCGCCGGTCACGCTGAAGCCGAGTGCCGGATCCGGATCGCCGTAAATGCGCGTGCGATCGTCGGCCGCGAGCGTGATTGGCCGCGGGGTCACCGCGAGCGCGCCGTCGATGAACGTGATCGCGTAGTTCGGGTTGTCGAGCGTGCCCTGTGTGATCGCGTAGCTGCCGACGGTCTCGCCGGCAGCCCGCGTGAGCGCACCGCCCAGCGCACCGCCCGGAATTGCCGCCAGCGAGCCCGCGGTGACGGCGAAGCCGAGTGCGGGGTCGGCATCACCGAACACCTTGGCGGCCGGATCCACCGTGAGGGTGATCGGACGGCGATCGATCGTGAACGTGCCGGGCACCACGTCGATCGCGTAGCCGATCGCGGAACCCGCGCCCACCGCATCGATCGCATACGGACCCACGTCCTCGCCGGGCGCACGCGCAAAGGTGCCGGTGAACGCATCCGCCAGCGCATCGCCGGCGAGCAGGCCAGCGGCGGCGAACGTCAGCGCCGGGTCGGCGTCGCCGAAGATCTTCCCGGCGGGATCCGCCGTCACCGTCAGCCGCGGCTGGACCGAGAACACGACATGATTGCCGGGGCCGATCGACGCCGGCGGCGCGGTGTCGAGCGTGCGGTTGTAGAGATTCGGCTGGGGGTTGCCGGGGCTGAGGCCGTTCGGCACATTGCCCGCGGGGCTCGTCGCGTAGATCAGCCAGCGCCCTGGTGTCGTGATCGCGCCCGCATCCGATTCGTTGATGAAGTTGCCGCCGCGCGCCGCCAGCACCACGTCACCGCCTGCGTTCAAGCGCGTGCCCGGCGCAAGTCGGAGATCTCCATTGGCCGTGGCAGTGAGCGCGCCGCCGCTGGTGATGTTGCCGAGCTGGAGGCCGTTCGCATCGTTCAACGTGACGGCGCCTCCCGCTTGCGCCGACACCGGCCCCGTGAAGTCGTTCGCGGGATCGTCCAGGGTGATCGCGCCGGTGCCCGCATCCAGCGCCGTGTCGCCGCCGATGCGCAATGCCCCCGCATCCGTGATCGGACCGTTGGTGGTCACCGCGAGATTGCCGAGCAGGGTGGTGGCGGGCAAGGTCACCGGAGCGTTGCCACGCACCGTGAGGTTCGCGAGCGGTGCGTTCTGGCCGATGGGGCCCTGCAGGGTCACGCCGCTGCGACCGTCGAGTTCGAGATTGCGCGGGGTTGAATCGCTGTCGATCGTGCCCGTCGGGCCGAACGTCAGCGCACCCGCTGCGCCCGGGGTGGTGCCCGCGCCGGGAATGCTCCGGAGCGCGAGATCGTTGCCGAGCGTGACGGGGCCGTTGACCGAGACTCCGCCGCTCGCCCCGCCCGCGCTGGCGACGCCGTTGCCGCCGTTCGTGACGATGTTCCGCGTGAGCGCGATGCCCGCGCCGGCGCCCGACGCCGTCAGCGATACCGCGCCGCCGTTGCCGCCGACTCCCGTGCTGGCGGCCGTGGAGCCGGAGGTGTCGATCGCGCCCGGCGCGAGCGTGCGGCCCGTCAACGTCACCGCGCCGCCGTTGCGGCCGACGCCGGACGCGGTGGTCCCGCGCGTGGTGATATTCCCCACGGACACCGCGCCGGTGGTCCCCGCGTTCAGCGTGACCGCGAAGCCCGCTTCGTTGTTGCGCCCGACCGTCGTGATGTCCCCGGTGGTCACGCCACCGTTCGCGGTGATGTTCACGGCCCCGAGCGGCGTGGTGCCGCCGAGCGTACCGGCGGAGAAGCGGCCGGTGCCTGCATTCACCGTGAAATTCCGGCGGGCGCTCGCGCCGCTGTCGATCCCCGGGACCGTCACGTCACCGCCGGTCCCGGCCGTCCCGCCGGTCCCGCCCGCGGTTGCCAAGGTCACCGCTGCGCCGAGCGTGATCGGATCGGCGCTCGTGATCGATCCCCCGGCACCGCCGGTACCGCTGCCGGTGGCATTGCCACCCCGGGCCGTGAGATTGCCGTTCAACGTGACGAGCGGTGCGGCGCCCGTGGCGTCGAGCGTGATCGCGCCGGCCTGTCCGCCCGGCTGGTTGGTGCCGCCGGCGTTGCCGCCATTGGCCGTGATGGCGCGCGTGGTGACCGTGCCGCCGGTCAGCGTGACGTCCCCGCCGCGCCGCCCGGCGCCGGTGGAGGATCCGGCGGACGCGTTGATCGTGCCGCCCGAGATATTCAGCGAACCTGTGGGCTGCGCAGCAAGTGTGATCGCGCCGCCATCACGTCCAGCGGTCCCGTTGGTGTTGAGGCCGCTCAGCACCGAGATACTCTGTCCGCTCGCCGTGATCGTTCCGCCACCGGTGGTCACCGCGGCGCGGAGCGCCACGTTGCCGGTACCGCTCGCGTCGCTGTCCGCGACGAGCTCCACGTTGAGGCGGCCGACACCGGCGCCGCCGGTGCGCGAGATGGGCGCCGTGATGCCAATGTCGTTGTGCGCCCGCATCGTCAACGTGACGTCAGCGGCGCCGCTGGATTTCTGGATGACCGGGGAGCCCGACAGCGTGATGTTACCGGCCTCCGACCCGCCATCACCGGTGGTGATCGTGACGTTCTGGCCGGCGTTCAGCGCAGCGGTGATGAGGTTCGCACCGAGCGTGGCGCCGGTGCCGGTGGCGGTCCAATCCGGGCCGCTGACGCAGCCGCTCAAGGATACGCACGTGCCGGCAGTGGCGACGATGACGATGTTGAGCGGATCGATCAGCCAGGTGCCCGGCGCGCCGAACGGCGCGGTGACATCGGGGACCTCGGTCACTTCCAGGCTGCGCTTGCCGGAGGTTTCGACGAAGCCGCCGGCGCCGCTCGTCGTCCCGCCGGTGGCCGCGATCCGGCCGTGGATACGCGCGGCATCGTCCGCGTAGAGAATGACCCGGCCGCCGTCACCTTGCGTACCGGCGCTTGCCTCGACGCGCGTGGCCGAGCCGACGAACAGCTGCTCGCTGTTCGGAAGCGGTCCTTCTCCCTGCTCGCTGCCGCCGATATGAATACTGCCGCCGCCGGCGTCCCCGCGCGCGTCGACGACCGCCGCATCGATCAGCGCGATCCGCCGGCCGGTGATCTCGACGGTACCGCCGGCTTCCCCCGCGTTGTCGCCACGCGCCGCGAGCGTGCCGCTGGAGGTCACCACGCCGTCGTCCCCGCCGCCCAGCCGCACCACGCCGCGGGAGGTGTCCACGCTGTCCGCCTCGATCACGCCGGTGTTGTTCACCACGGTGTCCAGCAGGGCGTCGCGCGCGTGCGCGGTCAGCACCACGGTGCCGCCCGCCGCGCGGATGGCGCCACCATTCTCCACCAGCGCGTCGAGTGCCGCGCGCTCGACCGCCACGTCGACCAGGCTGTCAGCGTCGAAGGACAGGCTGACCTGCTCGCCGGCTGCCAGCACGGCCGTACCGCCCGGCGCATTGATCGTGCCGCTGTTGACCACCCGTCGTCCGATGAGCGCAACGTAACCGCCATCCGCCGCGGTGAGGCGGCCCTCGTTGACCACGGCGGCACCCGTTGCCGTCTCCGTGAACGTGGTGCGTCCCGCCATGAAGTCGGAAGTCGGGATATCCAACGTGGAGGCGACGAGTCCGCGCACGTCGACCTGCGCGCCCTTGCCGAACAGCACGCCGCCGGGGTTCACCAGGTACACCTGGCCGTTCGCGGAGAGCTGGCCGTGGATCTCGGACGGAGCACCGCCGACCACTCGGTTCAGCGCGACGGCAGAAGCGTCCGGCTGGCGGAACTCGGTCCGCTCGCCGGCGCCGATCGAGAACG
>JBFWUN010000005.1:91878-121103 GCA_050247235.1 Gammaproteobacteria bacterium
GGCAGCGGCACCGGCACCACCGGGAAATTACCTGCGAGCAATGCGGCGCCGACGAATCCTTCGGTCGGTCCGGGCAGGCTGTCCCACGCGCTGACGTCTCCGAGCGTTTCCCAGTGCAGGAAACTGGTCACCTCGCCGTCGAAGGTGTTGTCCTCGAACCCGCCGTTTGCCACCAGGTCCCCGTTCAGGCGCACATTGTCGATGACAAGCCCGGATTCGACGACGGTGTCCACGTTGTCCATGATCGCGAACCCGAGCGCGTACGCGCCCTCAACGTCGAACGTGAGGGTCACGGTCCGAAAATAGTCACCCGACGGCAGCGGCTGCAGTTGTTCCGTGAACGGGCTGCCGACGGCGAGTTCGAGTGGATCGTTGACCGACGCGAGCAGGGTCAGGGCCCCATTCAGGCTGAAGAACCCGAAGTCGATCACGCCGTTGTTGGCGTCAGCCGGGCCTTCGTCCGTGCCGAAGAACCAGTCGAACGACAACGTATCCCCCGCCTGGGCGTTGATCACCGCGCGGAGCGCCGAACCGCGGGTCACTTCCTGCGGCTCGTCTTCTTCCGAGGCGGGTACCGCAGCGGGGTTGATGGCCTGGATCGCCCCGAGCGTGGTGCCGAGGAATGTCGCGACGTCCGTCGCCGGGGCACTCAGTGCGTGGGACGCGAGCGGGGTGCCAAGGCCGGCCACCAGCAGCAGGGTATGAAACGGGGCGTTGCGGGTCATGCGGGATCCCTCCGGTCTGGGCGCTCGCGGCAGGCTCCACCGGGCGCGGGTCTTACTTGAGCGCTCATTATCAAAAGCGTGATGGGCATCACTCAATGGTGTGGGAGGGCATCCGCCCCATCATCTGTGAGAGCTACTTCTCATTCCGGCACCTGGCGGCGATTTTCCCGGGCCGATCCGGACCTGTCCCCGCTCGCGCCGCCCCGCGCGCCGCGTCAGCGCGGCTCGTCAATCGCGAGCCCGCGCTCCGCCATCGCCACCGCGCGGAACATCGCGCGGCCCTTGCTGATCGTCTCTTCCCATTCGAGCGCGGGCACGGAGTCGGCCACCACGCCGGCGCCGGCCTGGATGTACAGCCGGCCGTCCCGGATGATCGCCGTGCGGATCGCGATCGCGGTGTCCATGTTGCCGTTCCACGAGACATAGCCGACGGCGCCGCCGTAGATGCCCCGCTTGACGGGCTCCAGCTCGTCGATGATCTCCATCGCGCGGATCTTGGGGGCCCCGGACAGGGTGCCCACCGGCAACGTCGCGCGCAGGACGTCGAGCGCGTCCTTGCCGTCGGTCAACGTGCCCTCGACGTTCGACGAGATGTGCATCACGTGCGAGTAGCGCTCGATCACCAGCTGCTCGGTGACTTTCACGCTGCCGGGCTTCGCGACGCGGCCGACGTCGTTGCGGCTGAGATCGATCAGCATCACGTGCTCGGCCACCTCCTTGGGATCCGCCAGCAGCTCGGCTTCGAGCGCGCGGTCCTCGGCGTCCGTCGCCCCCCGCCGGCGCGTACCGGCGAGCGGCCGCGTGGTGACCGTGCGCCCGTCCAGGCGGACCAGGATTTCGGGCGAGGAGCCCACGATCTGGAAGTCCGCGAGATCGATGAAGTAGAGGTACGGCGAGGGATTCAGATGCCGCAGCGCGCGGTACACGTTCACCGGCGCTGCCTGCAGCGGCACCGACATCCGTTGGGATGGCACCACCTGGAACGCGTCACCCTCGATGATGTAGTGCTTGATGCGGTCCACGCCGCGCTCGAAATCCGCGCGCGGGAACTCCGACACGAAGTCCGACTCCGCCACCGGATCGCACGCCACCTGGAACGGCAGCGGCAGCGGCTGACGCAGGCGATGTTCCAGTTCGTTCAGGCGCCGCTCGGCGTGCGCGAGCGCCTCCACGTTGCGCGGATCCACCTCGCAGACGATCTGCATGTCCCCGCGCAGGTTGTCGAATACCACGTACTCGTCCGCGACCATCAGCAGGATGTCCGGGGTGCCGAGGCGATCCGGCGGCTCGCTCGCGCGGAGCCGCGGTTCCACGTAGCGCACGGTGTCGTACCCGAAGTACCCCACGAGTCCGCCGCTGAACCGCGTGATCGGCAGGTGCGGGGTGCGCGTGCGCGCGAGAAAGGCGCGCACGAACTCGAACGGATCCCCGCCGTCGTGACGCTCCACCACGCGCCCGGCCTCCAGCACTTCGAGGCACGGCCCGGTCACGCGCAGCACCGTGCGCGCCGGCAGGCCGATGATCGAGAACCGCCCCCATTTCTCGCCGCCCTCGACCGACTCCAGCAGGTAGCTGTACGGTCCCGCGGCGAGCTTGAGATAGGCGGACAGCGGCGTATCCAGGTCCGCCAGCACCCGGCGTACCACCGGGACCCGGGTGTAGCCCTGAGCCGCGTAGGCGGCGAGTTCGGAGGGAGTCATCGGACCGGCCATCTCGGGAGGGGCGGGCAGGTTAGTGCACCTCCCACGACGAGGCAACCGCGCGCCAGCGCCGCCGCCTAACGGGGAACGTGGGACCGGGTGCGCCGGCACCTCCGGGGGCGCCGTCGCCGGCTGGAAACCTGGACCGATGACGCCGGCACACCAGCGCCAACGCTCACGGGATCCCGTACGCCAGCAATGCCTGGGTGTAATGCCCGTCGCGCAGGAATGTGCTGTCGGTTGTTTCGTGGCGCTCCATGCGCACCAGCCCGATCCCGGGCGCGTACCAGGCTGCATGGCGGACCGTGACGTCGACGAGCAGGGTCCCGCGGTCGGCCGGCACCTTGCGGGTGCCTTCGTATGTCACGTGCACGCAATCCGTGAACTCGCCGGCCGGCGTGCGCACACGTGCATCCATTGCCTCGATGCGCGCGGTCAGGATCAGCGGCAGCCGCCGGCCGAGCAGGCGATCCTCGGCGGCGAACGTGCGGCTCTCCACGAGGCGCAGTTCACTTTCGATCGTCCACTGCGCGCCGAGGGCGGGCACGCGCGGCAGCACCAGCACCGCATGCGGGGCTTCGCGCGGATCCTGCACCACGTGGAAGACGCCTTCCGGCGTCCTGCGCAGCCGCTGCAGGTGTGTCGCCTGGTGGCGCTGCACGAGCACGTTGCCGGTGGCATGTTCGTTCGTGACATAGGCGCGCTGGCGGGCGATCTCGCCGCGCACGTCGGCGACTGTCTCGTAGTACCACCACGCGCCCGGGGTGAACGGCAGGTAGTCGGTCGTGCGGCCGCCGCCACACGCCGTGACGAGCCACAGCGCGATCCATGCGCCGGCGCGCCACGGAACGGTGCGCGTGCTCAGACGGCGCGGCGACCCAGCGGGCCGCGGGCCAGCCGGCCGGGCAGCGCACCCGTCGCGCGGCAGCCTTCGAGCATCACCTCGCCGTTGACGATCGTGTAGGCGATGCCGGCCGACTTCTGCAGCAGGCGCTTCGCGCCGGCCGGCAGGTCGTGCACGACTTGCGGCATCAGCGGTGCGATGGTGTTCGGATCGAACACCAGCAGGTCCGCGTTCATGCCTTCGCGCACGAGGCCGCGGTCATGCAGACCCCACGCGGTGGCGGTGTCGTAGGTCACCAGCCGCACGGCTTCTTCCAGGGTGAACTCCTGTTTCTCGCGTACCCAGTGGCTCAGCAGGTGCGTCTGCAGCGAGGAGTCCATGATCTGCGCGACGTGCGCGCCGGAGTCGGAGAACGTCACCACGCTGCGCGGGTGACGCATCATCTCGAGCGCGTGCTCCTGGTCCTCGTTCGCGAGCGGCTGGCGGAAGAACACCTTGAAATCGTGCTCCAGCGCGAGATCGATCATGGCTTCCACCGGGTGCACGCCGCGCTTCGCGGCGAGATCGTCCATCCGCTCCTCGTCTCCGATGCCGCGCATGACCCACAGCCAGTCCCATTCGGGTGGCCGTGCCTCGGCACCGACGATCATCGGGCCGTCGTATGGCCGGCTGCCGATCTCGATGAGGCGCCGCCGCCAGTCCGGATCGCGCAGCAGCTTCTTCTGTTCATCGAGCGGCTTCGCGCGCAGGTCCTTCCACACGTCCCAGGTATCGAACGGGGTGTACGTCTCGAACGACAGCAAGGTCGACAGTGCGCGGCTGTGACACTGCACGAAGATGCGACCGCCCTCGCGCGCGGCGCGGTTGGCGACTTCGTAAAAGGGGCGCCACACGTCCGGCGCGATACGCGTGGAGAACATGCCGTAGGTCAGGGGGCGCCCGGACTCCACCGCGAGCTGGGTCAGGCGATCGAAGTAGTCCTGCTGACGCTCCGGCTTGCGGCCCGGCGTCTCGCTTGCGATCTCAAAGATCCCGGCGCCGGTCTCGCCCATCGCGTTGACGAGTGCGCGGACCTCCTCCCAGTCGGCGACCCTGCTCGCGACGGGGCGATCGTCCGAGGTCAGGTGGTTGTACGTGCGTGACGTGGAGAAGCCGATCGCGCCGGCCGTCACGGCTTCGCGCACCGCGTGCTTCATGTGCTCCAGTTCGTCGCGCGTGGCCTGCTCGGTGAACGCGCGCTCGCGCATCACGTACGTGCGCAGCGCCGAGTGCCCCAGGTAGCCGCCGTAGTTGATGCCCTTGGGCAGCCGATCGAGGGTGTCCAGGAACTCCGGGAACGTCTCCCACGTCCAGTCGATGCCGGCCAGCATCGACTCGCGGGGCAGGTCCTCGGCGCGTTCGAGGTTGCGGAACACGAAATCTGCTTCCTGCTTCGGGCATGGCGCCAAGGTGAAGCCGCAGTTGCCCATGATGACCGTGGTCACGCCGTGGTAGCAGGACGAGGTGCCGAGCGGATCCCAGAACACCTGCGCATCCATGTGCGTGTGGCCGTCCACGAAGCCCGGCGTGACGACCTGCCCGTCCGCATCGAGCGTGCGCGTGGCGGGTGCGCGGATGCGGCCGATGGTCGCGATGCGGCCGCCGATCACGCCGACGTCTGCCGGGTAAGCGGCCGCGCCGGAACCGTCCACCACCATGCCGTTGCGGATGACCAGATCGTATTGCATTGCCGCATTCCTCCAGGGTGCAGGCCCGGAGCGTAACAACTCCACGAGGCTCGGCCAATCGGCGGGTTTTCACGGGTAGGATTTCCGGTCGTTTCCCGTGCGTGGAGGATGGTTTATCGTCCGGCGCATCCCGCGCGCGTCGCGCAGCTCCCGCAGCCGAGGAACGCTGTCATGCCCGAGTACTCGATCATCGACGTCGACACGCACATCACGGAAACGCCCGACGTCTGGGCGGCGCGCGTGCCAGCGCGTTACCGCGACGCGGCGCCGCGCGTGGAGACCGACGCGAGCGGCCGCCAGTGGTGGTGGCTCGGCGAACACCGCCTGGTGCCGATCGGCATGACGGCCACCGCCGGCGCCGGTGACTTCAAGGCACCTCCGCGCGGCTACGACGACATGCACCCCGGCGCCTTCGATGCGCGCGCGCGCCTCGAGTACATGGATTCGATGGGGATCTGGGCGATGGTGCTGTACCCCAACGTCGGCGGGTTCGGCGCGCAGGAGTTCCTGCGGCTGCAGGATCGCGCGCTGATGGAGATCTGCGTGCAGGCGTACAACGACTGGCAGACGGAATGGGCGTCCGCCGCACCCGAGCGTCTGCTGCCGATCACGTCGATCCCGTTCTGGGACGTGCCGGCCGCGGTGCGCGAGGTGCGGCGTTGCGCGGCGATGGGTCACCGGGGAATTCTCTTCACCGGCAATCCGCAGTCGCTCGGCCAGCCGATCCTCGGCGATCGCCACTGGGATCCGCTGTGGGAAGTCGCCTGCGAACTCGATCTCCCGGTGAGTTTCCACATCGGCTCCGGCAACATGGAGGGCGGGCTGCTGCGCGACAAGGTGAAGGGCTACGGGCGGATGGCCGCGTTCGCGGAACTCTCCGTCGGGCTCTTCATGGACAACGGCCGCCAGCTCTGCGACCTGCTGATGTCCGGCGTGCTCGCGCGCTACCCGACGATCAGGTTCGTCTCCGTCGAATCCGGCATCGGCTGGATCCCGTTCATGCTGGAGGCGCTGGACTACCAGTTCCAGGGCAATCGCGTGGCCGAGGATCGCCCCGAGTTCGATCGCCTGCCGTCCGCGTATTTCGCGCGCAACGTCTACGCGTGCTACTGGTTCGAACAGACCGCCCCGCGCCGCCTGCTGGACAAGGTGGGGGTGGACAACATCCTGTTCGAAACCGATTTCCCGCATCCGACGTCGCTGTACGGCGAGGATGTCACGCGCTGCATCCACGGGGGCCTGGACGAATGCGACGCGGCTACTCGGCGCAAGATCCTGTGGGACAACGCGCAGAAGCTCTACAAGGTCGCGGCGCCCGCGGCCTGAATGTCTGTTCGGCAGTCCGCGTTGGCTGCGGGGGTGATGGCGGAAGGCCTGGCGCGCGTGCGCGACACGCCGTGAATCCATCCCTGGAGGCTCGCGCGCCGCGTCCCTGCGGCGCGACGGTCGCGCACACGCGCCAGGCCTTCCGCCTCGACGCGCAGTGCTGCGGACTGCCGAACGGACATTCAGCCCAGTGCCGTCGCCCGCTCGCACCCATCAATCATCTGGAGGTCATCCCATGCTAGTTCCGACACTCGACGAATACGCGAAGAAGTACCAGCACATCAGGTTCCACCGCGAGGACGGCATCCTGCAGGTCACGATGCATACCGGCGGTGGCGATCTCGAATGGGGTTTCGGCCCGCACCAGGAGATGGGTTACTGCTTCACCGACATCGGCGCCGATCCCGAGAACAAGGTGATCATCCTGACCGGCAGCGGCAGCACGTTCATCCACAAGGAGGATCTCGGCGGCGGCCGGCCGGATGCGCGCGCGTGGGGCGAGCACGTGCTGCCGGACGCGAAGCGCCTGCTGATGTCGCTGCTGGAGATCCAGGCACCGATGATCGCCGCGATCAATGGCCCCGCGACAGTGCACGCCGAACTCGGGTTGCTGTGCGACGTGACCCTTGCCGCGGATCACGCGACATTCCGCGATGCGCCGCATTACCCCAGCGGCCTCGTACCCGGTGACGGCGTGCACATCGTGTGGCCGCTGCTGCTGGGCCTGAACCGCGGCCGTTACTTCCTGATGACCGGGCAGGAACTCTCCGCGCAGGAGGCGCTCGCGCTCGGGGTGGTCAACGAGGTGATGCCGCAGGCGCAGCTGCTCGGCCGCGCGTGGGAGCTCGCCCGGATCATCCGCAAGCGCCCGCCGCTGACCACCCGGCTGACCCGCGAGGCGATGCTGATGCAGGTGAAGCGCATGATGCTGGAGCAGCTGCCGTACGGCCTCGCGCTCGAAGGGCTGGCCGCATGCGACTACTGGCCGGATCATTTCGCGGCGGAGAACATCGCGAAGCGGTGACGCCGCTCGCCAGATGAGTTCCCGCGCTCTGCCGGAGGGCGCCGCGCGGCGTCTCGCGCGGTAGACTGCGGGAAATCCCTGCGCGAAGGAACCTGGATGAAAACCGCCATCGTCATGGGCGTGGGACCGGAGAACGGTCTCGGCGCCCGGCTCGCGCGCCGCTTCGGCGCGCGCAACCTGCACGTGTTCGTCGCCGGCCGCACGCAGGCGAAGCTCGATGCCGTCGCCGCCGCCATCCGCGCGGCCGACGGGCACGCCACGGCAATCGTTGCCGACGCCACCGACGAAGCCTCGGTGCAGGCGCTGTTCGCCGCCGCGGCCGCCGTCGGCGACCTCGATCTCGTGATCTACAACACCGGCAACAACACGCCCGGCCGCATCCTCGAGATGGACGCCGCGTACTTCGAGCAGAGCTGGCGCACCGGCTGCCTCGGCGGTTTCCTGTGCGGCCGCGAGGCGCTGCGGCACATGGTGCCCCGCGGACACGGCACGATTCTCTTCACCGGGGCGAGCGCGTCGCTGCGCGGCCGCCCGAACTTCGGGGCGTTCGCCGCCGCGAAGGGCGCGCTGCGCCAGCTCGCGCAGGCGATGGCGAAGGAAGCCGGCCCGGCCGGCATCCATGTCGGCCACGTGATCGTGGACGGCGCGATCGACGGCGAGAAGATCCACACGCGGATGCCCGAATACGCGGCGAAGCTCGGACCCCAGGGGCTGGTGGACCTGGATGCGATCGTCGATGCCTACGCGTTCCTGGTCGACCAGCCGCCGCGCGGCTGGTCGTTCGAACTCGACGTCCGGACGGCGATCGAAAACTGGTGAGAAATGGGGACAGAATCCGGTTTCGCCAACGGCGAAACCGGGGTCTGTCCCCGATTATTCGCTGCGCCGCTACGCCGTCAGCGCGAACCCTTCGTAATCGTTCGCGGCGACCTGCCGGCACTTCTCCACGTACGGCGGCACGCCGATGTACGGCATGAAGATGCGTGGCTTGCCGGGGATGTTCGCGCCCAGATACCACGAATTGCAGCGCGGATAGAGCGTCATGTCCGCCACCTCGTTGACATGCGCGACCCACGCATCCTCGGCGTCCGCGCGGGCTTCGATGGTCTTCCTGCCGTGCGTCTCCAGGTAACCGATACAGTCGGCAATCCAGTTCACGTGCTGTTCGATGGTGGGCAGCATGTTCGACAGCACCGACGGACTCCCCGGACCGGACACCGTGAAGAGGTTGGGGAATCCCGCCATCGCGAGCCCGAGGTAGGTGCGCGGACCCGCGTGCCATTTCTCCTTCAATGCGAGACCGCCGCGACCGCGGATGTCGATCCTGTCGAGCGCACCGGTCATGGCATCGAAGCCAGTCGCGAACACCAGGCAGTCGAACGTGTACGCGGTGTCGCCGACCTTCAGTCCGTCCGGGGTGATGCATGCGATCGGCGTCCCGCTGACATCGACCAAGGTGACGTTGTCGCGGTTGAACGTCTCGTAGTACTGCGTGTCGAGGCACAGCCGCTTGCAGCCCACCACCTGTTTCGGCAGCAGCTTCGCGGCGGTGGCGGGATCCTTCACGATGGCGCGGATCTTGTTGCGGATGAATTCCGCCGCGTAGTCGTTGGCAGTCTGATCGATCAGGAGATCGCTGAACGCGGCGAGGAACCCGAGCGTGCCTTCCTGCCAGCGCTTCTCGAACTCGCGCGTGCGCTCCTCCGCGCTCACCGCGTGGGCGGATTCCGGTCGCTGATGGAAATCGACGCCGAACGGCTCCTGCCAGTTGCGCGCGCGGATCTCGGGATAGTGCGCCTTGATGCGGGCCACCTCGGCAGGGTCCAGCGGGGCGTTGCGCGCGGGGATCGCGTACGTCGCGGTGCGCTGGAACACGGTGAGCTGCGCCGCCTGCTGCGCGATGATCGGAATGGACTGCAGCGCCGACGAGCCGGTGCCAATGATGCCGACCCGCTTGCCGGTGAAATCGACGCCGTCGTGTGGCCAGTGGCCGGTGTGATAGGTCGGACCCTGAAAGCTGTCCCGACCCGGAATGTCGGGCAGGTTGGCGGACGACAGGCAGCCGGTCGCCATCACGCAGAAGCGCGCGGTCAGTTCGACCCCGGAATCGAGCGTCACGGTCCAGCGGTTGCGGGCCGCGTCGAAGTGCGCCGACGTCACGCGCGTGTTGAATTGCAGGTCGGGCCACAGGTCGAAGCGGTCCGCGACATGGTGCACGTAGCGCAGGATCTCGGGCTGGGTCGCGTAGCGCTCGCTCCAGTGCCAATCCTGCTGCAGATCCGCCGAGAACTGGTACGAGTACTCCATGCTGGGCACGTCGCAGCGCGCGCCCGGGTAGCGGTTCCAGAACCACGTGCCGCCCGGGCCGCTGCCCGCTTCGAACACGCGCGTGCGCAAGCCGAGCGCGCGCAGGCGATGCAGCATGTAGAGACCGGCAAAACCGGCACCGACGACGAGCGCGTCGAAGGCATCTCCGGACTGGGCGGCGGAGGCCGCGGCGGAAGACGAGGACGTCACGGGCAAACTCCTGGACATGATTCTCGGGCGAACCCCGGCGGGTCCACGGCCGCGTAGCATAACCGCAGCAGGTGCCGCCCCTTCAACCGGAAATTCCGGCGCGCCGCGTCGTTCCGCGCGACCGGGGTGAACGGGTACCATACGGGCCGGTACGCACGCCGCGCGTGCACGCGCAAATCATTCAACGCGCCCCGCCATGACGGGGTGTCGACCCAGGGGAGAGAACATGCATCTGAAACGGCATCTCGCAGCGCTCGCCTGCGCGCTCGGGGCGGGGCTCGCGGCGTCCGCCGCGCCGGTAACCCAGGATCAGCTCGTCCAGGGCACCGCACAGACCGATCGGTGGCTCATGTACGGCGGCAACTACGCGAACTGGCGCTACAGCCCGCTGGCGGACATCAACCGCGACAACGTCTCGAAACTGCGACCCGCCTGGATCTTCCAGCCGGGCATCCCCGGCCAGTTCGAAGCGTCGCCGGTGGTGGTGGACGGGATGATGTACGTGACTGCCGCGTACAACAACCTGTTCGCGCTCGACGCCGCGACCGGGGAGATGAAGTGGCACTACGCGCACCAGATGCCGAACGAGATCCAGATCTGCTGCGGCCCGGCCAACCGCGGGGTGGCGGTGCACGGCGACCGGATCTTCATGGGGACATTGGATGCGCGGCTGATCGCGTTCGACCGCGCCACCGGCAACGTGCTGTGGAACGTGGAGATGGACCAGTTCGCGCACGGCTACAGCTCGACCGCCGCCCCGCTCGTGATCGAGGACAAGGTCATCATCGGGATCGCCGGCGGCGAGTACGGGGTGCGCGGCTTCATCGACGCGTACGATGTGGCAACGGGCAAGCGGCTGTGGCGGCGCTACACGATCCCGGCCGAGGGTGAACCCGGCGTCGAGACCTGGGCCGGGGATTCGTACAAGACCGGCGGCGGTCCCGCCTGGACCACCGGCACCTACGATGCCGAGAAACGTGTGCTGTACTGGGCCGTCGGCAACCCCTCGCCCGACTGGAACGGGGATACGCGCGAAGGCGACAACCTGTACACCAACGCGCTGCTCGCGCTCGATCCGGACACCGGCGATCTGAAGTGGCATTTCCAGTTCACGCCGCACGACATCTGGGACTACGACGGCAACACCGGCGTGTTCCTGGTGGATACCGAACACGCCGGCAAACCGACCAGGGCGGTGGTGCAGCCCAACCGCAACGGTTTCCTCTACGTGCTGGATGCCGCGAGCGGCAGCTTCCTGCGCGGCACGCAGTACACGGACACGCTCAACTGGGCCAAGGGGCTCGATCCGCACGGCCGTCCGATCTTCGATCCGAAATACGTGCCGATGTCCGGCGGCAACCCGGAGTTCATCTGCCCCGGCAACGTGGGCGGCCAGAACGGCTCCTACACCGCGGCGTACAGCCCGGGGACGAAGCTGCTGTACGTGCCGGTGATCGAAGCCTGCGGCAAGATGGAGAAGCAGGCGGCCGTGTTCGTCAACGGCACACCGTTCTGGGGCGGCGGCCCGGGCGAGATGCAGGGCCCGGAGGAATCGTATGGTCACGTGTCGGCGATCGATCCCGCCACGGGCAAGATCCGCTGGAAACACCGCGACGAGTGGCCGCTGGTCGGCGGCACCCTGGCGACCGCCGGTGGCCTCGTCTTCACGGGGACCCAATCCGGCCACGCGATCGCGCTTGACGACACCACCGGCAAGGAGCTGTGGCGCTTCCAGACGGGCTCGATGATCCGCGGCCAGCCGATCACCTGGAAGCTCGGGGATCGCCAGTACATGGCGATGCCGAGCGGCGGCGGCGGCATTGCCGTCACGATCATCGGCGAGAACCCGAACGTGACCCTGGGCAGCGCGCTCGTCGTGTTCGCGCTGCCGTGAGGCGGGTGGGACGCGCCGGCGGGGTGCTGGCGGCGCTGCTGTGCGCGATCTCCGGGGCGGCCGGGGCGGCCTCGCCGCTGCGCGTCTGCCTGCTCGCGCACAACCTGCCGTACTCCGCGCGTGACGGCGCGCACGGATTCGATGTGGACGTCGCGCGTGCGGTGGCGTCGGCGCTCGACCGCGCGTTCGAACCGGTGTGGATCGACAACCCGGCAGTGCTGACCGAGATCGATGACAGCGACATCCCGGTCCACCGGCTCCGCAAAGGCGCCTGCGACGCGATCTTCAGCGTGCCCGGTCCCGCGCGGGATACCTTGAAACGGTTGCCCACGCTCGCGCTCGGCGAGGCGTATTACGGTGCCGCGTTCGAACTCATCGGGTCACCCGGCACGCCGCCACACCTGAAAGCCCTGAAGGCGAAGGCGGTGGCGATCCAGGCGCAGACGGTCGCGAGCTTCGCGATCGCGCTGCTGCACGGCAGGCAGCGCACGTATTTCGCGCCGCGCGCAGCGCTGGAAGGCGTGGCGCGCGGCGAGGCCGACGCCGCGCTGCTGTGGGGGCCGACAGCGGGCTGGCAGCTGCGGCAGCCGCCCGCGCTCGGGCTCGGGATCGCGGAAGGCTACGTGCCGCCCCCGGCGCTCGCATGGAACCTGCACGTCGCGACCCGCGCCGACGAGGCGCCGCTGCGCGAGGCGATTGACGGCGCGCTCGCGCGTGCGGCGACCGACGGCGCGCTCGCACGGGCGGCGTCCGCTTACGGGATCCCGTGGCATCCCCCTTTCGCGGCGACCTACAGCCTGACGGAGATGAACCGCCTGCGCTGAAAGTTCAGGCGCTGCGCGGGGCGTCCTGCGCGCGCACGATGCGGTCCTTGCCCGCCCGCTTGCCGGCATACAGCGCCCGATCCGCGCGCACCAGCACCTCGTCCAGTGACTGTCCCTGCGCGATCTCGGCCACGCCGAACGTCATCCGCACGGGAAACGCGCGCTCGCCGTGCGCGACGGGCCGCGCGTTCAGCGCGTGCCGGATGCGTTCCGCGACGGTCTCGGCTTCCGCGATGCCGGTTTCCGGCAGGAACACCAGGAACTCCTCGCCGCCCCAGCGCGCGACGCGATCCTGGGTCCGCACCGCCTCGTGCAGGCGGCCGGCGACCGCGACGAGCGCCGCGTCCCCCGCCTGGTGCCCGTGCGCATCGTTCAGCCGCTTGAAGTCGTCGATGTCGCCGAGTACCACGGAGAACGCCCGCCCGTTGCGGCGGAAGCGTGCGATCTCCTGCGCCATGAGGTCCGACAGCGAACGACGGTTGAGCAGCCCGGTGAGGGCGTCGGTGGTTGCCAGCCGGAGCAGGTCGGCGTTCACGCCTTCCAGCTCCTGCGTGGTCGACTGCACCGCGCGCGCATAGGTGTGCGCGAGGAAACCGAGGATGCCGGCGAACACCACGGTGTTCAGGCTGCGGATCACGAGGATCACGGGCCGCACGTGTTCCAGCCGCGGATCGTGGAAGTGGTGTTCGGCGATGCCGTACACCGCGGCGATCGCGATAAAGATCGCCACCTTCAGCGCGAACGGAAACCGCGGACACAGCAGCAGGAACACCAGCACCAGGAACATGAACAGGTGGAAGTTGGCGGTCCATCCCAGCAGCCAGGTCGCGATCAGCGCGTGTCCGATGACGGCCACCGACATCAGCGCCAGCGAGGCCATCAGCCGCGCGTGCCGCTGCCACCACATGGCGAGACCCGTGATGCCGAGCACCGCGGCATTGACGGCGGGCATGGTCGGAATGCCGAGCGCCGCGAACATCAGCAGGTAGCTGCCGTACGCGCACAGCGACGCCAGCAGGAGCATGCGGAAGACGGCTTCGTAGCGCTGACCCAGCCCCATGGCCGGCGGCTTCATCGGCGCCGACTTTCCTGCATTCCCGCGTGCCGCCTGCCCGGTGCGCCCGGTGGCGCCCGCCGGCTGCTTGTCGAAGTCAGTCGAGATAGCGCTTGTCCTTCAGTTCGCGTTCGCGAAGGTACTCGTGGCAGACCAGCGCGCCCACCACGTCCAGCACGAGCAGGATCCCCGCGGTGACGGTCAGCTTGAAGAATGTCTCGGAAGCGAACGTTTCGAACCACAGCTGCAGCAGCGCGAGCGCGGACCACGCGCCCGCGATCACGAGTCCGATGATCGAGGCCAGCTTCACCGTTCGCGCTCCATCACCACGAGGTAGGCCTCGCGCGACCACAGCAGCAGCATGCGACGGATGTCCTTTTCCATCGTGACCACGCGCCAGCCTTCCGCCGCGTTGCGGTTCAGGAACTCGCTGAAGCGTTCGGGATCCACCTTGGACGCGCCGAGCAGCAGTGAGCCCAGCATGCCTTCCTGGTAGATGACGACCTTGTATTCCTTCACCGTGCCGCTCCTTCGTTACCTGCGGCGCAATCTGCGGAGCGCCCGGATCAATGTCAAGGCGAGGCGATCCCGTGTGCGGCCTGCGCGGGACAGGCGGGCAGCGGTATCCCCGCGCGTGGTGCGGCGAGGGCGAACGGTTCACGCGCCGCGCCGTCGATCGGACCCGTCGCGCTCACCCGTACGACCACGCGCGCCGGCGTCGTCGTCCCCGCGAGGCGGCGGTCGATGGATACCTGCAATACGTTGTCGTCGGGGGTGGGCGGCGCATCACGCACGAGCAGCGAGCCGCCCGGATCGAGCAGCGCGAGATCGAGCCGGCTGAGACGCCACCAGCCGTCGGGGCCGCCGATCCTGCCGCGACCGACACGTCGCTGCCACGCAAGCGTGACTTTTTCGCCGGGCGCCAGCGCGAGCGCGTAGCACCGCGCGCTGTCCGGCGCGATCGCATCCCGCACCACGCCGTCGCGTGCAGCGAGTGCCGCGCGGTCGTTGAGGTAGCCCCAGCCGTAGCTGCGGTCGTAGTGCGCACCGTGCGGGTACGGTGCATGCGCGGCTGCCGCGGGATCGTCCCGGCACCCGTCGCCGTCACCGCCGGTGCGAGGATGCGCCGCACCGCCGCTCGTCCATGCATCCGCCGTGTTCACCAGCAGCGCCTTGACGGCCAGCGGATCGCGCAGGCCCGTGGCGAGCACGCGCGCCGCCACGCTGCCGGCGACTGCGGCCGCGGGACTCGTGCCGGTGTTGACCTTGTGAAAGCCGGCCGCGCCGGCCACGCCGAGCCGCGCGCAGAACGCGCACGACACCCCGGCGTTTTCCGCGCACACCTGCCGGCAGTTCGCGGGGTCCACGCCGGCCGTCGCGATGCGCACTCCCGGCGCGACGAGATCGAGCAGCCGCGGACCGTCCGGCGGCGCCACGCTGCTGGTGCGGTACACCTTGTGGCGGGCGCGCGTCGCCTCCGGCGCGCAGGCTCGCCAGTCGAACGCGTGCATGTTGCCGACCGTGATGCCGTTGAACGTCTCGCCCGGCACCGTCAGCGAGTTGCCCGGCGAGTACCCGCGGTTCCCGGCGGATTTCACCACGACCACCGCCAGTTCCTCGCTCAGCCGATCCAGCACGCGCGTGACGCCGTGCCAGTCGACGCGCGCGCAGCGGCCATCCGGGGCTTCGCACACCGCGCCGTTGCCCTGGCTGTAGTTGAGCAGGTCCGGGAGCGGCCGGCGATCAGTGGGCGATCCCAGCCACGCGAGCGCCCGCAGCAGCGCGGTGCGGCCGTGGCGCGTCTCGGGGCCGGCTTGCGCGACGAGCGTCGCGCCGAACCGCCCCGGAGACGGGGACGCCCACAGCGGGATATCCCCCGTCTGCAGCGGCATGCCGAGCGCCTGCCCGGCGTAGATCCCGAGCATCGCGGTGCCGTGCGAACGCAGGAACCGGCGATGCACGCCGCCCGGCGTGCCCGGCTGGAAGTGCATTTCCCCCAGCCCGTCCGCGAGCCACGGGTGGGCGGGATCCGCGCCGGCGTCGATCAGCGCGAGCACCAGCGGCGCCGCCCCGGACGCGGCAATGGTGTCCCGCGGCGCGATCTCGCGATCGGGCAGTGCCGGTGCCGGCGGCCACGGTCCATGCGTCTCGACGTAGGCGATCGCGCTGCCCGGTCGAAGTGCCGCGGACTGCAGCGCGCGGTGCACGGGGATCGCGTGATTGGCCGGTACGTACAGCAGGTAGGCGTTGAGCACCGGCAGCGCCTCGATCTGCACGTGCGCGCGGACCGGGGTGGGCAGCGCGCCGCGCAGCGTCGCGTCCGTCGCAGGCCGGTGCGCAGCGAAGCTCGCGTGGCGCGCGGCGAGGATGCGCGCGCGGCGCGCGGGCAGGGTGTCCGCGGTGATCGGCGCCGCCTTCGCGGTTGCGATCTCGGCGACGAGCGCCGGCGGATCGTCCATCAGCACCAGCAGCACGTGTGGGGGCGCGGCGGTGGCCGGCAGCGCGGCCGCCAACAACGCGGCGGCAATCCGACGCCGCCAGGGACGGATGGAGAAGCGGCGGTCCGGACGACCGCCGCGGGTCAGGGACGCGACGAAACGCCTCAGGCGAACTGCTTCAGGAAACCGTGCAGGTCATCGTTGAACACGGCCGGCTTCTCGAGCTGGCAGAAATGCCCGACGTCGTCGTAGATCTTGATCTTCGCATTCGGAATGTTGTCCGCCAGCAGCTGGTTGTGGGCGACGGTGGTGGCGCCGTCCTCCTTGCCCGCGATGATCAACGTGGGCTGCCTGATGTTCTTCAGCTGGTCCGTGATGTTCCAGTTGAACACACCGTTCGGATCCGCCGCGCTGGCGAAGAACACCTGCTCGGTGAAGTTGCTCGGGTTGCGGAAGCAGCCTTCCATGAACTGCAGGATTTCCGGGCGCTCGGCCTTGGATTTTGCCGACACCGTGACCTGCAGGAGGCCGCTGAACAGCGCGCGCCAGTCCTTCTGCATCGCCTCCGCCGCGGCCGGATCCATCGTTGCCGCCATGTTCGTCGCGCTGCTCAGGATGAGATTGCCGAGCACACGGCCTGGGGTGGAGAGGCTGGTCTGCATCGCGATCATGCCGCCGATGGAGTTGCCGACGAGCACGGCCTTGTCCACGCCGCACTGGTCCAGGATGGCCGCCACGTCGGCCGCGGATTCCTGGATTGCGTAACCGCTGGCGGGCTTGTCGGACAGGCCGTGACCGCGATGGTCGACCACGATCACGCGATGCGTGCGGCCGAATTCGAACAGCTGGTTCGCCCAGATGTAACGGTTGGTGGTCCACGGATGCAGGAACACGACGGGCAGGCCCTGGCCGTAGGACTCGTAGTAGACGTTGACGCCGTTGCGGTTGACGGTAGGCATGACGGTTGACCTCTTCTCGTAAATTGGATTCGGGATGGGCTGGACGGCCGGATGATAACGGACATCCGGTCGCGTGAAACTCGGAAAGCGCGAGGCTGCGGGTACACCGCCGCCCGCAACCATCCCGCAGTGTCCGGCAGCGCTGTCCACGGATTACACTGCGCGATACGCGCCCTCGACCTGGAGCACCCCGATGACCGCAGCACTTCCGGAAGGCCTCATCGCGGTCGTCAAACGCGACTGCCCCACCTGCGTGCTGGTGGATCCCGTGCTCGCCGCGCTCGACCACGCCGGCCTGCCGCTGACGGTGTACGTGCAGGATGACCCGGCATTCACGCGAGCCGCGCACGTGGTCGACGACCGCGCGCTCGAGCACTCCTTCCGGCTCGGCATCGAGACGGTGCCTACGCTGCTGCGCATCGTCGGCGGCCGCGAGGAAGCGCGCGCCGTCGGCTGGGACGCGGCGGAATGGCGGCGCCTGACCGGGCGCGCGGACCTCGGTGCCGGGCTGCCGCCGCAGCGGCCCGGCTGCGGCTCAAAGTCCGTGGAACCCGGGATCGCGGAGCGTCTTGCGGTGCGTTTCGGCGACACGGGCATGGTGGCGCGGCGCATCGAGGTGCCGCCGCTCGAGGATGACATCGAACTCTGTTTCGACCGCGGCTGGAGCGACGGCCTGCCGGTGGTGCCACCCACCGAGGAGCGCGTGTACCGGATGCTGCAGGGCACGACCCGCGCACCCGGTGAAGTGCTCGGCGCGATGCCGCCCAACCTCGCGCCGTGCACGGTGGAGAAAGTGGCCATCAATGCCGTGATGGCGGGCTGCAAGCCGGAGTACCTGCCGGTCGTGATCGCGGCCGTGCAGGCTGCGCTCGATCCCGCGTTCTGCCTGCACGGCCTGCTCGCGACCACGTGGTTTGCCGGACCGATGGTCATCGTCAACGGCCCCGTGCGCGAACGCATCGGCATGAACTGGCAGGGCAACGTGCTCGGCCAGGGCAACCGCGCGAACGCGACGATCGGCCGCGCACTGCAGCTGGTGGTGCGCAATGTCGGCGGTGGACGTCCGCGCGAGATCGACCAGTCCACGTTCGGTACTCCGGCCAAGGTCACGTTCTGCTTCGCCGAGGACGAAAGCACGCCGTGGACCACGCTCGCCGAAGATCGCGGCGTGCCGCGCGATCGCTCGGCGGTGACGGTGTTCAGCGCGGACGGCCCGCTCGGTGTCGCGGACCAGGCGTCGCGCACGCCGGACGCGCTGGTGCGTTCGCTCGCCGGCAGCCTGTGCGCGGTGGCGCACGTGGACATCGCGAACGCGGCCGACGCCGTGGTCGTGATCAGTCCCGAGCACGGCCGCGTGTTCGACGACGCCGGCTGGGGCAAGGCCGACGCGCTGGCCGCGCTGCATGCCGCCTGCCGCATCCGCGGCAAGGATCTCGGCATGGGCACCGACACCCGCGCGCCGATCGCGCAGAGCGGCCATGACGGCACGGTCGCCAAGTTCCGCACGGAAGGCCTCACGCTCGTGCGCGCCGGCGGCGACGCCGGCATGTTTTCCGCCATCATTCCGGGCTGGCTGATGAAAGGCACGCTCGGCACCGATCCAGTCACCCGGGAGATCACCGCATGACCACCCTGCTCGACCCCACCGGCGAACGCGACGCCGCCACCCGGCGGCCGCTGCCGAAACCCGCATCCCTCGCGGACCGCACCGTCGGCCTGCTCGACATCTCCAAGTCGCGCGGCAACGTGTTCCTCGATCGCCTGGATGAACTGTTCCAGGCCGAAGGCGTGCGCACCCTGCGTTTCAAGAAGCCCACGTTCACACGCCCGGCACCCGTGACCTTGCTGCAGGACATCGCCAGCCAGTGCGATGTCGTCGTCGAAGGGCTGGCCGACTGAGGGTCCTGTACGTCGTGCAGTTTGCATGACATCCGGGAACTCGACGGCCGCGGCATCCCTGGGGGCTTCATTGCCTCCGAAGTCTTTCGCACCGCCGCGCAGGCGCAGGGCGATGCGCTCGGCTTCCAGGCGGATCGGCTGTTCGTCGCGCATCCCATCCAGGATCGGACGGACGCAGAACTGCGTGCGCTCGCCGAGAACGCATTCCCGGCGGTGATGAACCTCGTGCGCGGCAGCGCCGCATGACGGCGTGCCGAAAAAACGGCGACAGACCACGTTTTCGCAACTTCCCCGGGGAAAGCCGGGAGTCGCGGTCCGTGCCTGGCGTGATGTCGTGCCTGGGCGCCGGTGACGGCATGCCGGCATTGCCTGACAACGCCCGGTGGATGCGCGGATCGCGTTAGTGGCGTACGACGGCTCCGCGCCGTCGCAGCGTGCGCTGGCGTATGCGATCGATCTCGCGCAGCGCCGCGGTGTCGATCGGCTGCACGTGCTGACCGTGCATCCGGAACCCATCGTGTACGGACAGGTCCAGGTCTACCTGGACCACGCGCGGGCGGCGCAGGTTGCCGCAGCCCACGACCGCGCGATACTCGCCGATGCGGCCTCGGCCTGCGCGACGGCCGGTGTCCATTGCACGCTCGAAGCCTGTGAAGGAGATCCGGCGCCTACCATCGCGGAACGCGCGCAGGCCCTGGGATGTACGCAGGTCGTGATGGGAACGCGCGGGCGCGGTCGTCTCGGGGTCGCGCTGCTGGGCTCCGTCGCGACAGGCGTGCTGCACGCGACGGCGCTGCCGGTGACGCTCCTGAAATGAGCGCCGGCTCACGCGATGCCTAGCGGCGTCGCGTGAGCCGGCGGCGTCCGGCCAGCGCGCCGAGCGCGGCACCGAACAGCGGCAGCGCAGGGGGCAGCGGCACGGGGTTCGGACCGGGAAACGCGGGATCGATCAGGAAATTCCGGTTGCCCGCGTTGCCCGGCAGCCAGAAGAAACCGTCTTCTATCTCCACGTTGAAATACGACGAGTTGCCGTAGTTGGCAAACGCCTGGGCGCCGTCGAACGTGCCCACCCGCGCGGACGCCAGCAGCGACGCCGTGAACAGGATGCGGCGATCGGACAGCGCAAAGTAGCGCGTGCGGTCAACGTTCATCGTCAGGGTGTTACCCTCGATTTCGACGAAGCCGAGGATGGAACTTCCTTCGACATTCAGGACGTCCTCGTCGACGAAGGTCAGGGTCGTCAGTTCCGTGATGGTCTGCGTGCCCCGCAAGAAGCTGCCGCCGATGCTGAGTCCGAAACTCATCACTGCGCGCGTGGAGCCGGCACTGGAGGGCGGGGTCCCGGGGGGAACGCCCGTCCCCGAGCCCACGCTGCCGCCCCCGGTCAGCACGCCGCGCGCGCGGATGGTGATGAAGTCGTCACCTGGATCGCCGACTCCCACCACGCCGGGTCGCCGCAGGCCGCCGCCGGAGGTGACGGAGATCTCGAACGTCTCCTCCATGCTGGCCTGCATCTCGAGTGATGCCCCGGCCAGCACGCCGCCCGGGCTGGACAGGACGGCGCTCGCCTTCAGGGTGCCGGTCGCACCGTCCACGCTGGCAAACCCAGTTTCCTTGCCGAACAGCGGTGGCAGAGAGCCTGGCACCGACGTTTCCCGGTCGAAATGAAATTCCGACGTGCTGCGCGCCCCGTCCCCGAAATTGCTGTCGCCGAGCAGGGTGCCGACGACTTTCGTGTTGACCGACAGCGCCTGCACGGCAGGCGCGGTCAGCAGGCAGGTGACCAGGAACGGCACCGCGAGGGCGCGGGAAGGCACTGACATGTTCTTCGTCCTTGTTGTGATTCTGACCGCACGGTAACGGACGACCTGCGCCTTGGACAGGGACGTTCTCCCGGTCCGGTAATCCTTCACTCAAATCGAGTGACAACGGGACCTGGTTTACCGTTCGCCTAGCCCATGTGCGCAACAAGACAGTCGCCCCCAGGCGTCTTCTCCGGCCGGGCGTGCGCCATGCACGCTTGGCGCCGGTCCTGTTGCTGGTCTCAGGGTGCGCTTCGATTCCCGACGTCCACAGGTCGCCTGCGTTCGTGGAGGCCGGCGACGTGAATGCGCCGGATTCGCCGGAGAGTGCGACACGCCGTCGTCTGATTTCAAGTTCAAACGGGAGCGGAGAAAGTTCCTGTACGAGACATTCGATCCGCTATGCCCCAAGCGCGAACTGGTATTCGAGAATGAATACCAGAGACGTCGGCCTCGGGGACCTGGTCCATTAAGCGGGATTTGTATCGTCGCCCCTGACACGCAGCGGGCGACACCTGCCCATGGACGCCGTGTTCATCACGACGCTCGCAGTCCGTCTCCTGGTACCCGGAATACCGTCGTGACCACGAGCAGTGAGGAAGATCCCGTTCCTCAGGCGAGCGCGTGGGACGCGCGCCGAGTGGCCCGGAAACCGCGCTCCGCGAGCAGCGCCATCATCTGCCGCGGCGCGAACAGGCTCTCGGGACCGAACGCGCCGGCACTCCGGGTCCGGTTGGACGCGAGCAGCCACGCCGCGATAGCCGCCGGCGTCCCGGTGATGAAGCCGGCAAGGTCGGGGGGTGCGCCACTGGCACTGAAGAGGAGATCGACGGTCACCTCGGCCGTAACGCCATTGGCCACGCCCCACGCTTCGGCCTGTACGCAGGCGTGCTCGGTGTAGGGCTCATTGCTTCGCGGCGTTCGCCGGATCTGGGCTTCGATGCTGGCAGCGAGAAAGTCTACCGGTGCGATCGTTGCTCCGCCGCACGGGACCGGCGTCGTCGCACCCAGACCGGCCGACGCGAGCGCACCGATGATCGCTTCCAGCTGCCGTGGAAGTCCGAGGCGCCAGGTGACCTCGCGAATCCCTTTGGCCCGCAGATACGCAGGAAGCGTGGCCGGCTCCGAATGCAGCGTGTGGACGCAGTCCACCTCGCCGATCGGTTCCGGGAAGCGAATCCTGCGGCGCCCGGCGAGCGCCGGCATCTCGCGCAGTTCGCCCGCCAGGAACTGCACCGACGGTTCGCAGAACTCCTGCATGATCGTACGGATGGAATAAGGTGGCACGAAAACCGGACTTGGCGGCATGTCGGGCGCCGCCACGGCGAACGCGATGCGGACGCCCTCCACCTGGTCGAAATCCCCGCATGCTTCTGCGGCGACGAGGTTGCTTAGCCCCGGGGCCGCGCCCATGCCGAGCACCGCCGCCCGGCCGATCTCTGCGAACGCGTCGCCGAGCTCGAGCTGCCGGCGGGTCATGTGGAACATGCCACCGAGATCCACGTAATGGGTCCGCGCCGCGAGACACGCGCGCATGACGTCCACGTTTGCGTCGTACTGCGCGGCGTTCACCGTCACTGCGGCGCCCGTCAGCGCCTGCGTCAGCGAGGGAATGTCACGGGCGTCGCAGACGTGCACCGTGGTCGAAGCCTGCTTCAGCCCGGCGGCAAGTGCCTCAGCCCGTGCGCGATCAGTATCGATGACCGCGAGCGCGAGGTCCGGTTCGCGCCTGCAGAGCTCGTTGGCGACATGCGCGCCCATGGCGCCGGCCCCGACCAGTGCGATATGCATGCGACTCCTCCTCAATCGAGTTCGAGTACCAGGTGTCCCGTCGGGCGCAGGCACACACGCGCCCCGGTGGGCACCACGACGGTGGTATCGGCGGCGACGAGCAGCGTGGGTCCCGGGAACGACTGCCCCGGCGGCATCCGGTCGATATCGAGCATCGGCACCCCGACGAAGCCACCGGCTGTCGCATCGTAGAGCCGGGAATGGCCGAGCACGCAGTCGTCAGACGACGGGGCATTGCCCGCCGGCGCGACACCGCCACTGATTCCGCGGGCGACGATCCGCCACATCACGAACTCGACATCCGCACCGGGTTCAGCCACCGCGTAGCGCTCGCGATGCGCGGCGTGAAAGGCTTCCGCCAGCCGCGCGAGCGCATCGGCGTCGAGGGTCGTGCCCGGACACATGACTTCGATCTCCGTCACCTGCATGGGATAGCGCGCGGCGGCGAAGACCTCGATGCGGCGTTCCGGCCCCGGCACGCGCAGACGCTCGAGGAACGCTTCGCCGGCGGCGACGAGACGCGCGAGCGTGGCGTTGACGGCATCGAAATCGAAGGCGCGCAGATGCGCAGGGTGGCTGGCGACACTCGACCACTGAAGATCCGCACCCAGTCCCCCGAACGCGCACAGGACGGACGTCTCACGCGGGATCAGGACGCGTCCGATGCCGAGCTCGCGCGCGAGTTCGGCCGCCGCGACGCCGGTCGCGCCTCCGCCGGTTACCAGCACGAGCCGACGCGGATCCACGCCGCGCCGGACCGTCATCTCAAGAATGCCGTTGATCATGGTCTCGTTGACGACCTTGCAGATGCCCAGCGCCGCCTCCTCGACACCGATCCCGAGCGGTGCGGCCACGTGGCGTTCGATCGCGGCGGTCGCGGCCTTGACGTCAAGCTGCATGCGCCCGCCCAGGAAGCGGTCGGGAACGAGGTAACCGAGCACCAGGTACGCATCCGTCACCGTGGGTTCGGTGCCGCCCTTCTGGTAGCACGCCGGGCCCGGCACCGCGCCGGCACTGCGCGGCCCGACCCGCAGCAGGCCGCCCTGGTCCACGCTGGCGACACTTCCGCCGCCCGCGCCGAGGGTCAGGATCTGTATGGCCGAAACACCGGTGGGATGGTCGTTGATCCGTCCGTCCCGCGTGATCGCGATACGACCATCCGTCACGGTGCTGACATCGAAACTCGTTCCCCCCATGTCGATCAGCAGGCAGTCGCGCGCGCCTTCGAGCGCCGCGAAACCCCGCGCCGCGCCGGGCCCGGTTGCCGGTCCGGAGAACAGCATGTACACCGGGCGATCGGATACCTCCGCCACGGGCTGTACCCCGCCGTCCGAGGTCACGATGAGCAGTTCACCGGAGAGCCCCTGCGCGCGCAGGTGGTGTTCGAGCGACGAGAGATAGTCCGCGACGACCGGTTTCAGCATGGCGTTCAGCGCCGTGCAGGACATGCGGGTGTATTCACGCAGGATCGGCTGCACTTCGCTCGAAAGGCTCAGTGCAACCTCCGGCCAGTGCTCCCTGATCAGGGCGGCCACCCGTCGCTCGTGAACCGGGTTGCGCACCGACCACAGCAGGCACACGGCGACCGCCGAACAGCCCAGTTCACGCAGTCGTGCGATCGCGGCGAGCACATCGTCGTCCGCCAGCGGACGCAGCACCTGGCCGTCGCGATCCACGCGTTCGTCGAGTTCCAGGCAGAGATGGGGCCGCACGAGAGGCGCGCGCGGCGGCGCGGTGAAATCGAAAATCCGCCGGCGCCGGCCTTCTCCACGCCATAGCGTGTAACGTGTCCCCCGGGTGCACAGCACGCCGCAGCGTCCGACCTTGCCCTCGACGACCGCGTTGGTGGCAACCGTTGAACCGTGCACGAATACGTCTGTCGAGCGCAGCAGGTCCCGTACTTCGCACCCCAGGCCGTCCGCCGCCAGCGCGACGCAGGCCAGCACCCCGCGCGACAAGTCCAGGGGAGTCGTCGGCGACTTGTACCGCCCGACCAGGTGTCCGTCGCGGGCCACGACGAGATCCGTGAACGTGCCACCGATGTCGGTGCCGATGCGGTAACCCACCGTTCAGCGCTCCTGCCGCAGCGCCTGCGTGACCGCCATGTCACACTGCCAGCCGTTGTCTTGCCAGCGGAGAGAGACGCCATAGACATCCCGGGCGGCGAGGGGCGACACGAAGCCGTCGCTGACGTCGTCGAGCACCGCTGAAATCTCGCGGCGTCGGGGGTCCCCGTATCCGCCGCCGCCGCTGGTCTGCGCGACCCAGCACTGCGTGGGCGCCACCGCGGCGTGTCCCGCGTTCTCCAGATCCTCCACCAGTTGCCCGGTTTCGTGCTCGACGATGCGATGGGACGCGGTCTGCCCGGGCTCACCACCGAAGAGCCCGAAGGGTGCACAGGTGTGCCCGGAACCGCAGAAGCTGAGCTGCATCGTGTGGTCCCGCGGCTGGATGCACTGGCGGAGCGCCGCGGCGCCCCGGTGCGTGCCCTCGCCCCCGGAGTCCGGTACGGCCGCGACTTCCCAGACGACGACCGGCCGCGCGAGCTCGACGAGTTCTATCGACTCGTACCCCATGTTGCCCATGATGCAGGCGCCGAACATGTGCGGCAGGCCATCGTGATCGCGCAGTGCACCGCCGCCGCTCGCGGCAAGGTAGAACACGTGAACGTAGGCTTCGTTCGTTTTCTCCACGTGTCCGGAGCCGATGAAATTCGCCGCGCAGTATTCGCCCATCCCCGCCATCGCGCGCGCGGGAACAACCTGTGCCCAGGCCTTGAAGACCAGGTTCGTGACCTCGTCGCACAGCGCGATGGTGGCGGCCGAGGTCCCCACCGGCCAGCGGGGAATCCCGGCCAGTGCCCCTTCGCGCAGCTTCACCTCGATCCGGTTCAGCGCCCCGTCGTTCGTCGGCACGGTGGGGTCCAGGATCGGCAGCGTGCCCTGCAGCGCAGAGCAGCGCGCGGTGGCGTAGGTCAGGTTGTAGCCGAACGCCTGCTGGTCGGGCATGTTGGTGTAATCGAACACGATCCTGCCGGCCTCGGGATCCACCGTCAGCTTCAGTGACAGCGGCACGCCGTCCGGAAAGAAGCCCGCGATGCGTTCGCCCACCATGGACACTTCGACCTCCGCGCGCGGCAGCCGCGCGATCTCCTCGCGCATCCGGCGATCTCCGTAGCGCAGCGCCTCCGCGAAGCAGCCCTTGATGGTGGAGAAGGAGAAGCGGGCGCACAGTTCGTGAAGGCGCGTCTCGGCCGTCCACAGCGAACCGAGCTGCGCCAGGAAATCGCCGTGCCACGTTTCAGGAAAGCGGAAGTTGTAGGCGATGAAGCGCACGAGGTCGGGAATGGGTTCGTGCCCCCGGCACAGCCGCACGGCCGGGAAGTGGATCGCCTCCTCGTACACATCCCTGGCGTAGAAATCCACGTTGCCCGGGACGTGGGCGCCGGTGTCGATGATGTGGCACTTGTTGACCGCCCAGGCGAGCAACCGGTCTGCGTGGAAGACCGGGGCGAACATCGTCCAGTCGCCCACGTGCGCGTTGCCCGCGAACGAGGCGTTGTTGACGAAGACGTCCCCCGGCCGGATGTCATCGCCGAACGCGCGGACCACGAAGCGCAGGGCGGGGCTCATCGTCCCGACGTGCACCGGCAGGCAGTCGTACATCGAAAGGACCTCCCCGCGCGTGCTCATCAGCGTGCAGGTGAAATCCTTGGCGCCGTAGAGAATCGGGTTGCGCGCCGTGGTGAGGATCGTCTCCGTCATCTCGCTCAGGATGCCTTCCAGGCGCGCGTAGACGACCGCGAACGTCACCGGATCGACCACCGTGTCGCCGTCGTCGAGCGCGCCGGGGACGCCGGCGATTTCCTCGTCCCGCAGCGGCGTGATGATCAGCGCGGGATCGTAGGGGGGAAACAGCGGGGGTTTCGTTCGCATCGAAGATCACCCGTTCCTGTGACGACCGGGACTATAGGGTGCGCGCCGGTGCGCAGGAAGGTCATTTAACGCGTCGGGTGGGGCACAATCTGCTCCATCAGCCACGCGCGGAACCGGGCCAGGATCGGCTCGTCCCAGCGGTGTCGCCGCGCGACCAGGACGTACGGGTAGACGTAGACCGAGGTGGGCAGCACTTCGACGAGCCGCCCGGCGGCGAGGTCATCGCCCGCGATGTAGTCGTTCGCGATGGCGACCCCGTGCCCGAGGCGTGCCGCGTCCAGCGCAAGTGCCGCAGACCAGTACCGCGGACCCGACGGCGCATGGGTGAGGACGAGTCCGGCCGCGCGCAGCCACAGCCGCCAGTACTCGTGCGTTTCTTCGTGACAGAGCGGCAGCGCGAGCAGCTGTTCCAGGTGCAGCACGGGGGGGTGGCTCGCGAGGAAGTCCGGACTTGCCACCGGGTACATGCGCGGACGGCACAGGATCATCTGCACCGTCCCGGGCACTTCGGCAGCGTCGGTGCTCCGGATGTCCACATCGGCTTCACCTGCGAGCAGGTTCGGGGCGCGGATGGTCGGCCGCAGGCTCAGGTCGAGCCCGGGATGGTGAGCCAGGAACCCGTCGATGCGCGGCGCGAGCCAACGCATCCCGAAACCCGGCGAACAGGTGATGTGCAGCGCGGGACGCCGGTTGGCGTCGCGCAGTCGCTCGGTGGCTGCGTTCAGCACGTCGAGGGCCTGGCGGACCTCGTGGCAATAGTCCCGACCGGCTTCCGTCAGCTGCGTGCCGGTGGGCGTGGTCTCGAGCAGGCGCACCCCGAGTTCCGATTCGAGCTTGCGGATATGCTTGCCGACGACCGTGTGATCGAGGCACAGCTCCTCGGCGGCCCGGCGGTGGCTGCCGAGTCTCGCCGAAGCCTCGAAGGCCCGCAATCCGGTCAGCGAGGGGATTCGTTTGCGCATCGCGGCCACCACAGTCCGGCGTTCCGTGTCGGCGAGTCGGCAGGACGATCACGGCCCGCCCGGATGAACGGTATTTCTCGTTGAGGTCTCATCGGCAGTCTGTCCGGTGTTTGCGCGCGACACAGTCGCCACTGTTCACGCGGACAAGCGCTGCCGGAGCACGCGATGCTGGATCTTGCCGGTGGCCGTTCGCGGCATCTCGTCGTCCGTGATGAACGTGACCCCGGCAGGGCACTTGAAGCCGGCGAGCCGTTCGCGGCACCACTGGTGGAGCTCCGCGTCGCTGGCGGCGCGGCCGTCGTGCAGCACGACGACGGCGTGCGGCGTCTCGCCCCACTTCTCGTGTGGCAGTCCGATCACCGCCACATCGCGCACCGCAGGATGCTGTCCGAGCACGCTTTCCACCTCGGTGGGATACACGTTCTCGCCGCCGCTGATGATCATGTTGCTCTTGCGATCGACCAGCCAGAGATAGCCCTCCGCATCGCGCCGTGCCATGTCACCCACCGAGCACCATTCACCAGCGAATGCCTCGGCGGACTTCTCCGGGTTCTTCCAATAACCGTCGAAGACGTACGCGGTGCGCGAGTAGAGTTCGCCTACCTCGCCGTCCGGCACCTCGCGGCCTTGCGCGTCGAGCAGCCGGATCGCGCCGCTGCCGGCCCATTCGCGGCCGACCGAGCCGAGCTTGCGCAACTGCTCGTCCGGGCGCAGCAACGTGACCCACCCGGCTTCTGTGGAGCCGTACAGCTCGTACAGCCTGCCGTTCGGAAAGAGCTGCATGATGCCGCGCTTGGTGTCCTGACGGGCCGGTGCCGAGGAGATCATCAGCTTGCCGACCGCGCCGAGGTCGTAGCGGCGCTTCACTGCCTCGGGCAGCGCGAGCAGCATGATGTAGTGCGTGGGCACGAGCGACGTGAAGGTCACCCGATCCTCCGCCAGGGTCTTCAGCAGCGCCTCCGGATCGAAGCTTCGCCGATCCTCGATGTGGCAGGTTCCGCCGAGATGGACAAACGCGGTGCCGAAGTAGAGCGAATTGGCATGACACAGCGGCATCACCAGCAGCGCCGTGTCGTCCGCGCTGAAGCCCATTTCCATCACCGTGGCCCAGGCGATCAGCGCGTTCGCGCCGTGGCTGCGAATCGCGCCCTTGGGTCGCCCGGTCGTGCCGGACGTGTACATCAGCGCGGCGATGTCTCCCGGCTGCACGGGATCGAGCGGCAGCGCGGGATCGCCGTGCGCGATCAGCGTTTCGAAATCCAGCCAGCCGGGTGACGGCTCGCCCAGCACGATGAAGCGCTCCGCCGGCATCGACAATTCGTCACGCAGGCTGTCCACGACGTCGCGGAATTCCCCACCTGCGATCACTGCGCCGACTTCCGCATGCTGGAGGATGTAGGCGATCTCCGGACCAGTCAGTCGGAAGTTGAGCGGCACGACGGTGAGCCCTGCGCGCGCCATGCCCGCGTAGATTTCCATCCATTCGAGACAGTTGTACGCGATGACACCCACCCGATCGCCCTTCGCGAGGCCCAGCCCGCGCAGTGCGGCCGCGAGACGGACGACGCGTTCGTGCCACTGACCGTAGGTCAGGCGTCGGCGCGAATCACGCACGGCGAGGCGATCCGGACGCAATCGCGCGTGCGTCGCGACGGCATCGGCGAGGGTGAGCATGCGGGTCATCGCGAGAAACTGCCTGTGGGAAGCAACGGATCTGTGCCGACCCGATTCTGAGTTCCCCGTTCGGAACCGGTCAACCGTCAGGTGAAATGGGTGAAAACGGAAATGTGAGATGTCCCCTTTT
>JBFWUN010000006.1:0-115869 GCA_050247235.1 Gammaproteobacteria bacterium
GACGATCCTTCACTGCGCGGCAAGCCGGTGATCGTCGCATGGCAGGGACTGAGGTCGGTCGTCTGCGCCGCTTCCTACGAGGCGAGACGCTTCGGCGTGCGGTCAGCGATGCCGGCAGTGCGTGCGGAACGACTGTGCCCGCACGCGATATTCATCCCGCCGGACTTCACGCGTTACCGCGACGTCTCGCGCGCAGTACGCGGCATCCTTGCCCGGTACACCGACATCATCGAACCACTCTCGCTCGACGAGGCCTATCTTGACGCGACCGAGAACAAGGTTGGACTGTCGACCGCCACCCGGGTGGCCCGCTGCATTCGTCAGGACATCGTGCGGGAGACCGGACTGACCGCGTCGGCGGGTGTCGCACCGAACAAGTTTCTTGCCAAGATCGCGTCCGACTGGCGGAAGCCGGACGGCCTGTTCGTGATACAGCCGCATGAAGTCGCCGATTTCCTCGCTCCGCTCGCCGTGGGGCGCCTGCCGGGCGTGGGGCGCGCGACTGAGCACCAGCTGAATCTCCTCGGGGTTGCCACGGTCCGGGATCTTCGCCGCATCCCGCGGCAGGAACTGCAGCGTCGGTTTGGCCGCTTCGGCGAACGCCTGGCAAAGCTGGCGGTCGGCGAGGACTCGCAACCTGTGGAACCAGACCGCCCGCTGCAGCAGGTGTCCGTCGAACACACGCTCGAGACTGATCTCCTGCTCGCGGACCTGGTTCCTGTCGTGCGCGATACCGCGAATCGCGCATGGTTGGCAACACGAAAGACGGGGCGGATTGGTCGTACGGTCGTACTCAAGCTGAAAACAGCCGGTTTCCAGACACTGACGCGCAGCCACACGCCGGGCGTGCCACCGGCGTCCGCTGAGGACGTCGCGGAACACGCGCTCGCGTTGCTCGCGCGCATTGAGCTTGCACCCGATACGCGTTACCGGCTGGCGGGCGTTGGCGTGACCGGGTTCCCCACCGTGGACACTGACGAACAGCAACCCGATTTGTTCTGAGGGGCCCCTAAAGTCCCCCGTGCCAAGGCCGCTAAGGGAGTTCGAACGGTGATACCCTCCCCTCCTTGTCAACCGTTCATTGCTTGGCGGGCCGACGGCAACGTCGGCCCGCACTTTCTCCCCGTCACTGCTCAACTCTCAACGGCGTCCAGCGCGTCGACCCGCTGGAGGCCGCGCGGAAGCTTGTGTCCCCGCTTGGCGCGTTCCGCGCGATAGGCCTCGAGGTCGCGCGGCTTCAATGTCACGAAACGGTTGCCGGCAATGAGCTTGAGACTCCAGCCCGTGGGAACCACGGCGAACCCCCGCAACCGCTCCGCATGCGCGCCGTGCCGGCCCGCGGGCATGTTGACGAGTTTCAGGCCCTTACCCCGCGGCAACTCCGGCAGTTCCGCCGCCGCGAACACCAGCAGGTAGCCCTCGGTCGTGACACAGGCAACGAGATCGCGCGCGGCATCCGTCAGCAACGCCGGAGGCAACGCTCGCGCGCCCGTCGCGACGCTCAAAACTGCTTTCCCCGCCTTGTTGCGAACGGCCAGGGCTTCGAGCGTCGTGATGAATCCGTATCCGGCGTCGGAACCCAGCATCACCTGCTGGTCCGTGTTCCCCATAATGACTCCCACGAACGGCACCCCATCCGGCGGCGTGAGCCGACCTGCAAGCGGCTCGCCCATACCACGTGCGGAGGGCAGAGTATGCGCGGGCAGGGAGTAACAGCGGCCGTCCGCTCCGATGAAAAACGCGAGCTGGTTGCTGCGGCCCTTTGCGGCGCCCAGAAAGCCATCACCACTGCGGTAGCCCATTTCCGATGGATTGATCTCGTGCCCTTTCGCTGCCCGCACCCAACCCTTTTGCGACAACACCACCGTGACTGGCTCGGCGGTAACAAGCTCCGTCTCGGAGAGGGCCTGTGCCGCGGCTCGCTGGACGATCATTGATCGGCGGGCGTCGCCGTACTCCGTGGCGTCGGCAACGAGTTCCTCCTTCACCCGCGTACGCAGGCGGCGATCTGAACCGAGGATCAGTTCGATCCGCTTGCGTTCCGCGTCCAACTCCCGCTGTTCGCCGCGAATCCGCTGCTCCTCAAGACGGGCAAGGTGGCGGAGACGGAGATCGAGGACGGCGTCCGCCTGTACCTCCGACAGCCCGAAACGCGTCATCAATGCTGCCTTGGGGTTCTCGTCCTCACGGATGATACGAATGACTTCGTCAATGTTCAGAAACGCGACGAGATATCCGGCCAGCACGTGCAGTCGCTCATTCACCTTGTCAAGCCGGAACTGGAACCGCCGGCGCACGGTTTCGAGCCGGTATTCAATCCACTCGGCCAGCAGAGCCTTGAGGTTGCGAACGCCAGGCAGGCCATTCAACCCGATCACGTTCAGGTTCACGCGGAAACTGCGCTCGAGATCGGTCGTTGCGAACAGGTGCTGCATCAGGGGTTCGATGTCCACCCGGTTGGATCGGGGCACCAGTACGATTCGAATCGGCGTCTCGTGGTCGGACTCGTCGCGGACATCGTCGAGCATCGGCAGCTTCTTGGCCTGCATCTGCTCCGCCACTTGCTCGATGATCTTCGCGCCGGAGGTCTGGTAGGGCAGCGCGGTGACGACGACGTTGCCGTTCTCGACCTCGTAGCAGCCTCGCATCCGCACCATTCCCGCGCCGGAAGCATAGATCTGGCGAAGCTCTGCAGGGGTACTGATGATCTCGCCGCCTGATGGGTAATCGGGACCAGGCACGCGTGCGCAAAGGTCCTCGACGCTCGCGGAAGGGTGTTCCAGCAGGTGGACGCAGGCGTCGACGATCTCGCGAAGATTGTGCGGCGGGATGTCGGTGGCCATGCCGACCGCGATACCCGTCGTGCCGTTCAACAGTACGTTGGGTACCCGCGCCGGCAGCAGGCGGGGTTCCTCCAGCGTTCCATCGAAATTCGGCACCCAGTCCGACGTCCCCTGTTCGAGCTCGCTGAGCAGAGTATCCGCGTAAGCCGTGAGCTTCGCCTCGGTATAACGCATTGCGGCGAACGACTTAGGGTCATCGGGTGACCCCCAGTTTCCCTGCCCATCGATCAGCGGATATCGATAACTGAAAGGTTGCGCCATCAGGACCATCGCCTCGTAGCAGGCGGAGTCGCCGTGGGGATGAAACTTGCCGATGACGTCACCTACGGTGCGTGCCGACTTCTTGTGCTTGGCGTTGGCGCCGAGTCCAAGTTCGGACATCGCGTACACGATGCGTCGCTGGACCGGTTTGAGACCGTCCCCGATGTGCGGCAACGCACGGTCGAGGATCACGTACATCGAGTAATCCAGGTAGGCCTGTTCGGTGAACTCGCGCAGCGACTTCCGTTCTATGGTGGCTTTATCGCCCATGATGTGCTCCCAGGTCCGCCGTCACGGAGATTGACGAAGAGTCAGACGACGATCGCCAGGTTACCTTTACGTTCGAGCCACTCGCGCCGATCCGCGGCGCGCTTCTTGGCGAGCAGCATGTCGAGCAAGGCATCCGTAGTGGCATCCCCGTCAACGGTAAGCTGCACGAGACGCCGTGTCTCCGGGGCCATCGTCGTTTCCCGGAGCTGCTGGGGATTCATCTCGCCCAGCCCCTTGAACCGCTGAATATTGACCTTTCCCCGAATGCGATCGGCGGCGACCCGCGCGACAAGTCGCTCCTTCTCGGCGTCATCCTGCGCGTAGAAGACTTCCTTCCCCGCGTCTATCCGGTACAGCGGCGGCATCGCGACAAAAACGTGCCCCGCCGTGACCAGCGCGCGGAAATGTCGCTGGAACAACGCACACAACAATGTCGCGATGTGCGCTCCGTCGGAGTCCGCATCAGCCAGGATGCAGACTTTGCCGTAACGCAGACCGTCAAGATTGTCGCTGCCGGGATCCACGCCGAGCGCGACCGCGATGTCGTGCACTTCCTGTGATGCGAGTACCTGAGTCGATTCGACTTCCCAGGTGTTGAGGATCTTCCCGCGCAGCGGAAGGATGGCCTGGAAATCCTTGCTGCGCGCCTGTTTCGCCGAGCCGCCGGCGGAGTCCCCTTCCACGAGGAACAACTCCGACTCAGCGAGATCGTTCGAGAGGCAATCGGCGAGCTTGCCGGGCAGCGCCGGTCCTGCGCCTGCAGCTTTCTTCCGCACCACCGCCTTCGCTGCACGCAGACGCGTCTGCGCCCGTGCGATGGCGATCTCGGCGATGCGCTCACCGGTTTCCACGTGCTGGTGAAGCCAGAGCGACGTGGCATCACGCACCACGGATGCAACGAACGCAGTGCAGGACTGGGATGAGAGCCTCTCTTTTGTCTGCCCGGAGAACTGCGGTTCGGTCAACTTGACAGACAGCACGTACGCGCAGCGATCGAAAACGTCGTCGGCCGTGAGTCGGACTCCGCGGGGAACGAGGTTGCGGAATTCGCAGAACTCCCGCACTGCGTCGAGCAATCCCTGGCGCAATCCGTTCACGTGCGTGCCACCCTGCAGCGTAGGCACGAGGTTCACGTAACTCTCGGTTACCAGTTCGCCATCATCAGACCGCCAATGGACCGCCCAGGTTGCGGCTTCCTGGCCGGTTTCCATCGCGCCGGTGATTGCGTCGGCCGGGACGAGGTCAGCCTCCGACATGGCCTCGGCGAGGTAGCCCTCGAGCCCGTTCTGGTAGCACCACTGTTCGCGATCGGCAGCTGCGACATCGTGAAACGTGACGGTCAGCCCCGGACACAGTACCGCCTTCGCGCGCAGCAGGTGTTTCAGCCTGGGGACCGCGATCCTGACCGTATCGAAGTACTTCGGGTCCGGCTGGAACCGGATCGAGGTACCGGTGTTGTGCCGGCCGACTTTACCGATCTCAACCAGGTCTCCGGCTCTCTCTCCCCCGGCGAAGCTCATGGTGTATTCGCTGCCCCCACGCTTGACGCGCACGTAGAGACGTTGCGACAACGCGTTCACGACCGACACACCAACCCCGTGCAGTCCCCCCGAAAACTTGTAGTTCTTGTTCGAGAACTTGCCGCCCGCATGCAATCGCGTCAGGATGACTTCGACCCCCGTCACGCGTTCGCCCGGATGGATGTCGACCGGCATGCCCCGTCCGTCATCCGTGACCTCCACGCAACCATCTTCGTGAAGCACGACATCGATGCGGCTGCAGTGCCCCGCGAGCGCCTCGTCGACACTGTTGTCGACGACCTCCTGTACGAGGTGATTCGGCCGGGATGTATCGGTGTACATCCCAGGCCGCTTGCGCACGGGTTCCAGGCCGGTGAGGACCTCGATGTCAGCCGCGTCGTACCTGGAATTCACGGGGGTCACCGCTCCGCTCGCCCACCCGCGCACTCCGCCGGGTATGGTCGGCGCGGATGGTGGTGCAAGCGACTCGATGCGTCAAGCGAGGTCGGCCACCAGGGAGTTATGTGACGCCGGCGGAAGTTCTTCAACCACGTGGTGGTACTCGGGGTGATCAATCCCCATTGCAATGCGCTCTCCGCGCTTGGCGGCAGCCACCACCACGGAAGACAAAGGAAAGCGCAGGAAGTGCACAGCCGAAGTCTTGCCTTCCCGGGACCGGTCGAGATCTTCGTCCGCGATGGCGAACACCGGAGGATGGTCACCGATCCGGACCCATACCCGCTCTTCGATGTCGACGAATTTCTCGAGTGCGCGGCGCCGTTCCTCGACGTCTTCGTACTCGATCATCATCGTCGCCTTCCAGTTGTTGCCGTCAGGAATCAGGGGGTTGTATGCCGCCAGTTCTTCTTCGATACCCTCGGTTTCGAAGATCCGTTCGACGCGCAGCATTTCCTGCACCTGGTATTGAATCGTCAGCGCATCCTCGAAGGAGAGCGTGACATGGGGGCCGATCGCAATCTGTCGGGCGGCCTTGTGGGCAAGCACCCGCGCGCGAAACGCCGAGCGCTCGCGATGGTACTGCTCCAGACTCATCAGGTCTTCGCGTGTCAGGGCACTGGTGTTCATCGACCGTCTCAGATTCCGTAAGCCAACCGGAGGAGCGCGAATGCCGAACTGCTCCGCGGTCGGGACTCCATGCCGTGTTCTATGAGTTCGCCCGCCATGGGACAGTCACTGAGGTAATGATCGAAATCCTCCTCGGCAACGCGTTTGACCACGGGTCGGCAAATCTTCCTCGCAAACTCGAAATTTTCCACCTTCACCGCGTAAGTGCCATCGTGTCCGGAACATCGTTCGATCGGGGTGACTTCTGTCCCTTCGGCAAGTTCGAGCACTTCCTTCGTCTTGAGCCCGACATTCTGGACCCGCTGGTGACACGGCACGTGGTAGGCCACTTTGCCAAGTCCTTGTCTGAAGTTCCGCTTCAACAGGCCCGCGCGATGTCGCAGCATCAGGTACTCGAACGGGTCGAAGAATGCACGCTTGACCTTCCGGACCTGCGCGTCTTCCGGGAACATCAATGGCAGTTCCTGCTTGAACATCAGCACACAGCTCGGTATCGGCGCGACGATGTCGTATCCGGCGTCGACCAGCGCGGCGAGCTGAGCGATATTTGCATTCTTCAGCTTCTCAACTGCCTTCAGGTCGCCGAGTTCCAGCTTCGGCATGCCGCAGCACTGCTCGGCTTCCGCGACGCAGACCTCAAGCTCGTTGTGAACGAACACGGCGTGGAGATCCTCCACCACCTGCGGAGAGTTTTTGTCGCCGTAGCACGTGACGAAAATCGCGACTCGCCCCGTGGTCTCCGGAGTCCTCACAGGCTGCCCCGGCGGGTTGTTCTTGCGGGCCAGGCGCTTGCGGGCCGTATTGCTCTCAAAACGGGGAAGCGGCGCCTCGGCATGGATACCGAGTGACTTTTCCAGGAGCTTGCGCGCCACGGGCATGCTGTTGACGGTATTCACGGTCTGCGCGATCACCGGAATAGATGCGATTCGCCCGACGACATCCGTCGAAGTCAGCACGCGATCGCGCAACGGCACGTCGCCGGCCTCGAACTTGACCGCCTTCGCGCGTAGCATCAAATGAGGAAAGTCCACGTTCCATTCGTGTGGCGGCACGTACGGGCACTTGGTCATGTAGCAGAGGTCGCACAGGTAACACTGGTCGACGACCTTCCAGTAGTCGGATTTCGCGATCCCGTCCACTTCCATCGTGGAAGACTCGTCGACCAGATCGAAAAGTGTCGGGAACGCGTTGCACAGGCTCACACAGCGGCGACACCCGTGACAGATGTCGTACACGCGCTCGAGTTCCTTGAACAGCGGTTCCTCAGCGTAGAAGTCGGGATCCCGCCACCCCAGCGGGTGCCGAGTCGGCGCCTCCAGGCTGCCTTCGCGCCGCCCTTGGTTGGATTCAGCCACGATCGTTTCCCCTGCAGCAAGTTTATTGGTATGTGGTCACGGACCTGTCACATCCCCCGCACGGCATCGTGCCCGCTACCGGACGTCAGGTGACTCGAAGTTTTTGCGGCCGCCCTCCCGAGATACAGTCGACGGGCGGAACACTGCCCGTCGACCCCGGGGCTGCGAGCCACCGCAGCCCCGGAACGGCTCCGGCTCAGCCGTTCAGCGAGTCCAGGGCTTTCTGGAAGCGGTTGGCGTGTGAGCGCTCTGCCTTGGCCAGGGTCTCGAACCAGTCAGCGATCTCATCGAAACCCTCCTGACGCGCGGTCTTCGCCATGCCCGGATACATGTCCGTGTACTCGTGAGTTTCTCCGGCGATTGCGGCCTTCAGGTTCAGATCAGTGGTACCGATTGGCTGGCCCGTGGCCGGGTCGCCCACCTGCTCGAGGTACTCGAGATGCCCGTGCGCATGCCCCGTCTCACCTTCCGCGGTGGAACGGAACACCGCCGAGATATCGTTGTATCCCTCGACGTCCGCCTTCTGGGCGAAATACAGGTAACGGCGATTGGCCTGCGATTCACCGGCGAATGCGGCTTTGAGGTTCTCCTGCGTCTTGGTGCCTTTCAGGGAAGCCATGTAACCCTCCATCAAACTTCAATGTCGAACTGGCGCGCTCAACCCGGCGCCGGGTCATTTAGACTTAGTCTAAATTGACGGCAGTCTAGGCGTCGCACACGCCAAAATCAACCGCACCGCACCGTGCGTTTGACCGCGCTGACACGCGCTCGGTACAGTGCGCGCCTCGTAACCGGACACCGCCCGTGAAGCGCAAGCAACCCGTCAATTTCGAGGCCAACCTCGCTGAACTCGAACGTCTCGTGGAGCGCATGGAGCGCGGGGAGCTCACATTGGAGGACTCGCTGCGCCAGTTCGAACAGGGCATTCACCTCATCCGCGCGTGTCAGCAGGCTCTGCAGTCTGCCGAAACGAAGGTACAGATGCTGACCCGCGATGCCGACGACGATGGGCTCATTGCATTCGATCCGCACTCCGATGGAATCCCTGAACAGGATGAAAGTTCGTCCCCATGACGCTTGAAGCCGCTCTACATCGCTTCCAGGCACAAATTGACGCCGCACTTGATCGCGCGCTGCCTCCTGCGGCGGTTGCCCCGGCGACGTTGCACGAGGCGATGCGCTACGCGGTACTGGGCCCCGGCAAGCGCATTCGCCCGGTACTGGTGTACGCCACGGGCGAGATATTCGGCGTTCCCCTGGCACAGCTCGATGCAAGCGCGGTGGCGGTGGAACTGATCCACGCGTACTCCCTCGTACACGACGATCTGCCGGCGATGGACAACGATGATCTCCGGCGCGGACGTCCAACGTGCCATCGAAAGTTCGACGAAGCGACGGCCATTCTCGCCGGAGACGCGCTCCAAGCGCTGGCCTTCGATGTTCTGTCGTCGGATACGGCCCTTTCCTGCGATGCGGGACGTCGCGTCCTGATGATCAGAGAACTGGCCGTCGCAAGCGGCTCGCAAGGGATGGCGGGCGGACAGGCTATCGACCTCGCCGCGGTGGGCAAGCGCCTGACGGTGCAGGAACTGGAGACGATGCATCTTTACAAGACGGGGGCACTCATTCAGGCCAGTGTCAGGCTTGGCTTCCTCGCCTCGGGCGGGGATGACACTACGCACGCCGAACGCCTGGATCGATATGCGCGAAGTATCGGGCTTGCTTTCCAGGTTCAGGACGACATCCTCGATGTGGAGGGTGCAACCGAGACAATCGGCAAACCACAAGGTTCGGACCAGGATCGCGACAAACCTACCTACCCGAATCTTCTGGGAATGTCGGAGGCAAAGGCGACCGCGGCCAGGCTTTGCCGGGAGGCAATCGAGGCGTTGAATTGCTTCGATGAGCGGGCCGAACCCTTGCGCCTGATTGCCGAATATATTGTTCGGCGGGATCGTTGAAACGCCAGAAAACCGTGTTCGAAACGTCGGGAAAAGGCCGACGCAAGCGACAACTTTCCGGCACGCAGGACAGTCTCCGCCCGTCCGCCCACGGTTTTTCCGCATCTGGTCCCTGCGCCTGCCACTTCGTTGAGGGTGGCACGCGGTTTGCTCAGGAACTGATCAGCAACCGCAAGCGCGGTTTGCGCTCCTCCCTTTGGTCTTTGCGGGTGCCCGACGGCACCCGATTTTTTTTCTCGAGCCCTCAGAGTCCCCTGCGCTTGGCCTCACCCCAGAATTCGTCCAGCCTGTCGAGTTCGACATCGGCGACATCGCGTCCCACTTCGGCCGCGCGGTCTTCAATGTATCGAAACCGACGTTCGAATTTTCGATTGGCGCGACGCAACGCTTCCTCTGCGTCGAGGGACAGATGTCGACCGAGGTTCACGATCGCAAACAGCAGGTCGCCGAGTTCTTCTTCCTGCGCATCTCGCGCCTCCGAGATCACCGCTTCACGAAGTTCCGCGAACTCCTCCGACACCTTTTCAAACACGGGCTCGGGGGAGCTCCAGTCGAACCCGACCCGGGCCGCCCGCTTCTGCAGCTTGGCGGCGCGGCCGAGCGCGGGGAGTCCGTTCGGGATTCCATCCATCTCGCTCGTGAACCGGTTAGCGCTGACGTTTCGCTCCAAGGCCTTCACGGCTTCCCAGGCTCGCTCCTGATCAGAAGCCGTACCGCGCTCAGCCTCGCCAAATACATGCGGATGCCTCCGCACGAGTTTCTCATGGATGGCGGTCACGACGTCCCCGAAAGAGAATCTTCCTTCCTCTGCGCCGATCTGCGCGTAGAACACCACCTGGAAGAGCAGATCGCCGAGTTCATCAGGAAGTTCCTCGAGCGCATCTCGCTCGATCGCGTCTGCGACCTCGTATGCTTCCTCTATCGTGTGTCGCGTCAGCGTTGCGTAGTGCTGTTCGAGATCCCAGGGACATCCGCGTACCGGGTCGCGCAGACGCCTGACCAGCGCAAGCAGCTCGTCCATCGATTTCGTCATCGCGACCGCGCCTCGTGGGAACCGGGAAGCAGCGAGTTTACTTGATCGCGGGGCCTCGTTCGGGGAACAATCGGCGGGTCGGCCGCGCGCGGTCGCGGCGGCGAAGCTCAATCGCGATTGAATACTGGACCATGACGAGTGCGCCCCTCATCCTCAGGCTAGACGTCACCGGCAGGCCGGTCCGCTGGATGCCGTGGCAGGATGCAGTGTGCCTCTACAGCCGAGGGCTCGTGGCGTGGACGGCAGGTGATCACGAGTTCGTCGTGCGCGGCGGTTACGCGCGCACGACGGGCGAACGCTCCTGCGTCACGGTTCACAGCATCATCGCGGTCAAACGTTCCGGACGCGGTTCGCATGTCCCACGCACTACGCCTCCGCTCAGCAACCACGAACTCTTCCATCGCGACGCCTACCTGTGCATGTACTGTGGGGAACAGTTTTCCGACGGGCAGCTTACCCGCGACCACGTTGTTCCGTTGTCCCGAGGAGGGGTCGACACCTGGTCCAACGTGGTGGCGGCCTGCAAAGAGTGCAACACGCGCAAGGGCGGGCGGACACCCGAACAGGCCCGAATGCCTTTGCTGGCCGTCCCTTATGTCCCCAATTGGGCGGAATTCCTGGCCTTGTCAAACCGCCGGATCCTCGCCGACCAGATGGAGTTCCTGAAATCGCAGTTCCGTCAGCGTTCTCGTCCGCCGCAGATTTCCGCGAGATAGCGCGGCAGGAATCGTCGTGCAAGGAGTTCAAGTGCGAAAGACTGCCCTGGCGGTGATCACGATGGGCGCAGCGTCGGTTGCGGGAGCGACCGACGGGGATGGCAATTACGCGGTTTGGGGCATGGGACAAGCGTCCTGCCACCAGTTCGTGAAGGCCTACGAAGCGGAGTCTGTTCAGGATTTTCGGCACTACCTCGCGGGCTATCTCACCGCGTACAACACCGTGAGCGAAGGCGTCTATCAGGCAACCGGACGCAATTCGAGCACGGAAAACCTGCGCCACCTATACACCTACTGCGGTACTCATCCCATGCGCAGCTTCGAGCTTGCGATTCAGGCGCTTATCACCGAAAGCCTGAAGACCGGCGCGGCACCTGGCGCCGCTGCCGAAGCGACGTGGGGACGTCCACCCAAAGGTACCGCGGCGCAACGGTGAGCGCACCATCCGGCGCAGGCGCGGCAGAAGGCGATGATTCAGGATTCGCTCAGCTTGGTCGCTGTAGTGTCCCGCGCGCCACGCGCGCTTGGCAGGGACGTGTGAATGCAGCTCGCAAGTCGAAAGAGCATATTCCCGCGTCGCGCGTAGCGAATTCGCAACATGATTCTTCACAAACCGTTTCGGCAATTGCGATAATGCCTAAAATGGTTCATTATTTAGTTGTTAATTCAATGAATTCCTCACTGGGAATGTTCGTTCACGTCGATAGGAGACCTCAAATGCAGAAAATTTCTCTCGCTATGCGCGCCGCGCTTGTCGCTGGCGTGGTCGGCCTGATGGCCGGTTGCTCCAACGTTACACCGGAACAGCTCTCTGCCGTCGAAGCCAAGGCGAGCGAAGCGCTGTCGAAGGCGGGCGCCGCCAGCGCCAACGCTGACAAGGCGCTGAAGATGGCAACCGACGCTGCCGCTGCCGCCCAGGCTGCCCAGGCTGCTGCGGATGCCGCCCAGGCCTGCTGCAATGACAACAAGTCGCGCCTGGACAGCATGTTCGAGAAGGCGATGCGCAAGTAAGCGCCCTACAGGGATGCTTCAAGCAGGGAACCCCGCCTCGGCGGGGTTTCTTTTTTGTTTCTGACACGCGAAATCGCTGCGGCGGATTTCGCAACGGCAGTGTCGCGGAATGCTACCTTCCGAGTGCCACCGCGTTGGCTGATTCCACTTGGCGGCGACTCGCCGTACCGATCGGGTGTGGAACACCATCAGCCCTGTAGACCGCAGAGCGCAATGCCTGCCAGTCGATCCGGATCTCCAAGTCTTTTGCCCGAGCCGTAAGGAGCGCGGCGACGGATGCGAACTTGTCGCCAAACTTCACCGCATCTTCCTCGAGGTGCGGATGCACTTCGAGATAAATCTGCTCGCCCGCGATTCCCACCTTGAATGGCTCATTGACCAGCCGAACCGAGGTCCCCACGGGTACCGAGTGAAAAACCCGCTCGATGTCCTGCGGATACAATCGCATGCAACCATGCGTGACGCGCATCCCAATTCCGTAAGGCTTGTCCGTCCCGTGGATCAGGTATCCCTGGATGCCGAGTCGCAACGCGTAGGCTCCCAAGGGGTTGTTCGGTCCGGGAGGTACGACCGCCGGAAGAATATCGCCCTCCGCCGCGTGTTCGCGTCGAATCGATGCCGGCGGAGTCCAACTGGGATCCTTCACCTTGGACACTACCTTGGTGGCACCGTGCGGCGTTGACCAATCCTGCCGGCCGATGCTGATCGGGTACGTTGCCACAAGTGGTCGTTCGCCGCGTTTGGCCCGCGGATAGTAGTAGAGTCGCATCTCCGGAATGTTGATGACGACGCCTTCGCGTGGCGCGGCAGGAAGTACGTACTGGCTGGGGATAAGGACTTCTGTGTCCTCACCGGTCAGCCACGGATCGACGGTCGGATTGGCCATGCGCATTTCGCGGTATCCCTGACTGTAGGTGCGCGCGATATCCGCAATGGTGTCGGTACGGACCGTCGACGTCAGCACGATCTCTCCGACGACGTCTCCCGTCCTGGTGTAGGTACGTGCCTCAGCGCCCGACGATATGGTCGCAAGCGCCAGTGCCCAGCTTACGGCTCGCCGCGATCGGGCGCGCTGACTATCTTGCACTCTCACCGGTGTCATCCTTTCAACTGTCCAGCTTTCATCCCGCGCTCGCGCAGGGCGGCAATTGCGAGCGATAGCCAGGCAAGAATCAGTATCGTGCCCCCCCAAGGCGCGCATCGCCGTGCCCATCGCCATTCGCCAACCGTCCATCCGACCAGGCCGCCGGAGAACACCAGCGTGCCGACAACAAGACCCACCATCCCAATCTCCAGGAAGCGGTTGCCTTCATCACTCCCCTTCATCCGGGAAGCCGCCAGTATTGCGACCGCGTGGATCATCAGGTAGTGCACCGCCGTGGAGTAGGATTCGAACGCGTGCTGACTCATCCAACCCCGAAACGCGTGCGCGCCCAAGGCGCCGAGCACCACTGCGCCAGCCCCCATGAGGCACGCAATCGCGATTATCCAACGATACATGCGCGATATTATATCGGTCCTGAATACGCCGACATTAATCCTGTCTGCCGGAAGGCGCGGAAAGCAGTACCTGGAGGACGGTAGGTTCGCGCCATGAAATCCCGCATGCACGCAGAAAAGTGCGCGTTCGTCACGCGGCTCTTGCTTGTCGCATTGTGTGCACTACCTCTTTCCAGGGAACGGGCAGCGGCCTCCGAATTCGCGGAACCCTTCGATTTTGCGCCCGCGGACTCGCCGTTCGGAGGCACCCGCTCCCCTGTTCGCGGTGCGTGGCGGCTCGCAACACGCGCACCTGACGGCAAACCGCTGCACGGCCTGTCCGGACTGGCATGGCTGGACTCGAAGCGCCTGTTGGTCGCCGTGTCCGACCACGGCGAACTTATCCATCTGCGCCCCACGATCCAGGGCGGTGTCCTGACGGCGGTGACGTTCGCCGCGCGCCATCCTTTGCGCAATGCACGTGGCGCACCTCTGATTGGAGCGGCGCGAGATGCCGAGGGACTCGCGCTCGAGCCCGCACGCGCCGCCGCTCACCACCTGCTCGTTTCGTTCGAGCACGATCACCGGGTAGTCCGATACACGCTGGACGGGTACTTTCGGGGAGAACTGCCGCTGCCCGGGGCCATCGCCCGGCGTCTTGCCCGAACCACGCCCAACCATGGGCTCGAAGCACTCGCCTTCCGTCACGGCGACGGCCCGATTGCCGGTCTCGAGTACCCCGGGGAGTCTGCGTCTCCGCGCATCCATCTCCACGGATTCGAGTCCGGACGGACATGGGCTTTTCCGCCGTCCGCGCCTGGCAGCGCGCTGGTAGGACTGGATGTGACGCCGGGCGGTGACCTGCTGACCCTGGAACGCCGTTACATCTCACCGTTGCATCCCTTGCTCATCGTGATCGGCAGGCTCGCCATTGCCGAAAGGGTTGGCCCGTTCCGCGAGATTGTACGCTTCAGTTCTGCGCACGGCTGGCCGGTCGACAATTTCGAAGGGATCGCGGCACACGATGATTCGCACTGCTTCGTGCTGAGTGACGATAACGCTAGCACGGCGCAGAAGTCGTTGCTTGTGTACCTGGCGCTCCCGGATGACTGACTCCGCGCAGATCACTTTTCCAGCAGTCGAGGCATCAACTCGACCAGATTGCACGGGCGTGTGCGATAGTCCAATTGCGCCGAGATGAGCGAATCCCAGGCCAGCGCGCACGCACTCGTTGAACCCGGCATGCAGAAGATGTAAGTCGCGTTGGCGACTCCCGCCACGGCGCGTGACTGCAGCGTCGAAGTGCGGATCTGTTCGTATGACAGCACGCGAAACATCTCGCCGAAGCCATCCAATCGCTTGTCGAGCAGGACTCCTACTGCTTCGGGAGTTCCATCACGGCCAGTCACCCCGGTCCCGCCTGTTGTCAGTACGACGCTCACGTCGGTCGATGCGATCCAGGCCGAGACGACCGCACGGATCTGGTAAGTGTCGTCGCGGACGATCTTCCGGTCCTGCAGCCGATGGCCGGCGGCCTGCAGACGTTCGCTCAGCATTCTCCCCGAGGTGTCGCTCTCCTCGGTGCGTGTATCCGAGATGGTCAAGACGGCTATCGGCAACGGGATGAACCGACGCTCGGTGGTCATAGAAGAACTCCAGCGTGTACAGTGGCGAAAGCGTAGACTCACAGGATAGCAATGGACGACCAGAGACTCGACAAGTGGTTGTGGTGCGCGCGCTTCTACAAGACGCGAACCCTCGCGCAGGATGCCATCAAGGCGGGGCACGTCAGCGTTGACGGGCAGCGTCCCAAGCCGTCGAAACTGCTCATACCAGGTCAGCGGGTGTCGATTCGTCGTCCGCCATTCGAAATTCACGTCGACGTTCTCGGCATCGCAAAGCAGCGATTGTCGGCGCCGCTCGCGCAGGCACTCTACCAGGAGAGCGACGCCAGCCGGGTTGCCAGGGAACGGCTCGCCGAGCAGCTGAAGCTCAGCGCGGTCCACGAAGACATAGGACCGGGCAAGCTCGATCGACGCGATCGGCGTGAGCGCGCCACGTTGAAGCGTCGTTCGGATTCGTCGCTCACCTCTTCCGGAGAAGCGTGACGTGCCGCCGGACGTATCGCCCCCGGCGATCACACGCGTGCTCTCCCGGCTGCAGGAATCGCATATCGGGCACACTGCAACGCTACGACATCTGCTTGCAGCTTACCTCGTGGGGGGCCACGTGCTGCTCGAAGACTACCCGGGCACCGGTAAGACCACCCTCGCAAAGGCACTCGCTCACGCGGTCGGAGTCAGTTTCAATCGCGTGCAGTGCACACCAGACCTGCTGCCCGCGGATATCCTGGGCGTGTCGATTTTCAACCCCAGGCATCAGAGCTTCGAGTTGCACAAGGGCCCGGTATTTACCGAAGTCCTGCTCGCGGACGAGATAAACCGCGCGTCCCCGCGAACACAGTCCGCGCTGCTCGAAGCGATGGCAGAGCGACAGGTCACGCTGGACGGGGCGACACACGCCCTGCCCCCTGGATTCTGCGTGATCGCAACCCAGAACCCGGTCGAATTTCAGGGCACCTATCCGCTGCCGGAAGCGCAACTCGATCGCTTCGCGATTTGCCTGTCGCTAGGCTATCTTCCGGTGGCATTGGAAGTCGCGATGGTACGCACTGCGCATGCACGCGACACATACGCAGGCGCCGCCTGCGTCACGCCGGCCGAACTCGCGGAACTTCGGCGCCTGATTGCCCAGATGCCCTGCACGGAGCCCGTCATCGAGTACGCCGTAGAGCTCGTTGCCGCCAGTCGCGGACATCCTGCAGTGCGACTCGGCGCGAGCCCGCGTGCTTCGATCATGCTCGTCGATTGCGCGCGGGCGCTCGCCTGCTTCGACGGCGTCGGCTTCGTGACCCCGGATCACATCCAGGAACTCGCGGTTCCCGTACTTGCGCATCGACTCCTGCTCAGTCAGCAGTCACGCTTCGAGGGAATCGACGCCCCGTCGGTCGTCCGTGAGCTGCTGGCGGCGACGCCTCTTCCGCGCTGATTTTTCGCCCACGCTGGCGTGCCAGTCCGATGACCAGAGCGCAACGTTTTCGACGGGTGGCGGGGATGTCGCGCTGGTTCGAAACGCGGTATACGCCCTTGGGACGTCTGCTCGGCGGCCTTGCCGCGGCTGCCGCGATCTTCGCGACCGATCCCTCCCGAACCCATGCCAACGTGCTGCTCGCGGGATTGTTCGCGCTCTACTGCGTGGCCGCAGTGAACAGCGCCCGCTGGCACCCTTCCCTGCGCGTCCGCCGGCGCCTGCCAGTCCGGGGCGTGGCCGGATCGCCGCTGACCTACATCGTGGAAATTACCAACACGGGAAAACGTGTCGAACGTGCGCTCGTCGTCCGCGAATGTCTGCTGGAACCCGACGCCACGCTCGATATCGCCGTGCCAACCTGGCCGGACGAGGTGTCGCGCGAAAACTGGTTTGATCGCCGGGTCGGTTTTCGCCGCTGGTTGCGCGCGCGCCGATGGTTGACCGGTGCAACGATCGACCCGTCGACCGCAGCCGAACTCCCTCCGGGCGCTCCCCTCGCGGTGACCGTGACACTTCATCCCTTGCGTCGTGGCAGCATCCGACTCGCAGCGGTCGAAATTTCGCGGCCCGACGTACTGGGTATCCGTTTCGCGACCGTGCGGATTCCCCTCGCGAGCGATCTGCTGATCCTGCCGAGGATTCATCCGCTCGCCCGGTTTTCGCCCGCCGCAAGAGGTGATGGTCGTCCCGAATCCGCGCAGCGCTATGCACGCCGTTCGTCCGGCCAGGAGTTCCACGCCTTGCGCGAGTATCGGGTCGGCGACCCCCTGAAGCATATTCACTGGCCCGCCTCGGCGCGTCGGGGTCAACACGTCGTGAAGCAATTCGACGGCGACGACACGGCGCCCTGGCAGCTTCTGCTCGACCCGTACGCCGAGCCCGGTCCGTTCGAGGCGCTGATCGAGACGGCGGCATCGCTGGTCCGCGCGTGCGGACGTTTCGCCGGTCGGACACCGAATGTCACCTGGCTCGCGCCGGACGAAGCTGAGTCGGTTGGGGCTGCTCCGCGAGACGAAATGACGCTCCTGGAGTCGCTCGCGTTGCGTCCGCGCGCGCTCATCGACACGTTCGACGATGTCGCGACCAGGTTCTCCGGGCCGCTGGTCACGACCGCCCTCTTCATCACCGCGCACAGAACCGCGGCACGCGTCTCGTTTGCGGCTCGCTTGTGCAGCATGCAGAGCGGGTCCCGGGTGATCATCATCGACGAAGTCGCGACGTCCGCATCCGGCGAATCGTCGAACGTCATCCGGCTGCGCCCCGCTTGTCTTGGCGAAGATCTCGCGAATCTCGTGCTCGGCCCGGATGGGACACTGTGAGTTCCGTGCGACTGTCCGAATGGCGAATCACACCCGGATGGCTGCTGGTCTGCCTGTCTTTCTGGGGATTCGCCACCGATCACCCGATCGCGGCAACTGCGGGCGGCGCGCTGCTCGAATTCGCGCACGTGACGTCGTTCCGCCTCGCGTTGACGTCACGACACTACGAACGTCTGGCCGACTTCATGACGGCGGTGTTCGCGGTGGTCGTCGTGTATGCGTTCAGCACGTATCGCGTGCTCGGCATCTACACGGTGCTGGCCGGCTTTCCCTGGATCCTGCTGCCCCTCGCACTTGCCCAGTGTTACGGGCTGTCAGGAGGAGTTCCCCTCAGCGCCTTCGTGTTGTCGGTCCGGCGCGATCCGACACAGGCTGCACGCACGGTCGATTTGCGCCCCGTCCTGGGTGTCGCGTGCCTGTTGGCCGCGAGTGCGACGGCCAGGCCGGCCACGGAATACGGTGTGGGAATTGCCGTGGCGCTCGGGTGGCTGTTGTACGCGCAGCGCCGTCCAGGGAATCAGCGGTATCGATGGTATGGGGCCGCCGGCGTCGCACTGCTGCTGGCGATGGGGACGTATGTCACGATCCTGCGTGCCCAGATCGCAACGGGCGATATGATGCAGCAGCTGATTGCACGGGTTGGATTCCTGCCGACCGATCCCGGACAGGCGTCCACCGCGCTGGGCGCGCTCGGCCGCCTGAAGCTATCGGACCGGATCCGGCTGCGGATCCACGCACCACGGAACGTGCCGCTGCCCATCCGCCTTACCGAGGCCACCTACCAGCAGTTCGCGCACGGCACGTGGCGCAATCGCGACCAGTCACTCGTGGTCCTGGATGCGGAAGGCGGTCGACGCCAATGGCGACTCGCCACCGGAAAGCCCACTCGGCGGTTCACGATGACGACGGAACGAACCCGTGAAGTAGGCGCGCTCGCACTCCCGGAAGGAGCCCTCGTATTGTCGGGCGAAGACCTGCTGGAGGTGAGCCGCCACCCTCACGGCGCGATCGTGGCCGAGGCGCGCCCCGGCTTCATGCGCTACACGGTTGGTTACGCGCCCGCACAGCTTGCGCGGCCGTTACCCGGCGCGGGCGACCTGGAAGTACCGGCACCCTACCGCCCGGTCCTTTCGCGCGTGGTCCGCGAAGCAGGCGCCGACGGTCTGACTGCCGCGCAGGCCGTCGCACGGTTCGAGGCGTTCTTTGCCGAGCGGTTCCGCTACAGCCTGATCCAACCGGGTTACTTCCCCGGCCGCAAACCGCTGGCTTCATTCCTGGAACGCGACCGCGCCGGACATTGCGAGTACTTCGCCACGGCCACCGCACTTCTGCTCAGGCAGGTGGGCGTGCCGTCACGCTACGTGGTCGGGTACGTCGCGGACGAATACAGTGCCCGCGAAGGGGTGTTCCTCGCGCGCGCACGCCACGCCCACGCGTGGGTGGAGGCCTTCGTCGATGGGGCCTGGCGTGTGGTGGACACGACACCAGGCCTGTGGCTGGAGGCTGAACGCGCACGCGGCATCCCCTGGCACCTCGCCGGAGACCTCGCAAACTGGATCCGCTGGCAGCTGCAGCGCTTTCAACGGGGTGAACTGCGCTTTGGTCCCGCGGCCCTTGCGGTCGTCCCGTTCCTGGCGGGTTGGCTGGCGTGGCGCCTGCGTCCGCTGGCCGCCCGCCGGCGTACGATGGCGCGCAGCCCAGCGATTCCTCCGGCGCCGTCGACGCTGCTGCCCGTGCTGGCCGCGCTGGCACGCGAGGGTTGCGCGCCGGACACCGGACAGACCCTCCGCGCCTTCCTTCCGGGATGCCGACGCTGGCACGATGCTGCGCTGGTGGACCGGGTCCTCTCGCTGCACTACGCCGAGCGGTACCGGCCGCGGAGCCTCGATGATGCAGAACAACACGAACTGGACGCAGGCGTTATGGCGCTGCTGCGGGAACTCACCCGCATGGATGTGGTGCCGGCTTCCCGCTCTCCGGGGTTACCATCGACGGGTGAACACCAGTGAACTAGGCCGCGCCGCCGCGCGCGGTGCGCAGTTGCGGTGCCTCGGGGGCCTCCGGATTCTCTGCAAGATATCGATCCACTTCCTGGGCCGATATCAACCGTTGGAAGATCGCGCGGCTCTTCTCCTCCGCCGTCACGCCCGGGTGTCGCAGAAAATCCGCCGGCGCGACCGCCCCGGTCTCCAACATGATCATCGACTCGTTGGTGATGTCGCGCAAAACCGCGTACTCCGCGCCGAGTCGGGAATTCACGAGCACGGGAACCGCGAGATGGCTCTCGTAGATCCCCCGGACTTCGAGTCGGTAACCGCCCACGAGAATGGGATTGATGGTCTCCTCCAGTTGGGCTTCCAGCTCGGCAAGCCTGCTGATAACGAGATCACCTGCTTCCGCCGATGCTTCCGGCACCGCGCCCAGGGCTGCGTAGATCTCCACGATGTCGTTGACCGACAAGCTCCGGTAGCGGTCATGAATGAACAGGTAATTGCGTTCCGCCAGCAAGGCAGCCGGGTGGGGGTAGCCGAGAAACCTGACGAGATCGGGGACGCGCGGGAGTGATGCATTGAACCCGACACCACAAACCAGCTGCGCCACGTTGAGTCCGAGCAATTGTGCGAGGTGCGCTCGCCGGGCCTCGCCATCGCCGCGCATCCGCTCGCGGAGAGGCAAGAAAATCTGCACGAGTGTCTGTGCCGGGGCGCGAATCAGGCTTTCGAACGTCTGCATCATGGCTCAATCCTGGCGCAGATTATCACGGACGGCCATCGGCGTCGGGAACCTCATCACGATGTAATAGCTCGATGCAATGAACGTTAACACGGTCGCGAGCTGCAGCGCGTTCGATGCCCGGACACCCAGCACGCCGACCTCGGTCGCGAGCACGGCCACGAGCAGGCTGAACTCGCTTATCTGGCCGAGCCGGACTCCTGCCTCGGTGGACAGCTTGTGCGTCTCGCCTTCCCGCAGGAACAGCCGACGGAACACCCAAGGTTTGCCAATCAGCGCGGCACCGGCCAGCGCCACCGCCGGCGCCAGGGTCTCGCCGACCAGGCCGAGTTCGAGCCGGGCGCCGACCGAGAAAAAGAACAGGATCAGGAAGAAGTCGCGCAGCGGTCGCAGGCTGTCGGCGATGAACAGGGACACAGGGCAGTTGGCGAGCGCAACCCCGGCAATGAACGCGCCGATCTCGTGCGACAGGCCGCACGCGTGGGCAAGCTCAGCCAGCAACAGACACCACGCGATGACCAGCAGGAACATGTATTCCTGGATGCGATCGAAGCGAGTGAGAAGCGGTTCGAGAACCCAGTGCTCAAGCGCGTATGCAACCGCGATCAGGACGGGAAGAGCCACCAGTTGGAGCAGCAGCGCGGCACCGCCGTGCCCGGCGCCGGTAGCCTGGAGGCCAAGCAGGACAAGGATCGCGAGCAGGTCCTGCAGGAGCAGCACGCTGATCAGAACCTGCCCGGTATGCTGGTGGTGGAGCGCGGTCGTCGGCAGGAGCTTCAGTCCGATGATCGTGCTCGAGAACATCATCGCCGCGCCCGTGATCACCGCCTCGCGTGGTGCAAACCCGCAGGCCAGCGCAATCCCCCCGCCCACGGCGGCGAATGCAACCGCGCTGACAAGTGTCACCACGGTGGCCTCGCGCATCATGCGCAGAAGTTGCGCCGGCACCATGTTGAGGCCCAGAAGGTACAGCAGGAACATGATCCCGATGTCTGCAATGCCCTCCAGCCACGCGGCGTCACGCACCACGCCCACACCCGACGGACCCAGGGCGATGCCGACGATGATGTAAGCCACGATCATGGCCTGCCGTGCAAACAATGCGACAGTTGCCAGCACTGCGGCGCTGGTGAACACGACGAATATCAGCGTGACGGGAGACATCGTCAGGGGCCCGCGGCGCCGCGCGGGAAGTCGAGCGTGGCGAGAAAGTCCTCGATACGCTGCGGCGAGACCTTCTCGGCCGTCCGCAGGGTCGGCGCGAACAGCGCTACCTGGAACTCGGACAGCAGGAAGCGCAATCGGCTGCGCTGGTCAGCGGTGAGCCTGTCGGCTTCGCGCCGGCAGCGCGCGCGTAGCGTATCGAACGCAGCCCGCCGCTGGGCGTCCTTGGCTGGGTTCTCGAGCAACCGCTCGATCCGCACGCTCAACGCCTTCAGGTAGCGCGGGTAATGCTGCAGTTCGTGGCGCCGCCGCCAGGCGAAACCCGGCTCGAACAGGGCCTGCACCTCGGCGCGAATCTCCGCGGCAACGTCGGGCCAGCGACCCGTCACCCTCGGCAGTTCCGTGTGCACGATGCCGATCGCAAGGTCGAACAGCTCCTGCAATTCACTCTGACAGGTCGCGTGAACCGCGGACAGCGACGTGCCCGCCGCGTCGCGCAAAACGCCGAACGCCGCAGCATCCCGCGGGACCGAGTGTGCATCGATCACGCGTTCCAGCGCGGCATGCAGCAGATCCTCCGCCAGGTCGCTCGCGATTCCCAGCCGCACGGCCCGTAACGCGAGTTCGGTCATGCGCGGCCCCGTGCGCGCGAGCCGTCGGAGGTCGCGCGAGAGCGCGTGGCGCAGCAGTTGGACCACCGCCTCGCGGTGCGACGCCGCGGCGCTCGACGCATCGGCGAATACGCCTGTCCTCACACCGCCCTCCACGGTGACCAGCGCGGGATGACCATGAATGGTCACGCCTGCAGCGACATGGGTTACGACGTCCGGCAAGGTGCCGAACCGCCAGTCCGTCGCGACGCCCTCCGGCAGCTGCCAAGGCAACGCCCGAAAGGACTCGACCACGTCACGTCGGTGCGCCTCGAGCCAGTCGGCGAGTCGGCGCGTAGTTGCAATCTCCGCGCCGTTCGCGTCGAGTACGCGCACGCGCATTTCGAGGTGCGCTGGCAGGTTGTCCGACTTCCACTCCGCTTCGTCGATCCGGAGGCCTGTCATACGGGTGACCGCGTTGCTGAGAGCACCCGCAAGGGCATCGGGAACTCCTTCGATGGCGGCCGTCAGCGCCTGCGCGAAATCAGCGAGCGGCGACAGGTAGCGGCGCCGGTCCTTCGGCAGCCGCCTGATCATCACCGCGATCTTCTCTGCGAGCAGGCCAGGCACCAGCCGTTCGAAGGCGCGCCCATTGATCCGGGTCATCGCCGCGAGCGGGATGTCGATCGTGATGCCGTCGTCGGGTTCACCGGGGACATAGCGGTAGGTCAACGGCAATGACATGTTCGCGAGTTCCAGGTTGTCCGGGTAAAGATAGGAGTCGATCCGATCGATCCCATCCCGGGTCACCGTACGCTCGTCCATGTGCAGCGCGGCTTCCCGCCGCGGGTCCTCGCGGATCCAGGCGACAAGCTGTCGGCGCGTGACGATCTCCGCCGGCAGCCGATCACGATAGAACGCAGCAAGCGCATCCTCCTCCGCCAGCAGGTCGCGCCGGCGCGCGCGCGCCTGCGCCTGGCGCACCTTCTCGACCAGCGCGAGATTGTGCGTGTGGAAGTCGAGCGGCGCACCCAGGCCGTCAGCGACCAGCGCGTGGCGGATGAAAACCTCGCGCGCCCGCGCCGGATCAAGGTGATGCAGCGGCACGCGCCGCCCGCTGATCAGCGTAAGCCCGTAAAGCGCCTGTTCCTCGAGCACGTAGACCTCCCCACGGGTCCCGTCCCACTGGGGCTCGCTGTGCGACTTGCGGACGAGCGCGGAAGCGGCGTGCGCTATCCACTTCGGATCGACCTTCGCGACCATTCGAGCATAGGTCATGGAGGTTTCAGTGATTTCGGCCGCGACGATCCAGTGCGGAGGCTTGACCCGCAGCGCGGATGCAGGATGCAGCCGGAGGCGTCGCTGCCGACACCCGGTGTAATCGGCCTTGCGCTCCCAGCGGGCAACCCGCGTCGCCAGTCCCGCGAGCAGCGCCTGGTGCAGCGCGCGATAGGATGCGGGCGCCGCGTTCACGCGCAACGACAACTCGCGCACGCGCGCGGACAGTTCGCGGTGGATATCCACCCATTCCCGCACACGCCGCAGCGACCAGAACGCGGTGACGCAATAGGCTTGCTGCTGCCGGCGCGACAGCGGGCGCCACTCTTCCTGCACAGCCTCCCATGCTCCCAGGTACCACAGGAAGTCAGACCGGTGATCCCGGAAGCGCTGGTGCGCGAGGTCCGCGGCCTGACGCGCATCCACCGGTCGCTCGCGAATGTCTCCCGCACTGAGCGCACTGACGATGACCAGCATCTCCGCCAGGCAGTCCGCCTCTCCCGCGGCCAGCAGCATGCGTCCCAGGCGCGGATCAACCGGGAGCCGTGCCAGGCGCTTGCCGACTTTCAGCAACCGTCGGTCGGCATCGAGCGCGCCCAGTTCGCGCAACAGGAGGTAGCCGTCGTTGATCGCAGCGGCACCAGGGGCATCCAGCAGCGGGAACTCCTCGAGCCTGCCGAGCCGCAGATCCGCGAGTCGCAGGATGACGCCCGCCAGGTTTGACCGCAGCAGTTCGGGCTGCGTGTAGGCCGGGCAGCGCGCCAGGTGGGCTTCGCTGTAGAGACGGATACAAATGCCCGGGCGCTCGCGTCCGCAGCGTCCCAGCCGCTGCGCGGCGCTCGCCTGGGAGATCGGACTGATTGGCAACCGCTGCAGCTTGCTGCGCGGGCTGTAACTGCCGATACGCGCAAGACCGCTGTCGATAACATGCCGCACTCCCGGCACGGTGACCGAGGTCTCCGCGACATTCGTGGCAAGCACGAGGTGTCGCCGGACATGCGGCGTGAACACGCGCTGTTGCGCCGCCACGGGGAGTCGCGCATAGAGCGGCAGCACATCGGTATCGGGAAACCCGGCGCCCGTCAGTCCCTCGGCGGCTTCGTTGATCTCACGTTCTCCGGGCAGGAACACGAGCACATCGCCCCACGCTTCGGCGTCCAGTTCCCGCACGGCCGCCACGAGCGCCTCAACCATTGCGGCACTCGCGTCTTCGGCGCTTTCCGGGGGGCGGTACCGGATTTCAACTGGATGCGCAGCGCCCGGAATCTCGACGATGCCGGCATCGCCGAAGAACGTCTGGAAACGCTCTGCTTCGACCGTCGCCGACATCAGGATCACGCGCAGCTCGGGACGCCGCGGCAACAGGTTGCGCAGGTACCCGAGCAGGAAATCGATATTGAGGCTGCGCTCGTGTACCTCGTCGATGATCAGCACGTCGTATGCACGCAACGACGGGTCGCGCGAAATCTCCTGCAGCAGGATCCCGTCGGTCATCACCTTGAGGCGCGTGTCGGCGGCGATCTGCTGGTCGAAACGCGTCTGGAATCCCACGACGCCACCGAGTCGCTGACCCATCTCGTGGGAGATACGCCCGGCGATTGTGCGGGCTGCGAGCCGGCGCGGCTGCGTATGCCCGATCCTGGCGTGCGGGTACAGGTGCAGACAGAGTTGAGGAATCTGGGTGGACTTGCCGGAGCCCGTGGATCCGCACACGATCGTGACCGCCCGCTCGCGCAAATGGCCCGCGATGGCCTCCAGGCAGGCATGAATCGGCAGCGTGCGCGGCGGGGCGCGCTCCCGCGGTTCGGTGTCGCTCACAGCACGTACGGCAAGAGGTAGGTCCCGATCAGGACTATCAGGGCGATCGAGATCACATTCAAGGTCAGGCCGGCGCGGGCCATGTCCAGGGTCGAGACGTATCCACTGCCGTATGCGAGGGCGTTCGGGGCGGTTCCGACCGGCAGCATGTACGCGGAGCTCGCTGCGAGGCCGGTCACGACGGCGGCATCGACTGCGCTCAGGCCGAGCGCGGGCGCGGCCGCCGCCAGGAACGGGGTCATCGCGGCAGCGGTCGCGATGTTACTCGCGATCTCCGATACGAACACGACGACCGTCGCGATCACCGCGATGACGAGCGGACGCGGCCAGTACGGGAATCCCGCAAGCACGGCACCAAGTGCGCGGTCGACTCCGTTGGCGCTGATCGCAGCCGCGAGACTGAGTCCGCCGCCAAACAGCAGCAGGGTGCCCCACGGCAGGGCGCGCGTATCCTCCCAGTCGAGTGCGCCGCGCGCACCCAGCGGGAACACGAACAGCGCCAACGCAGCCGCGAGCGCGATGGTGGTGTCACTGACACGGGCGAACGGACGCCATGTCCCGATTTCCCACTCCATCGCGGCGCCGCGCAGCATCCATGCGAGGGCGGCGCACAGGAACACCACCAGGGTGACGCGCGCTTCCGGTGTCAGCCCGGACCAGGTCCACCGTGCCTCCGCACCCTCTGGCAGCCCATCGAGCCGGACGTCGCCCAGGCGAAACAGGACACGCGTCAGCAGCAGGTAGGTGACCGGTAGCATCACGAGTACCACCGGCATCCCGATGCCGAACCATGTCCAGAAGTCGAGCGTCACCTGGTACTGGCTGTGCAGAAACGAGCTGACGAAGATGTTCGGTGGCGTCCCGATGAGTGTCCCGATACCGCCAATCGTCGCGCTGTACGCCACCGCGAGGACGAGGCAGCGACGCAGGTTCGCGTCGGCCAGTTCGTGGCGCGCCAGGCTGACCGCCACCGGGAACATGAGTACGGCTGTGGCAGTGTTGGACAGCCACATGCTGATGAATGCGGTGGCTCCCATGATCGCCAGGACCAGCCGACGCGTTCGCCCGCCGCTGGTGCGGAGCAGCGCGAAAGCAAAACGCCGGTGCAGCGACCACTTCTCGATCGCGGCCGCAAGCATGAACCCGCCCAGGAAGAGGAACAGCAGCGGATCCGCATAAGGGGCCAGCGCGGTCGTCGCGGGCAGGATACCGAGCGCCGGGAAGCACAGCGCCGGCAGCAGCGACGTCACCGGCAGCGGCAGCGGCTCGGCGAGCCACCACCACGCCATCCATCCGACCGCCGCGATGGTCAGTCGCGCGGCGGCGGTGAGTTCCACCGTGCCCCCCCGGGGATCGGAAACCCCGTCCGGGACCAGCGCGAACAGCAGCACGCCGCACAGCGGGCCGGCGAGGAGGTGGACGACGCGTCTGGCATCCATTGGGCTTCTCGGGTTGAACTCGCGCCTCATCCTGTCGCTATACACCAGGGGAGACATTGCAGAACGGCGAGTCGAATGCGGCAGACGCACCGGGCCGATCCTGTGCACCGGTGCTTTGCAATTCTAATACTCACTGCTAAGCTTATCGCCTAACTTACTGTACGGCCAAAAATTCTAACGCCAGCAGATTCTATGCTGACTTTCGACATCGCCGGCGCGCAGATCGATGGAGCGCGAGACTATCAGGAAGACGCGTTCCTGATTACCCGCCTGTCGGATCCCGGCGGCGATCGCACCGCGTCGCTGGTGATCGTGGCGGACGGCATGGGTGGCCATGCGGCCGGCAACGTCGCCAGCAACATGGCAGTTCAGACGTTCAACAAGCATCTGACGAGCCATTTCCCCAGCGATTCTCTGTCTTCCGTACTGCGCGACGCCGTACTGCAGGCGAACAACTCCATCTCTGAGACCGTGCGCGAGACCGCCGCGCTCAAGGGCATGGGGTGCACCCTCGTGTGCACCCTGCTCGAGGATCGCTTCCTGCGGTGGGTCAGCGTCGGTGACAGCCACCTTTACGTGGTCCGTGAACGGGAACTCAAGAAGGCAAACGCCGACCACAGCTACGGGGGATTCCTCGCACGCATGGCCGAACAGGGCAAGCCTATCGAGCCCGAGGCGGGATTCTCCCGCAACATGCTGATGAGCGCGCTGACAGGCGACGATATTGCCGACATCGACTGTCCGGACACGCCGCTGGAACTCCAGGCCGGTGATCGCGTGATCATCGCCAGCGACGGGCTGGACACGCTGAGCCACGGCAAGATCCTGAGTTTCATGGAAACCTGCCAGAGCGCGCGCGAGGCCGTGGATGCCATCCTGAAGGCAGTGCAGGACGCGAAAATGCCCCGGCAGGACAATACGACCGTGGTCGTGATCCAGGTCGGTGAGAAAACGGCGCCCGAGGCTCTCAAGCTGGAAAAACCCGTGGCGCTGCAGACCAGCGCGCCGGTGATCGCCCCACCGCCGCCCCGTCCTGCTCCGATTCCTGTTGACGAAGCCCCGGCATCCTCCAATCTGGGGCGCAACGTCGCGATCGGCGTGGTACTGCTCGCGCTGGCGGGCGGTGGGTACTGGTACTGGCAGCAGCAGACCTCCCCACCCGACGCCCCGTCGCAGTCGGTATTTGCGCAAGCCGAGCCCGCTGCCCCGGCACCCGCAGACCCGGCAGCCACCGCACCGGCAGCGTCCGACGACACGCCGATCGCCGCGGCGGAACCCGGCTCGGAGGAAGTCGCACCTGCCGCGGGCGGTGAAGAAGAACTCCTCGTCGAACCGGCGACGGCGCCCGCCGCGGGAAGCGGCGAGACGTTCCGGGACGGCGGCGGGCCATTGATGGTCCGCGTGCCGGGCGGAACATTCATGATGGGCAGTCCGGACAACGCGGCTGAGTTCAGCGAACGCCCCCAGCATGCCGTGAAGCTTCAGCCATTCGCGATTGGTGTCTATGAAGTGACAATCGCCGAGTACACCACGTTTGCCCGCGCCACCGGCCGCCCGGTGCCTAAGACGGGCAGTCTCGATCCGGCCAGGCATCCCGTGTTCTTCGTCAGCTGGAACGACGCGCTCGATTACACGAAGTGGTTGAGCAAGCGGACCGGGCACGAATACCGGTTGCCCAGCGAGGCGCAATGGGAGTACGCCGCGCGCGCGGGAACGACGTCGAACTACTGGTGGGGCCGCGATCTCGGCGAGGGCAGAGCGCATTGCATCGCCTGCGAGACCGGGCTCGATCCCCGCCAGCCGACCCGCATCGGTCGCTTCGCCGCGAACCCGTACGGCTTGTTCGACACAGCCGGCAATGTGCAGGAATGGGTGTACGACTGCCACCACGACAATTACGCGGGCGCGCCAGCAGACGGCAGCGTGTTCGAAGGTGGAGACTGCAGCAGCCGCGTCGTGCGCGGAGGGGCGTTCTCAAGCGGGCCCAAGTCGCTGCGGTCAGCCGCGCGCGACCGGCTACGGGCTAACGTCGCGAACGACAGCGTCGGCTTCCGGGTCGTCCGCGTCGATTGAATCAGTCTTTCCCGGGCGGGGTATCGAGCGCCCGCAAGGGCCTGCCCAACGCCGCGACGAGCAGCAGGCCGGGCAGCGCGAGCAGCAACGAGCCGGCGAAGAACGTCGGCCAGCCCCATTCGGCGGCGACCCCGGCGAACGGTCCGATCAGCACCCTCGGCATGCTCGCCAGCGCCGAGAGCAACGCGAAGTGCGTCGCAGTGAACTGACGGTCACACAGTGAAATGAGCAGCGCCACGAGCGCGCTGGTACCCATGCCCCCCGAGAGATTTTCCAGCGCCACCACGACGATCATTCCCGCGAGGCTCTTTCCGCTGACGGCCAGCAGCCAGAATCCCAGGTTTGTGATTGCCTGCAGCAACCCGAACCACAACAGCGCACGGTAGAGTCCGAGCCGCTTCATCCACAGGCCACCGGCGATGCCGCCGAGCAGCGTCGCGGCGATGCCGAGCGCCTTGTAAGTTGCACCGATTTCCGTCAGCGAAAAGCCCTGTCCGCGCAGGAAGAAGGTCATCGAGAGACTGCCCGCGAACGCATCTCCCAACTTGTAGGCCACGACCAGCGCGGCGAGCGCGGGAAATGCGGGCCTGCGCAGCAGATGGCCCAGCGAAGCGAGCAGATCCGCACGCAGGGAGCTCGCCGTGCCCGGCGCTTCCGGCGGCTCTGACGCCCACCACGTAACACCCCAGGAAGCTGCCATCAGCACGGCAAGTGCGCGCAGCGAATCCTCGAATCCCCGGGCGTCGGCAAGCAACAGCACGCCCGCGCCCGAGACGATCATCGCAAGCCGGTAACCGGCGATCGACAGTCCCGCGCCGAGCCCGCGTTCCTCCGGAGGAAGCACTTCCGCCCGGTAAGCATCCACGACGATATCCTGCGTCGCGGACATGAGCGCCAGCGTCGCAACCAGCACGACAATCATCGTCAGGTCACGCGCGGGTGAGAGTTCAGCGAGCGCCAGCAGGATCGCCGCGAGGATCGCCTGCGTCACGAACAGCCACCCGCGCCGCCGGCCGCCGCGCACCGGCACGTAGCGGTCCAGGAGCGGCGCCCACAGGAACTTGTACAGGTACGGCAGCCCGATCAGGGACATCGCCCCGATTGTCTTCAGGTCGACGCCGGCTTGCGTGAACCAGGCCTGGAGAGTACTACCGGTCAGTGCCAGCGGCAGGCCGGACGCGAATCCAAACAGGCTTACGGTGACCAGCACGCGCGATCGTTGCCACGTCTGCACCGGGCGCGCCTGGGGAGAATTCGACATCGGTTCATTGTGGCACACTGCAGTTCGGGCTCCGCATGACATTCCGATGGCAACCGAGATAGAAAGAAAATTCCTGCTTCTGGATGACCGCTGGCGATCCGCGGTCATCCGTTCCGAACACCTGGTACAAGGCTATCTCGCGGCAGACACACGCACTTCCGTCCGCGTGCGCGTGTCCGGAGATGCCGCATGGCTGAACATCAAAGGGGCGACGCTCGGGGTGGCACGCGCCGAGTTCGAATACGCGATACCGTTGTCCGATGCGCGCGAGATGCTCGCGCTGTTCTGCGCCGGTCGCATGCTGGCAAAGACCCGCTGCTACGTGCCGTTCGGAGCACACGTCTGGGAGATCGACGTCTTCGAGGGGCGCAATGCCGGGCTGGTCGTGGCCGAGCTCGAGCTCACCCGCGCCGAGGAGACGTTCATGCGGCCGGCCTGGCTCGGCGCGGAGGTTTCAAGCGAAGCGCGCTATTACAACTCGTGTCTCATCGATGCGCCGTACGACACCTGGCCCGAGGCTTCGCAAGCCGGGACTGCCGTGTATAATCCAATTACCAAGTGAAATAGTACGTAATCCATCAAACTGACCCGGAAAATCGATCCCATGACCGTGAACGCCGATCGTCCCAGCGCGCCACTCGTCGATCGTTTCGGGCGCCATGTGAACTACGTCCGGATTTCCGTGACCGATCGCTGCGATTTCCGCTGCGTCTATTGCATGGAGCCCGACACGCAGTTCGTACCGCGTGCGCAGGTGCTTACCCTGGAGGAAATCGAACGCGTCGCGCGCGCGTTCGTCGAACTCGGCGTGCACAAGATCCGCATCACGGGCGGCGAGCCGCTGGTCCGCCGCAACGTGGTGGACCTGATGGCACGAATCGCCCCCCTGCCCGGCCTGCGTGAGCTGGTGGTGACGACCAATGGTTCCCAGCTCGTGCGCCTCGCGGAACCGCTGCGCGAGGCAGGTGTACGGCGTATCAACATCAGTCTCGATTCGCTCGACCCCGATCGTTTCCGTCGCATCACCCGTACCGGGGAGCTCGCCGCGGTGCTCGCCGGCGTGGAAGCCGCCCGCCGCGCCGGATTCGAACGCCTGAAGATCAACGCCGTGATCCTGAAGAACCGGAATCATGACGAAGTCATTCCGCTGGTGCGCTTCGCGTCGGAACGCGGCATGGATATCTCGTTCATCGAGGAAATGCCGCTCGGCGTGATTGGCGATCACGATCGCGCGGAGGCCTACTATTCGAGCGACCGGATCCGGGCGGATATCGAAGCCGCGTTCACCCTGGTGCCGACGCCCGAACAGACCGGTGGGCCGGCGCGTTATTTCCACCTCGTGGAGACCGGAACCCGGATCGGCTTCATCTCGCCACACAGTCACAATTTCTGCGACTCGTGCAACCGCGTCCGCGTGACCGCAGAAGGACGCCTGCTGCTGTGCCTTGGCCAGGAACATTCGGTCGACCTTCGCGCCGTGCTGCGGCGTGAACCCTCCGACCTGGAGTCGCTGAAAACAGCAATCTGCCGCGCGATGGACCTCAAGCCGCGCGGCCACGATTTCCAGGTGACCGCGCAGCCGCTGATCTTCCGGCATATGAACGCCACCGGTGGCTGACCGGCCGCCACGCCCCGGACCCGGCGAGATCACAGGACTGGTCCTCGCAGGAGGCCAGGGACAGCGCATGGGCGGCAGCGACAAAGGCCTGGTCGAGCTCGACGGAGAACCGCTCGTTGCGCACGTTGTGCGCCGGTTCGCGCCACAGGTATCGGCCGTGCTGATCAGTGCCAACCGTCACCCCGAGCGGTACGCCGGCTACGGCGCGGACGTCATTGCCGATACGTTGCCGGACTATCCCGGCCCGCTGGCCGGCATTCTGAGTGGACTGCGCGCGGCGCGCACCGGCTGGCTTGCCGTGGTGCCCTGCGACGCTCCGTTCCTTGCTGCAGATGTCGTCACGCGCCTCGCGGCCGCGCTGACCACCCCGCATGGCATCGCGGTGGCCCGCGCGGCCGGCGAGCCCCAGCCCGTGTTTGCGCTGATCCCGGTCATGATCGCGGACACGCTGGACGCGTTTCTCGCGCGAGGAGAACGCAAGATCATGCGCTGGTATGCCGAACATCCGCTCGACGAAGCCGACTGCGAGGACGTTTCGGACAGCTTCATGAACGTGAACACGCCCGCCGAACTCGCCGCGGCGCAGGCCGCGCTGCGTCGTGCGTGACGAGCCACCACCGGTAATCGGGTTCGCCGCCTGCAGCGGCACCGGCAAGACGACGCTGCTGCGCAGGCTGATTCCGCGCCTCGTGGCGCGGGGTCTCAGGATCGGCGTGGTCAAGCACACCCACCACGACTTCGATATCGACCATCCCGGCAAGGACAGCCATACGCTGCGACAGGCAGGCGCGTCGCGCGTCGCACTTGGCTCCTCCCGACGCTGGGCACTGATCGTCGAACGCCCGGAACCGCGCGAGGCCACGCTGATCGAGCTGTTAGCGGCGATGCGCGAGGCGGCACTCGATCTCGTACTCGTGGAAGGCTTTCGCCACGAACGGTTTGCCAAGATCGAAGTGCACCGGCGGACCATCGGTCGCGGCTTGTTGGCCCTCGAGGACGACTCTATCATCGCGGTCGCGACCGACGATCCCAGCCTCGATTGCCGCGGGCTCCCCCGCCTGGATCTGGATGACATCGCATCCATCGAGGAATTCGTGATGGATTATCTCGCGCACGTCCACGACAGCAGGTGACCGCGATGAATCGCTCCGTACTCCACACCCGGCCAAGCTGCGACGACGATTTCGATCCGGATTCGCTGTCCTGCGAAGAAGCCACGCGCAGGATTGCCGACCACGTGAGCCCGCTGACTGACCTGGAACAGGTCCACCTGCGCGCTGCGTTGGGACGGGTACTCGGCCGCGACGTCAGCTCCCGGATGAACGTCCCCGGTCACGTGAACTCGGCGATGGACGGTTACGCCATTGCGTCCGTCGATATCCCGGAGGACGGTATCCGGGAACTGGTTGTCTGCGGCAGTTCGTTCGCGGGCCAGCCGTTTTCCGCACCGCTGATTCCAGGGCAGGCAGTTCGCATCATGACGGGCGGCGTGGTTCCGACGGGGGCGGACACGGTGGTGCCGCAGGAACAGGTTGAAGTCGACGCTGAACGGATCCGCATCGACGGCCGTCACCGTCGCGGTCAGCACGTGCGCGCGATTGGCGAGGACATCGCGATAGGGGACACCGTGCTGCCGGCCGGGCAGGTGTTGCGGCCTGCCGACCTGGGACTGCTGGCCTCGCTCGGCGTCGGCGAAGTTGGCGTGTTCCGACGCCCGCGTGTCGCGTTCTTTTCCACCGGGGATGAGCTTCGCTCCGTCGGCGAGACACTCGGTCCCGGGGACGTCTACGACAGCAACCGCTACACGCTGTACGGCATGCTGACGCGGCTCGGGGTGGAGGCGCTCGATCTCGGCGTGGTCCGCGATGACCCGCAGGCGCTGTCCGATGCGTTCGCGCGGGCGTCCGGCATGGCGGACGTCGTGATCACGTCGGGGGGCGTGTCAGTGGGCGAAGCCGACTATACCAAGGACATCCTGACCCGGCTCGGCGAAGTGCATTTCTGGAAAGTTGCAATGAAGCCCGGTCGACCGCTCGCGTTCGGCGACCTGGGTACGGCGCTGTTCTTCGGACTGCCCGGCAATCCCGTTTCTGTCATGGTCACGTTCTACCAGTTCGTGCAGCCTGCACTGCTCCGACTCATGGGCGCGCGCCCCGAGCCGCACGCCAGGATGCGCGCGCGGACGACTGCGGCGCTGAAGAAGCGCCCAGGGCGGGTGGAGTTTCAGCGTGGCATGTTGACCTGCAGCGGCGCCGGTGAGTACGAAGTCTCGGCAACGGGAGACCAGGGCAGCGGCATTCTGAGCTCGATGGTACAGGCGAACTGTTTCATCGTGCTCGCGATGGAAACCGGGCGCGTGGAAGCAGGGAGCTGGGTTGAAGTGGAACCCTTCCACGGCATCGTCTGAGACGGCGCCGCCGGGGCTTGCGCGGTCCCGATCATCACCGGCGCCACGCCGGAATTAATCCCGTCCTCGCAGGGGTCATCGCCCCTCCTCGCGCGTCCCGGGGGACGGCATAGTCGTTCCCATGGAGAGTCCGCACCGCTGGTTCGTCCTGGCGATTGCCGAGTACGTGCTCGTCATCTGGAGTGGCGCGCTGTTCGTCGGGCTGTGCCTGTACTGGCTGGCACCGCTTGCGCGAGCGCTGTGCAGCCGACTCGGGCTGGATTTCGGAGATTCAACCGCAAGCCCGGCAGACCCGGGCCGCGCAGGGCCGGCCGCCGCGATGCACGTCCCACCGGGTCAGCCCCGTCCCGATTGAACGGACTGTCGATCGGCCGCCTCGCGCAGCGCAAATTCCGCGGTCACCCGCGTACCGGTGGGCCCGGACGCAATGTCGAGCTGACCGTCGAATCGACGTACGCGCTCGCGCATCCCGAGAATGCCGTAACCGCGGGCCGTCCCGACGGCGAACCCGGCGCCATCGTCCTCGATGCATGCCCGGACGCGCCCGTCGACCAGCGTCACACCGAGACTCACGTGCCGTGCGTCGGCGTGACGCGCCGCGTTGGTCAGGCATTCCTGGATGACGAGGTACAGGTTCGTCAGCAGGTCTTCGTCGACATCCTCCGGAAGCGCCGCGAGCGACGCCGCCCACACGACGTCGGGAAGTCGCCGACGCCACGAGTCCACCAGTTCGTTGACCGCGTTCTCAAATCCCATGGCTTCGAGCGCGTGGGGACGCAGACGTGTCAGCATGCGCCGAACCTGCGTCTGCAGGTGCACCACCGCGGTCTCGATCTCGTCGAGTCGCGCGCCGACCGGAGGCGCATCGGCGAGCGCACGCGCGCCCGAGGTAGCGACGCGGATGCTGAACAGGTGCGGCGCCATCTCGTCGTGCAGATCGTGCGCCAGCGCTTTGCGCTCCGTTTCCTGGACCTTCATCAGCGCGCCTGTCAGCTGCCGGTTGTCGTCCACCATCCGTTCGAGTTCACCCGCGACGAGATTGAACGCGCGATGGATCCGCCGCAGTTCGGGCACCGCACGCTCATCGACGCGGTACCCGAAGTCTCCGCGAGTCAGCTGATCAAACGCCACGAGCAACCGCGAGAGCGGCTGAAGCCCCACACGCATCACGCCGTACACGAGAATCAGCAGGCATAACGCCCCCCCTGCGACGAACCCGCTCGCCACCCGGAAGTCGTCCTGGATCTCGCGCAACTCATCGAACGGATCTCCGGCGATCGCGACGCCACGACCCTCCCGCCCAAGCGGAATGAAAACACGTACGGGGTCCGCGGGCGCGAGCAATCGCAGCAGCCAGGGATGGACGTCCTCGCGGGTTCCTAGCGGCGCGATGAGTGCGGCGGGGTCGCGGACGAGACCCACGCGAACATGGCGCATCGCGTCCAGCGCGGCGCACATCGCGTGCAATTCCGTCTCCGATGGCTGATGTCGCGATTGCATTGCGGTGGTGAACAGCGACTGGGCAAACCGCGCAGCCGAGCGCGTCTCGGACGCGATCGCCTCCCTTGCGTTGTGCATCAGGACCACGCCGCCGGCGAACAGCGCGAAGGCGATCGTCCCGGTCGCCAGGGCCACGATGCGAAGCTTCAGGGAGACGCGATTCAGCATGACATCCGCTATCATGCCAGTCCCGGCATGCTCACGGCGACCGCCAGCAACCGCTCGACGCGCGCGCCGGCTCTTCGATCAACCACCTCCATGGCGCATTACCCCGACATTTCCGTGCTCCTCGTCGACGATCATTCGATCGTCCGCAAGGGCTGCCGCGACATGCTCGAACGGGCCGGTGTGGTGCGCATATGGGAAGCGGCCGACGGCGATGAGGCGTACCGCCGCTACGTCGAATGCGCGCCCGACCTGGTGATCATGGACCTGTCGATGGATCGGATCAGCGGCCTCGATACCATTCGACGTATCGTCGCGCGTGACACCGCCGCCCGCATCGTGGTGTTCTCGATGCATGATGAGCCGCTGTTCGCTTCTCGCGCGCTGCGCGCCGGGGCGCTCGGCTATGTCACGAAGACGAGTTCACCTGATGAGCTCGTCACTGCCGTGCGCACGACCGTCCTGGGGGGGCGGCATATCAGCCATGACGTCGCGCAGGCGCTCGCCATGTCGGGCCTGCTGATGCAGGAGAACCCGCTGCAGGCCCTGACCTCGCGCGAGTTCGAAATCTTTCGCCTGCTGGTGCACGGCCGGACCGCCGCGCAGATTGGCGAAACCTTGTCGATCACCGCCAAGTCCGCGTCGAACGCGATCGGCCGCATCCGGGAAAAGCTCGGGGTGGTCAGCACCCCGGATCTCGTCCGGCTGGCACTCGAACAAGGCGTGTTCGAGCGTTGACGGGCGCCGGTGCCGTCGGGGCGCGACTCCCGCGGCGGGACGAGACCGGGATCAGGTATTCGCGAACGACGTGTCGAGATCGTCGTCGAGCTGTACGCCGAAGGTGTTGAGCACCATCGAGACGAGGTTGTACTGGCCGATCGCGAACACGAGGTCCATCAGCTGACGGGTATCGAAGAAGCGGCAGAGTCCCGCCCACGTCGGATCCGAGATGCAGGCCTCCTTGTAGAGCTCGTCGGTGGCCTTCAGCAACAGGACATCCTGCTCGCTCCACCCCGCCGCCGCGGGACCGACCTTGATCAGGCCAATCTCCGCATCGGTCAAACCGCACTCGCGCCCGATACGCACGTGCTGGGCCCACTCGTACTCGGCTTCGCACAACCATCCGATGCGCAGGATCACGAGTTCGCGTTCGCGTGCAGGCACAGTGGATTTGAACAGCACGTGGTTGCCGAATACCAGCCAGCGCTTCATCAGGTCCGGGTGGTTCGCAAGCGTGCGGAAGATGTTCGGTACCGCGCCGGTCCCGACCTTGACTTCCCGCAGCGTGTGACGGGCCGTCTCGTTCCATTCGGCTTCGGGCAGCGGCGGAATGCGGGGTTTGTCCAGTTTCATGCCGGGGATCCTTCGGGAATGGTCGTGTCTTGCATGGTGTCTACGCCAGCGCGAGCAGCTTCTTCACTTCCGCGACGCGTTCGAAATGCCGTGTTTCCTCCCGGCCGTTCAGCCGCAGAAGCTGCGCCACCTCGTCGTTCGGTTCCGCATCCGCCCATGCCTGGTACTGGAGATCGCCGTCGACCTCCGCTTGCTGCAGCATCCCAAAGAGCTCCGCATTGGCCGGAACATGGTCAAGGGCGAACGGATTGAACGGATTCTCGGCGTTGGACGGGAGATCGAAGGTGCCGCCTTTCAGACCAATGGCCTTGAGGAGGCGATGCGCGTGACCGCGTTCCTCGGCCCCGTTGCGCAGCAACAGCTTCCTGGCTTCCTCGTGCTCGACACCCCGCGCGAGCACTTCGTAGAACACTTCACCGTAGGTTTCGATCATCGCAAGGATTTTCATGTCATCGACGGACAGTGCGGCGCGGGTCTTGAGGTAGTCGAGCGCCGCAAACGCCTCGGTCGGACAGCCGGTCGGCAAGGTCGTCATCGGAAGACTCCTGGCAGGTGGAACAGGAACCGGGACAGTAACCGAGCCCGTGAAGACTGACAATCAGAGCCCACGGGATCAGGATGCCCAACCCGGTGGACCCGCGAAGTGGCCCGTCGCATACTCGGCGCTCGACGCGTCCCGGAAATGCGCATCAGTCCTGCGCAGGACGCGTCGATCGCGCGGTCACTTACAGGAGCACTGGGGATGAGATTCGGAAAACTGGGCGTGTTCACTTTCACAGACACGATGAGTCCGCAGGAACTCGCGGAACTCGCGACGAGACTCGAGGCGCTGGGATATTCCACCTTGTGGTACCCCGAGGCGTACAACTACGAGGCTTTCGCAATTGGCGGATTTCTCCTGAGTCACAGCCAGAAGCTCATCGTCGGCAGTGGTATCGCCAATATTTATGCGCGAGATCCCGCGGCGGCGGCGATGGGCCACAACAGCTTGAACGCGTTCCATGGCAACCGCTTCGTTCTCGGCCTCGGCGTGTCCCATGCGCCGCTGGTTTCCGACCTTCGCGGCCACGAGTACCAGAAACCCGTTGCGACCATGCGCGCCTACCTCGACGGGATGGAACGGACATGGGCAGCGACCGGCAGCGCACCCGCCGCGAAGCAGGTCGTCCTGGCCGCGCTTGGGCCGCAGATGTCGCGGCTGGCGGCTGAGCGCACGCTGGGTTCGTTTCCGTACAACATCACGCCGGACCAGGTGGCGCTCTCGCGCGCCGTGATGGGCCCGGCGTCGGCGGTGATCTGCGAGCAGAAGGTCTGCTTATGCAGTGACCCTGTGACTGCGCGCAAAGTGGCGCGGGCGGCACTCTCGGTCTATCTGCCGCTGCCCAATTACTACAGGAACTGGTTCCGACTCGGTTTCGACGAAAGCGACCTGCAGAATGGCGGCAGCGACCGCCTGATGGAAGCGATGGTCTACTGGGGAGACGCGGCGCAGATCAAGTCTCGGCTCCAGCAATACTTCGACCGGGGCGCGGACCAGGTCGTCATCCAGCCGCTCCGGGTCGATGGCGCACCCGGTCCGGACTGGGCCGCGCTCGAAGCCCTCGCCTCTCTCGCCTGAACAGGAGCAGATCGATGAGTACCGACATCCGACCGTTCAAATTCGCCGTTCCCGAAGCCGTCCTGGATGACCTGAGGCAACGCCTGGCACAGGCGCGGTGGCCGGAACGGGAAACACCGCCCGACTGGAGCCAGGGTATCCCGCTCGCCTACACGCGGGAGGTGTGCGAATACTGGCGCACGCGATACGACTGGCGGCGCTGTGAAGCTGCACTGAATGCGCTGCCACAATTCATCACCGAGATCGACGGTCTCGACATCCAGTTCCTGCACGTACGTTCGCCGCACACACAGGCACGCCCACTCGTCATGACCCACGGCTGGCCCGGTTCGGTCATCGAGTTCCTCAAGGTGATCGGACCGCTGGCCGATCCTCCGGCGCACGGCGGCAACCCGGCCGACGCCTTCCACGTGGTGTGCCCCACGCTTCCCGGGTTCGGGTGGTCGGGCAAGCCCACGGCACCCGGTTGGACACTGGAACGCATCGGCCGCGCGTGGACCACCCTGATGCTGCGGCTTGGCTACGACCAGTACTTTGCACAAGGCGGGGACTGGGGATCCGCCGTCACGATGAACATCGGCATGACGGAAGCCGCGCACTGCGCCGGCATTCATTCCAACATGCCGCTGGTCGACCTGACGCCGGACATGCTGGAGAACCCGACCGACTTCGAGAAAAGCGCGCTGGCCGGGTTTCAGCACTACTGGGATTGGGATTCGGGCTATTCAAAGGAACAGAGCACCCGTCCACAGACGATCGGCTACGCGCTCACCGATTCGGCGGTCGGCCAGGCGGCGTGGATCCTGGAGAAGTTCTGGGCATGGACGGACTGCAACGGCCATCCCGAGAACGTGCTGACCCGCGACGAACTGCTCGACAACGTCATGATGTACTGGCTGCCGGCCTCGGCGGCTTCCTCGGCGCGCATGTACTGGGAGAACTTCTCCGTGCTCACGAAGCCGAAAGCCCCAATCCACGTACCGTCCGGGGTCAGCATCTACCCCCACGAAATCTTCCGCCTGTCGCGGCGCTGGGCGGAAACTCGCTTCAGGAAGCTCGTCCACTACAACGCGCTGGACAAGGGCGGTCACTTCGCGGCATTCGAACAGCCCGCCCTGTTCGTCAACGAGGTACGCACGGCGTTCCGCGCCATGCGCTGAGTGGCCCCGCGGGGCGCCGCCGCCGGGCGGCGCCCTGTGGTCAGGAGCCGTCCGCCATCCGGTAGATGGCCTTGTGCAACACCCGCATCACGGGCTTCGATGTGGCGAAGACAACGTCGAGATCGAAGTAGTCATTGCCCTTGTGCGCATACAGCTGGACCACGCGCGCGCTGACCGTGAACGGGGTGTCGAGCGGTACCACGTCGAAATGCTCGATCTCGCTGGCCACGTGAATCCACGGCCCCACCGCAATGTTGCGGTCAACGACCAGGTTTGCCTGGCGCAACAACCAGGCCGGGTGCACGCACTCATGGTAGAGGGCGAGGTCATCCCCCATCGTTGCGACGAAAGCCGAGCTCGCCTCGTGCGTGAAGCATTCCTGCAGCGTGCCGAGCTGCGGCCGCGCCCGCAGTTCCTCCGGAGTTGCCGGTCGGCGCGATGCGGGCAATGGCGTCGCCGCGGGAACCTCGGGGAAGACGCGGTCGGGTGCAGGATAACGCGCGTGACCCGTCACGCAGATCTCGTTCGCGGGATTGCGAAGCTCGAGTTCGAATACCACGCCCTGCGCGTCCGCTGAGGTCACGCGCACGTGGGTCGACACCCGCTCACCCTCGTACACCGGCCGTCGAAACCGCACCTCGAAGCGGCCCGTCCGCAGGAACGACGCGCCGAGAACGGCGATCAGCGGTCGCGTCAGGTACCCGTACAGCGTCACACCCGGCACCAGACCTCCGGAAAACCCGAGGCGGCGCGCGATCGTGTCGTCATGCATCGGGTTGCCGCTGTCGGTAGCGTCGTTGAACGCCACGACCCACCACGACGGGAGCCGCAGGTCGGCCTCGAAATGCCAGCCGGCGCGGGCCGGATTTGCGCTGTTCGTCATTGCCGCTCCAACCAGTTGGACAGTCCCGGACACACTAGCCTGTGCACAGCATTCCGGGTAGTGTCACGGACACGTTCCGGAAACTGGAGGGAGGATGCGATGTCCCAGCCGCTGCATACCGTCAGACAGCTCGCCTATGTCGTGCGCGACCTGGATGCCGCGCTCAAGTACTGGGTGGACGTGCTCAAGGTCGGCCCGTTCTTCGTGTTCGAGCATTGCCCGCTGCTCGATCAGAAGTATCTCGGCAAGCCGTCGAACGTGGATGTCACGCTGGCGCTCGGCAACAGCGGCGCCCTGCAGATCGAACTCATTTACCAGCACAACGACGAACCTTCCGTGTACAAGGAGTTCCTCGACGCGGGAAGGGTGGGCGTGCATCACTTCGGGCTGATGCCCGAAGACTATGCGGCGACCTGCGCGGAGTATGGGCGCCGTGGTCATGTCGCCGCGTTCGAATGCACCGTCGGCGGCGCGCCACTCACCTATTTCGACACGGTTTCGACCATCGGCCATTACACGGAGCTGTGGGATAACTCGAGCGTGTTCAAGGATCTCTTCCTGATGGTGGAGAACGCTGCAATGGGGTGGGACGGCAAGAACCCGGTACGCAAGGGCCCTCTCTGAATTTGCGCGCGCCGGGGTACGTCACGCGCGGCGCCGGTTCGCTTCGAAGACCTCGTTGTCGACGGTCACGATCGATGTGAACCAGCGCTCCATTTCCGACGCCGACATCGCCGACCAATCAGGGATTTCCTGCACCAGCGCACGCCCGAGCTGATTGCCGAACCTGACCATGCGGTTGCCATGCTCCGTCTGCGTCACGTTCCATTCGCGGAGTGCGGTCTCCATATCCGGCTGCGAAGTCAGCGCGGTGCTGAGCGCAATCGCATCCGTGACGCCCTTGAGCGCGCCCGCGCCGGTATGTGGCCGCGCGAAGGCCCCGGCATCACCGGCGAGACAGAGCCGCCCGCGACGGTAGGCCGGCACCTCGCAGTCGTAGATCGCGTAAACGTATGTCCCCTGAGTGGCCGCGACGATGTCCGAGTAAAACCCGGGCAGGCGCGCGAGCGCCGCCGCCTTCAGCTCCCGCTCGGTGGCATGCGGCATCGCGCCCGGCGGCAAAGACCCCTCGTGGGGACGTCCTTCCCGATCCACCATGAACGCCGCGAGGTCCGCGACCGGCACGTACATGCCCCAGTTGACCAGCCGGGCGCCCCGTTGTGTCGAGCCGTCCGGTCCCGGCACCAGGTAGAACACCCCGTGTCCGCCCGGGTAACCGAGCGCATGGATGCCCGACTCGAGTGGCGCCGACTCCGCAAGCGCGGCTTCCGGCAGGACGCCCCGCCACAACACGTAGCCCGCGTAGCCCACGTCCACCTCGGGAAACAGTGTGCGGCGACCGAGCGACGCGTAGCCGTCCGCGCACACCACCAGGTCGAACGCATGCAGTCCATGCCCGGCGAGCGTGAGCGTCACGTGGTCTGCCGCGAGGTCCAGTCCGATTACCCGGTGACCGGTGCGATAGACACCCGCCGGGACACGCTCGCGCAGGTTGCGGTAAAGCATTCCCCAGTTCAGCAGCACGAGGCTGGTAGGCTGCTCCCATGCGAGCCTGCCGAAACGGGGTTCATCCGATGTCCGCCACCGACGCACGAAATTGCGTGCGTTGAAATACGGAACATCCGCGCCGATGAGCTGCCGATCGACATAGGCTTCGATTACTGACGGTGGAACGCCGATCCCGGCACCGCGTTCCTTGAGTTCCTCCCCGCTGCGCTCGTAGAGCGTCACATCGCAACCGATTCGGGAAAGTTCGATGGCTGCCGTGCAACCGGTGATCGATCCCCCGATCACCGCGACCTTGATCCCCGAACATTGCATATCAGTCCTCCGCTGCTCCGCGCGTCTCGGTGCCTGCTCCGCTTATACTCTCCGCCATAGCACGCAACAAGCACACGGAGAACCTCATGGAGTTCGGCGTCGCTTTCACATCGCGTGTCGGAGACGACGACCTGGTGGCGCTGGCCGAATCGCTCGGCTACGACCAGGCTTGGTTTTTCGACTCCCAGATGATCTACTCGGACGTGTACGCGACGATGGCGGTTGCGGCACGTGCGACGCGCCGCATCCGCCTGGCGACGGGCGTCGCCGTCCCCACCACGCGGATGGCCCCGGTGATCGCCCACTCCATCGCCACCGTCGCCCAGCTCGCGCCCGGGCGCGTGGAACTCGGCGTCGGCAACGGCAATACCGCGCGCCTCACGATGGGCCTGAGGCCGGTGCCGCTCGCGCGGATGAAGCGTGAGATTCGTCTGATACAGGCGCTGTTGCGGGGCGAAACCGTGCCGATGAGTGCCGAGGGTGAGACACACCTCGTCCAGCTCCTGCACCGCGCACACGGATTCATCGACCTGTCGCATGCGATTCCGCTCACCCTGTCCGCCTTCGGACCGCAGACGTTGGCGTATTGCGGCGCCGAGTGCGACGCGCATCTCACGTGGAATATAACCCCGGCTGCCCTGCGGAGTGCGCGCGAGACGCTCGCACGCGGCGCCCGCGAGGCGGGACGTGATCCCGCCGGGATTCCGACCAAGGCAATCTTTCCGCTGGCCGTATTGCGCCCTGGAGAAACGTCGGCCAGTTCCCGGGTGCTCACAAGCCTTGGTCCGTTCATCACGAACCTGCTGCACGTGATGTGCGAATGGGATGACAAGCTGCTCGCCGGGGATGCGTCCATTGGCAGCCTCGTCGATCGCTACCGGAGCTACGTGGATTCGCTGCCGGCTGACCGCCGGCACCTGATCCTGCACGAGGGACACCTGGTCTACACGCGTCCCGAGGAGCAGGCGTATCTCGTCCCGGAGATCGCCGAGGTGGCGGCGATGATCGGCGAACCGGATGACATCATCGCGCGGATCAAGGCACTCGAAGCCGAGGGTCTCTCGCACTTCGCATTCCAGGTGACGGACGATCCCGTCGGGCAGATGCGCTGCTTCGCGGAGACGGTGATGAATCGCTACGGGTAACGCCGCGGCAGCACGGCTCAGAACAGCTCCTGCGCAAGCGCGTCGAGCTGTGCGAGCGTATCCGCCTGCGTACCATCCTTGAGCCACAGCACGACGCTGTCGGCCCCGGCCTCGGCGAGCGCTTTCACGTCCTTCGCGGAATGGAACATGCGCGGCGCGCAGAACGCGATGATCTCAAGTGCGGCCGGGTTTCTGTTCGCGGCCTGTGCGTACTTCGCGATTTCAGCCTTGCCCGCCGCGATTTCCCGGGGATCCGTCACGAACGGCAGCCAACCGTCTCCCCATTCGACCACCCGGCGGAAGACATTGGGAGATCCGATGCTGCCGAGCAGGATCGGGGGATGCGGGCGTTGCACCGGCCGGGGCAGGCAAACCGACGGAGGGAAATTGAAATACCTGCCCTGGTGTTCGACGTATTCGCCGGTCCAGAGCTTCTTCATGACCTGGATGGCTTCCCTGGTCTGCGTCCAGCGGTGCGCGAAATCGCCGCCCATCACGGTGCATTCGGGTTCATTCCAGCCGGCCCCGATTCCGTACACGAAGCGGCCGCCCGAGTAATGATCCAGCGAGGCAATCTCGATCGCCGCCAGGAGCGGGTTGCGTTCCGGCACCAGCGCGACGCCCGTGCCCAGCCGGATTTCGCGGGTGGTCGCCGACGCGCGGCTCAGGCCAATCAGCGGGTCGGGCAGTTTCACGATGTAGTCCGGCGCCGGTTCATCGGCGCGTTTGCCCGGGTAGACGTCGATTGAACCCTGCGGAATGATCCCGTGCTCCGGCAGCCAGTAGGACGCGAACCCCAGGTCTTCCGCCCGCTTCGCCACGATGGCCGGATCCCCACTAGGGACGTCCCCGAGCACCTGGAAGATCCCGACGCCGATTCCGCTCGATTTCTTCATGACGTGGTCCTCGTGACATGCGGCGGGGCGACCCGCGCATCGTCGATGAGATTGCGCCGCGCCGCGACGCTCAGTCGCGCGCGTCCATCTGGGATTGCAGGTAGTTCTGCACGCCGACCCTGGAGATGAGTTCGAGCTGGGTCTCGAGGAAGTCGATGTGTTCCTCCGTGTCCGCGAGGATCTCCTGGAAAAGCTCCCGCGATACGTAATCCGCCGCCTGCTCGCACGCGGCGATCGCCTCCTTGACCTTGGCCTGCGATGCGAGCTCGACCTTCAGATCGCTCGCGAGGATCTCCGGGACGTCCTGCCCGATCATCAGTTTGCCGAGGTCCTGCAGGTTGGGCAGGCCGTCGAGCGTCAGGATGCGTTTGACCAGTTCATCGGCATGCTTCATTTCGCCGATCGATTCCTGGTATTCGATTTTTCCGAGCTTGCCCAAGCCCCAGTTGTCGAGCATCCGCGCGTGCAGGAAGTACTGGTTGATCGCGGTGAGTTCGTTCTTCAGCTGGGCGTTGAGCAATGCGATGACCTGCTTGTCACCTTGCATGGGGTCCCCTCACTTAAGGCCTTGTCGGGGCGAACCCCGCGGGGGATCGCCTCAAGCGGGGAGCGTAGCAGAAGCGCCGCGCGAAAACTCACAGAGTGCCGTACCGCGACATTCCGCGATCACGGTTTCGGCGTGATCGCGGCACTGCCCGCAGCAGGTCGCGACGCCAAGTTGCGCCGAGATTTCTTCGAAGCAGGCGCCGGTGGCCGCTGAGTCCCGGAGCTGGTGCTCGGTGATGGCGTGACAGAGGCAGACGTACATCGGCGTGACCCTCCCGAACAATCTCGGGTTCCTGTGGCTCGAATGAGAGGCATTCCCGTTCGCGGCAATTCTGCTTGAAATGAGAATGCTTCGCAATACTGTCGGCACGATCCGGACCGCACTTTCACCGGGCGTGTTTTCGGCTCGACTACTGCACGAGCTGACGGCGCTAAGCCTGTGATTGACAAGGTCACTCGGGCGACTGACCATCGGGTGTCACGACTTCCGACCAAGAGGACACAGGATGGCGACAGTGAAATGGGGCATCATCGGTTCATCCGGGTGGGCCGATCACACGTTTGGACCGGCCGTGACCCGCACCCCGGGACACGCGCTCGTCGCCGTGCTCGGATCCACGGCCAAAGGCAGTGCGGCATACGCCGAACGGCACGGATGCGCAGCCGGGTATGCCGATCTGACGGGATTCCTTGCGCATCCGGGGCTCGACGCTGTGTGGGTGGCAAGCCCCCCGGACATGCACCGCGCACAGGCCGTTGCGGCCCTCCGCGCCGGCAAGCACGTGCTCTGCGAGAAACCGATGGCGGTCAGTCCGGCCGATTGCCGCGCGATGGTGAAGGCCGCCGCATCGGCGAACCGCGTGCTGCATATCGGATTCAACAATCGCTCCCACCCCGCGCTCCAGAAAATCGCCAGGCTCACCGCCGGCGGAAAACTCGGCGACCTTCTCGAGGCGCGCGTGCAGGTGTACTACCCGTACCCGAGCGCGCCGCCGACGTGGCGGCAGAACAAGAAGCGCAGCGGCGGCTGGGCGATCGGGGACGTCGGGACTCACCTGCTCGACATCCTCTGCTGGGTTATGCACGCCGCGCCGCGCGCGGCCCAGGGACACCTGACCAGTCGCTGCTGGCAGCTCGCGACGGACGACCACGCCGCAGTGCAGGTGCTGTTCCGCAATGGCGCCGTAGGCAGCATCACCGCGTGCACGGGGGCGGCCGGTGGACCATCACGCGTGGAGGTATACGGGACGCGCGGGTACTGCTTGCTTCGTGGCGGCGTGTTCGGTGCGCCCGGTGAACTCGAGATCGGCTACAAGGGCAAAGAGCCGACGACCGAGGAGATCGAACCCGTCGATACCTATGGCGGCGAAGTGGCCCTGTTCGGACAGGCTGTGCGCGGCAAGTCCACTGTGCTCGCAACCGGCGCGGACGGCGCAGTGAATATTTCGCTGGTGAGCGCCGCGCGCGGCTGGTGAGCGGTCGGCGGCAACTCAACCGACCAGCGGGAACGGCGTGAACTCGCCTTTCAGCACGCTTCGTGCGGCACCCGGCTTCAGCCAGCCGTCGATCACGCTCGCGTAGACGCGCCGGAAATCGGTGGTGTGGCGAAGGTTGTCCCCTTCGTCCAGCGCATCGAGCGCCGGTGCGTCACCATAATGCCCGCCCTTGACGGGCTTTCCCAGCACGAACATCACGTTGGCGGTCCCGTGATCGGTTCCCTGGTTTGCGTTCTCCGGCACGCGACGACCGAATTCCGAAAACGCGAGAATCGTCACGCGGTCAGCGATTCCAAGCCGTTCCAGGTCCGCGACGAACCCATGCAGCGCATCCGCGGCGTAGGTCAGCAGGCGCTGGTGCAGATCGGCCTGCTGGACGTGGGTATCGAATGCGTTGTTGCGGAACGCGACGTAGTACAGGCGCGCGGGCAATCCCGCGGCAATGCACGCGGCCACCTTGGGCAGTTGCAGCGGTACGATGCCGTAGTCCACGCGAGGACGGTACGCGCTCCACGCCGCGCGGACCTGGGCGGATGCGTGACGGGCCCCGACGGCGACGTCATTCAGGTAGGCCAGCGTCGGATTCCGCGTAGGGTCCTCGCTCACGGTATCGAGCAGCGCGCGCGTCTCGTGGAAACCCGCCCGCTGGAACGCCGCGGGTTCGTCGAACACCACGGGCGTATGCACACGGCTCCTGACCGCGAGAGACTGCGCGACGTCCACGTTGACGATGAATCCTGGTCGCGGCTCCGGCGCGAGTGTATCGCCAAGGCGCCCTACCCATCCGTATTCGTCGCCGCTGTTCGGCGCGGCGGTGTGCCAGTACGCCATCGACGTGAAATGCGAGAAGGAGGGCGAGGCGTAGCCGCAGCCGTGCACGATCGCCAGCTGGCCGGCCTCCCACAGGCGCTTGAATCCCATCATGCCCGGATTCAGCCCCCAGTCGTCGTCGATCTTCAGCAGCTTCGTCGCCGGGATGCCCAGCCGCGGACGCCACCGGTAGTAGTGGTCGTTGCGATACGGTACAACTGTATTGAGCCCGTCATTTCCCCCGGACAACTCGAATACGACGAGGATGCGATCGTCGTGCGTGCCCGCCGCGACGGCCCGCCCGAAACTGCCGGCGAGACCCAGCGCTCCCAACGTGCCTCCGGCAAGCAGCTGCTGGAGAATTCTTCGGCGTGCAATCGGTGTCATGGGAAGCTCCTCGCGGGCGGCTGCGGTCGTGCCAGGTTCGTGGTCAGCCCAGCTGGTATTCGGGTCGGCTCAGGATAAGATGCAGGAGCTTGCGCAGCGGGTCCTCGAGGTAGGTCGCCGCCGCCGTAATGTCCCGGGTGCCGAGTTCCTCCGCGAGAAACGACACGAGCGCGTCGCGCGACACCGCGTCGAGCGGAACCGCGAGGAATCGCGCGACGTAATAGTCGACCACCGCTTCGGGGGTCGCGAGTCCGCGCGCCAGCACCTCGGACGCCAGGTCGAGGCGGGCTGCGTGGCGCGGTATCGGAGTCACACGTTCGATTGCCTTCTGCCAGCCGCGATAGCTCGCGTACCGTGTATTGAAATCTTCGTCCTGGTCGACACTCGCATTCGACATCGCAACGGTCTCCATGCCGCCCTCCGCCGCGGAGGGCCGCGTCGCCGAGCTGATATCGAGCCCGGCACGGATTCGTGCATGCACCGTCCGGATCTCGTCGCCGGCCGCGTACTCCGGGTAGCGATCATGCGGGATGAAATTGATATCGGGGAACAGGACATCCAGTGCGAAATTACCGCGCGCGAGCAGCAGCCCAGGGGTAATCCAGCTGCGCCCGTATGCCCACCCGGCGACAGTCGGTGGATGCAGCAGCCGCTGGCCGAGTGCTTCGCAGGTTTCATTCAGGTCAGGCACACCCGGCACGCGCGTGAGCCCGAGTTTCCGGTAGGTCGAGATCACCAGTTCTACCGGGCTTCTGATCCGCGTCGCAATTGAAGCTGGCGCGTAGAAATCCCGCGAGCGGAACAGCTGCGCGAGAAAAGGCGCAATCTCGTAATCCACTGCACGCAGCTGCTCGCCGAGGCGCGTCGCATCGGCCGGGGCGAGATCCTCACGGACGAAGTACCGGTAGATCTTGGCGGCGATGAACTCGGCGGCCGCCGGCTCGGCGAGGATGATATCGATCACCTCCTCACCGCCGAACGGCCCGGTGCGGCCGAGCACGGTCTTGCTGCCAGCGTCGTGCTGGTCAGCATTGAAATGGTAGTCCAGTCCCCGAAAATTCCATCCTGTGAATGCGCGCGCGGCTTCGCGGATATCTGCCTCGCCGTAATGGCCGACGCCCAGCGTGAACAGCTCCATGATCTCACGGGCGAAATTCTCGTTCGGCGCACCTTTCACGTTGACACCGGCGTCGAGGAACGCCAGCATCGCCGGCCCGCGCGCAACATCGGTCAGCAGGGTCCGGAAATTTCCAAGGCCTTCGCGCTGGAAAAGTTCGACCTGCTGCAGCATCTTGCGATAGTCGCGGACCTTTTCTTCGTTGGTGGCGAAGTGTCCGTGCCAGAACAACGCCATTTTCTCCTGCAGTGGTCGGGACGAGTTCAGCATCCGGTGCGCCCACCAGTACGCCACGCGGTCGGTTTCCAGGCGGCTCGCACGCAACCAGTAGAAAAAGCGGTCGACGATGGGCTGCAGTCGACGGTTGCCGGCAGGCTTGGCATCTACCCCGAGCGCACGTCCAGTCCTCGACGCGAGTTCGGTGGTCGCGGGCCGGCTCGGCGTGAACGGGTCGAGCCCCGGCTCGAAAATGTCCGAGTGCTCGAACGGCGGCAGATCGGACGAGGGAACCCCGTCGAAGTACACCAGCCGGCGGACCGCGGCATCCGGTCCGAGCGCGGCGAGTGCCCCGATCTCCTCCGGTGTGCCGCCAAAACCCGCGCGCTCCAGCAGATGCGCGGCATGCCCGTGCGACCACTCGACAGCCGGCAGCGGCTCGAACAGGTCAGCGGCCTGTCCCGCGCCCGCGAGCGCACCACCCAGGACGAACAGCACATACTGAATCCGGCGTCCGATCATGCGTTCCCCTCCTTCAACGTCCACCGCGGACGGGCCCATACGGCGATGGCGCCGCCCGCGAGGATGATGCCCATGCCCGCGAGTGTCACCCCGTCCGGGAACTGTCCGAAGAACATCCATCCCGAACCAACTGCCCAAGCCATCTGGAGATATACCAGCGGCGCGATGAACGAGGCGCTCGACCAATAGTACGCGCGAATGAACAGCCACTGGCTGACGGCGCCGATTGACCCCAGCACGCATAACAGCCCGATCTCCCCTGGTGTCAGCGCACCTGGCCACCCGCCCCAGCGGTCCTGCCACGGCAGCATCGCAGCCGAGAGTATGACGCCCACCAGCGCTGACACGAATATTGTGGGCACCGCGCGCTCCAGCGACGCCAGGCGGCGGGTCAGCAGCTGGAACGCCACGTTGCATACCACGGTCAGAAGCGCAAAGGTCACGCCGAGCGGCTCGAGCGCGTGTCCTGGTCGAACGATCAGCAGCATCCCTGCGAAACCGACCGTCGCACCGATCCACGCACCGGCGCCTACCTGCTCACCGAGCAGGGGGCCGGCAAGCAGCATCACGATGAACGGCGCGATGAAGTTGATGGCCGTCGCTTCCGCCTGCGGAAGGTGTCGCAGTGCGGAGAAAAAGCACAGCGTGAATGCGCCCAGCACGATCCCCCGTGCCACCTGCAGCGGCCAATGCCCGGTTTGCCACAGATCACGGCCCATCCGCGGACCGAGCAGCACGGCCATCACGAGCACCTGCCCGGCATGTCGCACGAGCGCCAGCAACGGGATCCCCATGTCGTCGGCGAGCGCCTTGCCGCCCGCGTCGAGCAATGTGAAGAACAGCTGGGCGCACAGCAGGAACCCGCAGGCGCGCCACGGATCGAAGCGGGTCACCGTGCCGCCTCGGATCGTTCCGCGTCCTCGAGCGCCACGCTGTCCTCGAGCCACTGGGACTCGAGGGCAGCATGACGCTGCTCGATGAGCGACTTCTCCCGCAGCAGTTGCTTCAGGAAATCCCGCGCCGCGGGTTCGTAGAGTCCCGGATCGGCGAGTTGTGTCGTGAGGCGGTCACGTTCGCTCTGCAGCTTCTCCAGTTCGAGCTCCGCGGCCTTGACTGCCTTGCGTAGCGGACGCAGACGTTCACGTGTCTGCGCGGCCTGCTGCCGTCGAGCCCGCTCGGTCGGTCGACCGGCGTCGGCATCCGATTCGAATTCACTGTCCCCGCCGGTCACCAGCGCACGGGTACCGCGTCGCCCGCTCGCCAGCCACTGCGCGTAATCGTCGAGGTCTCCCGCCCACGGAGTGACCTCGCCGCCGTCCACGAGCATGAAAGTATCGGTGGTCGAGCGCAGCAGGTGCCGGTCGTGCGCGACGACCACGAGCGCGCCCTCGAACGCCTGCATCGCCATGGTGAGGGCATGACGCATCTCGAGGTCCAGGTGGTTGGTCGGTTCGTCGAGCAACAGGAGATTCGGCCGCGTGAACAGCAGGAGCGCGAGTACGAGCCGCGCCTTCTCCCCACCGGAAAACGTCCCGACGGCGCGTTGCACCATGGGGCCCCGGAAATTGAAGCCCCCCAGGAAATCACGCAGGTCCTGCTCGCGCGCACGGGGTTCCAGCCGGATGAGGTGCGCGAGCGCGGACGCCTCCGGGTCCAGCTGCTCGAGCTGGTGCTGCGCGAAATAGCCGACCGCGAGATCCTTGGCACGGTGCACCGTGCCGCCTTGCGGCGCCAGCTGCCCGGCGACCAGCTTGATCAAGGTCGACTTGCCGGCGCCGTTCGCGCCCAGCAGCGCGATGCGATCCCCCGGCATCACGGTGAACCGGACCCGCTCGAGCACACAGCGCTCGCCGTAGCCCGCACGCGCCTCCTCGAGCGCCACCAGGGGACGTGGCAGTTTGCGGGGGGGCAGGAACTCGAACGTGAACGGCGAATCCGCGTGCGCCGGGGCGATGCGTTCAAGGCGTTCGAGCGCCTTCAGGCGGCTCTGCGCCTGCCGCGCCTTGCTCGCCTTGTAGCGGAAACGTGCGACGAACGCCTGCATGTGCGCCACTTCCCGCTGCTGTCGTTCGAACGCCGCCTGCTGGCTGGCAAGCTGGGCGCTGCGCGCGGCCTCGAAGTCACTGTAGTTTCCCGTGTACATCCGCAGCGCACCGTGCTCGAGGTGCGCAATCACGCCAACAACGCGGTCCAGGAAATCACGGTCGTGGGAGATCAGCAGCAAAGTGCCGGCATAGCTCAGCAGCCAGCTCTCGAGCCAGATGACGGCGTCGAGATCCAGGTGGTTGGTGGGTTCGTCGAGCAGCAGCAGATCGGAACGGCACATCAGCGCGCGCGCCAGGTTCAGGCGCATGCGCCAGCCACCCGAAAAGCTCGCCACCGACGCGCGCTCGGCGCCCGCTTCGAACCCCAGCCCGACCAGCAGCCGCGCGGCGCGGGCCGGGGCCGCATAGCCGTCTATCGTGGCCATCCGGGCGTGCAGATCACCGAGCGCGCCATCGCCGCGCGCCTCGGCATCCACGAGCGCTGCCTGGAGCGTCCGCAGTTCGGCGTCACCGTCCAGTACGTATTCCAGCGCCGGACGCGGATCCGCCGGCGTTTCCTGCGCGACATGCGCGAGCACGATGCCCGAGGGCAGCGCCACGCTGCCCTTCTCGACGGCAAGCTCCCCGCGGACGATACCGAACAGGCTGGATTTGCCGGCGCCGTTGGCGCCCGTCAGACCGACTTTCTGCCCCGCGTGGATCGTGAAGGTGACACCGGAGAACAGCGGGTCCGCGCCCCGGCGCAACGTGACGTCGTTGAAAGAAAGCATGGGTGCGCAGTGTAGTGCGCGCGTTCCCCGCGCAACAGTCCGGAGACCGCGCGTGACGCGCGGTTCACGGCACGTTTCACCGGGTTCCCTGGGGATCCCGGTGAGGCGTGCTGCTCAGATCGCGCGCAGCACCTCGCGCTGATCCCACGGTTTGGTCTCCTCCGCGAGCAGTGCCGCGAAGGTCGGCCGCGCGTACATGCGTGAGAGGAATGCCGAGAGCCGTGGCCACGTCCCGGACGAAGGCTCGACATCGGCATGCCGGAGATTCACATGTCCCGCCGCCACGGCGATATCCGCGATCGAAAGCGCGCCGCCGACAAAGTACGTACGCTCGCCGAGTTCGTTCTCCAGGTAGTCCCACATGGGATACAGCGCGGTGCGGACGATCTCGAGGACACTCGCCTTGATCTCCGCGGTGACGGGCTGCTTCATCACGATCGGCGCAAGCACCAGCGGCCGAAATACCTGGGGCCCGGCCACCGGCATCAGGCCACCGTCCACGTACTCCTCGAACCACAGGGCACGCGCCTGCTCGTAGGGATCTGCCGGGTACAACGCCGGCGTCGGGTGACGCCTCTCGAGATACAGGCAGATGACCGAGGAATCGGCGAGCGGGCGATCGTCATCGAGCAGCACCGGGATCTTGCCGAGCGGGCTCAGCGCGCGGAAGCCTTCCGGCGGGTTGAACGGACTCACCGCCTGGTGTTCGCAGGCGATACCCTTCTCCGCCATGAATGCGCGGACCTTGCGCACGAACGGCGAAACGTTCGCACCCAGCAGCGTGTAGGCCATATTTCCTCCTTTGCGTCGCGGACGCGGGCAGACTACGCCATCGCCGGCGCGTCCGCCAAGCGAGACGCAGGCTCAGGATTGACGCGGGAAGGACAGCACCTGCTGCGCGCCGAGCTTGTGACGGCGCTTTTCCTCGTACATCGCCTCGTCGGCGCACGCCAGCGCCGCGTAAAGGGTCCCCATCGGATCGCGTACCGCGAACCCGATTGAGGCGTGGATGCGTTCCTGCGCCAGCCGGGTCCGCAGGCGGGCGACCAGGCGTTCAGCGTCCGTTGCGCGCGCTTCCACCAGCAGCAGGCCGAACTCATCGCCCCCGAGGCGGGCGACTACGTCGGTGCTGCGCACGACCTGGGACAGGCAACGCGCAGCCGCGCCAATCAGCCGGTCCCCGGCGGCATGACCTTCGGCATCGTTGACGATTTTCAGGTCGTCCAGATCGATGGTGACCACGGCCCCGGAATTCCCGTAACGATGACACCGCGCTTCCTCGCGTTCGAGCAGCTTCTCCCAGCCACGGCGGTTGAACAGTCCCGTCAACGGGTCGAGCTTGGATTCCGCTTCGATCCGGTCGGCCCGCCGGTTCGCGTGCTGCGCGCGCAACTCCAGCTCCAGCAGGGACGCGAGCAGACGCGCACACAGTTCGACGAACGGCAGTTCACTGTTCAGGTCGCGGCTCGGCGCTTCGGGCGCGATCGCACAGAGCGTTCCGAAGAGGTCGCCATCGGCGAGATAGAGCGGTGCGCCGATGTAGGCACGCACCGGCGCGAAATCGATCAGCGGCGACGCCACCCGCCGGTCCGAGGCATCGACCATGCAGACGATGGCCCGCTGCGTCTCGAACTGGGATGAGAGATCACGCTGCCAGTGACATACCTGCCCTGGCACGACGCCGTAGCCCTGACCGTCGACCGACAGTACGACGCCGGACTCCCCCTGGTCCCGAATGACCATCCACGTTCCGAGGCCGAAACGTGAATGCAGCGTGTCCAGCACGGCCTGGGCGGCATCATCGAAGGAATCGAAGGGGTGCAGCGACAAATCGAGCCGTTCGCCCATGCTGAGTACTCCTGCGTTGTTCTTGTAGGCAGTCCGTATGCCGTTGTCGCGCGCGTCCATTCGCGCGCACCGGATGCGTGGGTGCAGGGCCGGCATGCAGGAAGCTTAGCAGCCAGGTGGGCGCTTCTGGCGCGCCGGACGGCGGCTGCGTGCCCGGCGCGCGACGGGCTTCACACTCCGCGCCGCGGGGAGACTTCGTTGCAGTGTGCCGGCACGCCCGGCATGGGCGCGTCGCACGTCTGCGGAGCCATGTGCGTCAGAGCACCTCGCGCGCGACCAGGCGAAGAACCTCCACATCATGCGTGGAGATGATCATGGTGCCGAGGTTTCCGGCCGCACCGGCCGCCTTCCAGGTCTGCAGCTGTTCGCGGATATGTGCCGCCGGTCCCACCAGCGCGCATTCGTCCACCAGCTGGTCCGGCACCGCGGCGATTGCTTCGTCCTTGCGTCCGGCAAGGTACAGGTCCTGGATGACACGCGCGGCTTCCGCGTAGCCGAGGCGGCACGCGTAATCGTTGTAGAAATTCTTGCCGCGCGCACCCATACCGCCGATGTACAGCGCCAGGTGGTCCTTTACGACGCGCCGGCACGCGGCCAGGTCATCGCCCATCACCGCGCGCACGAACGGCGCCAGATCGAACTGCGCGCGCGTCTTGCCCTGCCCTGCTTTCGCGAGCCCGGCTTCGATGGCCGGCGCGAAGATGTCAGGTCGCGCAGGATTCATCCACACGACAAACGTGCCATCGGCAACTTCCGCCGCGAGCTGTACTCCACTCGGCGTTACGGCCCCCGTGTAAATCGGCAGCCGGGCGTTGCCGTGCAGGATGCTCTTCAACGGTTTGCCGAGGCCGGTGGAACCTGGCCCAGTGTTCGGGATGTGGTAATACTCGCCCTGGTGCGTGAGCGGCTTCTCACGCGCCAGGATCTGCCGGACGATCCCGATGTATTCGCGCTGGCGTGTCAGCGGCTTGCCATAGATCTCCCCGTGCCAGCCCTCGACGACCTGCGGCCCCGAGGGTCCCACCCCCAGGATGAAACGCCCTCCGGACAGGTGATCGAGCGTCATCGCCGTCATCGCGGTCGTGGCGGGAGTGCGTGCGGCAAGCTGCATGATGGCAGTGCCGGCCCTGATGCGCCGGGTGTTCGCCAGCACCCACGCGACCGGCGTCACCGCGTCCGAACCATACGCTTCCGCGGTCCAGACTGAGTCGTACCCCAGGCGTTCCGCTTCGAGCACCAGCTCGAGTGGCAACTGGTACCGCGCGCCGGAGTAGCCGAGCATCAGGCCGAGTTTCATCGAAGTTCCTTTCTTCGTCTCGAACAAGGGGGAAATGGGTCACACGCCGGCGACGGACGGTCGCCGGTGCGCGTTCAGCGGACCTGCGGCAGGATTTCGCCGAACCGCTCCACGACTTCCAGGCATTCCTGGCGCGAGGGATAGTGATGACCGACGTTCACCGGGTTGCGGGTGCGGATGCACACCCAGTCGGGGTTGACCTGCTCGCGGATCTCACCGAGCCGGTCGATCCACTTCTGGCGATTGCCCAGGCACAGGAACATGTCTTCGATGGCCGCAAGTTCGTCCTTCGCTTCCGCGTCGGGTGACAATCCCTTCTCGGCGTAGAAGCTCCACTCGCGCACCCAGCGGTGCCCGTGCTTCTGCCGCAGATCCGGCTCGTCGCCGATCCAGCCTTCGAATCCCATCGTGAACTGCCAGTTCCGCTTGCCGAGCTTGTAGGCTCGCTCGCGCATCGCTTCGACCTGGGGCTTGAGGTCGCGCACGTTGGGGGGAAACCACAGGCACCAGCCATCCCAGCGCAAGGCGCGCTCGAGTGCCTTGTCCGCGAAGGCGCCGATCCACACGGGCGGCCGCGGCCGCTGGAACGGCTTGGGGGTCATCCGCACCCCTTCGAAGTGGAAGAATTCGCCGTGGTGGTCGACGGTATCCTGGGTCCAGCAGGCTTCGATGATCTCCATGACCTCCTCGAAGCGCGCGCCACGCTTCGCGTACGGCACGCCGAAATGCTGGAAATAGTCCTTGTGATACCCGACGCCGGCCCCGAAGGTCAGCCGACCGCGCGACAGGCAATCGATATTCGCGAGCTGTTCGGCCAGGTGTACCGGGTGGTGGAAGGTGGGCTGGATCACCGTGCACGCGAGCTGGACACGCGAAGTTCGCGCGGCGATGGCGGCCAGCTGGGTCACCGTGTTCGGCCACCAGGTCTCGGGTCGCTGGTGGCGCTCCGGTACCCACAGCCCATCGAAGCCGCAGCGCTCTGCGATCTCCGATTCAAGCAGGCAGTGTTCCATCGCGTCCGCGACATCCACCCCTCCAGGCAGTTCGGTCTGATCGTAGGCACCGAAATGCGTGTCCGGCATGAACGCGATCTTCATGGAGGCGGCTCCTCGGCTGTGGGCGGGCCGTCGATTGTAGGGACGCGCCGATCCCCTCACAAGACGCGCCGCATCGCACGCACGCATGGTTCACAAGGACGCCACCATGCGCCGCCGTATGTTCCGCCACAGTCGGACACAAGACCACGCGTCCGCTGGTTTTTTTTGGCCTTTCCACATGGCAGAATCGGTTCGGCCGCGCGGTTCGCGCGGCGCCCGTCGTCGCGCTCGTCCAAGCAGGTAAACAGGAGACTTCCATGGCCGTCGTCAGCGATCGCTTCCGCCGCCAGTCCCGCACCCCCACCGAGACGCCCACGTTACGCCGGATGTTCGAAGACCGGGATCGTCTCACGCGCGAGACCGGCCATTACTGCGGCGTCACCGAACTGACCCTGCGCGACGCCGATCCCATCCGGTACGAGCGCTTCTACAACAAGCTTCACGCGGCCGTGCTCGCCGCGCGCGAGTCTGCCCGGTACGTCGCTGCGAGCCCCGGCTCGCGCGAGATGGGCGAATGCCTGTGGGGTATCACGACGCCCGAGGGTGACACCCTCGCGGTGTCGCTGGGGTTCCTGTCGCACACTGCGATTTTCCCCGTCGCGGTGCGCTACATGGCCGAGAACGACTACGACGTGAACGACGGGATCGACGACGGCGATGTGTACGCCGTGTCGGACGGCAAGACTGGCGGTGTGCCGCATCCCGGTGACTTCTACTCCTTCGTCTCCATCTGCCACGAGGGTGAAGTGGTCGGCTGGGCGGTCGGCATCAATCACCTGATGGAAAACGGCGCCCCGGTTGCGGGATCCTGGGCCACGTTCTCGGTCGACACCTTCATGGACGGACTCGTCTGCCCGCCGATGCGCACCGGACGCAAGCTCCGGCAGGAGTCCTGGTGGAAAGCCATCTGGGAACGGCGCACCCGCGCCGCGACGATGAACATCCTGGACGACAAGATGCGGCTCGCCGGCTGCGCGATGATCAACCAGGCCACCCACGACCTCATCGACGAATTCGGGATCGCATACTACAAGCGTGCGATCCGCGAGATCATCGAGGAAAGCCGCCGCATGATCGTGGACAACATGCGCGCGCTGATGGTGCCGGGCATGTACAACGGCTGCGCGTTCCGGCTCGTGAAGTACGAAGGCCTGCAGCGTGTGTGGTCGCATGCGGACAAGAACACCCTCATTCACGTGCGCGCCAGCGTGGAGCCCAACGAGAACGGTCTGCGCCTCGACACCGAGGGAAGCTCGCGATGGGGATTCCACTCCTACAACGCCACGCCGGGCGGTGTGGACTGCGCCGTATTCCTCGGGATGATCAATTCGTTCGCGCACAACACCAAGGTTACGGCCGGCATCGAACTTGCGGTTCAGCGCCACTACGCGCTCGGCAGCATCTACAACCCCGATTACGAGTTCACGAGCAACGCGAACCTGTGGGCACAGACCGTAAGCCTGAACAGCATCGGGTTCAACGCGGTATCGCGCGCAGCGTTCTCGCGCGGGTACCTGGAGGAAGCTTTCACGGTTGACGGGAACTGGGGAGCCTTTCAGGGTGCCGGCACGACCGATGACGGCGTTTCCTACGGCTTCACGAATTTCGAATGGCTTGGCGGTACCGGGCGAGGCGCGTGGTGCTACCAGGATGGGGAACCGCTGGTGTGGGCCGCGTGGTCGCAGATCGCGACGATCGGCGACGCCGAGGAGTTCGAATCCTGCGTACCACCGCTGTTTTACCTGGGACGCAAGCTGTTGCCGGGTTACTTCGGGTACGGCAAGTATCGCGGAGGCCCGGGCAATTCGGCCGTGCACTGGTGCGTCAAGCCCGGCAAGCACATCGCGCTCACGCGGCCCAACGGCGGACTGTCGTGCACCGCTTCGGTCGGCACTGGCATGAGCGGTGCATACCCGGGACCGGGGTCGTTCATGATTTCCGCGCGGGGCACCAACCTGCCTGAACTGATCGCCGACGGCGAAGCACCGCGCGACGCCCGCGAACTGCTGGCACAGATCGATGCGGGTCGCCTGCAGGTCGAAAACCTCGAGATCTGGAAGACCGACTGCCCGGAACTCGCGCTGAAGGATCATGATCTCTTCGTGGACGCGGCGGGGTCCTCCGGCGGCTGGGGAGATCCCCTCGATCGCGATCCCCTGCTCGTCGTTGCTGACCTCAACGACGGCATGGCCCCGGACTATGCGTTCGTGCATTCGATGCATGGCATCGTGGCCACGCAGGACGCGGACGGGACGTGGCAGCTCGACCCCGACGCAACGCAGACCAAGCGAACCGAACTGCGGCGCGCCCGCCTCGCGGAATCCGCGGATGCGGAGAGCTGGTGGCAGACCGAACGGGCGCGGGTCCTCGCGAAGGAACTCGCACCAGAGGTCATCGAGATGTATGCGCAGAGTCTCGGTTTTGCGAGGTTCGATGGCGAGTTCCGGCGCTTCTGGCAGATTCCGGCTGGCTTCGGCTTCGGAGAGGTGTGAGACATGGCGGACGAATCGGGCGTCAGTCGCGACCTCATCCGGCAACTCGTCGAAGGTCGGATCACCGACGACGACGTCACCCGCCTGCAGAAGCTGCCGCGCAAGGACCGTGACCGCTTCGCGAAGTACGTCGCGGTGCTGCAGTCGCGCGTGTCCTGGCCCGAGCAGATCCTGCTCAGGCTCGGTGACAAGCTCTACGTGGTTCGCAATGCCGCCGGCGCCCGCGTCGTCAAGTGCGAGTGCGGGCACGAGTTCGGCGATTACCGGCAGAACTGGAAACTCGGCTGCCGGATCCGGACCCGCCGCACACTCGAGGAGATGCGCCAGGTATACGACCCGCTGCCGGCCTGCCCGGAACCGGGCTGGCAGGAAATCCGCGAGTTCTTCTGCCCTGCCTGCGCCACGCAGCACGCGGTGGAGGTGGTGGCCCCAGGGTATCCGGTGGTATTCGAGATGCTGCCCGATCTCGACAAGTTCTACCGTGACTACCTCGGCATGCCGCTGCCCGACGAGAATCCGGACTGGTACCGCGACGACACCGAGCGCGTGACCGGGAAATGGGCGGACCGCATGGGCTGAAGGCCCGGGAGCTCCGCGCAAACCGAGATACGCACATCACCTTGACCCGCGGCACGGCGCGCGGGTCGGACCAGCCCGAGAAGAATCCATGACGACAACGCTCGCTTCGTCGCGCGATCCGCGCCAATTCATCCTCGCATTCGATGCTGGCGGCACGATGACCGACGCCATCCTTGTCAAGCCCGACGGCAGCTTTACCGTCGGCAAGTCGATCAGCCGCCGGGAGGACGAACCGCGAAGCTACCGCGAATCGGTGACCGACGCCGCGCACAATCTTGGACTGACCCCCGAGGAGGTCCACGGACAATGTGCCGCCGATATCTACTGCGGTACCGGCATGCTGAACACCGTGCTGACCGGTAACGGCCGCAAGGTTGGCCTGCTGGTAACCCGCGGGTTCGAGGACATCACCGTCATGGAAGGGGGACTCACCTACCTCGGCCAGAGCCAGAACGAAACGCTGCACCAGCAGCTGCACCGTCACACGCGCGCACTGGTGGATCCGAAAAACGTGTACGGCATCAGTGAACGTCTGACAGGCGGCTGCTACCAGGGAAACATCCACCTGCCGCCCGGTCACGCACTGATCCCCCTCAACGAGCGACAGGTCGTCGCGGCCGTGCAGCGCATGATCGACAACGGCACCGAGGTGATTGGCATCCTGTTCCTCTACTCGTTTGTGGATCCCCGGCACGAGCACCAGGCGAAGGCCATCGCCGAACGTGTGTGCGCCGAGCGCGGCGCGCGGATCCCGGTCGTGTGCTCGGCCGACGTGGCACCGGTATCGAAGGAGAACAACCGCCTGAAAAGCCTGCTGTTCCAGTGTTTCGCGGCCGAACTGGTGCGCGGCTCGCTGCTGTCGGTGGAGGAGCAGGCGCGGCACTATGGATACCAGGGCCGGCTGCTCACGCTGCTGTCGTACGGCGGCGCCGTCAACGTTGAGTATCCGCGCCTGTACGAGACGATGATTTCGGGGCCGATCGGCGGCCTGCTCGGCGCCCAGTTCATCGGCGAGAAGCTGGGGATCCCGAACATCGTGACCGCCGACATGGGGGGTACGAGTTTTGATGTCGGCCTGCTGGTGGATGGGCGGATCGGCATCACCAAGAGCGCGGACATCGCCGGACACCGGCTGGCGCTGCAGATGGTGGAACTGGACTCTGTCGGCAGCGGTGCGGGATCGGTCGTCTGGGTGGACGAGTACAAGCGGCTGCACGTCGGTCCCGACAGCGCGGGCGCGAAGGCGGGACGCTGCCTGAACTTCGATCGGCTGACGGTCACCGATATCAATGTCGTGCTGGGGTACGTGGACCCCGACTACTTCCTCGGCGGCCAGGTCCGGCTGGACCGTGACGCTGCGCTGCGCGCGCTCGACGAGGCGGTCGCCAGGCCGCTCGGCCTGAACGTCTACGAGGCCGGCGCTGGGGTGCTCGATATCGTGAACACGCAGATGAACGATCTCCTGCGCACGATGATCGCCTCGAAGGGTTACGACACGCACGATTTCACGCTGCTGTACTACGGCGGCGCGGGCCCGGTGCACATGTACGGTTTCGCGGAGGGTATCGAGTTCGCCGACGTGATCACGATGCCCTGGGCGGCCGGGTTCTCCGCGTTCGGCGCCGCATGCGCCGAGTACATGCACCGCTACGATCGCGGCCTGCGCGTGCTGATTCCCAATGGGATGCCCGATGACGAACTCACGGGGGTCGCGGCGCAGATCCGCGCCGCGTGGGTCGAACTCGAACGCGAGGCGCGGGACGAGATGGCGCGCGAGGGTGTCGACCCGGACGCGGTCACGTTCCGCTACGGCATGGCCGCCCGCTACATCGGCCAGCTCGAGAGCTTCGACACCCAGCTCGCGAACGGTGAAATGCACGGAGCCGCAGACATCGAACGGATGATCGACGCATTCGAGGCGATGTACACCAAGGTCTACCCTGACGGCGCACGGTTCCCGGATGCGGGCTATTCGGTTACCGCGGTACACCTGGAAGCAGTCGCGCCGAAACCGCAACCGGTGCTCGCCGAGCATCCTCTATCGCCGCCGACCCCGTGCGCGGAGGCCTTTGTGGGCAGCCGGGACGTGTACCACGCGGGCGTGTGGACCCTCTTCAGCGTCTACGAGATGGCACAGCTCCAGGCGGGCAATGTCGTCGAGGGGCCGGCAATCATCCGGGATCCGATGACCACGGTGGTGATTCCACCCGGACGCTCCATCCGTTTCGACAAGTACCGAATGCTTCACTACAAGTAAACGAAGGTTCCGATGAAACTCGCCACGTTCATGCTTCCAGGGGGCGCGCCCCGGATTGGCCGCGTCGAAGGCCCCGAAATCGTCGAGCTGACCGACGCCGGGGTTCCCGGCGAGATGTCCGCGCTGCTGGCGGAGCCCGAAGGCCTGGTGCGGGCGCGCAAGGCCGACGGACCACGTCACGCACTCGGCGCCGTCAAGCTGGCGGCACCGATCCTGCGTCCGCCCAAGATCCTGGCGATCGGCCTGAATTATCGCGACCACATCGAAGAGACGAAGCTGGATACGCCGAGCTTCCCGATGTTCTTCAACAAGCAGTCCACGGCCGCGAACGGGCCGTACGCGCCTATTCACCTTCCACGCGTGTCCGACAAGCTGGACTACGAAGGTGAACTCGGCTTCGTGATCGGGCGCCGCTGCCGCCACGTGCCTCGAGCGCGCGCGCACGAAGTGATCGCAGGCTACGTCGTATGCAACGACGTGAGCGTCCGGGACTGGCAGATGCGCGCGCAGACATTCACCATCGGCAAGTCCTTCGATTCCCATGCGCCGTTCGGTCCGTGGATCGTCACCGCGGACGAAGTGGGCGATCCACACGCACTCGCACTGAAGACCTGGGTGAACGGTGAGCTGCGCCAGGATTCCAATACTCGCCACCTGGTGTTCGACTGCTTTCACCAGATCGAGACACTGACCGCGGCGTTCACCCTTGAGCCCGGCGACGTGGTGCTCACGGGGACCCCGAGCGGCGTGGGCATCGGGTTCAAGCCGGCCCGCTATCTCAAGGTCGGAGACCGGGTACGCATCGAGATCGAGAAGCTCGGGCATATCGAGAACGAAGTGATCGCCGAACCCGCGTCCACCGAGATGATCTGAGACACTCGCATGTACGCCTGGCAATTCGATCGCTACGGTCATTACACGGAAGTACTGCGCTGGGTCGAGCGCGCGCCGCCCGTTCCGCGGGGCGACGACGCGCTCGTGCGCACGACCGCGGTGTCACTGAACTTCCCCGACCTGCTGATCATTCAAGGCAAATACCAGCACAAGGCGCCGCTGCCGGCGGTGCCCGGCGTCGAAGCCGTCGGCATCGTCGAAGCCACCGGGCCCGCCAGCAGGTTCCGGGTGGGCGACCGGGTGGTCGGCTTCACGCACGGTGGCGGCACGCTGGCTGACCTGTTCCTCGTGGGCAACGCCTCGGCCTGGACCGTTCCAGCGCACGTCAGTGACGACCAGGCTGCCGCGCTGTCGGTGACTTACGGGACGTCGTACTTTGCGCTGGAGCACCGCGCCCGGATGAAAGCGGGTGAGACCCTCCTGGTGCTGGGGGCAGCGGGCGGCGTCGGTCTCGCTGCGATCCAGCTGGGACGGCTGATGGGAGCGAATGTGATCGCGTGCGCGGGAGATCCCCGCAAACTCGACATCTGCGCGGCACAGGGTGCACACCATCTCGTCAATTACCGCAGCGAGGATCTCGTCGAAAGAGTCAAGGCGCTGACCGACGGCCGCGGCGCAGATGTCATCTACGACCCCGTGGGGGGCGACATTTTCGAGCAGGTGAAGCGCTGCGTCGCATGGGGCGGGCGGCTCGTGGTGATCGGGTTCGCCGGGGGTCGCATTCCCCAGATCGAGCTCAACCGGATCCTGCTCAAGAACATGTCGGTCGTCGGGCTCGCGTGGGGTCAGTACCTCGACCGCGGGTCCGAGCTGCCCGGCATCGCGCAATCGCTGTTCTATGACCTGATCGCGCGCAAGCAGATCGATCCCGTCATTTACAAGGTGCTGCCATTCGCCGACACGCCGGAAGGCCTGCGGATCATCGAGTCCCGGGAGGTCTACGGCAAGGTCGTGATCCGCCGATGAGGGAATCGCTCAAGTCCGTACTGCATTCGCCGCTAGCCCGGATATGCGGAACAGGTCCCGACCCGATACTCTGCGCCTCCAGGTCCTGCGTGATCTCGTGGGCCTGCTGTTCGCGCTGCTGCTGATGTCCACGCTGCCGATCCCGGAGGCCCACGGCGCCGCGCCCGGCCCGTCGACGGAGCTGTCCTCCGCCGGCTGAGTCGCACGCCAGCCGGCGCGCCGATGCGGTTGGGGCCAGGCGCCCGGCTGCGATGTCCCGCGCCCGGCCGTATACTCCGGTTCACTCGCCACCCCGGCGACGAACCCGGAGCCAGACCTTCCATGATCGCGAATCCGTTCTATTCCCAGGACATCCACGGCCCTTACCAGACCTATTCGCTCGGCAATTTCGTGCTCGAGGAAGGAGGCACACTGCGCAATGCATACCTTGCGTATGCCACGCACGGGAAGCTCAACAGGGCCAAGGACAACGCGATTCTGATCCCGACATGGTATTCGGGCACCAGCAAGGTCTTCGAGCAGTGCTACATCGGCAAGGGGCATGCGCTGGATCCGGCCCGTTACTTCATCATCTGCGTCAATCAGCTCGGCAACGGTCTGTCGACATCCCCCCATAACACGCCGGGCAACGGCGGACGGGGCAACTTTCCGCATGTCCGCATCGGTGATGACGTGCGCGCCCAGCACCAGCTCGTCACCGCGCATTTCGGTTTGCGTCGCCTCGCGCTCGTGACCGGCGGATCAATGGGTGCGCAGCAGACATACGAGTGGGCGGTGCGCTACCCGGACATGGTTGCCCGCGCCGCCCCGATCGCCGGCACCGCGAAGAACACGGATCACGACTTCCTGTACACCCAGAGCCTCATGGATGCGATCACGAGCGACCCCGGTTACCGTGACGGCTGGTACGAGTCCAACACCGAAGTTCGTACCGGATTGCAGCGTCACGCCCTGCTGTGGGCCGTGATGGGGTTCAGCACCGAGTACTTCAGGCAGGAGCTTTGGCGCGGCCTGGGGTTCAGTTCGGTACAGGACTTTCGGACGAACTTCCTGGAGGAATACTTCACCGCGATGGACCCCAACGCGCTGCTCTGCATGGCCTGGAAATGGCAGCGGGGCGACGTCAGTCGCCACACGGGAGGCGATCTCAGGAAAGCCTTGGCGCGTATCACCGCCAAGACCTTCGTGATGCCAATCGACGAAGACATGTTCTTCCCGCCCCGTGACTGCCAGCACGAACAGAAGATGATCAAGGGCAGTGAACTCAGAATGCTCAAGTCACCCGCCGGACACCTCGTCCTCGTCGGGTTGGATCCTGATTTCGTCGCGCAGGTCGATGTCCACCTCAAGGACCTGCTGAATACCAAGGCCTGAAACGGGAGATCTCACGTCATGATCAAGCTCGTGTATTGTCTCCGACGCCGCGCGGATGTCTCTCCCGAGGAATTCCATCGTTACTGGAAGCATGATCACGGACCGCTGGTGAAGCGTTTCGCCGAAGCCATCAGGGCACGACGTTACATCCAGAGCCACACCCGTTCACCTGCCCTCAACGAAATGTTCCAGAGATCACGCGGACTCGCCCCCCCGTACGACGGCATCACAGAGGTCTGGTGGGACTCCGAGGAGGCATTCAACACGGCAGCCGCGACGCCGGACGCCGCCAACGCCTATCAGGCGCTGATCGAAGACGAGGCGAAGTTCATCGATTTCACACAATCCCGCGTCTTCATGACGGATGAACACGTCATTTTCGATTTCACCTGAGCGGAGACCGTCCTATGCACGACCCGAATCATGTCCCCGCGCCGCATATCCACGGCCCGGGATGCAATCACGACCACGACCACGACCACGACCACGTGCACCCGCCCGCCCAGGATCCGATCAGGAATCCATTGCGGGATGTCGGCCGCAACGATCCCTGCCCTTGTGGAAGCGGTCAGAAGTTCAAGAAGTGCCACGGCAAGGCCTAACCCGCCATCGCTGAGTCTCGTGTGCACCCGGTCACCGCGCGATGGCCGGGTGCACGCGACCTCTCAGGCGGCCTTGCGTCGCCCCCCAATCGTGTCGGTGAAATTCGGCAGTACTTTCGTCGACATCAACTCCAGATGGCGCATCATTGCCTTCTGTGGAATGAGCCCGTTATAGGTGAACATCCAGAAGTATTCGGCCGGCAGTTCCTTGAAGAGCTTCTCCAGCTTGCGGTTCACCGTGTCCGCGCTGCCGTAGACCACGAGCCCGCGCTCCGCCATCGATTCGAACGTATTGGGGACGTCGAACGCGCCTTCACCCGGTGCGGCCACCGCCGCGTTGAAGCCGAATGGCGCGAAGAAATTGCACCAGATGATCGAGCCACCGTTGCGCGCGATTGCCTCGGCTTCCGCATCGGTATCGGCGACTATCACCTCGCGCACCAGCCCGACTTTTTCTCCGAGCTTGAGGTTGCGCCCGGCGGCGTTCGCAGCTTCCTGTGCGGCGCGGAACTGGGCCTGGGCGACCTTCGTGTTGGTGAGGATCGTGACGGGCACCAGCCCTTTCTCCATCGCCCAGCGGATCGAAGACTCGGACACGCTGAACGGCTGGAACAGATCGGGCATCCGCTTCTGGAACGTGGACGGTACCGTCCCGATGGCGGTGAGCTCATCGTTGTCGTCGATGCCGGTGCCGTAGTTGCGCGTCACCTCGGCCGCAGCCCACTTGGTATGGGGCGCCGGGATCTGCCAGAACCGCGAGCGATGCGAGAACGCATCGTTCTGCCAGCATTTCATGATGATGTCGAAGTGGTCGTAGTAGAGATCTTTCTTCAGGTTTTCGTAGTCCTGGTCACCGTACGTACCATCGAGTCCCCGCACCTGCTGGCCGAGCACGTTGACCCAGCGCGGCTGATAGCCACGCGCAAAACCCGCAAACGCCCGGCCCTGGGTCATCTGGTCCAGCATCGCGATGTCCTCCGCGATGCGCACCGGGTTGTGCGATGGCAGCACCAGTCCGAGCTGTCCGAGCTTGATCTGCCTGGTCTGCATGCCGAAGTAGAGATCGAGCATGATGGGATTGGTCGAGACTTCCTCACCTTCGATGTGGAAGTGATGTTCAGTGAAGCCGACTCCGTAGAAACCCTGTTCATCCATGTACCGGATCTGCTCCGACAACTCGCCGAGCATCTGCTGATACAAGTCCGTGCGGCGCCCCGCCATGCCCTTCTGGATTTCTGCGAAACTGCCAATCGACGGCAGATAGAATGCGCCTACCTTCATCGCGTACCTCCACCTCGTGTTTTCAACGGAAACCGTTGTGGCTAGGATGCGGACGGACGAGGACTCCGATTTGATCCAGGTCAACGGCGTCGGCGGCAGTCAGGTAGGAATTCCGGAAAGCGAGGCATCACATGGCTTGGTCACCGATAGGACGCGCATCGTTCACCCGGGTCGTCGAACTCGACGAACCGTTCCTCGCGCCTGACAAGATGTTCCGCGAAGCCACGCCGGAGGCCATCGCGCCATATCTCGAATGGCTGGTGCCGCGCGCGATGTGCCCGCAGACGGGAAAACTCATCCTGCCGATCCAGAGTTACGTGGTACGCACGTCTCATCACGTCGCGCTGATTGATACCTGCATCGGCAACCACAAGTCCTTCGCCGGTTTCAAACGCTGGGCCGATCGAGATGATCCGACGTTCCTCGACGGTCTGCGTGCCGCCGGCGTACACCCGGAAGAGGTCGATTTCGTGTTCTGCACCCACCTTCACCTCGACCATTCAGGGTGGCATACGCGCCGCGAGGACGGACGCTGGGTCCCGACCTTCCCCAACGCGAAGTACATCTTTGCCAGGGACGAATTCGCGTACGCCGAGCGTGAGCATCGCACGCGCCAGGATCCGGTGTTCGTCGAGAACGTACTGCCAGTGATGGAGGCCGGTCGGGGAGTGCTCGTGGAAACCGATTACGCGGTGGACGACTGCCTGTTCCTGGAATCCACGCCCGGGCACACGCCCGGGCACTGCGCAGTTCGCATTGCGTCGCAAGGTGCCCAGGGCGTGGTGACCGGCGATCTCATCCACAGTCCCCTGCAATGCGCACATCCCGAATGGAATTTCATTTATGACGATGCCCCGGAAGTCGCTGCCAGAACCCGCCGTGCCTTCCTCGGACGCTACGCGGATACCGATACACTGGTGATGGGAACGCACTTCCCCCAACCATCCGTTGGTCGGGTCATCAGCCGCGGCGATGCATTCCACTTCGAATACCGCGAGGATTGACCTGAGCGGTCCCCAATATCGAGACGGGGCGTTTCACGTCCGCGGTCCCCGCGCATCTTCCGCTGGTTGAAAATAAAGCTGGCGTTAGCACAGAGTTGATGTAAGATGCAACTCAACAAGCTTTGCCACCCCTTTCCGAATCAATCTTTAAAATCTGCGCTCGAGTCAGGCCCGCCGGTTCGAATTCCGAAATCCCCTATACGCAGACCAGGACAAGCATTCGCCAACCCCGGCGATTCATCGGCGAGACATTTGTGCGGTTGGTGTCGCGCCGAGGTGATTGGAAACGACCCTCGTTTTAATGATGGATGAGAGAGACTGATGAATATTTATGTTGGAAACCTGGCCTATAGCGTGACCGATGCGGACCTGTCGCAGGCATTCTCGGCCTATGGTGCGGTGGCGAGCGCCAGCGTCATCAAAGACAAGTTCTCGGGTCAGTCGAAGGGTTTCGGTTTCGTTGAGATGCCGAACAACGCCGAGGCGAACGAGGCTATCAAGAACCTCAACGAAAAGCCGCTCAAGGGTCGCAACATGCGCGTTAACGAGGCGAAGCCGCGGGAAGATCGCCCGGCACGTCCGCCCCGCCGGACCGGTGGCTACGATCGTTAACTGACGACAGTCACTTTCCACCTGCCGGTCGTTGATACGGGCGGCAGGTGACCGTTTCAGAGCCGCACGCGGTTCCGGTCACCCGATCGGCGCCCGTCACTGCGGCCTGTATTCGACAGGGCGTCGCAACGCCGCGACGCCCGCGACACTCTTCGCGCACGACGTCCACTCCCCGATCACGAGCCGCGTGCATGGAATCCGCCAAGGACCTCTTCAGTTACCGCAGGTATTGGGCACACCGGTTCGGCCCCGCGCCATTCCTGCCTACCAGCCGGGCGGAGATGGACGCGCTGGGATGGGACGCGTGCGATGTGATAGTGGTCACCGGCGACGCGTACGTGGATCACCCGAGTTTCGGCATGGCCATCATCGGACGTGTGCTCGAAGCGCAGGGATTCCGGGTCGGGATCATCGCGCAACCGGACTGGCGGAGCTCCCACGATTTCACGCGACTCGGCCGCCCCCGGCTGTTCTGCGGAATCACCGCCGGCAACATGGACTCCATGGTGAATCGCTACACCGCCGATCGTCGGATCCGGACCGACGATGCCTACACGCCGGACGCGGCACCGGGGCGTCGGCCCGACCGCTCAGTGATCGTCTACGCGCAGCGCGCGCGCGAAGCGTTCGAAGACGTGCCCATCGTCATCGGCGGGATCGAAGCGAGCCTCCGACGCATCGCGCACTTCGACTACTGGTCGGAGAAAGTGCGACGATCGATCCTGCTCGACGCGAAGGCCGATCTGCTCGTATACGGCAACGGTGAACGACAGATCGTTGAGATCGCCCATCGGCTGTCCGCGGGTGAACCGATCTCCGCGCTGCGCGACCTGCGCGGCACCGCGCTGGTGCAGACGGTGCCCGACGCTTGGGTGGAAGTCGATTCCACGTCGGTCGACACCCCCGGTCCGATCGCGCTTCCGGCGGATCCCTACGCCATGGAGCCCGCACGGGCGACAGGCACGACGCGCGCCGAGTCGGGGTCTGCGACCGTTCCCGTTGCGTCGCTGCTGACGCGCCCGCGCGTCCGGGCGACCGAGCGCGCACGCTCGGTTCTGCGACTCCCGTCCTTCGAACAGGTCCGCGACGATCCCGTTCTCTACGCGCATGCATCCCGCGTTCTGCACCTTGAATCGAACCCGGGAAACGCGCGCGCACTGGTGCAACGTCACGGCGGCCTGGATGTCTGGATCAACCCGCCGCCGATTCCGCTGACGACTCCGGAAATGGATCGGATCTACGAACTGCCCTACCGGCGGCTGCCGCACCCTTCTTACGGCAGCGCGAAAATCCCCGCCTACGAGATGATCCGCTTCTCGATTCCGATCCAGCGCGGGTGTTTCGGCGGTTGCTCGTTCTGTTCGATCACCGAACATGAAGGCCGTATCATCCAGAATAGATCCGAGGAGTCGATCATCCGGGAGATCGAAACGATCCGCGACACGGTGCCCGGGTTCACGGGCGTCATATCTGATCTCGGCGGTCCCACCGCGAATATGTACCGGATCGCATGCCGCAGTCGCGAAATCGAAGCAGCGTGCCGCCGTCCCGCGTGCGTTTACCCGGACATCTGTCCGAACCTGGACACGAATCACGACGCGCTGGTTCGGCTCTACCGCCGAGCCCGCGAGATCCCTGGCATCAAGAAGGTACTGATCGCGTCCGGCGTACGTTACGACCTCGCGATCCAGTCTCCCGAGTACGTGAAGGAACTGGTGACGCACCATGTTGGCGGGTACCTGAAGATCGCGCCGGAGCACATCAAGGAAGGTCCCCTGTCGAAAATGATGAAGCCCGGCATCGCGACCTACTTCCGGTTCAAGCAACTGTTCGATCGCTATTCGCGCGCCGCGGGCAAGGAACAGTACCTGATCCCATACTTCATCGCGGCGCACCCCGGTACGCGCGACGAGGACATGCTGGAACTCGCCCTGTGGCTGAAGAAGAACGGCTTCCGCGCGGACCAGGTGCAGGCGTTCCTGCCCTCGCCCATGGCCAGCGCGACCGCCATGTACCATTCGGGCAAGAATCCCCTGCGCAAGGTGTCGCGCACCAGCGAGGACGTCCATGTGCCGAAGGGGCTCCGCGTCCGACGCCTGCACAAGGCCTTCCTGCGCTACCACGATCCCAACAACTGGCCGATGCTGCGCGCCGCGCTCACTCGCCTCGGACGCGAAGACCTGATTGGCAGCGGCCCCGGGCACCTCGTTCCGCGTCATCAGCCGAACGGCACCGGGCACACGCCTGAGGGTGCACGCGCTGCGCGATTTGCGACGCAACACACAGGGCTGCCCCGTTCGCCCACCCCGACCCGCCGCAACTCGGCGGAACCGCGCGTGGCGCGCGCCAGGACACCGCGCAAGCGGCGGCCCTGAGCGCGACCGCGCGCGTGAGACGCGCGCGGGTACTTGACTGGAGACCCGCGCGCGGGTTGTCAGTGCGATTTTCCGTTGCTACATTCAAATGCACCCTTGCGTGGAGCCATCCCTCCGCGCTCGTAAGAGAAGCGAGCATAGACTCGTCATCAGTGCCCGATTCGCGTGTCTTCTCGAGCCTGATCACCCCGAAGCCCAGACACGCGGAGGATCTCAATGGCCATCAACATCTACGTTGGCAACCTACCCTACAACATGCGTGAAGAGGAACTGCGCGAAGCGTTCGAACGCTATGGCGCTGTCAGCTCCGCGAAAATCGTGATCGATCGGGATACGAATCGTTCGAAAGGATTCGGTTTCGTCGAAATGCCCAACCAGGGAGAAGGTGAAGCGGCCATCAAGGCGCTCGATGGCCAGCCGATGAATGGACGGCCACTGCGGGTGAACCCTGCAAAACCGCGCGAAGGCGGCCCAGGTCCGCGCGGCGATCGGCCGCGCGGTCCGCGCTACTGATCCGAGTCCGCGAGATACGCACCGCTGCGGCCGTGGCAGCAGCGCGCGGGACGGGGAAGTATTTCGACAGACGCCGCGTCCGACGTATTTCCCCGCAGGCGTGAGAGCCTTCCGACGCTCCGCACGCGCGCGATCCGCTGTGCTAGATTGCGGCTCCGTCCCCTGCCAGAGGAGCCCGCCATGGATCGTCTGATGCGACTGAGTGCGATCGAACAGGCCCGGCTCGTGCGCTCCGGCCAGGTCTCCCCCCGGGAACTGGTGGAAGCATCGATCGCCGCCATCGAACGGACCAATCCGCAAGTCAACGCGGTGGTGCTGAAACTGTACGAGCGCGCCCAGGAAACGCTCGAGACCCTCGACCGGAACGCGCCGTTTGCCGGTGTCCCGCTGCTGCTGAAGGACATGCTGGCGGAGTACGAGGGGACACGCATGACGGAGGGGTCGCGATTCCTCAGGGACTATGTCTCCCCGCGCGACAGCGCCCTCGTGACGCGTTACCGCCGCGCCGGTTTCGTGATCGTCGGCAAGACCAACACACCGGAATTCGCGTCCAAGCCCACCACGGAGCCCACGCTGTTCGGGCCCACAGGGAATCCGTGGAACCCGGGATATTCTGCGGGAGGCTCATCCGGCGGGTCCGGCTCCGCGGTGGCCGCGGGGATGACCGCGGTGGCGCACGCCAATGACGGCGGCGGCTCCATCCGCTGTCCGGCAGCCTGGTGCGGACTGGTCGGTCTCAAACCGACGCGTGGCCGCAACCCGCTCGGACCGGACTACGGCGACATGGGCGCCGGGCTCATCTGCGAGCACGTGGTCACGCACACGGTGGAGGACAGCGCGGCGATCCTTGACGTCACCGCCGGCGCCGATCCTGGCGCACCGTATTTCCCGCCACCGCCCGCACGGCCTTTCGTGCAGGAGATCGGCGCGCCCACGGGCCGCCTGCGTATCGCATTGAGCACAGTACCGCTGACTGGTACACCCGTTCACCCTGAATGTGTGAAGGCGGCCGAACTGGCCGCGCGGCAGTGTGAAGCGCTCGGCCACCATGTCGAAGAGGCGCGCCCCGCCATCTCGCCCGATTCCGCCCAGCGCTTCAACGAGCTCTTCACGACCATCTGGCTGGGCATGGTGGCCTGGGCCATTCGTGACTGGTCCCGGCGCACCGGACGCACCCCGACACGCGAAGATTTCGAACCCCATACCTGGAAGATGTACGGGTACGATGAACAACGTCGTCCCTCCGACCTGTTCCTCGCGATCCAGGACATGCAGCGCGTGGCCCGCGAGGTGGCGCCGTTCTTCGAGACCTACGATGTCTGGCTCACGCCGACCACTACACAACCCCCCCAACCGCTCGGCTGGTTCGATTTCGATCCCGCGCATCCCAGGCAGGCAACGGAGCGGATGGGGGATATCCCGCGCTTCACGGCAATTGCCAACATGAGCGGTCAGCCCGCGATGAGCCTGCCGCTGCACTGGACAGCGGACGGACTGCCCGTGGGAGTGCAGATCATCGGTCGTTACGCCGACGAAGCGACACTCTTCAGACTCGGCGCCCAGCTCGAACAGGCATGCCCGTGGCGCGCGCGGATCCCCGTGGTGAGCTGAGCGAACCGGGCGGAACAGTCCCCGCCATGGGTGACTGGCATGTTGCGATCGACGTCGGCGGGACTTTCACCGACGCGATCGCGCGCACCGACGACGGTCACCTGCGCACCGCCAAGGTGCGAACGAGGCCCTCCGCGCTTGCCGACGGAGTCCTCGAGGCGCTGGCGGCGCTCGAAACTGTCATGCCATCACCTGCACCGCGCGTTGCGCAGATCCGCTATGGCACCACGCTCGCGACCAATGCACTCCTCGAACACCGCCTCGCGCCGATCGCGCTGATCATCACCGCCGGGTTTCGCGAGATCCTCGAGATCAACGGCGTTCACGACGAGGACCACCACGAACCAGGCTCACACGCGCATGCGCGCCCCCGCCTCGTGCCGCTTGAGGACATACACGAGGTGCGCGAACGACTCGACGGGGATGGCCGAATCCGCGTGCCGCTCGACCCCCACGAGGTGGAAAGGATCGCCAAGCGCATCATCGCAAGCGGACGGACGTTCGTCGCGGTGGCGCTGCTGCACAGCTACCGCGAGGCATGCCACGAGCGCGCCGTGCGAGATATCCTCGCCCGCTGCGCACCCACCCTGCGTGTGGTGCTGTCATCGGAAGTCCTGCCCGAGCTTCGCGAATACGAACGCACGGTCATCACCTGCCTCAATACCGCCCTGCTTCCGCTGATGCAGGACCACCTGCGGCGAATCACCACCGGCGAAGCGGCGCCCCTGCTCCTGATGAAAGCGTCGGGGGGCCTCGGCGCCGCCGCCCGGGCGCTCGATACTCCGCTCGCGACGGTGCTGTCCGGTCCCAGTGCCGCGGTGCTGAACGCCTGTCACGTTGCCCGCCAATGCGCGCTCGAACACGCGATTTCCCTGGACATCGGCGGGACATCGACCGACGTGGCGCTGATCGAGCACGGTCAGTACCGCACCGTGCTCGACGCGGAAGTGGCCGGATATCCACTGAAGACACCGGCAATCGACCTCGTGACTATTGGGGCGGGTGGCGGTTCCATTGCACGCGATGGACGCGATCGGCGCTGGCGCGTCGGCCCGCAGAGCGCCGGCGCCGAACCGGGACCCGCATGCTACGGCCGAGGCGGCACCGAGGTGACGCTGACCGACATCCACCTCGCGCTGGGCCGGCTTTCCGACCGGTTGCTCGACGGTGCCGTCCGCCTTGATCCCGACGCCGCGCGAACGGTGCTGTCCCGCTTCGGCGCTGCGCGCGGACTGGATGGCGTCCAGACCGCGCAGGGGCTGCTGCAGATCGTCACGAACACGATGTGCGGCGCAATCCGCCGGCTCGCAGCGCGCCGCGGCCGACGCCCGGAAATGCATGCACTGATTGCGCAGGGAGGGGCGGGACCGTTGCACGCGGCCGAACTCGCCGGCTTGCTCGGCGCGCGTGAGGTCGTGGTGCCGCCGCTGCCGGGATTCGCCGCCGCGCAGGGCCTGCTGATGAGCGCCGTGCGTGAAGACGCGGTGCAGAACTTCCCTCAGCGCGAACACGCCTTCGATATCGGCGGTACGGAAGACTGCTTTGCGCGACTCGAAAACGAAGTGTGCACGCGTCTGGCGACGTTCGGATTCGCCCGGGACGCTATCACGCTGACCCGCGGCGCCGATGTACGCTACGTCGGAATGACCTCCGAGTTTCCGATTCCCGTTTCCACGCCGATCACGCGTACGGCGCTCGCCACCGTGGTGGAGGAGTTCCATCGCACGTACGAGGCGTTCTGCGGACGTGCCTATCGCGGGCTGGAGGCCGTCGAACTGGTGAACCTGCGCGTGACCGGTACGATCGCAGGCCCCGCCCTGCCCGCACAGGCCTTCTCAACTGTCGCCCGTGATCCCCGCCCGCTGTCCACTCGCGATGTGTACTTCCTGGACGCGCGCGCACCCGTGCAGTCTCCGGTATACCGTCGCGAGACCCTGGGACCCGGTATCAAGCTGGAAGGGCCGCTCGTAATCGAGCAGCAGGACACGACGACCCTGGTGCCTCCGGGCTTTTCCGCGCATACCGACGAGTTCGGCAATCTACGGCTCGTACGCCACGGGAGTCCGACATGAACGGCATATTCTGTCCACGGCACGCGGCGCGGTTGCGGCGCACACCGTTCGAGCGGCGATCCATATCGTCGGATCCCGCATGTTCTACCTTCGAACGTAAGGAGCAGCCCGAATGAGCTGGCGTATCGCGGTCGACATCGGTGGCACGTTCACCGACATCGTGGCACTCGAAGAACAGACCGGCGCATTTCACCTCGCGAAGGTCCCGAGCACGCCGGACGACCCTGCCCGAGGCTTCATGGATGGAATCGCTCATATCATGGCCACGGGCGGTATCGCGCCGCAGGCGATCGGTGCGGTGTTTCATGGCACAACCGTCGCGACCAATGCAATTCTCGAGCGCAAGTACTCCGAACTCGGCCTCATCATCACCCGGGGATATCGCGAGGCGCTCGAATGTGCGCGCCAGACCGTTCCCGGCGAGTTCGGCGACATCACATGGTGGATCAAGCCCCCGCGAGTCGTTCCGCTGGAACTGGTGCGTGAAGTCGATGCGCGGATGGACGTGCACGGTCGCGTGGTGCGGATCGTCAACCACGAGGAGATCGCAGCCGTGGCACGCGATTTCCGCGCGCGCGGTGTGCGCGCGATCGCGGTGTCGCTGCTGCACTCCTACCGGAATCCGGCCCACGAACTCGAAATCCGTGACGTGCTTCGCATCGAGTACCCCGAGTGTTTCATCTCCATCTCGTCAGACATCCTGCGCGAGTACCGCGAGTACGAACGGACCAACACCACCTGCCTGAACACCGCGCTGATGCCGCTGCTGTCCGATTACCACGCCAAGCTCCAGCAGCACCTCCGCGACCGGCAGATCACGGCACCGTTCTACATCATGCGCTCGAGCGGCGGGCTCGCGCAGGCGGAAGAGATTGCCCGGCTGCCGATTGCCGCCGCACTGTCGGGACCGGCGGCAGGGGTCGTCGCCGCGACACATTTCGGCACGCTGGGCGGCTACAGGGACGTGATCGCATTCGACGTCGGCGGTACCTCGGCCGACATCTGCCTCGTCGAGAATGGCGAGCCGCGCATGCTGACCGAGGGAAGAGTCGACATCTACGACATCAAGACACCGATGGTGGACATCCACACGGTTGGCGCGGGCGGCGGATCGGTCGCGTGGCTGGCCGGCGGTCGCAGCCTCAAGGTCGGTCCGCAGAGCGCCGGCGCCGCGCCCGGACCCGTGTGTTACGACCGCGGCGGTACCCAACCGACAGTCACCGATGCAAACCTCGTCCTCGGCCGGTTGACGGGCGGACTTGCCGGGGGCGGCATCCGGCTCAACCGCGCCAAGGCCGCGGAGGCCATCGACGCGCTTGCCCGTGACCTGAATCTCGATCCGGTCGCGGCTGCCGAAGGCATTCTTCGCATCGCCATCGAAAACATGGCCGCCGGGATCCGGACGGTCTCGGTGAAGCGCGGGCGCGATCCGCGCAGCTATGCGCTCGTGCCATTCGGCGGTGCCGGCCCACTGCACGCGTGCTACCTCGCCGACTGGCTGGGCATGACGCGCATCGTCGTGCCGCCGAATCCCGGGGTGACGTCGGCCTACGGGCTGCTGCTGACGGATGTGCGCATCGACGAGGTACACACCGACGTACAGCGCGAGGATCGCCTTGAACTCGCCGCGCTCGGGGCGGAATTCGACACGCTCCAATCTTCGGTAAGCGCACGCCTGGCAGCCGAAGGTTTCACGCCTGCCGGAATCGTCATGCAGCGTTTCGTTGACATGCGATACGGTGGCCAGGCCTACGAGATCCGGGTGCCGCTGCCCGACACGCCCGAGGATCTCTCGCAGCGGTTGCAGCAAGCGATCACCACGTTCCACGCGAGTCACAAGGATCTCTACGGATATGCCTATGAAGGCAAACAGCTGGTCGAACTCGTGAATGTCGGTGTGACGGGATTCGGTCTGCTCAAACGCCCGCAGGTGCCGGCCGGCGAGTTTGCCGGCATCGATCCGTCAGCCGCGCTGCGTGGTCGCGCGACGGTGCACTTTCCGCAGGAGAAGGGCACCGTGGACTGCCCGGTGTACGACCGCGCGGCACTGCACGCCGGCAACGAGATCATGGGTCCGGCGATTGTCGAGCAGTACGACTCAACGACGGTCGTGAATCCCGGCTGGCACGGCCGTGTCGACGGCTTCGGCAACCTCGTTCTCACCCGGAGCGCCGCCTGAACGGCGCGCCCACCAGATCCGAAAGGCACGCGATGAGCACCTCTGCACCGTTTCCGCCGAGCTATGAACTCAAGCGCGACGAGGAGATCGCATTCCGGGACTACGCCGAGTTTCGCTATGGCAAGGTGCCCCCGGATCCCGCCACTGCCGAGCGCGTCGCGCGCCTGCGCGAGAACCTCGATCCCATTCTCGTCGACATCGTGGACGGCGGCATCGAGGCTGCGGTCATGGAAGCCGAAGCTGCCGTCGAACGAACGGCGCGTTCCACCATCATCCGGGAGCAGCATGACTACCGGGCCTCGCTGAATACCGTGGACTGCCTGTCCGTGTCGCGCGTATCGTGGGCCGCCACTGCCGACCCGATCCGCATGAAGTTTCCGCTTGAACGGATCCGACCGGGTGATGTTTTCATCTACAACGATGTCTACGAATCCGCCGGCACAATCGGCCACCTACCGGATTACTGCGTGGTCACACCGATCTTCTGGGACGGCCGCGCAATCGGCTTCGCGCAGATTTTCGGCCACGTCAGCGACGTTGGCGGCCGCCAGGCCGGCTCGTGGCCGAACACGTCCACGAGCATCTTCGAGGAAGGCACGTTGTGTCCGCCCGTCAAGCTCTACGACGAGGGCGTGCTCAATGAAGGGCTGTACGACGTGCTGCTCCGAAACAGCCGGTTTCCGGACGATCTCCGTGGCGATGTCGACGCGTTCGTCGGTGCCAACGAGATCATCCGGCGTCGCGTCGTCGAACTCTGCGAACGCTTTGGTGGCGATCTCGTCGAGGCGGCGTTCTACGAAATCATGGACCGCTGCGCAGAAGTGGTGCGCGACGTCGGTCTGCCGATGTTTCCGGACGGCGAGTACGTCGGCGAGGACTTCATCGAAAATGACGGCCTGACGCTCGACGAACCCGTCAAGATGCGGATCACGATCCGCAAGTACCCGGAGAAAATGATCCTCGACTTCGAAGGCACCAGTCCGCAGGCACGCGGCCCGGTGAACTGGCCACTCGACGGCCGCCACTACTCGAAGTGGCTGGGAGCGTTCTTCAAGGCGCAGATCCCCGGGATCATCATCAACGAGGGTGTCACCCAGGTATTCCGCTGCCGGATCCCCAAACGTACGATCGTAAGTTCGGAGTTCCCGGCGCCGGTCGTCAGCCGCATGACCTGCATGCTGCGGATGATCAGCGCCTACACCGTCGCACTCGCCAAGATGTTCAACGGCAACGTCGTCGCCGACATGCAGAACATCCAGATCTACGGGCTGTACGGCCATGATCAGGAAGGCAAGCTGTTCCTGATGCGCGAGATCTTTGGCGCCGGTTCCGGCGCCCGCCCGTACGCGGATGGCACCGACGCGGTTGACCTCGTGCCCTACTCCAAGAATCTCCCGGCCGAATTCGTCGAACAGCGGTTTCCGGTCACGGTGGAACGGGTCGGGCTCGCGATCGATTCCGGCGGCCCCGGGAAGTACCGCGGCGGACTCGGCTACGTGAAGGAACTGCGCACGCTCGTGGACGGTCACTACACCACGGTGACGGAGCGCACCGCGTTTGCGTGCATCGGGATAAACGGCGGGATGTACGGCAAACCCGGGGCGTCCGTGAAGAATCCGGGCACCCCGCACGAGGAACGCGTGTACTTCAGCCGCGACGCCGTGCCGGTGCAGGCCGGTGACGTGATCCGGCTGGTGACACCGGGCGGCGGCGGCTGGGGTGACCCCCTCGAGCGCGACGTCGACGCGGTGCGCATGGACGTGGTGCGTCGGCTGGTGTCACCTGGCTCGGCCGAGCGGGACTACGGCGTGGTGCTGGACCCCGAAACCTGCGACGTCGACGTCGAGGCCACCACGCGTCTGCGTCGCCGGCTCGCCGACGAACGCGGCCCGGTCAAGCTCATCGACCGCGGCCCCTACGCGCAGACGCTGATCCGCCAGGGCCGGATCAGCGTCTCGGATCCGGAACTTGAAACGCTGCGCTGGGCCGACGACGGAATCCTGGACGAGTACTGGAACGACTTGTACAAGTACACGCCGCAGCGGCTGGGCTGATCCGGGATGATCGTCGACCTGCGCTCCGACACGGTCACCCGTCCCACGCCGGCGATGCGGGCCGCGATGGCGGCCGCCGAGCTCGGCGATGACGTGTTCGGCGATGACCCGACGGTCAATCGCCTGCAGGCATACGTTGCCGAGCGCTGCGGTTTCGAGGCCGCGCTGTGGTTCCCCAGCGGGACGCAATCCAACCTGTCGGCGCTGATGAGCCACTGCGGGCGGGGAGACGAATACCTCGTCGGACAGGAAGCGCACACCTATCGTTACGAGGCCGGCGGTGCCGCGGTGCTCGGTTCCATCCAGCCGCAACCACTGCCTAACCTCGCCGACGGCAGCATCGCGCTCACTGAGCTCGAGGCCGCGATCAAGCCGGATGATCCGCATTTCGCGCGAACCCGCCTGATCGCGCTGGAGAACACCATCGGCGGCCGCGTCCTGCCGCTCGCGTACATGCGCGATGTGCAGGCGCTTGCGCGCCGGCGCGGGCTCGCGCTGCACCTGGACGGCGCGCGTGCCTTCAATGCCGCGGTGGCGCTCGGTGCCGATATACGCGAGGTGTGCCGGGGTTTCGACTCCGTCTCGCTGTGCCTGTCAAAAGGACTCGGCGCGCCTGCCGGCAGCGTGCTGTGCGGCCCCAGGGCATTCATCGAGTGCGCGCGCCGGTGCCGGAAAATCCTCGGCGGTGGCATGCGCCAGGTGGGGTTGCTGGCGGCCGCGGGGCTGTACGCGCTAGAGCACCACGTCGCGCGCCTCGCGACGGATCACGCGCACGCCGAGGAACTCGCGCATGGGCTTGCGGCCGCCGGCTACGAAGTCACGCCGACGCGCACGAACATGGTTTTCATGGAAGCGCCACCAGGTTTCGCGGCCCATTGTGCGCAACGCGGTATCGTGCTGCTGGACGGTGCGCGCCTGCGACTGGTCACCCATCTCGATGTGACGGCCCCGGGCATCGGGCAGGCGCTTCATGCCGCCCGTCAGTTCAGGACGCGCCCGCGCTGACCGCGGGCGGCGAATGGATTCAGCGCAGGTCTTCCATCCGGATGTCGATCATCCCGTCGTCGGCGTATGCCTTGCGCAGAATGAGGCGTGTCGCTGCGGCCTCGATCGCCCCGCGGTTGGCAACCACCTGCGCAGTCGGCCCGCCTGCTTCGGCCGCGAATGACTTGGTGAGCACGGTCTCCGCGATTCTGACCAATACCCGCCGCCCGTTCACATCGGCCGCGATGGACACGCACTTGGTCAGTGGATTCCAGCATTCCAGGATGGGAAAACGGACGGAACCTTCGACGGGATTCCGGGAGGGGTAGCCAGACAGTTTCATGGGAATACCCGCGGCGAGGGAACGGACGTGAATTATGCCCGAACCCGGCGCATAAAACCCAAAAACTTCGTGGAATTGGCCGGTTGCCCCGCGGACGCATTCACTGGCCGGTGCGGTTTCCGACGACCGGGAAATAGATGCCAAGCGGCGCAGTGCGCCACCAGCGCCCGCGCGCAAGGACATCGCGCGCGGATTCGAATGCGAACGACTCCAGGCGCGCCCGCACGTAACGCGGTGGCCGGCTGCCAAACGGCACGTGTTCGAACAGCCCGAGCACCGGAGGCGAGGCCTGGAGCAGCCGCACCAGCAGGTTGCCGAACCACGGATTCTCCTGCGCGGTGCCGAGCGCGGCGAACCACATCTGCCAGTCGAGACGTGGCTGGTGCGGGATGTTCCAGCCGGGCGCGTCGTGCGGTCCGTCGGGCTTGTAGCGGAAGCGGTACGCATGCCAGTGGCGGCGATCGTCGGACGCTTCGATCACGATTTCCGCCCGCGTGGTCGTCATGCGTGCGAACAGACCGTACCCATTGACGATATGCCAGGGCTGCGTGACCCGGTACAGCAATGACAGAGGTGCCCAGGCCCGGGCTTGCGCGAGTTGTTCGAACATCTGGACGAGGCCCACGCCGACGTACAGCGCGACGAGGATTCCGGTGAGTCCACGACGCCACGCGAACGCGGATCGAGGCACACCAGCACCGTCACGGGCGGCCCCGGGCAGCGCCGCGTCGTCCAGCAGCGGCAGGCACAGCAGGATTGTCAGCAGGTTGAAGAAATTGAAGTTCCCGGTGAGCATGATCAGGCCCTGGAACGCCACCACGCACGCGGCGAACGCGATCCGCGGGCGACGTGGCAGGCAGATCGCGAACACCGCCACAAGCTCGATCAGCAGTACACCCGCGGCGCCGGCCCGCAGGAAGACGTCCGGCAGACTGTGTGCCCACCACGCCAGCGGGGACGGCAGGGGCTGCGTTTCGAAATGGGTTTCGAGCGCGGTGAGGCTCCACCATGTCGGGTCGCCGGATTGCAGCTTGGGGATGCCCGCGAGGAACAGGAAACGGAACGCGAGCCAGCGCAGCAGCCCGATCACGACCGGCGATCCCCCGGGCAGGAAGCATGCCAGGAATCCCACCTCCAGCAGCAGCAGGTCCCATTGGAAGCCCGTGAAGAACTGTCCCGCGTGGAACAGCGAGAGATACAGCAGGTAGGCGACGACGAGCGACACCCGGCGCCACCACCCGGTGACGATGCCGAACGCCGCCACCATACCGAGTCCGCAGACCGTCACGAGTGCCTGATCGGACGACCACGCCCAGAACGCCATCGGCAGTTCGGTGTACGCGCGCGTCCCCAGCGCCTCGTGTGCGCGTGACAGGTACAGCCCCAGCGGCAGGATGCCCTCACGGCCCACGAGCCCGAGCACCTGGCACCCGAACGACGCGAACGCCGCCAGGTAGATCCAGCCAAGCAGATGCAGGAACCATTCGCTGACCCGGGCGTAACGGGCGGGCACGCGCTCCGGTCCCCACAGCAGGCGGCTCACGCGAGCCGCCGCGACCCGGTGCCGGGCCACCGCGACGTACGCGCGTTCAGCAGCCCAGGCATAGGGAGGCAGCATGCAGTACAGCCGCCACCAGTGGCCATGCCCGGGCACCCGTGCGAGCACGCGGAACGCCGCCGCCGCGCCGCGGGTCCACGTGCCGTCGGGCTCGAACAGATAGATGGCGCCGGCAAACGCGGCGCGGGGTACGGCGGGATAGTCCGCTGCGGCATCCTGGTAAGGTCGATAGCGCACACGTGCGCCTGTCAGCCGCTGCCAGTAATCCACCCAGTAACGACAGAATCCGCAGTCCCCGTCGAACACCAGCACGGGCACGTCCGCGTTGCCCGCCGCATGCGCGCTCACGCGCCGAACGCCTGCAGTACCGCGAAGTAGACCAGGATGCTCAGGACATCCTGCAGCACCGTCGCAACCGGACCGCTGCCGAACGCCGGATCCACTCCGCACGACGCCAGCAGCCACGGAATCGCAAGCCCGAGCGTCGCGGCGATGGCGCCCGCCACCAGGATCGACACGCCAACCGCGGCGGCGAGCCGTGCGTCGCCGAACGCCAGGTAGCTCATCGCGAACGCGAGCGCGCCGATAGCACTGCCGATCAGCGCACCGGTCCGCGCCTCGCTGCCAAGCAGCTGGGCGATGCCGGTTCGGGTCAACGACAGGCGGCGCACCGCGATGGCTTCGGTCTGCGTGCCGATTGCATCCGCGAGGTAGACGATCGCAGGGACGAAAAAAGCGACCGCGACGTTCGCGCTCAGCAGCGACTCGAACGCGACCATGACGGATGTCGCGAGCGCGCTGCCCATCAGCCCGACGACAAGCCAGGGGAGCCGGTGCCGCGCGCGACGGAGCGGCGGATCCTCGATGGCGTGACGGGTTTGCGCTTCTTCGCGCGCGATACCGGCGAGACGGTGGAGATCCTCAACGTGCTCCCGCCGCAGGACCTGCAGCAGCGCCTGGGACGTCATCACGCCGAGCAGGTGCCCCTCCGCATCAACGACGGGCAGGCTGTCCACCCCGTGATGCAGCGCGAGTGACGCGGCGTGCTCCTGGTCGTCCCCCGGATGGACCCTCGGAAAGCGCGTATCCGCGAGCGAGCCGATGGCGCCGTCGCGATGTGCGAACAGGCGGGACACCGACACTGCACCGTCCAGGCGTCCGGTATCATCGACCGTGCAAATCAGTTCCACGGGGCCACGGGCACTGTCGCGCAGCCTGCGCCACACGACTTCCACCCGTTCCGCGGGGTGCACTGCGAGGCACGCGGCTTCGAGATGTTCGGCAACGGTTTCCCCCGGCCGAACCGCCGTGGCTATCGCGTCGGGCCCGGCGCTGTCGCCGGCTTCGTCTTCGTCCGCCGAACTGCCGTTCATCCGCGCGTCCCGTTGCAATCTGGAGAACCCGCTTGGCAGTATGCCGCGCACGTACATGCGGAGGAATCACCATGCTGCGCCCGGGAGAATCCGGCGATTTCGCCGCCATCCTGGCCGTCATCAACGCGGCCGCGCAGCGCTATCGTGGCGTCATCCCGACTGACTGCTGGCACGATCCCTACATGCGCGCGGACGCGCTCGCGAGCGAACTCGCCGCCGGCGTGCGCTTCACGGTCTGCGAGGAAGCGGGCAGGCCCGTCGGCGTGATGGGCCTGCAGCACGTCCGGGAAGTCGCGCTGATCAGGCACGCCTACACGTTGCCGGACGCGCAGGGTCGGGGCGTTGGCAGTACGCTGCTCGCATCCTTGTGCGCTGACACGGCAACACCGATTCTCATCGGCACGTGGGCCGCGGCCAGCTGGGCAATCCGCTTTTACAAACACCGCGGCTTCAGTACGGTCTCGGCAGTGACGAAGGACGCACTGCTCGACCGCTACTGGCAGGTGCCCGTGCGGCAGCGGGAGACCTCCGTCGTGCTGGTGGATGGCAGGTGGATGGGGCGCGGCGGCGCGACGTAATCGATGCGGCGGACTTCAGATCCGCCGATCCTCGATCGCGGGCAGAATTTCCTCGCACGCGCGCCGGGTCTGATCGAACATGTCCCGATCACCAAGCGCGATCGGCAGCAGCACGAACTTCGACGCACCCGCCGCCTTGTACTGTTCGATCCGCGCGATCACGTCCTGCACGGTGCCCACGGCGAGCAGCGGGCGCAGGTCGATCTCGTCGCCGATCCCCGCGCGGCGGACCAGCGGAAACGCACTGACTTCGGGATCGTCCAGGCTCCCGATGCGGAACGCGAGCGACGCCCCGAAGTGATCGGGGTCGATGCGTCGCCCCACCACCTCCGCTTCGTGCCGGATGGTCACGATCGCATGTGCAACCTGTTCCGGCGAGGCAATGCCTCCAATCCAGCCGGTGCCGAGCCGCGCGGTGCGTTTCAGCGCGGCCTCGGCGTTGCCGCCGATCCACAACGGCAATGGCTGCTGCACCGGCCGCGGTGCGATGGTGACGTTCTCGTAGTGGAAGAACCGGCCGTCAAAGCTGACGGACTCCTCGCTCCACAGGCGCGCAAGCAGCTGGAAGATCTCGGTGGCCCGCGCACCCCGCTCGCCGGGATTCTGACCCGTCGTCTTCCATTCCACCGCGTTGGGATAACCCACGCCGAACATCGGCAACAGGCGTCCATTGGACAGGTAGTCGATCGTCGCGCACTGCTTGGCGAGCAGCAGCGGATCGCGCAACGGTGCGACGATCGCGTTCATCCCGAACTTGATACGCTCGGTGCAGCCCGCGAGCGTCGCCATCACGCTGATCGTTTCCAGGTAGGGATCCGGCGACACCAGGCGATCGGTCTGCCAGACCGAATCAACCCGGTAGCGCTCCAGCAGTTGTACCCATTCGAACCAGCTGCGGGGGGTGTCGAACGGGAAGCTTGCGATGCCGAACCCGGCGCGGATGGCCATAGCGATTCGTTCCTCAGAGTTCCATCGGGTTGCGGCAATGCGTTGCGAAGATCCGATCGCGGTGCTGCAGCAGCAGCGGGTCGAGCGCGGCCCGGATCTGCGGATCCGTCGCGACGAACATCGGCCGCCAGTCATCTGGCATCGGACACTGTTCCCTGGGGAGCGGTTCGAGCAGGTTCGCGAACATCGTCCAGTAGATGTCGAGCGCGCTGAGCGAATCCCCGACGAAGTAATGCACTCCACGCGCAGCCTGCGCGTGCAGCTGCTCGGCAAGGACCTTGAGCTGGTCCGCCGTGCGGGCGCCGGCGCGGACGGCGTCTTCCTTCGTGTAGCGGTACTTGCGTCCCATGAGCTGCACGCCCGCCGGTGCCTGCCCTGAATCGAGCATCGGCGCGAACATCTGGAGTCGACGGTTCCAGCCGATGCCGAGTTCGCCGCAGATCTCGTGGGCGAGTCCGAGCATCAGCGCCCGTTGTTTCGCATCCGCCGGGATCAGCGCGGGTGTCGGTGCGAGCCGCTCGGCGAGGAACAGGATGTCGAACCAGCGGTTCACCGGCGGTTCGTCACGCCACGCCACGACCGGCGCGCTGTCCGCGTGCGACCAGTCCACGATGGCCTGGTTCGTCTCACCCGCCATCCAGGGGGCGGCGGCATAGGGAAGGCCCTTGATCTCGAACAAGGTCTTGGCCGACTGTCCCCACGGACTCGGCAAGCCCTGCACCAGCACGATCCGCAGTCCGGAGTGCGCGATGATCTCCGCCTGGGTGAGATAGTTCAGCATGAGGATTCCTCCGTGGGTCGAGCGTTCGTATGCTACGCCGATCGTCACCGGACGGTCGAGGCAACACGGAGCCGGTCATCGGACACCTCCCACGGCGCGCCCGTCCCGCAATCGGATCCCCGGATGGACAACCTCAACACGTTCGCGCGCGAGGTCGCGCGATGCCGCCGCGCCGTGACACCCGCCCTGCGCGGCGACGTGCTCGCGTGTGAACGCTGGATGCGCCTGCCCGGACAGGTGCCGCCCTGGCAGCCCACCGGGTGCCACGTGCAGGCAGGCCAGCAGTACAGCCTGTTCGCCGGCGGTCGCATCCGCTGGTCCCGCACGCACCCCGATCGCCACGGCGGCCCCTCGTTCCACCTGTGGGCGCGGGTGCGACCGGGCGGACGTTGCGTGAACCTGGCCGCGAACTCCGGCACGTTCACTGCGGATGTCAGCGGTGAGATCGAACTCGGGATCTACATGGGCCGGTGGCGTGACGCCGCGGGTACGCTCGCGACATCGCACGACCTCTACGCGCGACTGTCCGGCGAACTCGGCTGCTGGCTGGTCGTCTGGCGCCACGCGGCGTTGACGGATCTCGCGCGCCTGCGTGCGGCCGTGCCGGCGTCGATCCTCGCAGCGGAAGAAGCGCGTCTCGCGGCGCCGGTCACACCGCCGGCCGGCTGGGACTACCTGCTCGATACCGGCCAATCCGAGATCTTCCGGGAATCGGTCTGCGACGGGCACCGCGCCATCGAGATCGAGGCCCGGGACGACCAGGGCATTCTCATCACCCCGGTCGACGTCCCGCTGACACCCGCCACCCGGCTTCAATGGACGTGGTGCGCGGACGCGCTGCCGAGCACGCTCGCGGAAGATCGGACCCATACGCATGACTACGTCGCGATTGCCGCCGAGTTCGACGACGGACGCGACCTGACCTGGAACTGGAGCGCTGCGCTCCCGCCGGAAACATACTTCGCGTGTCCCGTGCCCGCGTGGCGCGCGCGTGAGACGCACCTCGTCGTCCGCTGTGGCAACCCGGTGCCTGGCCGGTGGTACACGGAATCCCGCGCCGTCCACGCGGACGTCGCGCGGTCGATGGGCATGCCTGCCGGGCGGATCGTGCGCGTGTGGCTGATCGCACTGGCGACGTTTCAGCATGGCGTGGCCCGGGCGCGCTTTCGTGACATCGCGTTCGAATTCGATGACCACCGGGTCCGCGTGCTGTAGGCGTTTTCCGTCTCCGTGCTGCGTCCGCAGCACGGAGACGGGCGCTGCATTCAAGCGCTGATTCGGTATAGTGTGCGGCCTTCGCGAACCCTTCATCGGATACAGGCCCACCCACATGAACGCCTACACCGCCAAGCCCTGGCTCACCCAGTATCGCCCCGGCACGCCCGCCGACATCGTCCCCGAGTTCCCGCATGCGCTCGCAATGTTCAAGGCGGCCGTCGCGCGCGCGCCTGCGCAGACGCTCGTGTACTACTTCGACAAGGCACTGTCCGCGCAGGAAGTCGATCGGCTGAGCGATGCGTTCGCCTGCGCGCTCACGTCGCGCGGCTTCGCACGCGGCGACCGGGTCGCCGTGTATCTGCAGAACGTGCCACAGTTCGTGATCGCGATGCTCGGAACGTGGAAAGCGGGCGGCATCATGGTGTCCGTGAATCCGATGCTGCGTCACAAGGAGGTGTCGCTGATCCTGAACGACTCCGGCGCCCGCGTGCTGGTCACGCTCGAATCGCTGTACCACGAAGTCGCGGCGGCGGTGGTCCCCGACAGCCGCGTGGAACACGTGTTCACCACGTCCGAACTCGAGTTCCTCGGCGAGCGCCCCGCGCTGCTCAAGGACTCAAAGCGCGTAGCGTGCAGCGGCGCCAGCGGCCTGCTGGAAACACTGCAGAGTTTCCTCGGGCAGCAGCCCGCACCCGTCGCGATCAACAGCACCGACACGGCGCTGCTCACTTACACGTCGGGCACGACCGGGCCGCCGAAGGGCGCGATGAACACGCATGCGAATATCGTCCACAACACGCAGACCTACCGCGAGTGGATGAACCTGTCATCGGCGGACGTGATCCTCGGCGTCGCACCGCTCTTCCACATCACGGGACTCATCGCGCAGATCACCACGTCCTTCCTGCTGCCTTGTCCGCAGATCCTCTACTACCGGTTCGAGCCCGCCACCACTGCGGAACTGATCGAGAAACATGGCGCGACGTTCGTCGTCGCGTCCATTACCGTGTACATCGCACTGATGAACAGCGATGAGGCACGCAAGCGCAACTTCTCGACATTGAAGAAGGTGTACAGCGGCGGAGCGCCAGTCGCGCCGGCCACGGTGGAAGCGTTCCAGAAGCAGTTCGGCGCTTACATTCACAACATCTACGGAATGACGGAAACGACCAGCCCCACGCACGCGGTACCTCTCGGCGCTGACGCGCCGGTGGATCCCAATACCGGCGCGCTGTCGGTCGGCGTGCCGGTCTGCGGTGCGGTGGTGCATATCGTCGATGACGACGGCAATCCCGTGCCGGTCGGCGAGGTCGGGGAGCTCGTCAGCGGCGGACCGATGGTCGTGCCTGGCTACTGGCAGAAGCCCGAAGAGTCTGCGAAGAGTTTCGAACCCCGCGGCATCCATACCGGGGACGTCGGTTTCATGGACGAGAAGGGCTGGTTCTACATCGTCGATCGCAAGAAGGACCTGATCATCGCGTCCGGCTACAAGGTGTGGCCGCGCGAAGTGGAGGATGTACTGTACACGCACCCGGCGGTGCGCGAGGCGGCGGTCGTCGGCGTGGTGGATGCGTACCGGGGCGAATCCGTGAAGGCCTTCGTCAGCCTGAGGCCAGGCGCGAGCGCGACGCCGGCCGACATCATCGAGTTCTGCAAGGATCGCATGGCGGCCTACAAGCGACCCCGCGAAATCGAAATCGTCGAGGATCTGCCGAAGACCGCGAGCGGCAAGATCATGCGCCGCGAGCTGCGCAAGTAACCGTGGCGCGGCATGCGACGCACCCCGCAGCGGGTGCGTCGCGCCTCCTTCAAGTCATTGCGTGACGGTCCCGGCACGACCCCGCGATCCGCCCGCGCGGATTTCACCGTGGGAACTGCTCGGACTTGCGCTGGTCGCGCAGGTTACCGTCTCGCTCGTCACCCAGGGTGTCCCGACACTCGCACCGTTCCTGCAGGAAGACCTGGCGCTGACACGGGGCGAGGTGGGGCTGTTCAATTCAGCAATCATGGCGGGCTCGTTCGTCGCACTGTTCTATGCGGGCTCGCTGGTCGATCTCAAGGGAGAACGCGCGGCGCTGGTGTGGGGCAACGTGCTCGTCGGGGTGAGCTGCCTCGCGACCCTGGCGGCACCGGATTTCGCCTCCGCGCTGGCCGTGTTCTTCGTGACAGGGATCGGGGCGTCCTTCGCGACACCCGCGGGCAGCCGGACCGTGATGCGCTGGTTCGCGCCAGGCCGCCGCGGCACGGCGATGGGCGTGCGCCAGACCGGTATCCCGCTCGGCGGCGCGCTCGCGGCAGCCGCCTTGCCGCTCGTCGCGCTCGCCGCCGGCTGGCGTTGGGCAATCGTGGTGAGCGGCATTGCCAATCTCGTGGGCGCGGCCGTATGTGCGTGGCGCTACCCGGCGCCGACGCAGACTGAGCGGGCGGCCGCCCGGGCCGCCCCTTCATACGGTTTCCGGGAACTCCTGACCCGCGACATCCTGCTGCTCGGGCTGGCGGGCGCGCTGCTGCCACTCGGGCAGTTTGCCCTCGTGACCTATCTTGCGATCTACCTGCGCGAAACCCAGAACATCCCCGTCACGACCTCCGCGCTCCTGCTCGTCGGCGCGCAGATCGCGGGCGCGGCGGGGCGGCTTTCGTGGGGCGTGTGGAGCGACCGGGTTTTCCGCGGGCGGCGCAAACCCGCGCTGATGGCGGCAGGCGCCTTTTCCGCGCTCGGTTCGCTGCTTCTCGGCTGGGTCCCCGATGGCACGCCGTGGTGGGCCATCGGACTGCTCGTCGTCGCCTACGCGTTCAACGCGATCGGCTGGCACGGAAGCTGGATCGCGCTGGTTTCCGAGATCGCCGGCCCGGACAAACAGGGTCGCACGATCGGCGTCGCGATGACGGTGATGTACGCCGGCATCATCCTGCTGCCGCCGCTGTTCGGCGTGTTCGTCGATCTCACTCACCACTGGGCGACCGCCTGGTCGCTGCTGGCGATCGGACTGATGGCCGGAACCCTGCTCGTGGCCCCGGTCCGCGAGCCCGCCTGAGACGCCTTGACTCAGGTCGTTCGGGATTTTGTCTGGTCGTCTGGAGATATTTTCTTGTAAACGTTCACAGTTCGTGACAATCCGACTGGCCACGCGAACCCGGCGCGCTAGTCTTCTCCTCGCCCGTCACAAAAATTCGATCACGCGCAGGGAGTACCCGATGACCACGAACCGTTTCGCCTCGAAGAAGGATCCCACGTTCATCACGGCCTGCGCCGGTACCGCTGGCGTCTGCCTGATCGGCTTTGGCGTACTGCTCAGCCAGGGGCTGGCAGGCGCGGGGCTGCTGATCGCACCGCTGCTGGTGGCGGGCATTGCGCTGCCACTCTGGCTGTTGTTTGCGACCGATTACCGGTTCGAGGAACGCACGCTGGTGGTTCGCGGCGGACCGTTCCGATGGCGTATCCGCATCCACGAGATCAACACGGTGCGCCCGACCCACAACTTCGTGACCGCCCCCGCACTGTCCGGGGATCGGTTGTGCATCGATTACGGAGATGGCAAAGCACTGGAGATTTCGCCCGACGACACGGAGTCGTTCGTGACCGAACTCCAGTCACGCGGTGGTCCTCCACTCTGCGTGGCGGACTGACGTACGGTGGGGCCCGCGATGACGTGCGCCCGAGTGCGGCGCACGTCATCGCCCGCGATCAGTCCCAGCTGAAACGGATACTGCCGCCAATCCAGCGCGGCATCCCGTAATACTGCTCGGTCATCCCGAGCACGGTGGCAAGGTCGAACGTCTGCACCAGGTATTCCTCGTCGGCGAGATTGTTCACGAACAATGCCGCTTCCCAGCGTTCGTCTTCGGTGGTGTAGCTCATCCGGGCGTTCGCCACGGCGTAACCGTCTTCGGTTACCGCCGGCGATCGGGTCAGGCTGAAGAACACTTCCGAGCGGTACTGGAAGTCCGCCTGCACGGCGAGGTTGCCCTGCCATGCTGGCCACTGGTAGCGCACCAGCCCGTTCAGGTTCCACTCCGGGGACTGAACCGGTACGGTGTCCTCGCGACCACGCCCTACCCCGAGATCGACGTCCTTGATCTCAACGTCCAGCCAGCTGACACCGAACAGCATGTCCAGCCCTTCGAGCGGCGAAGCCTGCAGTTCCAGTTCCATGCCCTTGCTGTCGGCATCGGCGTTGAAGATGAACGTGGACAGCCCGACGATGCGGAAGGCCTGGTAGTCCTGGTAGTCGTAGTAGAAGAACGATCCGTTCAGGCGCGCCAGGCCGCCAAAGAGCGACTGCTTGAACCCGATCTCGAAGGCATCGAGTTTCTCCTCGTCGAACCGCATCAGTGCATCGTCAAGCGGCAGGAACCCCGTGGGTGAAGTGCCGGTCAGATCGGTGATATCGAGCGGCGCGTTGAAGCCGCCGCCCTTGACGCCGCGGTTCCAGCTCACGTACCCGAGGAAATCGTCAGTGGGCTTCCAGTCCAACTGCACTTTGGCCGACCATAATCCACGGTCGAGTTCGCCTGCGTAGGTTCCCGCATTCAGGACCACATTCGGGTTGCCGTTGCGATTGCGGATGCCCGGCTGGAAATCGACGATGTTGTTCTGGTAGCGGTGTTCCTTCTGCTCTTCGATCCAGCGGACACCCGCGATCCCCGTGAAGTGCGGCGTCAGGTCGTATTCCACCTGGCCGAAGAACGAATAGCTCGTCGTCTCGGTCGTGTAAGGGTTGTCGTTGCCGAGGAACGTGCCGTCGCCCTCGGCCACCGTCCCGAATGCCCCCGCGGGCGCATCGACGAAGTTCACCCCGAGGCCGAGCAGCGGGGTTTCGGCCCCGTTGGCATCGTTGACTTCGATGTCGAGGAAGTAGAACCCCGTCACCCAGCGCGTCCTCTCGGTCTCGCCGTTGAGGCGCAGTTCCTGCGAAAACTGGTCCGCATCGGTGGACAGGAAGAAATTGAAGTCTGCAAACGGCGAGGCATCCGAGTCCTCGATGTAGTCGCGCTTGATGTGCTGGAAGTCGGTGATCGACGTCAGCTTGAGGCCGTCGCGGATATCCCACTTGAACGTGCCGCTCGATCCCCAGGTTTCCATATCCTGGTGGCCGAACTTGTCGTAGTCGCCCGCGAAGACGTCACCGTCGGTATCCACGTACCCGTTGAAGTTCGGCAGGCCCGGGGTCAGGAATCCGGTGAAACCGTCGTTGCTGGCTGATGTCACGTTTTCCCAGATGCCGGTGCGGATCTGTTGCAGTGCGCCGCGGACGTTGACGAGCAGCTCCGTATTGTCCGTGGGGAGGAACAGCACCTGGCCGCGCGCGGCGTAGTCGTTGGCATTGTTCACATCATCGCCCAGCACGCGGTTCTCGATGTAACCATCGTTGTGATGGGTCGCGATCGACAGGCGGCTGAAGATCTTGTCGGTGATCCCGCCGCCGACTGCCCCTTCGAACTTGACCTGGCCGTACTCACCGCCCGTGAGCTGGCTGTAGCCATTGAATTCAGCGGTGGGCTTGCGTGTCACATAGTGCGCGAGGCCACCCGTCGCGTTGCGCCCGAACAGGGTCCCCTGCGGACCGCGCAGGATTTCCACGCGCTCCATGTCGAACATCTGGAAGCCGGCACTCGACATCTGGCTGAGATAGACCTCGTCGATGTAAACCGACACCGGACTTTCCTGGTTGCTGACGAAGTCGTTCTGCGCGACGCCACGGATCGCGATTGCGAAGTTCGAGGGTCCGTTGGGCTGGATGGTGCTGACCCCAGGGGCCAGCGCGGTCACGTCCTGGGCGTTCGTGAACCCCAGCTGTTGCAGCTGCTTGCCGCTGAATGCCGCCACCGAGATACCCACGTCCTGCACGCTCTGCTCGCGCTTCTGTGCCGTGGTGACCACCTCCTCGAGCACTTCGGCCGAGGCCGGCGCCAGGGCCATTCCCGTCGTCGCCGCCGCGATTGCCGCGGCCAATCGAGTGAGTCTCATACGCATTCCCCCTGTCTGTTCACGAATTCCGGCCGGACGCATTCACGCCGGCGCCTGTCCCCGCTTCCTGCCTCAGCCCTCGATGCCTTCGAGCAGCTTGTCCGTCGCGCGCGGCGCACTATCCGGCAGCACCTGCTGCATCGTCCGTCGCCGCTCGATTTCCGTGTCCACGAACCCGATCCACTGGCGTGCGAGGCGCGCGCTGCGCTGATCGCGTGACGCCTGCACAAAAGCTTCACGCGCGCGCTCGAGCTGCTGGCGATTGAACAGCGCCATGCCAAGCATCACCTGCGCGAGGTCGGGTCGTTTGACGCCGCCCTTGGCGAGCGCCTGTTCCGCCGCCTTCGCCGCTTCGTCCCACCGGCTGAGATTGAGAAACGACTGCGCGAGACGGATGTACAGTTCGCCGTTGCCCGACAGCGCTGCCGCGCGCTCGAGCGGACCAATCGCCCTGGCGTCCTCGCGCGCCTGGTACCACGCCTGCGACAGCAGTACCAGGTGCTTTTCGTCCGCCGGCAGCAGCTTCGCATCGATCTTCGTCGCGAGCAGCTTCGCCGCCTTGTACGGCTGGCCGTGCAGGAGGTAGAGATTCGCCAGGTTCTCCACCTGGTTGGCGCCCGCCAGGTACCCGGATTCGAACAGGGTTTCCGTCAGCGCGAGCTGTTTGCGCGTGTCACCAAGCTCGCTGTAGACAGCGGCCAACGTCAGCAGGTACTCGTCCTTGGGGTACAGGCGCACCAGTTCCTTCATGACGCCGACCATCTTGGGATAGTCCTTCAGCTCGTGGTAGCAGCCACGCAGCAGCAGCAGCCAGTTCTCCTGCGGCGGCTTGCCCTGCGCCTTGTACCAGTCGATGGCCTGCTGGATCGACGGGATCGCGCGCGCGAAGTCGCGCAGCTGGTAGTGCGCCTGGCCGACGAGCAGGAACAGGTCGGCGCTCGGCTCAGCGACGGCTTTCATCAGGCGCTCCGCCGTGGCGAGCGCCTCACGGTATTTCTCCTGCGTGAAGTACAGCTGCGCCTGCGTCTTCAACGTGGACTGCACCAGGGCCTCCGGAAGATCCGGCTGCGCAAGCACCTTCTCGTAGGCCGCGATCGCCTCGCCGTACTGCTCCTGGAGGTAGTGCACGTAGGCGGCGAGGTTCCACACCTGCGCGGTCTCGTAGGGCGTCAGCTCGGCTTTGCCCCGCAGCTCCGCGGTGGCGGCCAGCGCGCCGCGGTAGTCCTTCTTCTCCAGCAACGCCTGGGCGGCCTGGAGTTTCTCGAACACCGGCTGGCTCATCGCCACGGTCTGGCGCGTGGCTGCGGGTTCATCTGCTTCGGCCGCGCCGGCAACTCCGGACACGCCGGCAATTCCGACGATTGCCAGCGCCAGCAGGGCTGGTCTCCATCCGCGGGGAATCGGTCGAGATGCCATGTCCGTCAGTCTTCGAGCTTGTAGGTGAACTTGTTGCGCACGCCAGGCACGTCTACCGCCTGGCCGTCCACGATGCGCGGCTTGTACTTGAACTTCTGGGCGGCGAGCACCGAGGGTTTCGCAAAGACATCGTGCGAGCATTGCGATTCCACCACCTTCACGCCGCTGACTGTCCCTTGTCGCGTAACCGTGTACTCGACCACGCAGAAACCCTCGATGCCGCGACTGATCGCCCGCTCGGGGTAGATCGGCGCGATCTTCGCGAGCGGCAGGAAATCCCCCTCGCCCACCCCGAGACTGAACCCGGCCCCCGACAGTTCGATGTCGGTCTCGACGGGTGGCGCGGTCACCGCGATTTTCTCGGCCGAGGGCCGCGCATCCTCCAGCTTTGGCGCCGGCGGCTGGGGCGGCGGCGGCGCCGGCGGTGGCGGCTTCTCCGGCTTGGTCTGGCGGCGCTGCACGATCTCCTCCCGCTTCACCCGCACGAAATCGAGCAGGTGACCCCGCTTCGCTTCGTCCAGCGTGCCCTCCGCGCCCGCGATCAGGCGGTGCATCGCCCACAGCAACCCGAGCGTGACCATCGCGGCCAGCAGGACGCCGACGATTACCCGCAGCGCGTAACGCGCGGTATCGTCGCGCGCGAACCCCGGGTCGGCGGGGTCGAAAGGCGTGGTGGAGGTCATCGCCGCGGCCGCAGTCACTGCGCCTCGGTTGCGATGGCCACATTGAACACCCCGGCGGCCCGCGCGGCGTCCATCACCTCGATCAGGGTCTTGGTGTTCGATCCCTCGTCCGCCTGGATCACCACCGAGCCCTGCGGATTCTCCGCGTGCAGGCGCTCGATGTTGGCACGCACGGAGCGCACGTCGATCTGCCGGCGGTCGATCCACACGTTGTTGTTCGCGTCGATCGCCACCAGGATGTTCGCCTTCTCCTGGGTGACCGCGGTCGCCGCGTCCGGACGGTTGACATCGATCCCGGCTTCCTTGACGAACGTGGCGGTCACGATGAAGAAGATCAGCATGATGAAGACGACGTCGAGCATCGGCGTCAGGTCGATGCCGGATTCGTCGTCAACGCTTTGACTGCTGCTGCCGAGACGTCGCATACACGCTTGACTCCCGCGGGTGACAGGCCCGCGTCAGTGATCGAGACCCAACTGCTGTTCCAGCCGCGCGCCGGCGCGGCGTGCGCGCTGCTGGATGAACGCACTCATCGCGATACCCGACAAGGCCGACACCATCCCGGCCATCGTCGGGATCGTCGCCTTGGAGACGCCCGCCGCCATCGAACGCGGATTGCCGGACCCCGAGATTGCCATCACTTCGAATACTTCCACCATGCCGGTGACCGTGCCCAGCAGGCCGAGCAGCGGGCAGATCGCGACCAGGCTCTGGATCAGCGGCAGGTTGCGATTGAGCGCCTGCCGCGCGGACGACAGCCATTGCTCCCGGATCCGATGCGCCTGCCAGGAGCGGCGTTCTGCGCGCGCTTCCCACGCGGCATGCATGCGGCGGAACAACGACCGGTATCCGAACCCCAGGTAAAGGAGCCGCTCGAAGATCAGTGCCCACATCACCAGCGTCATCAGGCCGATGGCCGTCAGCACCTGGCCGCCGAGTTCCAGGAAGTCCCGGACCTCGCCGAGCGTCGGGAACCGGTAGAAAAGTTGCTCCACGCGCTGGTCTCAAGCCGCCCGCCGCATGGCCTCGGCATGCCCCGCGAGCATGCCCGCCGCCTGCTCCTCGAGCACCTGCGTGAGCCGCTTGGCGCGGCTCGCCACCAGGGTATGCAGCAGCACCGTCGGGATGGCGACGCAAAGTCCCTGCACCGTGGTCACGAGCGCCTGCGAAATGCCGCCTGCCATGAGCTTGGGATCACCCGTCCCGAACAGCGTGATGGCCTGGAACGTGATGATCATGCCGGTGACGGTGCCGAGCAGACCGAGCAGCGGCGCGACCACCGCGATGATTTTCAGCGGCATGAGCCAGCGCGTGAAGCGCGGCACCTCTTTCATGATCGCTTCGGACAGCTTGAGTTCCAGCACCTCGGTGTCGGCCTCCGGGTTCGCACGATATACCTGGGCGACCCGACCCAGCGGGTTGTTGCCCGGCGCGTCCAGCCGGCGCGCCTGCCGCGCCATCGACATGCCCGTAAAGCCCAGCACGAACAGCCGCTCCACGGTGATCAGCAGCGCCAGCACGCCCAGCGCCATCGTGACGTATCCCACCGGGCCGCCCTGGTCCATGCGTTCACGCAGCGACGGGCTCTGCACCAGCAGCGACAGGATCTGTCCGCGCGAGGGATCGAGCCCCATCGCGACGAGGCCGTCACGCGCCTGTTCGACGTTGGCGGCACTGGCGAGGAAACGGGCCTGCGGCTGGCGCGCGAGTTCGACCACACGGCCGGTCTCCGGCAGGAATTCCAGGTACTTGCCATCGGCGACCAGGTTGAACACGCCGACGCGTACGACATTCCGATCGGATTCCTTGCCGTCGGTGCCGACCACCTTGACCGGTACGCGCACCACCTTGCCGGACTCCGTCATCTCGCGCTGCAGTTCGAACCACAGCTGTTCAATCTCCTCGAGCGACGCCAGCCGGTTCGAGCCCCCCATCTTCTGCGCGAGATCCGCCAGGAACTGTGTGCGTTCCGGGAACTGAACCTGGGTGAGCGAGTTTTCGAACTGCGCGCGCGTGTCGCCGGAGACCTGCTGCAGCACGCCGAAGAGTTCCTTCAACGATCCCAGCCGTTCGTTGAGCGCCTTCTCAAGTTCGACGATCTGGGTATCGTTGGCGGCGAACGCCGCTTCGAGGGACTGCGATCGCTGCTCCTCCGCGCTCCGTTCCCCTTTGACGGCCTCCATCATGCGCGCCTGCTCGCTGGCGGCAGCCTTGAACTCGGCGATGCGCCGGGCATTCTCGGCCGCGTCTGCCGCGCGCCCCGACTTGACCGTCGCGAGCAGCTTGTCCAGGTCCGCCGGCGCGGCTGCGAGCGCTGCCGGGACGGCCAGGCAGGCCACGAGCGCGAGACTGAAGGCTCTCGCCACGCGGCGCGCCAAGGCACCGGTACTGCCAGACCACGCGTTCATTTGCCCACCTCCGCGGGTGCTGCCACCGGCAGCATCAGAAGGTCCGGCGCCGCCTGCTTGCGCGCGATCGCGAGCCCCTGGGTGATCTGCGCCTTGTACTGCGCGGCCGGCAACGCCTCCCACGTGCGGGTGCGAGGATTCCACGCCCCCGCGCGATCGCCCCCGAGCGTCTGGTACACCAGCGTGACGCGCCCGAACCGCAGGAAGTCGACCTGCTGTGCAGCGCCATCGAGTTCGAGCGTGCCGCGGTACGCCTCGATGGTGCGCCCGTACTCGTTCTCTATCTGGAACGCTTCCATCACGCGGCGGAATTTCTCCGCGGCGGTCACGTCCGAGCGTTCCATCATCTCGCGCAGCGACGCGATCCGGCGTGTCCGCTCATCGACGAGGAACGGTGCGTCGAGCGCGATGAACGCCTCCAGTCCATCGATCATCCGGACCATCAGCGGCACGATCTGCCGCTCGATTACCGACACCTTCTCGATGGACTCCGCCAGCGTCTGCAGTTCGGCCGCCTGGCTGTCGACCTGCTTCTGCAGCAGCGCGTTGTAGACCTTCAGACCATCCACCACCTTCACGGCCGCCGCGAAGTCGGCAACGACATCGCGCCGCGCGTCATCCAGCTTGTCGACCGTCTGCTGCGCGGCAGCGTTCTCGTCGACCCTCTTCTCGCCTTCCTGCAGCACGGCATCCACCGCCATTGCGGGTGGTGACAGGAGTGCCGCCAGCAGGCACAGGCGCACCCGGCCTCCGGATTTCGGATCCATCGTTAGAATTCCCCTTGACCAAACGGAGCCAGCCACGACTGGAGCACCACCGGACCGGGCAGATGTGAGCCCGTGGCAGACTCCCTGCACGCCCTGAAAATCCGGAGCGGGCCGTCGGTGACACGCCGCGCTGCCCCCCACCGCGGCATGCTCGGCGCGCCAGCCCTGCGCCGCCGCGCGTAGTGTAATGACTCGCCCCCGCGTTCACTATCACAAATCGGCAACCCTCCCGATCGTCGCGCCGGTCCGTTCCCCGGCGTTCAGATGCGATCGAGCGGCAATTCGGTCCGGTCGATGACCTTGCGCAGCACGAAGCTCGAATGCACGCCGGTCACCCCCTCGATACGGGTCAGGCGCCCGAGCAGGAACTCTTCGTAGTACGTCATGTCCGGCAGCACGGCCTTGAGCAGGTAGTCCGCGGACTGTCCGGTCACGATGCTGCATTCGATGACCTCGGGGAACTTCCTGACCTGCCGTTCGAAACTTTCGAAGCGTTCGGGCGTGTGGCGATCCATGCTGATGCTGATCATCGCGGTGATGTTCAGGCCGAGCCTCGCCTGGTTCAGCAGGGTGACATGGCGCGCGATGATCCCGGACTCCTCCAGCCGCTTGACCCGACGGGCGCACGGGGTCGGGGACAGTCCCACCTGCTCGGCGAGTTCGAGGTTCGTGATGCGCCCGTGTGACTGCATGATCGCGAGGATGCGCTTGTCGAGGCGGTCCAGCTTGGGGGGTGGGCGGGTCGTGGCCATCGGGGTGCTCCGGGACAGTTTTGAAGATAATAGTGATTATCTCCAAATAATGAATGTCCAGGAGCGATTTAGTGCCAGGACGTGGTTTCCGTAGAGCCAATTTGACGATTATCACCCCGCGGCGTTGCCTATAATGCCCGCCATCAATCAGATGTCGCGGCCGCGCCGCCAGGAAGGTTCACCATGTCCAGCCGACCCGCTTTCGATCACCGCAAGTACCGACCTTTCGTGCCGCTCGCGATGCGCGACCGCACCTGGCCGGACCAGGTCATCACGGCCGCCCCGCGCTGGTGCTCGGTGGACCTGCGCGATGGCAACCAGGCGCTCATCGAGCCGATGAACGTCGCCCAGAAGCTCCAGCTTTTCAAGCTGCTCGTCGCCGTCGGCTTCAAGGAGATCGAGGTCGGATTCCCCGCGGCATCCCAACCGGACTTCGATTTCGTGCGCCATCTCATCGAGCACGACCTGATCCCGGCCGATGTCACCGTGCAGGTGCTCACGCAGGCCCGCCCGGAGCTCATCGAACGCTCGTTCGAAGCGCTCGCCGGTGCGCGCCGCGCGATCATGCATCTCTACAACTCGACGTCCGTCGTGCAGCGCCGGGACGTCTTCGGGCTCGACCGTGACGGCATCACCCGCATCGCCACCGATGGCGCCCGCCTCGTCCTCGAGTGCGCACGCCGTCACCCCGGCACCGAGTGGGTCTTCCAGTACTCGCCGGAGAGCTTCACCGGCACCGAGATCGAATATGCCGTGGAGATCTGCAACGCCGTCACCGACGTCTGGCAACCTACCCCCGCGCGGCCGTGCATCCTGAACCTGCCGTCCACCGTCGAGATGGCGACGCCGAACATCTACGCCGACCAGATCGAATGGTTCTGCCGCCACGTGAAACGCCGCGATTCCGTGATCGTGAGCCTCCACACGCACAACGATCGCGGCTGCGCGGTGGCGGCCGCGGAGCTCGCCGTGATGGCCGGGGCCCAGCGCGTGGAAGGCACCTTGCTCGGCAACGGCGAGCGCACCGGCAACATGGACATCGTGACGATGGCGATGAACCTCTACAGCCAGGGGATCGATCCCGCGCTCGACCTGTCGAACATGGACGAGATCATCCGCTGCGTGAAGGCCTGCACGCAGTTGCCGGTACATCCGCGGCATCCGTACGCCGGCGAACTCGTGTTCACCGCGTTCTCGGGCAGCCACCAGGATGCGATCAAGAAGTGCCTCGGGAAGCGCGCGCCGACGGATCCGTGGGATGTGGCATACCTGCCGATCGACCCCACCGACATCGGCCGCACCTACCAGGAAGTGATCCGCATCAACAGCCAGTCCGGCAAGGGTGGTGTGGCCTACGTGCTCGAACAGCAGGCCGGGTTCGATCTGCCGCGGTGGCTGCAGATCGACTTCAGCGGGGTGATCCAGCAGCACGCCGAACAGACCGCGACCGAAGTGGACCCGCAGACGATCGTCGCGCTGTTCGAGGCGCAGTATCTCGCGCGCCGCGCGCCGCTCGAACTCGTGTCCTACCAGGTCACACGCGAGCAGGACGAGGATCGCCTGCAGGCCACGCTGCGCGACGGCGCGGCGTCCGCCACGGTGCAGGGGCGCGCCTCGGGAGTGATCGGTGCGTTCGTCGCAGCGCTCGAACAGCACTGCGGCATGCGGATCGTCGTCGTCGAGTACAGTGAACACACCCTGAGCGTCGGCGCGGGCGCGGATGCCGTCGCTTACGTCCAGCTGAACCTCGACGGCCAGCGCTACTGCGGCGTCGGACGGAGCAGCGACATCATCGAGGCGTCGATCCGCGCGATCCTGAGTGCGGTGAACCAGAAGCTGGCTGGCGGCGCGGCACGCATCGCCGCCTGAGCCCGGGCTCGGGGGCACGCGCGGCGCGACGCCCGGGCCGGACCGCCGGGCAAGTCCGGGACCACGGCATCCATGTCGCGGTCCCGGACTTGTTTCGCGTCACATCCGGCCCCAACTGGAATTCTCCATCACCGAGGTTCGGGAGCTCCCGCGTGACCGACGAAAATCCCCTGCTCATCCGTGCCGGCCTCCCGGCGTTCGACCGCATCGAGCCCGGCCACGTGGCCCCGGCCATCGACGCACTCCTCGCGCGCTGCCGTGCGATCGTCGCGGCGGTCGAACGGGCCGAGGAAGTGAGCTGGCAGGCGCTGATGGTGCCGCTGGAAGAAATCGATCTCCTGTTCGAGTACGGCTGGGCGCCCATCGGGCATCTCCTCGGCGTCGCCAACTCGGACGCGCTGCGGACCGCGCACGACGCCGTGCTACCCGCGGTGGTGCAGTTCGGTCTCGAGTTCCGGCAGAGCGAGATCCTCTACCGTAAGCTGCGCCAGCTGAAAGACTCCCCGGCCTGGGGAACGTTCGAGAACGCGCAGCGCCGGATCGTCGAACGTACGCTGCAGGTGGCCGAGCTCTCGGGCATCACGCTCCAGGGCGCCGCACGCACGCGCTTCAACGAAATCGAAACCACGCTGTCCCAGCTCGCCACCCGGTTCTCGAACCAGCTGCTCGATGCGACCAAGGCGTGGTGGCTCGACCTCGACGATCCCGCCGCGGTCGCGGGCCTGCCGGACACGCTGCGGCGGATGACCGCGACGGCCTGGAGTCACGCGGAGGAACACCGCAACCGGCCGCCCGCAAGCCCCGAGACGGGCCCGTGGCGCATCACGCTCGATGCCCCGTGCTTCGGACCGTTCATGGAGCACTGCCGCGACCGCAGTCTGCGCGAACGCGTGTACCGCGCCTTCATTGCCCGCGCCGCCAGCGCGCCGCACGACAATACGCCGCTCGTCACCGGGATCCTGCAGCTCCGGCGCGAGAAGGCGCGCCTGCTCGGCTACCGGTCCTATGCGGAAGTAAGTCTCGCCCAGAAGATGGCCGGCACCGTCGACGCGGTCGATGCGATGCACGCGCGCCTGCTCGCGGCGGCCCTCCCGGCGGCCGAGCGCGAACTCGCGGAGCTCACCCGTTTCGCCCGCGCGCGGGGACACACCGGCGACCTCGCCCACTGGGATGTCGCATTCTGGGCGGAACGGATGCGCGAGGAGAAATACGCCTTTACGGACGAGGAGCTGCGGCCGTATTTCTCGCTGGATCGCGTGCTGGATGGGCTGTTCGAGCTGTGCCAGCGCCTGTTCGGGATCCGCGTCCGCGCAGCGCACGACCACGCGCCGCGCTGGCACCCGGACGTGCGCTTCTACGAAATCGACGACGAGTGCGGCCGTCACGTCGCAAGCTTCTATCTGGACCCGTATTCGCGCCCGCAGAACAAGCGCGGCGGCGCATGGATGAACGATTGCATCCAGCGCACCGTTACCGCAGATGGCGTGCGCCTGCCCGTCGCCCATCTCGTCTGCAACGGCACTCCGCCGACCGGCGACGTGCCGTCGCTGATGACCTTCCGCGAAGTCGAAACGCTGTTCCACGAATTCGGCCACGGGCTGCAGCACATGCTGACCACCGTCGGCTTCCGTGACGCCGCCGGGATCGCGGGTGTCGAGTGGGACGCGGTTGAGCTGCCGAGCCAGTTCATGGAGAACTGGTGTCTGCATCGGCCGACCTTGATGGGCATGGCGCTGCACTACCAGAGCGGCACCCCGCTGCCGGATGCGCTGTTCGAGAAGCTGCGCGCGGCCAAGACTTACCGCGCGGCCTCCGCGATGCTGCGTCAGCTGCAGTTCGGCATGACCGACATGGCGCTGCATCACGACTACGATCCGGCAGGCGCGGAGTCCCCGTTCGATGTCGAGCGCCGGATCGCCGCCCGCACCAGCCTGCTGCCACCGTTGCCCGAGAACCGCTTCCTGTGTTCGTTCTCGCACATCTTCGCGGGCGGCTATTCCGCCGGCTACTACAGCTACAAGTGGGCGGAGGTGCTGAGTGCCGACGCATTCTCCGCGTTCGAGGACGCCAACCTGGACGACGCCGCCGCGGTGGCGGCCACCGGGCATCGCTTCCGCGACACCGTGCTCGCACAGGGCGGCAGCCGGCATCCGCTCGAAGTGTTCCGGGAGTTCCGCGGCCGCGATCCGGATCCCGCCGCGCTGCTGCGCCATCACGGGCTGCTCGCCGCGTAACCGCCGCCCCGCCCACTTCTCAGGCAGACCGGCAGACGTCATGCTGGGCATGACCCGCGTGACGCAATCTGCGCTGTGTCACACCTTCTCCGGAGGGATCCGCCTTGACCCACGAACAGTTGCTCGTCATCGGCCTGCTGCTCGCGATGATCGTGCTGTTCCTGTGGGGCCGCTGGCGCCATGACGTGGTGGCGCTCGGTGCACTGCTGGCCAGCGTATCGGCGGGCCTGATTCCGGCGGAAAGCGCTTTCTCGGGATTCGGACATCCGGCCGTGATCACCGTGGCCTGTGTGCTGGTCCTGAGCCGGGGCCTGCAGAGTTCGGGGGCGATGGATGCCGTGGCGGGATATGTCCTGCCAGCCACGGCGGGCCCGACCGTCGCGATCGCCACATTGACCGGCGTGGCGGCCGTGTTGTCGGGATTCATGAACAATGTCGGCGCGCTGGCGCTGCTGATGCCCGTCGCGCTCCAGACGGCGGCGCGGCTGGAGATGCCGCCTGGGCGGATCCTGATGCCGCTCGCCTTCGGTTCCATCCTGGGGGGCATGGTGACCCTGGTCGGTACGCCACCCAACCTGATCGTGGCGGGATTCCGCGCGCGCAACGGCGCCGACGCATTCGGCATGTTCGACTTCACGCCGGTCGGACTGGCCGTCGCGACCGCTGGTGTGGGTTTCGTCGCGCTGGCTGGCTGGCGCCTGGTGCCCGTGCGCAAGCGCGCGAGCGTCGAGGATTTCAGGACCGGGGCCTATCTCACCGAAGCGCGCGTCGCCGCGGACAGCAGGGTCGTGGGCATGACGCTGCGGCAGGTCGAATCCGCGCTGGACGAAACCGCCGCGCAGGTTGTCGGCCTCATTCGCAACGACGTGCGTCTGACCGCACCCCATCCCGCCCGTAAAGTCCTGGCGGCGGATGTCCTCGTGCTCGAAGCGGAGGTCACCGCACTGCCAACCGTCCTGTCCACGCTCGGGCTGACATTGGAGGAAGCGGCGTCGAATGACCCGGCGAAGACCGACGCCGCCGACGCGGACACCCCCGCACCCGCGACGCCGCCAGTCGACGCCGCTGCAGTCGCGGCGGGTGACGAGGTGCCCGCGGCGCGCAGCGCCGCAGACACCGCGACCGACAAGCCGGCGGCGACGGATGACAACGTGCTCGTGGAACTGGTGGTCCTGCCGCAGGCCGACCTGGTGGGACGGTCCGCGAGCGACATCGAGATCCGCACCCGCTACGGGATCAACATGCTCGCGGTGTCCCGCCAGGGCCGTCGTTCGACCACTCGCCTGCGGACCATGGTCATCCGGGCCGGTGACGTGCTGCTTATGCAGGGCCCGCCCGACGCCGTCGCCGGGTTCGCCGGCGAAACCGGCTGTGTGCCGCTGGCGGAGCGCGCGCTGCGGATCCCGCATCGGCGCAACGCCGTCCTGTCCGGCGGCATCTTCGTGCTCGTGATCGGCGCCGCGACCGTGGGCGTTCCCGCCGGCGTCGCCTTCGCCGCCGGCGTCCTGGCTGTCATGGCTGCCCGCACGATGCCGCTGCGCGAGGTCTACACCGCGATCGACTGGCCCGTGATCGTGATGCTGGCGGCGCTGATGCCGGTGGCCGGCGCGCTGGAGCGCAGCGGTGCCGCCGACCTTATCGCCCGGCTTCTGCTCGAGGACCTCGCGCGGGGACACCCCGTGCTCGCCCTGACGTTGATCCTCGCTGTCACGATGACCCTCTCGGACCTGGTGAACAACGCCGCCACCGCGGCAGTCATGTGCCCCATCGCGCTCGGCATCGCGGGGCAGCTGAACGTGAGCGCCGATCCGTTCCTGATGGCCGTGGCGGTGGGCGCTTCCTGCGCGTTCCTGACACCGATCGGTCATCAGAACAACACGCTGATCCTCGGGCCCGGCGGATTTCGTTTCGGAGACTACTGGCGGCTCGGTCTGCCGCTCGAAGCGCTGGTCATGATCGTGGGCATCCCGATGCTGCTGCTCGCCTGGCCGCTGTGAATCCTCCCCGCGCGCGAAGGCCTTCGCGCGCGTTCGACAGCATCAGCCGAGGTTCAAACGCACGGGCCGCGCCACCTGCTCGTATGCCGCCGCCGCACGCAGCACGGTGCGATCCGCGCGCGCGGGCCCCCACAACTGCAGGCCCATGTGCCGGCCACGGGGATCCACGCCGGCCGGCACGACGAACACCGGTCCGCCCGCGAGGGTGGGACCGATCACGATCTCCATCCATCGGTGGTACGTGTCCATCCTGGTGCCGGCAATGTCTCGCGGCCAGTGCCACTCGGCGGGAAACGCGAACACCTGCGCGGACGGCAGCGCCAGCAGGTCGTGGCGCTGGAACAATGCGTCGACCGTGCGCGTCCACGTCGTGCGCTCGCAGCTCGCGCGGTACACGTCGTACGCCGACAGCCCGAGTCCCTGTTCGATCTCCCATTGCAGCTCCGGCTTCATCAGCGCGCGGCGGGCCGGATCGTCGAAGATCGCGCGCAGTCGTCCGGTCACGCCGAACTGGCGCAGCCGGCAGAACGCCTGCCAGGCGCGTTCCAGATCGAACGCGACATGCGCGGGTTCGACGATCGCCCCCATGTCCTCGAAGTTGCGAAGCGCATCGGCGCAGAGTTCGAGCACGCCTGGCTCCGTGCGGCAGTGGCCCGCGAAATCGCCGAGCCAGCCGATGCGCAGCCCGGCGATTGATTCGACCGAAACATCCCCCAGCCCGGGCTCGTCGGCGAGCGATGAGGGGACACCCGGGTGGTACCCTGCCTGTGTCGCGAACAGCATCGCCACGTCTTCAACGGTAACCCCCATCGGCCCATCGGTTGCAAGCTGGCCCATGTACTCGTCATCGGCCGCGGTCTGCGGCACGCGGCCGAACGTCGGCCGGAACCCGTAGATGCCGTTCCATCCCGCGGGGTTGCGCAGCGACCCGCCCATGTCCGAGCCGTCGGCAACGGCGAGGAGACCGAGCGCGAGCGCCACCGCGGCCCCGCCCGATGAGCCTCCCGCGGAGAGGGCCGGGTTGTGCGCATTGCGCGTGATCCCGTGCACCGGGTTGTAGGTATGCGAGCCGAGCCCGAACTCCGGCGTGTTGGTCTTGCCGATCACGATTGCGCCGGCCGCACGCATGCGCGCGACGTGTATCGAATCCTCCGGTGCCACGAAATGCGCGAACAGCGGCGAGCCCCAGGTCGTCCGCAGGCCCTTCGCGTGCGCGAGATCCTTGACCGCCACCGGGATGCCATGCAGCCAGCCGCGGCAGCGGCCCTGCGCGAGTTCCTCGTCACAGCGCGCGGCTTCTGCCATCAAGGTGTCGCGGTCGGCGAGGATGGGGATGGCGTTGTACGTGCCGTCGCGCGCGCCGATGCGATCGAGCGTGCAGGCCATCAGGTCGCGGCACGCGATCTCGCGTCGGCGGAGTTGGCGAGACAGCGCGAGGGCGCCGCCGGCGATCGGATCGGTCATGGTGCGGATTCCCGGGAATGGCCACTGGTGCATTCCGCCGCGAGCATACCGCAACGCGCGCCGCGTTCTGCACGCCCCCGTCGCGTCCGGAAGCGCCGTGCGCCCGCCCCCGATCGATCAGTGAACGACGAACGCGAGAATGACGGCGGCCGTCGCCAGCATCATGAGGCCCGCCATGAACACCCACTCCGCGTGGCGTTCGAGTCGCAGCGAACCTTTCACGGTTTCACCGAATCCGCGCAGCGACTTGAAGGAATAGACACAGCTCCACAGGAACATCAGCGCCGCAATCGCCACCAGCTTGTCGATCAGCCAGTAGGGCAGCCGATCGTCGTTGAGCCGGCTGAGCGACAGCACCGTCATGCACACGCCAAGCATTGTCGAGGACGTCGACAGAATGTGCGGAATCCGTACCGCGTGGGAAGCCGTATCCGCGGAGGCGGATGGCCCGTCCTTCGTTCCGGGTCGTTGCTCCATGTGTGCAGTGTGCCGGGATTCACTTAAGCGAAACTTAACCCGCACGAGGCAGTCCGGCGCGCCGCCACGCAACCCGGGCGCGCGCTGCCGGAGCGGACGCGCCACGCGATCGCGGATCCGCTCGGCGAGCCGGTTCACCGGCGAACTGCGCCGCGCTCGTGGTTCCGTCTCACTCCGGGATGCGGCGATGCTTCGGGTGCGGCAACACCGCGCGGCGCATCCCTTGGCCACAGGCAGTTCCATTCACCGCCTGCGGCCGCCTCGATCCGGACGGGCGGACGACCATCGAATGCCGGGACCCCCAGCGCCGCTGCATGCAGCCATAGCCGCGACACTCCGAGCCAGCGGGCGACGGCCCGGTTGTGCGCGCCTTTGCCATGCGTGCTGTCGCCGATGACGGGATGCGCGAGATGCTTGAAGTGTCGCCGGATCTGATGACGGCGTCCGGTCATCGGCGAGACCTCCACCAGCGCATAGCGACTGCTCGCATGCCGGCCGTCGCCGAACGGCCACTCATGACGCGCCAGCACGCGAAATCGCGTGAGCGACGGCAAGCGCGCCTGGTCGGCCGATGGCCGTTCAGGATCACGCGCGAGCGCGTAATCGATCTCCCCGGTGTCGGGCGGCCAGCCGCGCACCAGTGCAAGGTAGCGCTTGACGACCGCTCCTGTCTCGAAGGCCGCGCTCAAGGCGCGCGCCGCCTCGGGACTGCGCGCGAACATCAGGACGCCGGAAGTCGCCTTGTCGAGCCGGTGCACCGTCCACAGGCGAATCCCGAGCTGCGCGCGCAACAGGTCCAGCGCATTGCGTGTTTCGTGCGCATCGAGGGTCGACCGGTGCACCAGCAGGCCCGGCGGCTTGTCGATCGCGACCAGCACATCATCGAGATGCAGGAGCGTGAGCGTCATCGTGACGGGACCTCGCGAGGCGTGTGCGAACGTGCAAGTGTCAGTCAGCGCACGACGGGTTGCCCGGAAAGCTGGAAGAGGTCCCCGCCCGGTCGCCGCCGCGTGTTTCGAGCGTCCATGCGAACACGATCCCGGACCGCGCGCAACGCGTCGAAGGGACGTCCGCCGTGGCCGCTGGCGTGATTGCACCCGGGCAGCGGCCGGCGTCCTGCGGTCGGCGGAACCTGACCTGCGCTCTGCGCAGGGTGCGCTGGCCGGATCGCCCTGTTCCTGCCCGATTGATCCAGCACAGGCATCCTGCCACGCCGGTCGTTCGACCGGTGGCGCCGACCCGTATGCTCCGTCGCAAGGGCCGGCAGACAGGTCGCGACCCGGCGCAACCCTGCGAGGCGCCGCGGGCAACCGGCGCGCGGGCGCGCACGATGGCTGAATGCGTGATCCGGCGGGCGGCGCGCCCGAAGCACTCTCCGTCGCGTGGGTCGCGCCCTCGGCGCGCCGGACTCGCCGGCAGACGATGTCCCGCGGATGCGCCGAATCCTCGCGCTGAACGTGTCCGGTAGTGGTGCGACGTTGGCGTCGACTCCCGCTTCCGGCCGGGACGTGCGGAGTCATTGCACCACCCGAAAGCGAGGTCGCAGAGATGCTCGATGAACTGACCGGGGAACGCGTGGTGCGCGTGATGGCGCGCGAATTCTGGCTGCTGGGTGCGCGTCAGACCGAGGTCCAGTCGCTGTACCTGGAACTCGAGTCCGGTCGCTGGTGCCGGTTCGGAATCGACACGACGCGCTGTGAATGGCGCGGCGACTGGCGGTCGACCGCGCCGCCAGGCAGTGCACCCGATGACGACGCCGAGTCGCGCCACCCGCTCGTGGACGTCGCGGCGCATTACCGCATCGGGCCAGCGACGATCGCGTCGGTCACGACGCGCCGGTTTGGCGATCTCGCCGAACTCACGATCGAATTCGACGACACCTCGCGGCTCGTCGCGCATTACCGGCCACCCCCGGGCGCGAGTTCGCTGGCGTACGTCACTCGGCACCCGTCCGATGCAGGTTGAGATCGCGCGGCATCCCCCGCGGTCCGAGAATAATCCCAACGCCAGATCATCCCGAACCCGTGGCACCGCGGCGTGGTGCATCCGCAGGCACACCGCGGCCCGGCGGCCGCGGCCGCACGCTCCGGGCAGACCAGCGGCCGGCGCCGGATTACGCCTGCCGAGATTGTGCCATACGCACATTCGGCCTATCCTCCGTCGCAATTACGACATAACGGCCGACAATGTCCGCACGTACCGAAAGCCCACCCGACGCCGCGGCCGTACTGGCCAAGGCGGTCCTGCGGGCCGCCGATCAGCTCGGGCTCAAGCAGGGTGAGCTCGCACGCACCTTGGGCGTCCACCGGACCGCGATCAGTCGTCTCAAGCAGAGCGCGGCGCTCGACCCGGCGTCCAAAACCGGCGAACTCGCCCTCCTGCTGATTCGGATCGCCCGTTCGCTCTCGGCGCTTACCGGCGGGGACGAGGCGTGGATCCGTCATTTCATGCGCACCCCCAACCGGCTGTCCGGCGGCGTGCCGGTCGAACAGTTGGGGACGATCCAGGGACTCGTCACGTTGCTGCAGCTGGTGGATGCGCTGCGCGGCAGGGCCTGATGATCTGGACGGCCTGCCGCGGGGACGAACAGGTAGGCCCCCTCGTCGGCACGCTCCATCGGCTGGTGGAGAGCCAGGCACACGTCGCGACGCTCGACTACGTGGACACGCTGGCGGAACAGGCGCTGCTCGAAGCACTGCTGGAATCAGTGAAGCCGCCATGGCCCGCCGGCAGTGCAGCGCTGCATTACCTGCTGAAAACCCCGTTCCGCTATCCGCCACTGCCGTGGGGGTCGCGGTTCGGCCGGCGGCACGAACCGGCTCTCTGTTACGGCGGCCGCAGCGTCGAGACCACCTTGGCGGAAGTCGCGTACTACCGCTTTGTCTTCTGGCAGTCGATGCAGGCCCCCCCGGTCGCGGACACGATCCGCACCGGGCACACGCTGTTCTCGGTGCGTTACCGCACCCGCAAGGGCGTGGCCCTGCAGGGCCACGCTTTCGCCACCTACGCCGCGCAGATCCGGCATCCCGCGGACTACACGCACAGCCAGTCGCTCGGCAGTGCGATGCGCGAAGCGGGGGTCGAAGCCTTCGAGTACCCGTCGGCGCGCGATCCGAGGCACGGTCTCTGCGTCGGCCTGTTCACGCCGGGCGCGTTCGCCGAGCGCAGACCGCGCGAGACCAGCCAGTGGCTCTGCGAAGTCGGTGCCGCCGAGGTTGCATTCAAACCCGCGGGACGTCCCGAGGTGGCGCGCTTTGCGCTCGGGATCTTCCTCGTGGACGGGCGGCTGCCGGTGCCCGCATGAATGCCCGTGAGAACGGTCTCCCCAGGCCCTGTGCGAACGCATGACCGCGCCACGCTTCCCGATCGATGACGTCCTGCCCGAGGTGCTCGCGCACCTCGCGGTGCACCCGCGCCTGGTGCTCGAAGCGCCGCCCGGTGCCGGTAAAACCACCCAGGTGCCACTCGCACTGCGGAACGCCGCCTGGTGCACGGGGCGCATCCTGATGCTCGAACCGCGCCGCATCGCGGCACGCGCCGCCGCGGCATACATGGCCGACTGCCTCGGCGACACGGTCGGTGGCGTCGTCGGTTACCGGATCCGCTTCGAACGCAAGGTGTCCGCCGCGACGCGCATCGAGATCGTCACCGAGGGGATCCTGACCCGCATGGTGCAGGACGATCCGACGCTCGACGGAATCTCCGCGATACTGTTCGACGAGTTTCACGAACGTCATCTCGCGAGCGATCTCGGGCTTGCACTCTGCCTCGACATCCAGGCCGGCCTGCGCCCCGATCTGCGGCTGGTGGTGATGTCGGCCACGCTCGAAGGCGAACGGCTCGCGCGTTTCCTCGACGCGCCGCGCGTCACCGCGGCGGGTCGCGGGCACCCGGTGACGGTCACGGCGCTGCCGGCCGTGCCACACGACACGCCGATGCTGCAGCTCCGGCGTGCAGTGACGACCGCGCTCGCGGAGACCGCGGGTGACGTACTGTGCTTCATGCCGGGCAAAGCCGAGATCGCGCGCGCCGCGCGCGTGCTGGGCGAGGTCGATGCGGAAATCGATGTGCTGCACGGTGAGCTGAACGTCGCTGACCAGGCGCGACTGCTGCAACCGGGACCGCGCCGACGCGTCATCCTCGCGACCAACGTGGCCGAGTCCAGCATCACCCTGCCCGGCGTGCACGCGGTGGTGGACACGGGACTCGCGCGGGAACCCTGCTTCGATCCCGTCAGCGGCATGAGCCGGCTGGAGACGGTGACCATCTCGCAGGCCTCCGCCACCCAGCGCGCGGGCCGCGCCGGGCGTGTCGCCCCGGGGCGCTGCTATCGCCTGTGGCCGGACAGCCGGCGGCTCGACCCGGCGACACGTCCGGAGATGCAGCGCGTCGACCTGGCGGGGTTGCTGCTCGAACTGAAGCTCTGGGGCCACGAAGCCCTGCGGTTCCTCGACCCCCCGCCCGCGGGTGCGCTCGCCCAGGCGCAGGACCTGCTCTGCGCGCTGGGCGCGCTGGACGAGGCCGGACACCCGACCGCGCACGGCCGCGCGCTGGCCGCGTTCGGCGCGCATCCGCGCCTGGCGTCCGCCATGCTGCGCGCGCCGGCCGCATTGCAGGGGCTCGCGTGTGACGTGGCAGCGATCGTCGAAGGCCGTGATCCGCTGCGTGGCGATGCGCGCCGGAGCGACGCGCTCGCGCGTCGCGTGGAGGTGCTGGAGGCCTGGCGCGCGCGACGGCATGTCGGAGAGGACGTCGAGCGCGGCGCGCTCGTCGCGATCGAGCAGGCCGCGCAGCACTGGCGCCGACGCGTGCAGGCGCCCGTCGCCGACGCGCCGACGCCCCATGACGTGGGCCATGTGCTGGCGCTCGCCTACCCGGATCGCATCGGGCGCCAGGACCGCGCGAACCCGCGGCGCTACCCGTTGTCCGGCGGCCGCGGCGCGCAGCTGCTGCAGGACTCGGAACTTGTCGGATCACCCTGGCTCGCGATCGCGGACATCCGTCACGACGCGCGCGATGCGCGCATCCTCCGCGCCGCGCCGCTCGATCCCGCGGTGCTCGACCAGGCATTCCCGGCCGCGTTCACCCGGGAACATACCCTGCGCTTCAACCCGGATACCCGCGTGGTCGAGGCGCGCGAGACACGGCGGTTCTCGGCGATCGTGCTCGAAGATCGGCTGCTGCCCACGCCGCGCGACACGGCGGTCGCCGACATGCTGCTCGCGGGCATCGGAGACCTCGGCCTGGACTGCCTGCCATGGACGGACGCGCTGCGTGAATGGCAGGCGCGCGTGGCGTCCCTGCGTGCCTGGTGCCCCGAACTCAATTTACCGGCGCTCGACGACGCGACGTTGCGCGCCCACCTCGACGCGTGGCTGCGTCCGGCGCTCGAAGGTTGCCGCGCGGTCGCCGATCTCACGTCGCAGGCGCTCGCCGAGGCGCTCCACGCCCGGCTCGACTACGCCGCGCAGCGCGCGCTGGACGAACATGCCCCGCGCGAGATCACGGTCCCCAGCGGCCAGCGCCGCCGCCTGGAGTACACGGCCGGCGAGGCACCGGTGCTCGCGGTCAAGCTGCAGGAGATGTTCGGGCTCGGGGACACGCCGCGCATCGCCAAGGGTCGCGTCCCGGTGTTGCTGCACCTGCTGTCCCCGCGCCAGACACCCATCCAGGTCACGCAGGATCTGCGCGGCTTCTGGGAACGCACCTACCCGGACGTGAAGAAGGAGCTGAAGGGCCGCTACCCCAAGCATCCCTGGCCCGACGATCCCTGGACCGCCACGGCCACCCATCGCGCGAAGCCGCGCGGCACGTGACCCGCGCTCAGCGGGACAACCGCGCCGCCAGTGCCTTCAGTGTCGCGATGCGTTCCGGACTCGACGGGTGGCTCGCGAGAAAGTCCCCGCCGCCGCCACCGGTACGTCGCCGCAGCGCTTCGTGCAGACGTACCGCGCCCTGCGGATCGAAACCCGCCTCCACGGCCCAGATGGTGCCGAGGTAGTCGGCTTCCCGTTCGTCATCGCGGCTGTACGCCGCATCGACCGCCTGCACGCTCAAGTCCGACAGCAGCGCGCCGCCCGGGATTCCGAGCCCACCCATGACGAGTTCGCCGATCGTGCCGAGCGCGCTGCCGGTGACGCCACGTCGCGCGGCGTCTTCGGCGTGATGCAGCTTGAGATGCGCAAGCTCATGCCCGAGCACCCCCGCAGCCGCGTGAAGGTCGTCCTGCAGCAATTCGAGCATCGCCAGGTTGATGCCGACCGTCGGCGTATTGTCCCCGGCGAGCCCGGCGAACGCGTTCGGCCACTTGCCAAGCACGATCACGAACTGCGCACGCGTCTCGGCGGCAGCGGCCAGCGCACCGTACGCGGCATAGAGCTGGCGCACCCGCGCGGTCGACAGCCGCGCGAGCACTGCGCCGCCAGGCAACGCGAGCCCGACGTCCGCGCCCGGTGCCCGGGCGAGCTGATCGACGCGCCACGCGTGCTCTGCCACGGCCGTGGTGGCCGCGATGAGCAGCGTCCCCCCGCACAGCAGACGATACAGGTGCCGGAGCACGCGGCACCTGCGCCGGTTCGGGCACCGCATGTTCGCGTCAGCGGAACGCGGGGATGACTTCCTTGGCAAAGAGCTCGATGTGTTCGTCACTCCACGACGGATGCAGCCCCGGAGGCACTGCCCAGCTGTACCAGCGCGAGGTGCCGGTGGCCGCCACGTAATCCCTGATCATCTGCACGGCCGTGGCCGGTTCAACGATATGGAACCCCGCGGCTTCGAGCTCCGCGCGATCGGCCTTGACGGGCTTGAAGAACTCCATGCCCGCATCGGCGAACCATTTCGCGTAGCGGTTCAGCTGGTAGGCGAACGCGTCCTTCGCTTCGTGCCAGCGCTTGTCGGGGTCGCGCGCGCACAGCAGCCACATGTAACCGCCCGCGATTTCGTGGTTCGCCGGATCCTTGCCTTCCTTGCGAAGCTGATCCCAGTACAGGTTCGCGAACGGGCTGATCGGACCGGTGGCGATGTACCCGTAGCCCACCCGCGCCGCGCGCCGTACCGCGACGTTGCTGAACCCGGCGATCCACAGCTTGGGCGGCTGCTGAACCGGACGCGGAAACAGCTGGATATCACGGTAGGTGTAGTGTTGCCCCTCGAACGTGAAGCGCTCACCGGCGAACAGGCGCCGGATGATCTCGAGTCCTTCATCCATGCGCTTCGCGCGCTCTTTCGAATCGATGTTGAAGCCAGTGAACTCTTCCACGCGGTAGCCGACCCCGAGCCCGAGTTCCAGACGTCCGTTCGAGATCACGTCGAGCGTTGCGGCGTCCTCCGCCACCCGCACGGGGTCGTGCAGCGGCAGCAGGAGCACGCTGGTGCCGATGCGGATGCGCGTGGTGCGCGCCGCGATCGCGCAGCCGATCGCCAGCATCGACGGCGAATACGCGTCGTCGATGAAATGGTGTTCCGACAGCCAGACATCGTCGAAGCCGAGTTGTTCGGCCCGGACGATCTGGTCCAGGGTCGCAGCATAAACCTCCGCGTCGGTGCGTCTGGCGTGCGGCGGATTGCGGAAGTCGTACCACAGGCCGAAGGTAAGTCGATTGGTCATGCGAAGTCCCGATGATGTTGATTGATGATTGCCGGTGGCATTCTATGTCCGATACCGATTGTTCGTCGCTTTTGCGGGTTCCCGCTGGCAGTTTGCGCCTCAACTCAGAGGCTGATACGCCGTGCCGCCGCCCTTCGGCCGTGTCCGTCCTGCGCTTCCACTGCGCGGGCCATCCATGGCCCGCTCCGTTGCCGCGTCCGCTTCGCTATGCCATCCATGGCCCGCTCACGGCCGAGGCCGCTCCGGACGGACACGGCCGAAGGGCGCCCGGAGGTTCGTGGCTCCGTAAGCCGTAGGCCACGCTCCGTGCCGACGTCGTCAAGCCCGTCGTCAGTACTGCGCGTCTCACACACGGCGAGCACGGCGTCTCCTGCCGCCGGGTGTCCGGTCCGGTGCGAAGCGGCCTCGAGCGCGAGCGGGCCATGGATGGTTTAGCGAAGCGCGAGGGCAGCCCGTCAGACCAGGGATGGTCTGACGGGCGGAAGCGGCGCACCGGACCGGAC
>JBFWUN010000007.1:0-52500 GCA_050247235.1 Gammaproteobacteria bacterium
CGGAGACTCGCTGGTGCTGCTGGGGCAGTGCCTCACGTACGGCGCGCAGCGCCCGCACGTCCCGGTGATCGAGATCGTTGCGGCGCTGCTGTCGGCACTGCCGGACGGCGCGCCGGGGGCGGATTTTCCCGGGCGCCACTACCTCGAAGCGCTGTGCGGTGAACCCGCTGCCGCGGCGCGCGTGAAGGACATGGACCCGGCGACGTTGCGCGGTCGCACGCGCCAGGCGTTCATCGACGGCGTGCGCAGCGCCGCCGAGTCACGACCCGTGGCGGTGATCGTCGAGGATCTGCACTGGGCGGATCCGAGTTCGCTCGAGTACCTCGGGGCGCTTGCCGGCGGGCTTGCGGACACACGCGGAGTGCTCGTCGCCTCGTTCAGACCGGGCGTCGAGCCCCCGTGGCCGGTGGCGGCGCGGCTTGCGCGCGTGACCCTTGGCCCGCTATCGGCGGCCGCGGCGCGCGCGATGCTCGCGCACCTGCTCGTCGAGCAGCCCGCGGAGGCAATCCGTGAGCAGGTTCTCGCCCGGGCGGAAGGCAACCCGTTCTTCCTGGAGGAACTCGCGCGAGTGGCCACCTCCACCGGCGTCGATGTTCCCGGGGACGTGTTCGACGTGCTCGCCGCGCGCATCGACCGGCTCGCGCCGATCGACAAGCAGTGGCTGCGTGCGGCGGCCGTCGTCGGTCGCGACTTCCGTCTCGACCTGCTGGAGGAGATTGCAGGGGGGGCACGTGACACGCTCGCGCGCCTGCAGCCACTCGTTGCACTCGGCTTCCTGGAACCGACGGCGACGCCGCGCACGTATCGGTTCGTCCACGCGCTGACCCAGGAAGTTGCCTACCGCGGGATGCTCGGGGTCGAACGCCGCGCGTTGCATTCGGCGATCGCCGAGCGGCTCGCCGCCACGGCGGTGGATGCCGACGACCATTGCGAGGACATCGCACGACATCACCTCGCGGGTGCGCGGCCGGGGGACGCGTTGCCGGCACTGGAGGCAGCCACGGCGAAGGCGCTTCGGCAGCACGCGCTCGACGCCGCGCACGGGCACCTGTCCGATGCCATGCGGCTGTACGAGGCGGAGCCGATGGTGCCCGAACGACTGGTCCGCTGCGTGACGTTCCTGCTCCACGCGTTTCCGATCTTCCATTTCCTGCACCGTCATCACGAGTATGCCGCGCTCATCGAACGGTATGCGCCCGCGGTCGAGGCGCTGCACCTGCCCGCGCTCGAGGGGCCCTTCAGGGCCCAGCGCGGACACCGCTTCTGGGTCCAGGCGCGCGCGCAGCACGCGGACGTGGAACTGCAGCGTGCGATCGCGCTGTGCGACGAGGCGGGCGATCCGGTCAATGCCGCGCACGCCGCGTTCCTGCTTTGCTGGCTGTATGCCAATACCGGGCACTGCGCGGAAGGCGTCGCGTACGGGGAGCGTGGCCTGCGTTATCTCGCGAAAGTGCCGGTTCCGCTGCTGCTGACCTACACCCATGTCGGATTGCTGCTGTCGACGCTCATGCGGGGATGGTTCGACGATGCGGACCGGCACGGCCGGGCGGCCCGGGACATCGGGCTGGATGCGGGAGACGATGGCCTGGCCTCGTTTGGTGGCGGTTTCCTGGCCTGGGTGCTCTACGAAAAGGGCGACTTCACGGGGGCCGTCGCCGAGGCGCAGCGCGCGTTCGACATCGCGCCGACCGACTACTTCCGCGGGTGGGCCGCCGCGTGGCTGACCGCTGCCCGGATCCGGGCCGGCGACCCGGCGGCAGACATCGCGGTCCTCGAGCACGCGACGGCAATGGCCCGTGCCGCGGGGCATATCTTCGGTTGGACCCTGATCGCGTTCCTGTGCGGCGAGGCCAAGGCCTGCATGGGCGACTATCCAGGCGCCGAGCACGCGCTCACGGCACTGGACGAAGAAGCACGCAGCATGCCGTATCCGTTCGTCAGCGCCGGCACCCTGCTGGTCCGCGGTGAATGCGCGCTCAGAACCGGTCGGGCGCAAGAAGCGCTCGAGTTCTTTAAACGGGCGGAGCACGAGTACGCTGCGATCGACTGCGCGCACCGCGCGGCGCAGGCGCGCACGGGCGTCGCGCGCGCGATGGATACGCTCGGCTGAAGTCCTCGCGACGCCGCGCAGTCAGTCGGGCGTGAATGAAGGCGCGCAGCCGGCGTTGCAGGCCGGCGGTCGACTCACACGGCCGCCGAGGTCCCCGTCTCGAACGCCAGGTGCTCGGTGCACCCGAGCCGCGTAACCCGCCACGGCGGCGTGGCGTCCACCAATGTCACCGACGTGTTGGCGACGACGAGATCCGGCGCGATGGCGAATCCGCTCGCGTCGAGCCGCCTCTCCAGCAGCGAACGCAGCACCAGCCCGTGCGTGACGACCGCGATATCGCCCGTGCGATCGGCGGCATGGGCGAGCAGTTCGTCCCAGGCCCGGTCGACGCGCGCGTGGAACGTTGCCCAGGACTCGCCGTTCGGCGGCGCGTAATCGGATGCGAAGGGATCCAGCGCACCGAGCGACGCGTACGCGCGGCCGCGCAGGTCCCCGAAGTTGCGCTCGCGCAGTGACGGGGATTCGATCAGCGGCGCGCCGGTGGCGGCGATGATCGCGTCCGCGGTCATCCGCGCGCGCCGGTAATCACTGCACAGCACGAGCGCGAGCGGATTCGCGACAAGGCGGCGCGCGAGGCGTTCCGCTTGTGCGAGGCCGGTCGGACCGAGCGGCGTGTCCGGGAACTGGATTACGCGACCGGCGTTGAACTCGGTTTCGCCGTGGCGGATGAGCAGCAGGGCCATGGCGTTACTGTACCCGAGGCGCCGCGCGCGGTCAGCCGAACCGGCGTGCCCGATCGTGCGGGGCGTCGAAATCCACGCGGTACGCGACCGGGACGATGCCGAGCGGGTTTACTTTCCGCTGGCTGAAATAGTAATGCCGTCGGATGTGCTCGAAATCGGTGGTCGTGCGGAACGCCGACTGCTGGTACAGGTCGCGCGTGTAGCCCCACAGGTTCGGAAACTCCACCAGCCGCTGGCGCATGCACTTGAAGTGGCTGTGATACACCAGGTCGAACCGCGCGAGCGTGGGATAGAGCCGGATGTCGGCTTCGGTCAACACATCGCCGGCGAGGTATCGCTGCCGTGCGAGCCGGCCCTCCAGCCAGTCGAGCGTGTCGAACAGCTGCGCAACCGCCTCGTCGTAGGCGTCCTGCGTCGCCGCGAACCCGCAGCGGTACACGCCGTTGTTCAGCGTGTGGTAGATGCGATCGTTGACGGCATCGATCTCGGGACGCAGTGCTGCCGGGTAATAGTCGCCGGCGCGCGCACCCCGCGTGTCGAACGCGCCGTTCAGCATGCGGAGGATCTCCGCCGACTCGTTGTTGACGATCGTGCCCGTGTGGCGATCCCACAGCACCGGCACCGTGACGCGCCCCGTGTAGTGCGGATCCGCGTGACGATACACGTCGTGCAGCGCGCGCGCGCCGTGGATCGGATCCGGGACCACGCCCGGACCGGGCTCGAACGTCCAGCCCTGATCGAGCATCGCCCAGTGCACGACGGACACGGTGATCATCGACTCCAATCCCTTCAGCGCACGCATGATCAGCGTGCGATGCGCCCACGGGCACGCCAGTGACACGTACAGGTGATACCGCCCGGCCTCCGCGGCGTAGCCGTCTTCGCGTCCGTCCGCCGTGACGCGCCGGCGAAACGTCGACGGGGGGCGCTGGAAACGGCCGAGTTCGAGCCGCGCGAGCTGTTCGTCAACATGCCAGGTGCCATCGATCATGTGTCCCATCGCGATCTCCTCGTGCGTCTGGTGGAGGCTACGACCAGTCGCGCAGCACCTGCGCCACCGGCTGTCGCCACGTGGTGATGACCGCCCGCAACCCGGCGAGCCACACCGCGAGCGTGCCGAGCGCCGCGCCGGCCGCGAGCAGCGCCGGGTTGAACGTGTACTCGATGTGCATGACCCGCGTGGCGAGCAGCCACGCGGCGGCGCTCGCACCGAGCGCGCCGGCCGCGCCCGCGAGCGACCCCAGGGTCACGAACTCGACGCTGGTGATGCCGAGGATCCGTCCCCGCGTCGCGCCGAGCGTCTTCATGACAGTGGCATCGTGCAGCCGTTCCCCGTGCGTGGCCTGCACCGCGGCAAACACGACGACGAGCCCGGCCGCCAACGTGAAATAGAACACGAACTCGATCGCGGCGAGTGCCCTGTCCATCACTGCGCGCACCTGGTCGAGCAAGGCCATCACGTCGATGATCGTCACGCTCGGGAAACGAGCCGCGAGCTGCTGCAGCACGTCGTGCCGACGCGCGGGCAGTTTGAAGCTCGTGATCCAGGTGGCCGGGTGCTGGGCGAGCAGCGCCGGCGGGGCGACGACGAAGAAGTTCGCCTCCATCGTCTCCCAGTTCACCGACCGCAGGCTCGTGACTTCGCCGGACAGTTCGCGATCCGCGACCCGGTACGTGATCGTGTCCCCGAGCCGGATCCCGAGTGTCTCGGCGATCTCGACTTCGAAGGAAAACTGCTCCGGCGGGTCGCCGGCGGTCCAGAACTCGCCGGCGACGAGCCGGTTGTCCGCCTTCAGCGACTCCGCGGCTGACAGGTTGAACTCGCGATCGGCGAGCCGGCGTGCGCGCGGGTCGGCATAGGCATCCGGGTCCACCGGACGGTCGTTGATCGCGACGAGGCGCGCACGGACCATCGAGTAGATGCCGCCGCCGCGGATTCCGTGTCCGTCCAGAAACGCGTCGAGCGCGGGCACGTCCGCCGGTTCGATGTTGATCAGGAACTGGTCCGGCGCGTCCGGCGGCAGGCTCCGGGTCCAGCCGGCCACGAGGTCGGTGCGCACCAGGCCAAGCAGCACCAGTGCCATGATGCCGAGCCCGAGTGCGCAGACCTGCAGGCTGGCGAGCCCGGGCCGCCGTGTCAGGTTGGTGACCCCGGCGAGCCACCAGCGACCGCCCGCGCGGCGCAGCGTCTGCACGAACATCAGCGCGAGCCGCCCCACCACGAACAGCGCGACGAGGCAACCGGCGAGCCCGCCCAGGGTCATCCACGTGACTTTCGGATCCCCTGCCCCCCACGGCGCCAGCAGCCCCACCGCGGCGAGCGCCCCGCCGGCGATGACCCCGGGACGGGGCGCTGTCCACGGCAGGTCCCGCCGCAGCACGCGTGCCGGTGGCACCTCGCGCAGGGCGAGCAGCAGCGGCAGCGCGAACCCGGCGAGCGCCAGTGTGCCGCTTACCATTCCGCGGATCGCGGGCAGCCACGACGCCCGCGGCAACTCGCCCCGCAGCCAGCCGCTCAGGGCGTGCGCAAGACCAGTCTCGAAACCGCGGCCGAGTGCCGCGCCGAGAATGCCGGCGGCCACGCCGAGGAACAGGATCTCCAGGGTGTAGTGCCAGCCGATCAGCGCGCGCGTCGCGCCGAGCGTGCGCCACACCGCGATGGCGTCCACCTGCTCGCGCGCGAAGCTGTGCGCCGCCACCAGGATGGCAAGTCCGGCCAGGGTGGTGGCGACGAGCGCTGCGAGGCCAAGGAACTGCTCGGCGTGTTCGAGCGCTGAACGGACTTCGGGGCGCGCCTCGGCCGGGCGCACGAGGCGGATACCGTCGCGCCCGGTCGTCCCCGACACGGTTTCCGCGTATCCGCCGATCGAGGCTTCGTCACCGGCGACCAGCAGGCTGTACTGCACGCGGCTGCCGGGCAGCACCAGGCCCGTGGACGGGACGTCGTCCAGGTGCATCATCACGCGCGGGGCGATGGAGAACAGGTCGCCCGCGCGGTCCGGTTCCACCTGCAGGACCTGTCCGATCACGAATTCGGCGGTGCCCACCTTGAGCCGCGCGCCGACCTGCGTATTCAACTGCGACAGCAGGCGAGCTTCCGCCCACACCTGTCCGCGCGGGGGGCCGGCCGTCACCACGCGGCCCGGCGCGAACGGCGCCGTTGCCACGCGCAGCGCGCCCCGCAGCGGGTAACCGTCGCCGACCGCCTTGAGTTCGATCATCTGGAGCCCGCCTGCGTGGCCGACCATGCTGCGCATCGCGAGCTGTTCGCTCGTCGCGAGCCCTGCCGCGCGGGCGTCCCGGCGATACGCGATCGGCAGCGGCCGGCTCGCGGAGAGCGCGAGATCCGCGGCCAGCAGGCTGCTTGCCTGCGCCGTCAGCGCCCGCTGCACACGATCGGTGAACGTGCCGACGGCAGTCATGCTCGCCACCGCGATCACCAGTGCCAGCGCGACGACGAACAGGTGGGCGTTGCGCAGATCGCGCCGCAGCGCCCGCGCGCTGCGGCGTGCAACCCGCATCAGGTCCCCGCGCTCAGCCATCCCGCAGAAGTCCCGCGTCGAGTTCAAGGCGTCGCGCACAGCGTGCGGCGAGCCGCGCGTCGTGCGTGACCAGCACCAGGCTGGTGCCCGCTTCCCGGTTGAGCTCGAACATCAGGTCGATCACGTGTGCGGCAGTGCCCGTATCGAGGTTGCCCGTGGGCTCGTCGGCGAACAGCAGCAGCGGCCGCGTGCAGAACGCGCGCGCCAGTGCCACCCGTTGCTGTTCTCCGCCGGACAGCTGGCGCGGCAGGTGTCCCGCCCGTGCGGCCAGGCCGACTCGCACGAGCGCGTTGCGGGCGATTTCCACGCTGTCGCCGTGGTTGGCGAGCTCGAGCGGCAGCAACACGTTTTCGAGTGCGCTCATCGTCGCGATCAGGTGAAACTGCTGGAACACGAACCCGATGCGCTCGTTGCGCAACCGGGCCCGGGCGTCTTCGTCGAGCGTGTTGAGATCCACGCCATCGATCAGCACGCGGCCGCGGGTCGGCGAGTCGAGCCCGGCGAGCAGGCCCAGCAGCGTGGACTTGCCCGAACCCGACGCGCCCACGATCGCGCAGGTGGTGCCGCGTTCGAGCCGAAAGTTGATATCATCGAGTACCGTCAGCATGCCTTCCGGACCCGCAAATTCCTTGCTCAACTGTTCGGCAATGACCAGGCCGTTCGTCGTCATCCTCTGTATCCTGGCGTCCATGCACGGGGCCGTCGCGCACGCCGCGGCGCCTGCCATCCTGGTGCTGGGCGACAGTCTGAGCGCGGCGTACGGAATCGACCCCAAGGACGGGTGGGTTGCGCTGCTGGAGGCACGTCTCGAAGCCGAAGGCTATCCGCATCGCGTCGTAAACGCGAGCATCAGCGGTGAAACCACCAGCGGCGGTCGGCGGCGACTGCCGGACCTGCTCGCAGCCCACCGGCCCGAACTCGTCGTGATCGAACTGGGTGCCAACGACGGCCTCCGCGGCATCCCGCTGCGGGAAATCGCGCGCAATTTCGCGACGATGCTGACCGCGGTCGCGGCGGCTTCGGCGCGCGCGCTGGTCGTGCGGATGCAGCTGCCACCGAATTACGGACCCGAGTATACCGAGGGGTTCCAGGCGATTTACGATAGCCTGGACGGTGAAGACGCACCGGTCGCGCTCGCGCCGTTCCTGTTGAGCAACGTGATCCTGGAGTCCGAACTCATGCAAGCCGACGGACTGCATCCCACCGCAGCGGCCCAATCCCGGCTGCTGGACACCGTGTGGCCGAGCCTCAAGACGCAGCTCGACGAGCCTCGCGCGCCATGAAGTTCTGCAGCCAGTGCGGGACCCCGAACATCCGCTGGGAAGTGCCGAGCGGCGACAACCGGCCGCGCCACGTGTGCGGGGAATGCAACGAGATCTATTACCAGAACCCCAAGATCGTCGTAGGTTGCATCCCGGAACACGAAGACACCGTGCTGCTGTGCCGCCGGGCCATCGAACCGCGCTACGGGTACTGGACATTGCCGGCGGGTTTCATGGAGAACGACGAAACCACGCAGGAAGCCGCGGAGCGTGAAACGCTGGAGGAAGCGAACGCGCGCGTGGAACTGCTCGGGCTCTACACGGTGATGAACATCCCGCACACCAACCAGGTGTACATGATGTTCCGCTCACGCCTCCTCGATCTGGAATTCGGACCGGGCAGCGAGAGCCTGGAGGTCAAGCTGTTTCGCGAACACGAGATCCCCTGGCGCGAGCTTGCGTTCCCGACGATCGTGCATACGCTGGAACTCTACTTCCAGGAGCGCCGCGAGGCGCGCTTCGGCGTGCACATGGGCGACATCATCCGGGACAGTCACCGCGCGGTGTTCATCCCCAGGCGAGATCGCGGACGCACCTGAACCCGGATCCCGACGGAGACCCTGACGACATGGCCGACAAGACGCTTTTCGAACGCATCATCGCGCGCGAGATCCCGGCGACGATCATTCACGAAGACGATCGTTGCATCGCGTTCAAGGACATCAATCCGCAGGCGCCGTTCCACGCGCTGGTGGTGCCGGTGAAGCCCATTCCGAAAGTCGGCGATGCCGGCGCGGCGGACGAGCCGCTGCTCGGACACCTGTTGACGGTCGCATCCCGGGTGGCCCGCGAAGCGGGGTACGGGGAGGCGTTTCGCCTGGCAATCAACCACGGCGCAGGGGCAGGACAGACGGTCTTCCACCTGCACGTTCACGTGCTGGCGGGTCGGCCGATGAGCTGGCCGCCGGGCTGAACCGGCGGCGTGCGGAACGGGGCAGGCGGCGGCTTGAACAGCCGCCGGGTCGCGCGCCTCAGCGCTTCATCGAATCGAAGAACTCGGCATTGTTCTTGGTGGCCTTGAGGCGTTCCAGCAGGAACTCCATCGCCGCCAGTTCCTCCATCGGGTGCAGGAGCTTGCGCAGAATCCACATCTTCTGGAGTTCGTCCGGGTGGGTCAGCAGTTCCTCGCGGCGGGTGCCCGAGCGGTTGATGTTCACGGCCGGGAACACACGCTTCTCCGCGATCTTGCGATCGAGGTGGATTTCCATGTTGCCCGTTCCCTTGAATTCCTCGTAGATCACGTCATCCATGCGTGAGCCGGTGTCGATCAGCGCCGTCGCGATGATGGTCAGGCTGCCGCCTTCCTCGATGTTGCGCGCAGCGCCGAAGAATCGCTTCGGCCGCTGCAGCGCATTGGCGTCCACGCCGCCGGTCAGCACCTTGCCCGAGGCCGGCACCACCGTGTTGTAGGCGCGCGCGAGGCGCGTGACCGAATCCAGCAGGATCACGACGTCGCGCTTGTGTTCGACGAGTCGCTTCGCCTTGTCGATCACCATTTCGGCCACCTGGACATGGCGGCTCGCGGGTTCGTCGAACGTGCTGGCGATGACCTCGCCGCGCACGGAGCGCTGCATTTCGGTCACTTCCTCGGGGCGTTCGTCGATCAGCAGCACGATGAGATAGCACTCGGGGTGGTTGACCGCGACCGAGTGGGCGATGCTCTGCAGCATCATCGTCTTGCCGGCCTTCGGCGGCGAGATGATCAGTCCGCGCTGACCCTTGCCGATGGGGGCTACCAGGTCGATGACCCGCGGCGTGAGATCCTCGCGGCTGCCGTTGCCCAGTTCAAGGTTGAGACGCTTCTGCGCGAACAGCGGCGTGAGGTTCTCGAACAGGACCTTGTTCTTGGCGTTCTCAGGCGCTTCGAAATTGATCTCGCTGACCTTGAGCAGCGCGAAGTACCGCTCGCCGTCTTTCGGAGGCCGAATCTTGCCGGAGATGGTGTCCCCGGTGCGCAGGTTGAAACGCCGGATCTGGCTCGGGGATACGTAGATGTCGTCCGGTCCCGCGAGGTAGGAGCTGTCGCCCGACCGCAGGAAGCCGAAGCCGTCCTGCAGGATTTCGAGCACGCCATCCCCGGAGATGTCTTCGCCCTTCTTGGCGTGCGCTTTCAGGATGCCGAAGATGACGTCCTGCTTGCGCGAGCGGGCCACGCCTTCGAGGCCCATCTCGTCGGCGAGCGCGATCAGTTCCGAAACCGGTTTCAGTTTGAGTTCGGTGAGATTCATCGTCGTGATGGTCGTAGGTTGGGATTCGACACACGCACGGTTGCCGTGCGGTGACGCGGACGTGGTTGTTGGGGATGTAGGAAAGAGCCTAGGAAGGCTTTTTCGAGTGCTTGTGCCTGAACCATAGCACGCGACCTGTGCGGCGTCCAGACACGAAAATCCCGGGTCTCCCGGCGCGTGCGCCGAGGCCCGGGACACTGATTCAAAGCGTCAGATGTTGCTGTCGATGAAGGCGGTCAACTGCGACTTGGTGAGTGCGCCGACGTGGGTCGCGACCACGCCGCCATCCTTGAACAGCATGAGCGTCGGCACGCCGCGGATTCCGTACTTCATCGAGGTGGCATGATTGTCATCGACATCTAGCTTGGCGACTTTGAGGCGCTCGGAGTACTCGTTCGAAACCTCGTCGAGGATCGGGGCGATCATGCGGCAGGGGCCACACCATTCCGCCCAGTAGTCGACGAGAACGGGCTTGTCTGATTTCAGAACGTCGGTGTCGAACGAGTCGTCGGACACATAGACGATGTTCGGATTGCTCATGAGGGGGGAGTGACTCCAACGGTGATCTTGGCCGGATTGTCGACCGATCGTCGGCGCGATTGCAAGCCTGCACCGGCGCGTGGGATATCAGCACCAGGCACGTCGCACGGCCGCGATTACACGGTGCGGTGCCAGTCCGGAAAATGCGTTGGCGCGCGACAAGCAGCGTCGCTTTCAGCTAGGCTGCACGCCCCGCAATCGCCTGGGAAGATCAGTCCGATGCCGCTTCTCCCGCCACGCTCTCCGATGCTGGGGAGCCTGCTCCTGTTGTGGTTGCTCGTGTGCACCGGCTGCGGGCAGAAGGGTGAGCTCTATCTCCCCGACCAGGCGCATGTCGAAAAGTACTCGGGTCGCTGAGTTCGCGCCGGGAGCGCCTGCCATGGGTTTTCATCGTGTCGACGGCCGACTGATGGTCGAGAACGTCGCCCTCTCCGACATCGCGACGCGTTTCGGAACGCCGTGTTACGTCTATTCGCGCGCCCGGCTCGCCGCCAATTTCCAGGCGTACGACCAGGCGTTCGGCCCGCGAGCCCACCGGATCCACTACGCGGTGAAGGCGAACGGCAACCTGGCGATACTTGCCGAGTTGCGTCGGCTCGGCGCGGGTTTCGATATCGTGTCGCAGGGCGAGCTGGCGCGCGCCCTGGCGGCCGGTGCGGTCGGTGCGGATCTCGTGTTCTCCGGGGTCGGCAAGAGCCGTACCGAGCTGCTGGCCGCGCTCGCGGCGGGGGTGGGCTGCATCAACGTCGAATCCCTGGCCGAGCTGGAACGCCTCGCCGAAGTCGCAGCCACCATGGGGCGTCGCGCGCCGATCGCGTTCCGGGTCAATCCCGATGTCGATCCCAAGACGCATCCGTACATCTCCACCGGGCTGGAACAGAACAAGTTCGGCGTCCCGATCCGCGAAGCCCTGGCGCTGTATCGCCATGCGGCGACCCTGCCTTCGATCGAGATCCGTGGAATCGCCTGTCACATCGGCTCGCAGCTCACCGAGCTCGCGCCGATTTCCGACACCATCGAGCGGGTGGTGGCACTCGCGGAAGCGCTCTGTGGCGAAGGACTCAAGCCGGACCACCTCGATCTCGGGGGCGGTCTCGGCATCCGGTACCGGGAGGAAACGCCGCCCGCGGTCGACGCCTGGGTTGCTGCGCTCATGCGTGTGCCGCCCGCCTACGAGATCCACATCGAACCGGGGCGGTCGATCGTCGGCGATGCGGGCGTGCTGCTGACGGCGGTGGAGTATCTCAAGCCGACGCCCGCCCGCCGTTTCGCGGTGTGCGATGCCGCCATGACCGAGCTGATCCGCCCCGCGCTGTACAAGGCATGGCACGACGTGCAGCTGCTGGAACCCGCGCTGCCCGGAGACGTGGCGGCCACCTGGGATCTGGTCGGCCCGGTGTGCGAAAGCGCGGATTTCCTCGCGGAGCAGCGGCCGCTGTCGCTGCGGCCCGGCAGCCGGCTCGCACTGATGAACGCCGGCGCCTACGCGTTCGTCATGGCCTCCAATTACAACGCCCGCCCGCGCCCCCCCGAAATCCTCGTGGACGGGTCAGAGGTGCACGAGGTGCGCCCGCGAGAGACGCTCGCGGCGCTGATGGCCGGCGAGCGAATCCCCCCGAGTCGCTGCACTTGAATGGTGCGAGCCGGTTCGGAGGCGCACCAATCAGGGTCGTTTTCCCCGTGATGAAAATCTAAGGGCCGTTAAAACAACGAGATAGCGCTGGCATACATCGTGCTGACTTGGCACCATGAGCGCCCAGGTGATCGCGCGCGCAGCCCCCGAAGCACCGTGATGGAATTCGGTCGCGGGCGCCACGCAGCGCCCGTTCAGGCGGCGTGGCGCAAGGCCCCGACCGTGAACCAGGAAATTTCTTTGGAACCCCAAGACCGCTAGGAGTGAGCACAGATGTCAGTCGAGAACGTGTTGAAACTAATGAAAGACGAAGAGGTCCGGTTCGTTGACCTGCGGTTCACGGACACCCGCGGAAAGGATCAGCACGTGACTTTCCCGGCCAAGGCCATCGATGCCGACGTGTTCGAAGACGGCAAGATGTTCGACGGTTCCTCGATCGCGGGCTGGAAGGGGATTCACGAGTCCGACATGATCCTGATGCCCGACGCGTCGACCGCCGTGATCGACCCGTTCTTCGAAGAGAAGACCCTGATCATCCGCTGCGACATCGTGGAGCCGTCCACCGGACAGGGCTACGGGCGAGATCCGCGCTCGCTGGCCAAGCGCGCGGAGGCCTACCTCAAGTCCACCGGCATCGGCGACCAGGCCTTTTTCGGGCCCGAGCCCGAGTTCTTCATCTTCGATGACGTGCGCTGGTCGCAGGAGATGCGCGGCGGCTTCTACGAGATCGATTCCGAGGAAGGCTACTGGGCCTCGCGCAAGCAGATGGAAGGCGGCAACCCCGGCCACCGCCCCGGCATCAAGGGCGGCTACTTCCCGGTACCGCCGGTCGACTCCTACCAGGACCTGCGCTCCGAGATGTGCCTGGTGCTCGAGCGCATCGGGATCCCGGTTGAAGTGCATCACCATGAAGTCGCCAATGCCGGCCAGTGCGAAATCGGTACGCGCTTCGATTCGCTGGTGAAGCGCGCCGATTCACTCCAACTGCTGAAGTACGTGGTCCAGAACGTGGCGCACAGCTTCGGCAAGACGGTAACGTTCATGCCGAAGCCGCTCGTGGGTGACAACGGCAGCGGCATGCACTGCCACCAGTCAATCGCGAAGAACGGGGACAACCTGTTCCCGGGTGATCGCTATGGCGGGTTGTCCGATCTCGCGCTCAACTACATTGGCGGAATCATCAAGCACGCGCGTGCGCTCAATGCGTTCACCAACGCGAGCACGAACAGCTACAAGCGCCTGGTGCCGGGATTCGAAGCCCCGACGATGCTGGCGTACTCTGCGCGCAACCGGTCGGCCTCGATCCGCATTCCGTGGATCTCCAATCCGAAGGGTCGGCGCATCGAGGTGCGGTTCCCGGACTGCACCGCCAATCCGTACTTCGCGTTCGCGGCGATGCTGATGGCCGGCCTCGACGGCATCAGGAACAAGATCGATCCGGGTGCGCCGATGGACAAGGATCTCTACGACCTCGAGCCGGAAGAAGCCAAGCACATCCCGACGGTCTGCCATTCGCTCGACATGGCGCTCGACTACCTGGACAAGGACCGCGAGTTCCTGAAAGCAGGCGGGGTGTTCACCGACGACATGATCGATGCTTACATCGAACTCAAGATGCAGGACGTCACGCGGTTCCGCATGACGCCGCACCCGCTCGAGTTCGACATGTACTACAGCTGCTGACGCAGCCGTGGCCCCTCGCGAGCCCCCGTTCAGGCGGGGGCTCGCACATTCCGCCGGCCGCCGCGGGTGGCGTGGTTGCCGCCCCGGATCCCCTTGACTATCTTCCGGTCATGCGCGCCCTGCTTCTGGTCCTGATGTGGATTTCCGCCCAGGTCGCGGCCGAGGCAGCGCAGCCCGCGCCTGCAGCCTACGGATCGATCGAGATCCTGTCCCCGCAGCACGAAGAGACACTGCGCGACAACGGCGGCGATGTCACTGTCCGCGTGCGGACCAGGCCACGTCTGCGCGCCGGCACCGGGCACCATCTTCGTATCTTGCTGGACGGGCGCCTGCAGGGTATTGCCAGCGAACGAACCGAGATCGGGCTCAGGAATCTCGATCGCGGAAGTCATCAGATCGTCGCCGTCATCGTCGATGCCGACGGTCAGGAACTCGTGCGCTCCGCGCCCGTTACGGTCTACCTGCATCGACGTTCGCTGCTGCATCCGAACGTGAAATCGCGTATGAAACCACCCGACGCGACCAGTCCCTGAATTGGTCCGATTCATGCAAGCCAATTTGCAATGATTCGCGCGTCACACCTTCGCCATGGAACTGATCGACGTTGCCGTTACGGCTGCGTGATTACCGAGGACGCGCCATGAGGATTTCCGCGCAGGATGCGGAGAACCTGCTCAACCATCTCGCGACGGCGGTCGTGGTGCTGGACGGCGATCTCACGGTCGTCGATGCCAATCTCGCAGCGGAAGCACTCATCATGACCAGTGCGGCCAAGCTGCGAGGTCTGCCGGTCGAAAGGCTCTTTCCTGGCCATCCGGGCCTGCGCGAGTCGATGATCAAAGTGCTGCAGGATGGGCGATGGTTCACCGAGCGCGACCTGTCCATGCTCAGGACGAACCAGGACGTCGTGAAGGTGGACTGCATGATCTCGGCATGGTGGCGGCGCGATGCGACGCCCGCCGGCGTCGTGCTGGAACTCGTCAGTAACGAGCGCCAGCAGCGCATCCAGGCGGAAGAGAACCTGCTGCTGCAGAATCAGATCAGCACCGCCCTGATGCGCGGTCTCGCCCACGAAGTGAAGAATCCGCTGGGCGGCATCCGGGGAGCGGCGCAACTGCTCGAACGCGAGCTACCGAGTGAACGACAGCGCGAGTACACGCAGATCATCATTGGCGAGGCCGATCGGCTGCGCAAGCTGGTCGACCGCATGCTCGGACCGCGGCTGATGCTGCAGCAGGCCGAATGCAACATCCACGAGATCCTCGAACACGTGCGGCAGGTGGTCGCGATCGAAGCGCCTCCACACGTGACGATACATCGGGACTACGACCCGAGCCTGCCCGTGCTGCTCGCTGATCGCGACCAGCTGGTGCAGGCGTTCCTGAACCTGCTGCGCAACGCGGTCCAGGCCTTGAACGGGAAGGGCGGCAACATCACGTTGCGCACCAGGGCGCAGCGCCAGCACACGATCGGCAACGAACTTCACCGGCTGGTGCTGCGTATCGATGTTCAGGACGACGGCCCGGGCGTGCCCCCGGAGCTGGCAGACAGCATCTTCTTCCCGATGGTGTCGGGACGGGCCGAAGGTTCCGGTCTCGGTCTTCCCATTGCGCAATCGCTCGTGCAGAGGCAGGGCGGTGTGATCGAATTTTCCAGTATTCCCGGCCAGACCGTGTTCACGGTGCTGCTGCCGGTGAGGACCCCATCATGACGACGCCGTTAGAAGTCTGGATCGTCGACGACGATCACGCGATCCGCTGGGTGCTCGAGAAGGCCCTGTCGCAGGCCGAGTTCGCGCCGCGCTGTTTCGACTCCGCCGACAAGGCGCTCGCACGCCTCAAGCGTGAAACACCCGCCGCGATCATCACCGACATCCGCATGCCCGGTATGGACGGCCTGCAGCTGCTCGAATCCGTGCAGGCGCTCAGCGGCGGTGTGCCAGTGATCATCATGACGGCGTATGCGGACCTGGATCGCGCCGTCGCGGCCTTCCAGGGTGGCGCCTTCGAGTACCTGCCCAAGCCATTCGACGTCGACGAGGCCGTGACGATCGTGCGCCGCGCGGTCTCCACGGCGCGGGAAGCGCGCCGCGAGCGCGGGGCCGAAGTGCCGGCCGATGCCGGCATGGCATCGGAGATCGTGGGTTCGGCGCCCGCGATGCAGGAGGTGTTCCGCGCGATCGGCCGGCTGTCCAAGTCGCACATGACGGTACTCCTGACCGGCGAGTCCGGGACCGGCAAGGAACTCGTCGCGCGCGCGCTCCACCGCCATTCGCCGCGCGCCGGTCGGCCGTTCATCGCGCTGAACACGGCGGCGATTCCGCGCGAGCTGCTGGAATCCGAACTGTTCGGCCACGAGCGCGGATCGTTCACCGGCGCCACCGGACAGCGGACCGGCCGGTTCGAGCAGGCGAACGGCGGCACCTTGTTCCTCGACGAGATCGGCGACATGCCCGCGGAACTCCAGACCCGGTTGCTGCGCGTGCTCGCCGAGGGTGACTTCTACCGGGTGGGCGGCCACCAGCCGGTGCACGTCGACGTGCGCGTGATTGCCGCCACGCACCAGGACCTGGAGCGGCGGGTGGAGGCCGGCACGTTCCGGGAAGATCTTTTCCACCGCCTCAACGTGATCCGGTTGCAGCTGCCGCCGCTGCGTGATCGCAAGGAAGACATCTCCGAACTCGCGAATTACTTCCTGCGGGTCACCGCGCAGGAGGTCGACATCGAGCCCAAGCGCCTGTCACCGGCCGCGCTCGATGTGTTCCGCGCCTACTCGTGGCCGGGCAACGTGCGGCAGTTGGAGAACGTGTGCCGCCGCGTCAGCATCATGGCGCCCGCGCAGCTGATCGAAGTGGCGGACCTGCCGCGCGAACTGCTCGAGGGGACGGCAGGCGGCAACCCTGACCGGCTCGGCCTCGACTGGGAACTCGCGTTGCGTCGCTGGGCCGAGCAGCACGCCAACGTGTCGTCGGTCCCGATTCTCGACGACGCGCTCCCCAAGTTCGAGCGGACGATGATCATGGTCGCGCTGGCCAAGACCCAGGGCCGGCGCCACGACGCGGCACGCCTGCTGGGCTGGGGTCGCAACACCCTGACCCGCAAAATCAAGGAACTCGGGATGGAGGTCTGAGCGTGATCGGGCAGGCCGGCGCCGCGCCGCGCCGACCCGGCCCTCAGTCGTTCAGCCAGCGGGCGATCTGCGGGGCAAAATACGTCAGCACCCCGTCGGCGCCCGCGCGCTTGAACGCGAGCATCGTCTCGAGCACCACGGCCCGTTCGTCGAGCCAGCCGGCCTGGGCCACCGCTTTGAACATCGCGTACTCACCGCTGACCTGGTATGCGTAGGTCGGCATCCCGGTCTCGGCCTTGATCCGACGCACGATGTCGAGATACGGCAGCCCGGGCTTCACCATCACCATGTCCGCGCCTTCGGCGATGTCGAGCGCGACTTCACGCAGCGCCTCGTCGCTGTTCGCGGGGTCCATCTGGTAGGTCTGCTTGCCGCCCTTGCCGAGATTGGGGGCCGACCCCACCGCATCCCGGAACGGCCCGTAGAAAGCCGACGCGTACTTCGCCGAGTAGGCCAGGATGCGCGTGTTCACGTGGCCCGCGGATTCGAGCGCGTCGCGGATGCGTCCGACCCGGCCATCCATCATGTCGGACGGGGCAACCACGTCGACCCCCGCCGCCGCCTGCGACAGTGCCTGCTTCACCAGGACCTCGAGCGTGACGTCGTTGAGCACGTAGCCTGCTTCGTCGGTTACGCCGTCATGGCCGTGGGTGGTGAACGGGTCGAGCGCGACATCGGTGATCACACCGAGTTCGGGTACCGCTTCCTTGACCACGCGGATCGCACGCTGGACGAGGCCGTCCGGATTGAACGCCTCGCGGCCGTCCAGCGTCTTGCGCGCGGGCGGGGTGGCCGGAAACAGTGCCACGGCCGGAATGCCGAGGGCGTGATACTCCTTCACGGTCCCGGCCAGAAGGTCGAGGCTGAGGCGCGCGACACCCGGCATGCTCGCCACGGGTTCGCGCTGGCCGTGACCCTCGCAGACGAACATCGGGCAGATCAGGTCGTCGGTCGTCACGCGATGCTCGCGCATCAGGCGGCGGGAGAATTCGGCCGCGCGCATGCGGCGCGGTCGGGTGCGGGGAAAGCGCATGGCGGAATGTTCGGACATCGTCATCGTCTCCTCGGCAGTGCGTCGGCCGCGGTCAGTCGACCGGCGGACCGAACGGTGGCAATTGTCGACACGTGCGCTCGATCCATGCTTCGGCCTCGGCCATCAATGCCGCCGCGGAGCGGCCGTCCGGCACGATCGGCGCCCCGATCACGAGGTCAATGACCCCGGGACTCTTGTTGAGCGCCTGCCGCGGCCAGAACAGTCCGGCGTTGTGGGCCACCGGGACGATCGGGCGATTCGCCTGCGCGGCCAGTGCTGCACCGCTGACGGAGTAGCGGCCGGGATGATCGACCGGCACACGGGTTCCCTCGGGAAAGATCAGCACCCACCAGCCGTCCTCGAGGCGCCGGCGACCTTCCTTCAGTACCGTCTTCAGTGCACGCGCGCCGGCCGCGCGATCAATTGCGATCGGGTTGAGGCACGCGAGCCCCCAGCCGAAGAATGGCACCCACAGCAGCTCACGCTTGACGACCTGGCAGTGCGGCGGAAACACAAACTGCAACGACATCGTCTCCCATGCTGACTGGTGCTTGCACAGGATGACGCCTGCTTCTGCCGGGATGTTCTCCTGTCCCTGCACGCGCCAGCGCAGACCACACGTGACCGCCAGCCACCACAATGCGAAGCGGGACCACTGGATGATCGTGTAGTAGCGCGCGCGGCGCGGCAGCGGCAGCAGCAGTACGCCGAGCAGGCAGAAGAGTACCGTGACGGGTGCGAGACCGACGTAGAAGAGCAGCGAGCGCAGCCGGATCATCAGCACGGCACCCGTGCGCACAGCGCATCCACGGCATACGCCAGGTCGGGATAGATGCACAGGTCCGGATCATCCTCGAGGGCAGCCGCGGTGACGGCACCGTGACCGGTGCGGACCAGTACGGGCAGGACGCCGGCCGCGCGCGCTGCCGCGACGTCCGATTCGCGGTCACCGATCATCACTGCGTGCGCGAGCGCGAGTCCGCTGCGCGCCGCCGCCGCGAGCAGCAGCCCGGGCTGGGGCTTGCGGCACGCGCAGTGATCGTCCGGCCGGTGCGGGCAGTAGAAAATCGCGTCTATCCGCCCGCCGTGCCGTTCTGCCTCGTGCAGCAGGCGTGCGTGCACGCGATGGAGATCCTCGATTGCGAACAGGCCTCGTCCGAGGCCCGACTGGTTGGACACCACCGCGATGTGAAAGCCGGCCTGCGTGGCCGCGCCGATTGCCTGCAGGCTGCCTGGCACCGGAATCCACTCCTCCGGACACTTGATGAAATCGGGCGAGTCTTCGTTGATCACGCCGTCGCGATCCAGGATCAGGAGTCGCGGCTGCATCTATCAGGACGAAACGAGCGCGATGTCCGCCACGCGCAGGAACATCCGGTGAATCCGCCGGAGCAGCGCCAGGCGGGCATCGCGCAGCGCTCGATCCTCGGCCATCACGAGCACGGTGTCGAAGAACGCGTTGATCGCGTCGTGAAGCCCCGCGAGATGCGACAGGTATGCCGTGTAGTCAGCGCGTGCGAGATCGGCCTCGCTGGCCGCTGCGGTGTCCGTCACGGCGGCGGCCAGTGCGCGTTCGGCGGGCTCGTGCAGGCGCTCTGTGCCGACATCGTCACGCGCGTCCTCGGTCTTCTTCAGGATGTTGGCGATGCGCTTGTTGGCGGCTGCAAGCGTCGCGGCCTGGGGCAGACGCATGAATTCGCCGACGGCCGCGATGCGCCGCGCGATGTCGTTGGGGATCGTGGGGCGCGTGCTCAGCACAGCCTCGATCACGTCGCCCGCATAGCCGCGCTCGAGGAAGTAGCCACGTGAGCGCTCCCGGATGAAGTCGATCACCTGCTCGATCTGCGGCGCGATTTCCGCCGGGTAGCCCGCCGCCGCGTACGCGAGGGCTTGCGCGAGATCGATGGGTGTGCCGGTTTCGATGCACAGGCGCAGGCACCCGAGCGCCGCGCGGCGCAGTGCGTAGGGATCGCGATCGCCCGTGGGTGCACCGCCGACGGCGAAGATGCCGACGAGCGTGTCGAGCCGATCGGCGCACGCGAGGGTGCGACCAGCGGGCGTCTCCGGGAGCGCGTCACCTGCGAATCGCGGCCGGTAGAATTCGCCGATGGCCGCCGCGACTTCCGGCGCCTCGCCGTCGTGTCGCGCGTAGTAACGGCCCATCGTGCCCTGCAGTTCCGGAAACTCGCCGACCATCTCCGTCACCAGGTCGCAGCGTGACAGCAGTGCCGCGCGCGCCGCATGCGCAGGATCCGCGCCGAACGCGGTCGCAAGATCAGTGGCGAGCCGCATGACCCGCTCGGACTTCTGGCCGAGGGATCCCAGCCGGCGTTCGAACACGATGTCCGCGAGCTGCGCGGTCCGGGCGGCGAGCGGCGTCCGCCGGTCCTTGTCGAAGAAGAAGGCTGCATCGCTCAGTCGCGGCCTGATCACGCGCTCGTTGCCGTCCCGCACGAACTCGGGTGCGGCGCTCTCGATGTTGCTGATCGTCACGAAGCGGTTGCTGAGGCGTCCGTCAGCGGTTTCCAGCGGAAAGTACTTCTGGTTGCCCTGCATGGTCGCGATCAGCGCCTCGCGCGGAACCTCCAGGTAATGCGCATCGAACGTGCCGACGATCGGCGTCGGCCACTCGACCAGCGCCGTGACTTCGTCGAGCAGCGCATCGTCGAAAATCGCGCGACAGCCCAGCGCACCGGCCTGCGCTTCCACCTGGGCCAGGATGCGCGCACGGCGGGTGGCGAAGTCGGCGAGCACGCGTCCTTCGTCCGCGAGCCGTGTGAGGTACTCCGCGGGCGAGTCGAGCGTGATGCGTGGTGTGCCCATGAACCGATGGCCGCGTGTCTCGCGCCCGCTCGAAATGCCAAGTACCTCGGCGGGTACGACGTCATTGCCGTGCAGCACCACCACCCAGTGCACCGGGCGCACGAATTCCTCGCTGCGTGCGCCCCAGCGCATCCGCTTGGGAATCGGGAGTGCGGCGAGGGCCGCGTCGATCATGACGGGCAGCAGTTCGCGCGTGGGCTGGCCCGGCAGTTCGGCGCGGTAGCTGAGCCATTCACCCTTTTCGGTCTTCACGCGCGCGAGCGCATCGAGCGCCACGCCGCAGGATTTGGCGAAGCCGAGCGCGGCGGGTGTCGGTTGTCCGTCGGCCTTGAATGCCGCGGCGATTGCCGGGCCGCGTCGCTCGATGGTCTGTGCGGGCTGGATGGTCGCGAGTTGTGCAACCCGCACGGCGAGCCGCCGCGGCGTCGCGAACGCCGAGATCTCGGACAGCGCGATCTGTGCATCACGCAGGCGGTTGCCGAGTTCCTCGGCGAAGCGCTCCGAGAGCACCTTCAGTGCCTTCGGGGGCAGTTCCTCGGTGCCGATTTCAACGAGGAGATCGGCACGGCTCACGGGGCGCTCCTCGCCATCGGGAAACCAAGCGTCTCGCGCGCCGCGTAGTAGGCCTCCGCAATCTGCCGCGCGAGCGCCCGGACCCGCAGGATGTACCGCTGCCGCTCGGTGACCGAGATCGCGCGACGCGCATCGAGCAGGTTGAAGGTGTGCGAGGCCTTGATCATCATCTCGTACGCGGGCAGCGGCAGGCCGGCCGCGATCAGCCGCGACGCCTCGGCCTCGCAGTGATTGAATCCCTCGAACAGGATCCCGGTATCGGCCTGTTCGAAGTTGTACGTGGACATCTCCACCTCGTTCTGGTGGTAGACGTCACCGTACGTGACCCGCAGGTCCGGGTGTTCGCTCCAGACGAGGTCGTAGACCGAGTCCACGCCCTGCAGGTACATCGCGATGCGTTCCAGGCCGTAGGTGATCTCTCCGGACACCGGGCGGCAGTCGAGTCCGCCCACCTGCTGGAAGTACGTGAACTGGGTGATTTCCATGCCGTTCAGCCAGACCTCCCAGCCGAGGCCCCAGGCGCCGAGCGTCGGGGATTCCCAGTTGTCCTCGACAAAGCGCACGTCGTGCACGCGCGGATCCACGCCCAGTTCCGCCAGCGATTCGAGATAGAGGTCCTGCAGGTCGGGGGGCGACGGCTTCAGGATCACCTGGAACTGGTAGTAGTGCTGCAGCCGGTTGGGATTCTCACCGTACCGGCCGTCGGTGGGGCGCCGCGACGGCTGCACGTAGGCGGCGCGCCAGGGTTCGGGTCCGATCGCGCGCAGGAACGTGGCGGGATGAAAAGTCCCGGCGCCCATTTCCATGTCGTAAGGCTGCGCGATCACGCAGCCGCGCTGCCCCCAGAAGGTCTGCAGACGGAACACGAGGTCCTGGAAAGTACGCGGGGAATTCGGGCTCAAGGCCATGATCCGGTTCCACTTATTCGGGTGCGCGACGGGATGGGTGGGCGAGTATAGCGGGTCGTCCGGGGCAGTGTCGCCCGGATTCCTCAAGTTGGCCGCGGGCGGCGCCGCTAGACGTCGCAACGCAGGATGGAAGGCAGAGTGTGACGCAGCCGATTCGAGAATCCGTGGCGGCCGGGTGGCGCGCCCTGTTGACGCAGGCACAGCACGTGGCGAGGGTCTACCTCGATCCCGTGGCGGAAGACTACCTGCTGCGACTGCTTGCCCGCGCGGTCGGATCCCCCGGCGGTCTCGCGTCGGATGCGCAGGCGTTCATCGGACGTCTCGCTGCCCGCACAGCGCCTCTGCAGGCGATTGTCGCCGTTGGCGACGAAAGCCTGTTGTTCGGCGGCCTGTTCCCGGAACAGGCGATTCGAAAGGGCATCCCGATCACGTACTTCGTCCAGGTAGGGATCAATGCCTACCGTGAATACGCGACCATGCAGCGCGACCCGGTCGCGCATGATCTGTACTCGATGCTCGCGAGCGACTTCGTCGAGCTGATGGACGTGCTGCACACGCTGCGCGATCTCGAGCAGAGCGGCCCCTGCCTCGACGCCATGAACGCCTACCAGCTGTGGCGGGATACGGGCAGCACGCATGCGTGGCGGGTGCTGCGCCGGTTCACGTCGGGTTCACCGAGCCTGCACCACACCGACACCCGGCATTGAGCGCCGCGCGTCGGCGGGTCATTTCGCGGGCTTCTTCGGTTCGCTCTTCTTGACCACATCCTCGAGTCGCTTGTCCAGCAGCCGCGACTTGTAGTCCGGCAGGACAAAGGCCCAACCCTGCACGCGGGCGTTGAGATCCGCGACCTCCCTGGCCACTTCCTCCGGCTTTTTCGGCGTGGCCGGGGCAGGTTCCGGCGCCATCGTCGCCGCCGCGTCGGTGGCAGGCTCCGCGGCAGGCGGCGGTGCGACGGCCTTGTCAGGCGTGTGCACGAACTCAAAGGTCAGCCACGGCGTCCCGTCCACTTCAAAGCGCTGCACGTTCGCGGTGAGACCGTCGAAAGTCTCCACCGTGGCCGTGGCCGACGGTGCTGCGCCCTGGACTCGGGTTGCCTTGCCGACCCGTTCCAGGCGCGCGTCGAGCAGCAGGCCCCCGATGCTCGACACGGTCGCTTTCGCACGGACTTCGCGACCGGCCGGCAGGTTGACGAGGTCATAGAGCTGCACGTCCGGGCGCGGTTTGGCGACGACGATCGGTTCGCCTGTGGCTGGCTGTATCGTGACCTGCCGAACGCGTTCGACCGACAGGTCGACGACCGCCGTGTCAATCCAGTCCAGCGCCTTGGCGGGTACCGCGAGTTCACCTTCGACAAGGTACGCAGTTGCTTCCCCCGCGCGGCGGACGTAGTGTCCGGGCGCGTTGACGGTGCGTGACTCGCGCGTTTTGCCGAGCAACAGGTCCACCAGCGGCGTGCCGTCGCCACCGACCACCGTCACCGCCGTCGACGTGGCACTCGGCGCGGCGCGATCCTCGACGCCGATATCCGCGTACTTCTCCGGCTTGCGCGTCTTCGTCTCCAGGACTTCCAGCGATGCGAGCTGCAGCAGCGCCTGCCTGACTTTCGCGACGTCGACCGGGTAACCGTCGAACTCTTCGAGCTGCCAGGCGTCCCCGGTCCGGACGATGGTGACGGTGCCGTCGTTCGATGACACGCCGAGCCGCGCGGCCTCGTTCACGCGGTCCAGCAGGCCGGGATAAAGAGGCGCGGCTTCAAGCTCGGTGGTGGGAGCCTTGCGCTGGGTTGTATGCCAGGCGCCGATCCCGATCACCAGCGCGAGTGCGAGCATGCTGAGATTACGCGACTTCATCGGGCACCTCGCTCAGCGTCGACGCGCGCGCACGAACGCGGCGATGATTGCAATCAGCGACAGCAGCAGCGGGATCGCGCCGATGTTCAGGAACTTGAGCTGTGTGCCCAGCCGCTCGATGTTCTTCTGCAGGTCGTGCTGAACCGCGCGCAACTCCTTGCGCGTCTTGAGCTGCTCGTCGCGGAAGAGTTCGATTTCCTTGCGTTGTGCAGGGCTCAGCAGGGCTTCACCGCCGGATTCCGGCTTGGTCTGCAGTTCCCGCAGTTTCTGCTCGGTCTCCCGCAGCTTCTCCTGCAGCGCCTGTTCACGTGCACGGTACTGCGTTTCCGCTTCGCGCCGGATCCCTTCGACCACGACGAACGGACGGGTGTACTGACCGCGCGAACGCAGGCCGATCAGGTCGTCGTTGCCACCCAGGTTGTCGACCGCGTTGATCAGGAAGTCGGCATTGTTCGCGAACGGGTTGGGTACGCGCATGTTGAGGAAGCGTTCCATCCTCACCCAGAAACGATCTGCCAGCACGTCGGTATCGGCGACGACGATCAGATTGACGGGTCCCTTGGACGTCTTGAGGTGCTCGGGATTGCCCGGGCCGCGCTTTTCGCTATCGTCGAGCGGCGGGCCGTCCGGAAACGCGGAGTCGACCGGACCCGAGATACGCGCGGCGACGACCAGGTGCTGGCGATCTGCCTTGAAGTTCGCGAGCATTCCGGCCGGATCTCTGACGAACATGACGGTGTCACGCGTCACCACCCCCGACTGCGGGCCGGTGGTCAGCAGCGGCGTGAAGGTGGTCTTCGCATCCTTGGTGCGTTCCAGGATGCCCGCGGAGCCCACGTTGACCGTCTGCAGCTGGTTGGTGATGAAGTCGTTCGCGTTGAGGCGCTCACCGGTGAGCTGCAGCCACGGGAGGTAATTCACCTCCTGCGGTCCGCGCGCCCCGTTCATCGATACGCGCACCGCCGCTTCGAGGTCGGCGGCAATCTGGTCGGAAGCCATCGATACGCCCCACCTGGCAAAGAGCTCGGGCATCCCGGAATCGATTCGCGGCATCACCATCGGATTGTTCGGGTCCTGTTCCGGGCGATCCTCCTCCGCCATCGGGTCGACGAACACGATGGCTTTGCCACCGCCCAGTACGAACTGATCGATCGCGTACAGCGTCTTGCGCGGCAGGTCTTTCGGATGGACAACCAGCAGGGTGTCGAACCTGGCGTCGATCTTCGCGGTTTCGCGCGGGACTTCCTCGAGTTCGAAGAATTCCTTCAGGAGGTCGAAACTCGCCCACGCAGCCGCCGCCTCGCCGGTTTGCGGGTTGGGCATGCCGCCGCCTAGCACGGGCAGATCGCCAAGTACTCCGATCATCCGTTTGCGCGGGTTGGACAGGTTGTAGACGAGCTTGGTGATTTCGTACTCGAGCGCGTCCTCGCGGTCCGGATTGAGGTACGGGATCGGGATCTCCTCGTCGGTCGCGTTGGTGCCGACCAGGCCGAGGTATCCCATGTCCCCCGTCGCGCTGATGGGAAGCTGCTGGATCCCGTAACCGACCGCCTGGTCCTCCGCCTCCGAGAACGGCTCCGGCTCGATCACCAGCAGGCGGATCCTGCCGTCGCCCGCGGCGACGTATTCCTCGAGCAGGTCGCGAACGCGCCTGCCGTAGGTCAGGAACTGCGGAATGTCGGCGAACTGCTGCGCCGAGAAGTAGAGCCGCAGCGTGATCGGTTCGTCCAGTCTGCCGACGATGTTGCGGCTGCCTTCCGACAGCGTGAACAGCCGGTTGCTGGTGAGGTCGAGGCGCTGCGAGGTGAACGTCTCGTTCGCGATGATGTTGACGCCGACGAATAGCGCCAGCGCGATGAAGAAGCTGTAGAGGGCCTGGCTGCGGTTCATGTCAGCTGCTCTTCTTGGCGTCGATTGCCAGCATGTTGGCGTACAGGAAGAACGCGATCAGCGACGCGAAGAAAATCACGTCACGCAGGTCGATTACGCCCTTTTGGATCGACCCTGCATGCGTCAGGAAGCTGAACGAACTGATGGTGTCCACGATGACGGGCGGCGCCCAGGCCCTGAAGAAATCGAGCACGATCGGGAAGCCGCTCAGGTTGAAGGCGAAGCAGATCACGAAACTGATCACGAACGCGATCACCTGGTTCTTGGTCAGCGCCGAGATGCAGGATCCGATCGCGAGGAATCCCCCTGCCATGAACAGGCTGCCGATATAGCCGGCGGCGATGACCGTGTTGTCGGGGTCTCCGAGATAATTCACGGTGAGCCACAGCGGAAAAGTGAGCGCGAGCGCCAGCGCGGTGAACAGCCACGCCGCCAGGAACTTGCCGAGCACCGCGTCGGTGAGCGATACCGGCAGTGTCATCAGCAGTTCGATGGTGCCCGACTTGCGTTCCTCGGACCACAGGCGCATCGAGATTGCCGGGATCAGCAGCATGTACAGCCACGGCAGGTAGCGGAAGAACGGCTCGAGATCGGCCTGGTTGCGCTCGTAGAAGCCGCCTACGTAGAACGTGAAGATCCCGGTCAGGAACAGGAAGATCACAATGAAGACGTACGCCACCGGAGTTGCGAAGTAGCCGCGGAACTCGCGGCGCATCAGCGTCAGCATCCGGTTCATGTGCGGTGCCCCCCGCTGGCGCCGGCGGCGCCGATGGTGATGCTGCGGAACACTTCATCCAGGTGTCCGCTCTCGACGAACATCTCGCGGATGGGCCACGAGCGTGCCTGGCCGAGCCGCTGCACTTCGGCGAACAGCGGGCCGCCGTCGCGCGCGAGCGCGGTCAGGCGCGTGGTGTCGGCGTCACGCTCGGTCCGTTCGACGTCCACCACTGCCGCGAGACCGCGCAGACCGTCGATGATGGCATCGGCCTGCGCGGACGGCACGCCCAGGGTCACCGCGTTGTGATACCGGGAGCGGGCCTCGAGTTCGGCGGGCGTCCCGGAGAACAGCAGACGACCCTTCGCGATGATCACCGCGCGGGTGCACACGGCGTCGACTTCTTCGAGGATGTGCGTGGAGATGATGATTCCCTTGGAGGGTGCCATCTCGCGAATCAGCGAGCGGACTTCATGCTTCTGGTTGGGATCGAGACCGTCGGTCGGTTCGTCCATCACCAGGATCTCGGGATCGTGCAGGATGGCCTGGGCGAGGCCTACCCGCCGTTTGAACCCCTTGGACAGCGTTTCGATCGTCTGTTCGACGACCCCTTCCAGGTGAATCTTCGCGATCACCTCGCGAATGCGCGCGGTCTTGGCCTGGCCACGCAGTCCGCGGACGTCGGCAATGAAATCGAGGAAATTGCCCGGGGTCATCTCGCTGTATGCCGGGGCACCCTCCGGCAGGTAGCCGATACGCGTCTTGGCTTCCAGCGGGTCATCCTCCAGCGAGCGCCCGCAGATCCGGATGCTGCCGCTGGTCGGTGCGAGGAAACCGGTGATCATCTTCATCGTGGTGGACTTGCCGGCCCCGTTGGGACCGAGAAAGCCCAGGACTTCGCCGCGTCTGACGGTCAGCGTGACCCCGTCTACGGCGACCAGGTTGCCGAACTGCTTGCGCAGGTCCGAAACCTCGATCAGGTTCTCCATTCTTCTCCCCTCGTCAATGTCATGCGCGCCTCGGGTCGGTGGGAGACGCAGTTCGCGGGCTGCCGCCGGGTGGGCGCCGCCGTCGACGGGTGCGGGTGCGTGGCGGCCGCGCGCAATTTTTCATAGCGACCCTACCCCGTCAACCATGCCCAGAGACCGCGTCCGGCGCGGAAAGTTTCCTCCGGACGGACCGCCGGATGCGGCCGTCCGGAGGTTTCTTCAAGTCGCTTGGTTGCGGGCAGGCAGGCGGTTATCCTTGCGCGCCCGTCCGATCGCGCGGAGAGACGCGATGCCCCACATGCAGCACACGGAAGCCTTCGACGTCATCGTCGTGGGCGGAGGTCACGCCGGCACGGAGGCGGCGCTCGCCTGTGCCCGCATGGGTGCGCGCACGCTGCTGCTGACCCACAGCATCGAAACGCTCGGGGCAATGTCCTGCAATCCCGCCATCGGCGGCATCGGCAAGGGGCACCTTGTTCGCGAGATCGACGCGCTCGGCGGCATCATGGGAACGGCGGCCGACCATTGCGGTATTCATTTCCGGCGGCTGAATGCCAGCAAGGGACCGGCCGTGCGGGCGACCCGCGCGCAGATCGATCGTGCGCTCTACCGGGCGTTCATCCGCAATGCCCTCGAGCGACAGCCCAACCTGCGGCTCTTCCAGCAGGCGGTCGACGACCTGCTGATCGAGGGTGACGCGGTACGTGGCGTGGTCACGCAGATCGGCCTGATATTCACGGCACCGACGGTGGTGCTGACGGTCGGCACGTTCCTCGGCGGGCTCGTCCATGTCGGCGACGCCCGGGTTGAAGCGGGGCGCGCGGGCGATCCGCCGTCGAACCGGTTGTCCGCGCGCCTGCGGGAGCGCGCGCTGCCGGCGGGCCGGCTGAAAACGGGCACCCCGCCGCGTATCGACGGCGCCACCATCGATTACGCGGCACTGGAGACCCAGCCGGGGGACGACCCGGTGCCCGTGTTCTCGTTCGGGGGCGACCCCCTGGACCATCCCCCCCAGACGGTCTGCCACATCACGTACACAAACGAGAAGACCCACGAGATCATCCGCCGCGGCATCGATCGCTCACCGATGTACAACGGTCAGATTTCGAGTACCGGTCCCCGCTACTGCCCCTCTGTCGAGGACAAGGTCATGCGGTTCCCGGACCGTGCCCAGCACCAGGTTTTCGTTGAACCGGAAGGCCTGTCCACGCGCGAGGTCTACCCGAACGGCATCTCCACGAGCCTGCCGTTCGACATCCAGTGGGAACTCGTGCGTTCCATCCGCGGTTTCGAGTCTGCGCACATCACGCGGCCGGGCTACGCCATCGAGTACGACTATTTCGATCCGCGCGAAGTCACGCCCTGGCTCGAGACCAAGTCGATCAGCGGGTTGTTCTTCGCCGGGCAGATCAACGGCACAACGGGCTACGAGGAAGCGGCTGCACAGGGGATTGTCGCCGGCATCAACGCCGCGCTGCGCGCGCAAGGCGAGGCGCCGTGGTACCCGCGCAGGGAAGAGGCATACATTGGCGTGCTGATCGACGACCTGGTGACGCGCGGTACCAGTGAGCCGTACCGGATGTTCACGAGTCGCGCGGAATACCGGCTGCGCCTGCGCGAGGACAACGCGGATCTGCGGCTGACACCCGTCGCGCGTCGTCTGGGCCTGGTGAGCGAGTCACGCTGGCGTGCGTTCGAGCGCAAGCGATGCCTGTTCGAAAGCGAACAGGCGCGTCTGGAGACGACCTGGATATCGCCGGATCGCCTTCCCGAGGCCGCCGCCGTCGAGGTGCTGGGGCAACCCCTGCGAAAGGAGCAGCGTCTCGCCGACCTGTTGCGCCGTCCCGAGATCGATTACGCCTGCCTGTTGCGACTGCCGGGCGCCGGTCCCGGGGTGTCCGATCCGGCGGTGATCGAGCAGCTCGATATTCACGCGCGATACAGCGGGTACTTCGCCCGTCAGGACGAGGAAATCGCGCGCGCCCGCCGCCACGAAGACGCCCGCCTGCCACCTGATTTCGATTACCGCGCGGTGCGCGGGCTCTCCAACGAGATTGTCACCAAGCTCGCGGCCTACCGTCCCCACACGCTCGGTCAGGCGGCGCGGATTTCCGGGATCACGCCGGCCGCGATCTCGCTGCTGCTGGTGCATCTGAAACGCCACGGCGGACGCACGGCCGCCGGCGGCTGACCGGATCCGGCGTGGCATTCGCTGATGCGATCAGGCTCGCTGCGGTGTCCGTCGGTGCGACGGCCGATGTGAGCGCGATCGAGCGGCTGGCCCGCTACGTGGAACTCGTCTTCAAGTGGAACCGGATCACGAACCTCGTCGGTACGCGCGACCCGGATGTGTTCGTGTCTGAACACGTCGCTGACTGCCTGTCCATCTCGCCCTATGTCGGCGTCGGCACGCTGGCCGACATCGGCAGCGGCGCGGGACTCCCGGGTATCGTGCTCGCGTGCCTGGATCCCGCGCGTCGCATCCTGCTGGTGGAGCCGCGTGCCAAGCGGGCGCGGTTCCTGGAGCAGGTCCGTATCGCGCTCGCGCTGCCCCACGTGATGGTCGTGAACGCACGCGTGGAAGCCTGGTGTCCGCAGGAGCCGGTCGACATATTCGTCAGTCGCGCACTGGGCTCGCTGGCGGAATTCGTCCGCCTGACGACTGCTTTCCAGCGTCCTGGGTGCCGCCTGTTCGCGATGAAAGGACAGGTCCCGGTGACGGAGCTTTCAGCACTCGATACCGCGAGGTTCACGAGTTGTGTGCGCGCACTGGACGTGCCCGGATTCCGGGAGCGACACCTCGTGGAACTGACGGTCAACGCGCCAGTCGCCTGAACGACGGCGACGGGCCCATTGACGGTAGGGTGTGCCATAATCGACCGGAACGCGGCGCCCACGACCGCGCGTCGCCTCGGCGACACACATTACTAGAACAATCAGCCCGGTGCCCGGCATGGCCAAGGTCTTTGCGATAGCCAACCAGAAAGGCGGGGTCGGCAAGACGACCACCAGCGTGAACCTCGCCGCGTCTCTCGCGGCCACGCGCCGGACCGTGCTGCTCGTTGACCTCGATCCCCAGGGCAACGCCACGATGGGTAGCGGCGTCGACAAACGATCGTTGACCGTGTCGAGTTACGACGTACTGCTGCATGGAGTCCCAATCGCGGGGGCAGTCCGCAAGACCGACGATGCCGGCTACGACCTGTTGCCTGCGAACTCCGACCTGACGGGGGCGGAAGTCGGGTTGCTGGAGGAACTCGGCCGTGAGTTGCGGCTGCGCGCGGCCCTTGAGGCGGTGCGCGACGAGTATGCCTACATCATCATCGATTGCCCGCCCGCGCTGAACATGCTGACCGTCAATGCGCTCGTTGCTGCGGACGCGGTGATCATTCCCACGCAGTGCGAATACTTCGCGCTCGAAGGCATCTCCGCGCTGCTCGAGACCGTCGAGAAGATCCGGCGGTTGCTCAACCCGAAATTGCGGATAGAAGGCCTTTTACGCACGATGTTCGACCCGCGTAACAACCTTGCGAACCAGGTTTCCCAGCAACTCGTGCAACATTTCGGGGAAAAGGTCTACCGGACGGTGATCCCGCGCAACGTGCGGCTTGCAGAGGCGCCCAGCCATGGCCTGCCGGCGCTGCTCTACGACAAGTCCTCCAGCGGAGCGATGGCCTACCTTGCGCTGGCCGGCGAGATGTTGCGACGGGACGAGGCGCAGCATGCGCCGCTCGCGAACTAGGCATTCACACAGGACGTATCAGCGTGAACAAGAAGCGTGCTCTCGGTCGTGGACTCGACGCGCTGCTCGGCGTGGGTGCCGACAAGCCTGCCTCGGAGCCACGTCCCGGCGACGGCCTGCGGACGATCCCGGTTGACCTGATCCAGCGCGGCAGGTACCAGCCTCGTCTGAACATCCGACCCGAGGCGCTGCAGGAACTCGCCGATTCGATCCGCGCGCAGGGCATCGTCCAGCCGGTAGTGGTGCGCGGGCTGGCCGACGGGGAGCGCTACGAGCTCATTGCCGGGGAGCGGCGCTGGCGTGCGGCGCAGCTTGCCGGGCTGCACGAAATCCCCGCGATCGTGAAATCCGTGCCGGATCGCGCGGTGATGAGTATCGCGCTGATCGAGAACATCCAGCGGGAGCAGCTCAATCCGCTGGAGGAGGCGCAGGCCCTCCAGCGGCTGCTGAGTGAATTCGGCATGACCCACCAGGAAGTTGCCGAGGCGATAGGGCGGTCACGTGCCGCGGTGTCCAACCTGCTCCGGTTGCTCGAACTCGGTGACGAGGCGCGAAGCCTGCTCGAGACCGGTCGAATCGAGATGGGGCACGCCCGTGCCTTGCTGGCGCTGCCGCAACCAGCGCAGTCGCGGCTCGCGACGCAGGTCGCGGAGCGCGGACTGTCGGTGCGCGCGACGGAGCGGCTGGTGAGGGAAACGCTGGAGAACCGGGATGCGGCGACCACCCCGGCCCGCGCCGCGGACCCGAACGTATCCAAGCTGGAATCAGAGATCGGGGAACGTCTGGGAGCGGCAGTCAGCATCAAGCATGGCCGCAAGGGCCGTGGCGAACTGGTGATCCGGTACAATTCGCTGGACGAACTGGACGGGATCCTGGCGCATATCCGCTGACGAGCATCCGGCGTCGGGGCCGCTGGACCTAGCGGGTATTTGACGCGTGCAAACAGATCTCACTACAATCCGCCACCTTTGTATTGCACTGCAAGGTGATGCGCCCTAGAGACGCGCAATGACGCGCCCGGGCTGGCAATCATCGCTGATAATCACCGTCGGCCTGCAGTGGGGTGTCGTGCTCGGCGCGAGCCTGCTGGCGGGGTTGGCCGGGTTCGACAGTGCCAGTTCGTTGCTCGCCGGGGGACTGTCGGTGGCGGGCCCGAACGCGCTGCTGGCGGTGTACCTGTGGCTGAAGTCGCGCGCTGTGCGTGTTCTCTCCATCGCGACATTCCTCGCGGGTGAGTTGCTCAAGCTGGCGGGCACCGCAGTTGCGCTCTACGCGAGCGCACGTGCAATGGGCGAACGCATGGTGTGGCCGGCGCTCGTAATCGGCGTGATCGTCGCCCTCAAGGGACACTGGCTGGCAGTGTGGTTCACCCGTAACGACTGACGCGGCCCGCCCCGGCACACGCCTCCGCAGGGCCGGGCGCCGAACGAACTAGACGACGTATCGAGAAGCAGAAGAGCATGGCTGCAGAACACGCCGAACACGCGCTGACCCCGACCGGGTACATCCAGCATCACCTGACGTTCATGACCAAGACCGGCGACACGCCGTTCTGGACACTCCACGTGGATACGCTCGTGACGTCGGTGCTGATCGGCATCGTTACGTTCGGGTTCCTCGCGTGGGTGGTCCGCGGCGCCACGGCGGGAGTTCCCTCCAGACGCCAGGCATTCGTGGAACTGGCAGTGGAGTTCGTCAATGAACAGGCCAAAAGCATTTTCCACGGGGACATCCGGTTCCTCGCGCCGCTCGCACTGACGGTGTTCATGTGGGTGTTCATGATGAACGCGATGGACTTTCTGCCCGTCGACATCATGGCCCTGATCTACAAGCACGTGTTCGGACTCGAATACTGGCGCTCGGTTCCCACCGCCGACGTCAACACCACGTTCGCCCTTGCGCTCACCGTCTGGTTCCTGATGATTTTCTTCAGCTTCAAGGTCAAGGGCTTCGGCGGGTTTTTCCACGAACTGTTCTGTGCTCCGTTCGGGAGCAACCCGCTGCTGTGGGTTTTCAATTTTCTCTTCAACATGGTCGAGTACATCTCCAAACCCCTTTCGCACAGCCTGCGACTCTACGGCAACATCTATGCCGGCGAGATCATCTTCCTGCTGCTGGGTTTGTGGGCTGCAACCGGCGTCGCCGGCACGCTCTTCGGCGCGATCCTGTCCGCCGGCTGGGCCATCTTCCATATCCTGATCGTGACTCTGCAGGCGTTCATTTTCATGATGCTGACCGTCGTCTACATCGCGATGGCGCACGAGAGCCACTGATCCGGAAACCCACTAGATTCAACGTACTGGCTAGCTAGACAAGAAAGGATAGGTCAATGGAAAACTTGCAATACCTGGCGCAGATTCAAGCCTTCACGGGCATCGGGATCGGCCTGATGATCGGCCTCGGCGCGCTGGGCGCGTGCGTCGGCGTGGGCATCATGTGCTCGCGCTTCCTCGAAGGCGCCGCGCGCCAGCCGGAACTGATGCCGCAGCTGCAAGCCAAGGTGTTCCTGCTTCTCGGCCTCATTGACGCGTCGTTCATTATCGGTGTTGGTCTCGCGATGCTGTTCGCGTTCGGCAACCCGCTGCTGGCCGTCGTTTCGGGCTAAACGCCGCTTCAGACCACCAGCGCCGGGGAACCCGCCACGATGAACATCAATTTCACTCTGGTCGCGCAGGCCATCTCGTTCGCGATATTTATCTGGTTCACTGCGCGTTTCGTCTGGCCACCGCTCATGAAGGCAGTGGAAGAGCGCCAGAAGAAAATTGCGGACGGCCTGGCCGCTGCGGACAAGGGTCAGCAGGAACTCGTGCAGGCGCAAGGCCGCGCAGAGCAAGTGCTGAACGGTGCGAAACAGCAGAGCCAGGATCTGCTCGCCAATGCGCAGAAGCGTGCGGACGAGATGATCGAGCAAGCCAAGCAGGCCGCGAAGATCGAAGGTGAGCGCCAACTGGCCGCGGCGCATGCGAGCATCGAGCAGGAGATCCAGCAGGCACGCGAAGCGTTGCGCGGTCAGGTCGCCGCGTTGGCGCTCGCGGGGGCCGAGCAGGTGTTGATGCGGGAGATCGACCTCGCCAAACACAAGGAAGTACTCGACAAACTCGGAGCCCGCCTGTAGGCGAGAAGCCTGGGCACGATCATGCAAGAAAATCTCACAATCGCACGACCCTATGCTCAGGCTGCCTACGAGCAGGCCGTAGCCGAGGGACATCTCGGTGCCTGGTCCGAGTCGCTCGCATTCCTGGCCCATGTCATTGCCGATCCCGATATGCGCCGACTGATCAACGACCCGCGAGTCGGTCGTCAACGCCTTCTCGAACTGCTGTTCTCCCTGGCTGGCGACCGCTTCGGATCCTCGTTTCGCAATTTCGTGAAAGTGCTCAGCGCGGCCCAGCGCCTTGGTGTTGCGGGCGAGATCGCCGAGGTGTTTGAACGGCGGCGCGCGGACGCCGAGAACGTGGCCCAGGCTGAGATCGTCACCGCCTATCCGCTCGCGGCCGAACAGGAAACCCGGATCGCGGCCGCCGTCCAGAAGCGTCTCGGGAAGGAAGTTCGAATCCGGCAGCGCGTGGACCAGAGTCTGATCGGTGGCGCCGTGGTACGCGTCGGGGACACCGTATTCGACGTCTCCCTGAAGGGCGGACTGAGCCAGCTGGCGAATTTATTCAATCGGAAATAGCCCGTGCCGCGCGGTCTTCGACGTGCCGCGCTATCGGGAGGAACGAGGACAACGCATGCAAATCAGCGCTACTGAAATAAGCGAACTCATCAAGAAGAAAATCCAGGAGTTCGATCTCGCGACCGAGGCCAGGACCGAGGGCACGGTGGTCAGCCTGTCCGATGGTATCGCGCGCATTCACGGCCTGTCGGACGTGATGGCAGGCGAAATGATCGAGTTCCCGGGCAATACCTTCGGTCTGGCGCTGAACCTCGAACAGGATTCCGTCGGCGCGGTAGTCATGGGTGAATATGGCCATATCCGCGAAGGCGATGTGGTCCGCTGCACCAAGCGCATTCTCGAGGTCCCCGTAGGCGAAGCGCTCCTCGGCCGCGTGGTGAACGCACTCGGCCAGCCGATCGACGGCAAGGGACCCTTGAATACGACGCAGTCATCTCCAATCGAGAAAATCGCGCCAGGCGTAATCTGGAGAAAGTCGGTGTCGCAGCCGGTGCAGACCGGACTGAAGTCGATCGACGCGATGGTTCCCGTCGGGCGCGGGCAGCGCGAACTGATCATCGGCGATCGCCAGACCGGCAAGACCGCGGTCGCGGTCGACGCGATCATCAACCAGAAGGGTACCGGCATCAAATGCATCTACGTCGCCATCGGTCAGAAGGCGTCGTCGATCATGAACGTGATTCGCAAGCTCGAGGAACATGGTGCGATGGCGCACACGATCGTCGTGGCTGCCACGGCGTCGGAATCGGCAGCCATGCAGTACATCGCACCGTACGCCGGTTGCGCGATGGGAGAGTACTTCCGCGATTCCGGGCAGGATGCGCTGATCATTTACGATGACCTCACCAAGCAGGCCTGGGCTTATCGGCAGGTTTCTCTGCTGCTTCGTCGCCCGCCCGGTCGCGAAGCCTACCCAGGCGACGTGTTCTACCTGCACTCTCGCCTGCTCGAGCGCGCCGCACGCGTGAACGAGGCTTATGTCGAACGCGAAACCAATGGCGCCGTGAAGGGAAAGACGGGTTCACTGACCGCTCTGCCAATCATCGAAACTCAAGCTGGCGACGTCTCGGCGTTCGTGCCGACCAACGTGATTTCCATCACCGACGGCCAGATCTACCTGGAAACGAATCTCTTCAATTCCGGCTTCCGTCCGGCGATCAACGCTGGTCTCTCGGTCTCGCGAGTCGGCGGCGCCGCGCAGACGAAGATCGTGAAAAAGCTCGGCGGCGGTGTCCGACTCGCACTCGCCCAGTACCGCGAACTGGCTGCGTTTGCGCAGTTCGCGTCCGACCTGGACGAGGCCACCCGCAAGCAGCTCGACCGCGGTCAGCGCGTGATGGAGCTGATGAAGCAGAAGCAGTATTCGCCGCTCTCCGTCGCGGAGATGTCGGTATCGCTCTACGCGGTGGATCGGGGGTACATCGATGACGTTGATGTCCGCAAGGTTGGCGCGTTCGAAACCGCCCTGCTCGCGTACATGAACAGCGAGAAATCAGCGCTGATGAAGGAGATCAACGAGACGGGCGACTTCTCTGACGCGATCGACAACGGGCTCAAGGAAGCGATCGAGACCTTCAAGCGTACCCAAACCTGGTGATGCCGGACGCAAGGAATCTCCCATGGCCGTAGGCAAAGAAATCCGGGTCAAGATCGCGAGCGTCCAGAACACGCAGAAGATCACGCGTGCGATGGAGATGGTCGCGACGAGCAAGATGCGCAAGGCGCAGGAGCGCATGCGCGCCGCACGTCCTTACGCGGAGAAGATGCGGAACGTGATTGCGCATATCGCGGACGCGAAATCGGAGTACCGTCATCCGTTCCTGTCCGCCCGACCTGTCAAGCGGGTGGGCGTCATCGTGGTGTCCACCGATCGTGGCCTCTGCGGCGGTCTCAATTCCAATCTCTTCCGCATGCTGGTCCAGCAGATCCGACGCTGGCAATCCTCCCAGGTGGAGTACCAGTTCTGCACTGTCGGACGCAAAGCGTCGCAATTCTTCCAGCGCATCGGCGGAACTGTGCTGGGCCAGGTAAGTCGACTCGGTGACCAGCCGCATGTCGATGAGCTGATCGGCACCGTGAAGATCATGCTCGACGCGTTCATGAACGGTGAGATTGACGAGCTCTACATCGCGTCCAACGGATTCGTGAACTCGATGACCCAGAAGCCCGAGCTCGAGCAGCTCCTTCCGCTCAAGCCGATGGAGAACAGCGACCTCGCGTACCACTGGGACTACATCTACGAACCCGAGGCAAAGGAAGTTCTGGAGCACCTGCTTTCCCGCTATATCGAATCTCTTGTCTACCAGCGGGTGGTGGAGAACATCGCGTGCGAGCAGGCGGCGCGCATGGTCGCGATGAAGAGCGCGTCCGACAATGCCGGCAAGCTCATCAAAGAGCTCCAGCTCATCTACAACAAGGCACGCCAGGCCGCGATCACGCAGGAACTCGCCGAGATCGTCGGCGGCGCCGCGGCGGTGTGATCCCCGCAGCCTTCGAATCACGAACAGCATTTCACAGAGGACCCATCGCATGAGCACAGGAACCATCTCCCAGATCATTGGGGCGGTCATCGACGCGAAGTTCCCCACTGACACGGTTCCCAAGATCTTCGACGCGCTGAAGCTCGCCGACACGTCGACCACGCTGGAAGTGCAGCAGCAGCTTGGCGACGGCGTGGTGCGTACCATCGCACTTGGCTCAACCGACGGACTCCGCCGCGGCATGACGGTGACCAACACGGGGGCCCCGATTTCGGTCCCGGTCGGTCAGAAGACACTGGGCCGCATCATGAACGTGCTCGGCGAACCCATCGACGAGGCTGGCCCCATCGATACCGACGAGCTGATGTCGATCCATCGTGAAGCGCCGAAGTTCACTGACCTGTCGCCGGCGACGGAACTGCTCGAAACCGGGATCAAGGTCATCGACCTCATCTGCCCGTTCGCGAAGGGTGGCAAGGTCGGCCTGTTCGGCGGCGCCGGTGTCGGCAAGACCGTGAACATGATGGAACTGATTCGGAATATTGCGATCGAGCACAGCGGTTTCTCGGTGTTCGCCGGGGTCGGCGAGCGCACTCGCGAGGGCAACGACTTCTATCACGAGATGAAGGAGTCGAACGTTCTGGACAAGGTGTCGCTGGTGTACGGTCAGATGAACGAGCCCCCGGGCAACCGCCTGCGTGTGGCGCTGACGGGCCTGACGCTCGCGGAGAAGTTCCGTGATGAAGGTCGCGATGTACTGCTGTTCGTCGACAACATCTACCGTTTCACGCTTGCGGGGACCGAGGTGTCGGCGCTGCTGGGCCGTATGCCTTCCGCGGTGGGTTACCAGCCGACCCTTGCCGAAGAAATGGGCCGCCTGCAGGAGCGCATCACGTCGACCAAAACAGGATCCATCACGTCCATCCAGGCGGTGTATGTGCCCGCCGACGACCTGACCGACCCGTCACCCGCCACGACGTTCGCCCACCTTGACGCGACAGTGGTGCTGTCGCGTCAGATCGCGGAGCTGGGCATCTATCCTGCGGTGGACCCGCTCGATTCGACCAGCCGCCAGCTCGATCCGCTGGTCGTCGGACAGGAACATTACGAAACCGCGCGCGCCGTCCAGGGGACGCTTCAGCGCTACAAGGAACTGCGCGACATCATCGCGATTCTCGGCATGGACGAGTTGTCCGAGGAAGACAAGCTCACCGTGGCGCGTGCGCGCAAGATTCAGCGCTTCCTGTCCCAGCCCTACTTCGTCGCGGAAGTGTTCACCGGAGCCAAGGGCCGGTACGTGCCGCTCAAGGAGACTATTCGCGGCTTCAAGGCGATCGTCGCCGGTGAGTATGACCACCTGCCCGAGCAGGCGTTCTACATGGTCGGTACGATCGAGGACGCGGTTGAGAAGGCCAAGTCCCTCTAAGTCCGAACCCGAGGAATTCCGATGGCTACCATTCACGTCGATATCGTCAGCGCCGAGCGCGAAATTTTCTCGGGCGAGGCCGCGATGGTCTTTGCACCGGCGCTGCTGGGCGAGGTCGGTATCGCGCCGGGCCACGCGGCGATGTTGACGCGGATGTCCCCGGGCGAGGTCCGCGTGCAGCTGCCGAGTGGCGAGCAGCAGGCGTTCTACGTCTCGGGGGGAATGCTGGAAGTCCAGCCGAAGGTCGTGACCGTTCTGTCAGACACCGCCGTGCGTGCGCACGATCTCGACGAAGCGGCGGTGCTGCGTGCCAAGCAGGAAGCGGAAGACAACCTCAAGGATCGGTCCGGCAAGATTGACCTCGCCAAGGCACAGGCGGAACTCGCCGAACTCGCCGCCCAGCTCCAGACAATTCAGCGTCTTCGCCGTCGGGGCGGCTGACCGCCCGGCGCGTACGCCAGGTACCTTCCCCGCGGGAAGCGCCCCCGACGGCCATCCCCGTGCCGCGCGCTTCCTCACGTCAATTGCCGGCCAGCGCAGTCGATATCCTGGGAAGATTGTCGCCTCGGTCTCCCCCAGCCTGTCTCTGGCTGGGCAGCGCCACCGCGCGACCACTATCATTGAGTTGGACTGCGATGAAGGCACCCCTATGAAGCTCAGCGTGTGTATCCTGGCCGCCGGCCAGGGTAAGCGGATGTACTCCCGTATCCCCAAAGTGCTCCACCTGATCGGGGGCAAGCCGCTGGTCGGCCACGTGCTCGACACGGCGTCCGCGCTGACACCGGTGGCGCCCGTCGTCGTGTACGGGCACGGTGGAGACCAGCTCCGCGCGGCCTTTGCCGGCTGCGAGATTACCTGGGTCGAGCAGCGGGAGCAGCTCGGGACCGGCCACGCGGTGGCCCAGGCGTTGCCGCATCTTCCGCGTGACTCGCTGGTGCTCATCCTCTATGGCGATGTACCGTTGCTCTCGCACGCGACTCTCGAAACCCTGATGAATGCAGCGGACGAGAGCGGATTCTCCCTCCTGACCGTGAATCTCCCAGACCCGACCGGCTACGGGCGCATCGTGCGCAATCATCGGGGGGATATCGTGCGCATCGTGGAACACAAGGATGCATCCCCCGAGGAACTTGCGATTCTCGAAGTCAACACGGGCATCATGGCCGTGCGCGGAGAGTATCTTCACCAGTGGTTGCCGACCCTCGAGAACAGCAATGCGCAGGGCGAATACTACCTCACCGACTGTGTCGCAAAAGCGGTCGCAGAGGGTCTGCGGGTCGCCGGCGTCGAGGCGCGGGACGAACTGGAAGTGACGGGTGTAAACAACCGGGTGCAGTTGGCGCAACTGGAGCGTGCGTTCCAGCGCGCGCAGGCGGAAGCGCTGATGACGCGCGGTGTGACTCTGCTCGATCCCGCGCGAGTAGACGTACGTGGCTCGCTCAACTGCGGGCAGGACGTGTCGATCGACGTCAACGTGGTGTTCCTCGGAGAGGTGACGCTGGGCGACGGCGTTGTCATCGGACCCAACTGCGTGATTGGCGATTCAAGGATTGGAGACGGCGTCGAAGTCCTCGCGAATTCCGTGATCGAGAATGCGCAGATTGGTCGCGGTGCGCGCATCGGGCCATTCTCGCGGATTCGACCGGAGACGGTGCTTGGACCGGAGGTTCACGTCGGCAATTTCGTCGAAATCAAGAAATCCGAGATCGCGGACGGCAGCAAGGTGAATCACCTGGCCTATATCGGGGACTGCGAGATTGGCCGCGCGGTGAACGTGGGGGCAGGCACGATCACTTGCAACTATGACGGGGCATCCAAGCATAAAACTGTCATCGAAGATGATGCCTTCATCGGATCGGACACCCAGCTCGTTGCGCCCGTGACGATCGGACGGGGCGCCACCATCGGTGCCGGTACCACCGTCACCGAAAATGTCGAACCGGAGCGCCTTGTGATCAGTCGCGTGCGTCAGAAGTCGATTTCCGGCTGGCAGCGTCCCCGCAAGGAACAGAAAAGCTGATCGGGCATCCGAAGCAAAGGAGACAGCATGGCAACTCCGCTCGCGGACCTGTATGACGAGCATGGCGAGACGCTGCGCGTGGCAGCCCCAATTTTTCAGGACTTCGGTGGCAACATCGAGTTCGAGGGGCCAGTCACCATCGTCAAGGTGTTCGAAGACAACACGCTCGTGCGCGCGGCGCTCGAGGAGCCTGGGAATGGTCACGTGCTGGTCGTCGACGGAGGTGGCTCGCGGCGCTGCGCGCTCGTCGGCGACATGCTCGGCGAGCTCGCGGTCAGGAACAGTTGGGCGGGAATCGTTGTCTACGGGTGCGTGCGAGACGCTGCCGCGCTCGGTCGCCTGCCCGTAGGCATCAAGGCGCTCGCCACCATTCCGCGCAAGAGCGTCCGTCGAGGCGAAGGAGCGCGTGACGTGACGGTGCGCTTTGCGGAGATCGCGATCAGCCCGGGAGATTACCTGTATGCCGACCGGGATGGCGTGATCGTTGCCGAACGCAAGCTTGGTTGAGGACGACCGCGTGGCCGCTTTCAAAGTCGCCTGTGTGCAGAACTGTGCGGAGGACGACGTCGCGAGGAATATCGTGGAATGCGCCGGGTGGTGTCGCGAAGCGGCTGCCGCGGGCGCTTCCCTGGTATGCCTGCCCGAGAATTTCACGTGCCTTGAGGAGCGCGACGATCTCTACCTGTCGCGCGGCTTTCCGGCGGATGCGCATCCTGCGCTGCCGGCTTTCACAGCACTGGCGCGCGAACTTGGCGTGTACCTGGCCTTGGGATCGCTGACGGTCAAAGTTGCGGAGGACAAGGTCGCCAACCGAAGTTACCTGATCAGTCCGGCCGGCCAGGTCGTGACGGAATACGACAAGATCCACCTGTTCGACGTCCGTCTGCGCAACGGTGAGTATTACCGGGAATCCAATGCCGTCGCGCCGGGGAGCTGCGCCCGTATCGCCCAGCTTCCGTGGGGTACGCTCGGTTTGACCATCTGCTACGACGTCCGATTCCCGTATCTTTACCGGATGCTCGCCGGCGCAGGAGCGGATTTTCTCGCGATCCCCGCGGCATTCACTCACACCACTGGCAAGGCACATTGGCACGTACTGGTGCGTGCGCGCGCAATCGAAACCGGCTGTTTCGTCTTCGCGGCGGGACAGTGCGGAACGCGCCGATGGGGCCGCAGGACCTACGGGCATTCACTCATCGTGGATCCGTGGGGCGAGGTGCTCGCCGACGGTGGCGCTGAACCCGGGTTCGTGCTCGCCGAAGTCGATCCGGCGCGCGTAGCCGAGGCGCGCGCGATGATTCCCGCTTTGCAGCACACGCGTGACCTGGCGTCACCAGTCTGACCTCGATTCAGGGCGAGTTAACCGACTGTGAGACACACTTGTCCGGGCCTGACATCCGCGGTGGCCGCCATCCCAAGGCGGCTCACACGTCTGCGGATAGGTCACCCCGCGACCTTGGGTTAAGATTCGACGATGTTTCGCGCGTTCATTTCGACCATCGCCCTCGTGGGGGTGCTGTGCAACTTCGCCGTACACGCGGCGGAATTTGCCGCACCAGGAGGGGGAGGCGCCGGGCCGCGGCCGCAGGTGGGCGGCGATGCGCATCATGCCGCGGAGATTGCCCGCGTGCAGACTGGGGGAAGGGTGCTTGACGTGCGCCCCGCGCATGACGCGGCTCAGTCGGCCTATGAAGTGCGCGTACTGCTGGACGCCGGGCGCGTACGGCGGGTCGTGGTGGACGTGAATTCGGGGACAGTCCGCTGAGCGGTTGTCTGCACGATGCGTCTCCTTCTCGTCGAAGATGAACGACAACTGCGCGATAGCCTCGCAGCGCGACTGCGCGCAGAGGGATTCGCGGTGGACGTGGCGGCCACCGGCGCCGAGGGCCTTTTCGGCGGCGGCGAGTACCCGATAGACGCCGCGATCGTCGACCTCGGCCTGCCGGACATCCCTGGCACGGAGCTCATAGCCAAGTGGCGCTCGAAGGGGCTCGTATTCCCGATCCTCATCCTGACCGCACGCAGCAGCTGGGAAGACAAGGTTGCAGGTCTCGAACTCGGCGCTGACGACTACCTCGTCAAGCCGTTTCATACGGAAGAGCTTCTAGCCCGGGTTCGCGCCTTGCTTCGGCGCGCGGCCGGTTGGTCCGAGCCGAAGCTTCGCTGCGGGCCCTACCTGCTGGATACCGCGGCGAAGACGCTCGCACTCGACGGGCAGACGATCGACATCACCGCATTCGAGTACAAGGTACTCGAGTACCTGATGATGCACGCAGGCCGGGTCGTCTCCAAGACTGAACTCAGCGAACACCTCTACGAGGACGACAACGACCGCGACAGCAATGTTCTCGAGGTCATCATAGGGCGTCTGCGGAAGAAGCTCGATCCCGCGCGTGAGCTCAACCCGGTTGAAACCGCCCGGGGGCATGGTTACCGATTCAGATTCGACCGCAGCGCCGGCAGCGTCGAGTGATCGGCACGACCCCACGATAATGCCACCCGGCCCCCGTTCCCACACGTACTTTTCGCTTATCTGAGCGGTGTCGGTGCTCAGGTCCTTGCAGAGCCGGTTGCTGATCGTTGCCGGCGTGGTGCTTGCCGCGTTCATGGGAATCGCAGCCGCGGTCCTGGACCACGGCTTCCGGCAGACGGTAAGAGCTGCTGTACAGGAACGACTCAAGGGCCAGATCTTCGTGTTGCTTGGGCTCGCCGATCTAGACAATCCACGTCGACCACTGAGCCAGGAGCAGTTGCCGGACCCCGCACTCGCGATGCCTGAGTCCGGCCACTACGCGCAGATCTACGACGCGAACGGGGACGTCCTCTGGCGGTCGCGCTCGATGCTCGGACTGACGATTCAGTGGCCGGGGGAGCGCGCTGCAGGGAACTTCGTATTCGAAGAGGCGATCTCCTCCACCGACGAACGGCTATTCTGCTTGAGCTACCTGGTGCAATGGGAAACACGCGACAAGCGGACGTCGGATGTCTACACCCTGCAGGCCTGCGAGGGAAGACGCGAATACAACGCCCAGGTGCATCGCTTCCAGCGCAGCATGTGGCTGTGGTTCAGCGCGATGGCGGCGTTGCTGCTTCTGATTCAGACTGCTGTGCTGCGCTGGGGCATTGGTCCTCTGCGCCAGATGGCTTCTGAGCTCCGCGCAATCGAGTCCGGGCGGCAAGGTGGACTCAATGGCGAATATCCACGCGAGCTGCAGATGCTTGCGGCAAACCTGAACGCTCTCATTGCTGCGCGCGATACGCACCTCCAGCGCTATCGGAACGCACTTGGAGACCTCGCCCACAGTCTGAAAACCCCGCTTGCGGTGATTCGTTCGACACTCGAATCCGACGCACGCGCGCGCGAAATATCCGAGACGCTGAGGGAACCGGTCGACCAGCTCGACGCGACGATCAAGTACCAGCTCCAACGCGCTGCGACGGCGGGGCGTAGTGCACTGGTACCCGCAGTCGAAGTTGGGCCCGTGCTCGCCCGCATCCTAGGTTCCTTGCGCAAGGTCTATCACGCGCGCCCCATAACAATTGAGGGGCATGCGCCCGACGGCGCACTTTTCTATGGAGACCAGGGCGATCTGATGGAAATACTCGGCAATCTCACCGACAACGCGTGCAAGTGGGCGCACGGCCGGGTTCGGGTGGATATCGGGTGTGAAAACGTGCGCGGAAGTGCCCGTCCGTCACTCAGAATTCAGGTCCGTGACGATGGGCCGGGGCTTCCTCCGGAGAAGGCGCGCGAGGTGATGCAACGTGGAACCCGATTGGATCAATCGGTGGAGGGCCATGGCATCGGCCTGGCTACAGTCCGTGAGATCGTGGAGAGCGGCTACTCTGGTGAGCTTCGTCTGCACAGCGACACCCATGGCACGCTTGCAGAGGCGTTGCTGCGATTCGACTGAGACATCGGTCCGACCGGGATATGTTGCTGATATAATCAGTCGAAGTTTACAGGCAATCGTTCATGTCAACTTTCGTGCCGATCAACGCCGAGGCCCCGATCATCCGCGAGGGGCGACGCAAGAATTCTTATGAATTCGATGAATTGATTTCGTGCGGCCAAGGTCATCTCTTCGGTCCGGGTAACGCGCAGCTGCCATTGCCGCCGATGTTGATGTTCGATCGCATCGTCCACTTGGACGATACGGGAGGACGATACAAAAAAGGCGAAATGGTTGCAGAACTGGATATTCACCCCGACCTGTGGTTCTTCAAGTGCCACTTTCAGGGAGACCCCGTGATGCCCGGCTGCCTTGGGCTCGATGCAATGTGGCAGTTGATCGGCTTCTTCCTGGCGTGGAAGGGTGGCCTGGGACGCGGTCGCGCCCTGGGTGGCAGCGAGATCCAGTTCACCGGTCAAGTCACGCCGGACCGCAGACTGGTGCGCTATCACATCGATATCAAACGGCTCGTACAACGCACGCTCGTCATGGGAATCGCTGACGCGCGGATGGAAGTGGATGGCGAAACGATCTACGAAGGATCGAATCTTCGCGTGGGGTTGTTCACCGAAACCTGAAGAAAGTCTCAGATGCCTGCGGGCGGGCTTGCAAGCATCACGCGCAGCGATTCGGCCTGCCGCTCAACGTCGCTCAACCAGGGATTGACTGCCAACGCGTCCTCGAACGCGGACAGCGCGCCGCGGGCGTCACTCATCGCCAGAAGGCATTGCCCTCGGCCGGCCAGCGCGCCGAAGTGCCGCGGCTCCAGATCGAGCGTGCGCTCGATATCGGCAAGCGAGGCGCGATATTCTCCACGAAAGAAGTGCCAAATTGCCCGCTGGTTCCAGGCTTCCGCAAAGTCGGGATGCGAATCCACCAGCGCGTCGAGCGCGATACCGGCGGCGGAGAGCTCTCCTGCGCTCATCCGCGCCCTGGCAGTCGCGAGTGCCGCACTCGCTGTCTCCGTTGGCCCCTCCAGCCACCGATCCCAAATCCTCGCCTCGAGTTCGGCCGCGTGAATTGCATTATCCGCCTTGGTGAGTCCACCGATCAGCAGAGGAAGATCAGCGGCGTTCTGATCCGCGAAGCAGCCGGAAGCGACCGCGATCCAAGTCATACCGAGCAACTGCCGTACCATGGGGCTCATCGCATCCCTCAATCTCCCGATGCGACTTCGCGGAAGGCTTCACGCGCGGCAAGTAGTACCGTTTCGATATCCTCGCGGGAGTGGGCACTGGAGACGAAGCCGGCTTCGAACGCAGACGGCGCGAAGTAGACACCCCGCGCCAGCATTGCGTGGTAAAACCGTTGGAATCGACCCACGTGGCACGCCTTCGCCTGTGCGTAGCTGGTTACGTGCTCGGACGTGAAAAACAGGCCAAACATACCCGGCACCTGGTTGGTCGAAAACGGGACTCCCGCAGCGGCGGCAGCTGCTTCCAGCCCTTCCGTGAGTTCACGCGTCCGCGCGCCCAGCGTAGTGTAGAAGTCCTCCGGCGCGAGAAGTTCGAGGGTGGCCTTTCCGCTCGCCATCGCCAACGGGCTGCCGGAAAGCGTACCCGCCTGGTATACCGGACCAAGCGGGGCGATCGCGTCCATGATGGCCGCGGGACCTCCGAACGCACCCACTGGCAACCCCCCACCAATGACCTTGCCCAGCACCGTGAGGTCCGGTCGGATGTCATACATCCCTTGTGCACAGTGACGATGGACACGAAAGCCGGTCATCACTTCATCGAAGATGAGCAGCGAGCCATTCGCGCTGGTGAGTTCGCGCAAGCCCTCCAGGAATCCATCCGTTGGAGGAATGCAGTTCATGTTGCCCGCAATCGGTTCGATGATGACCGCCGAGATCTCTCGGCCGACTTCCTCGAAAATCGACCTGACGCCGGGCAGGTCGTTGTAAGACGCAGTGATCGTGAGATTGGCGAGCTCCGCTGGAACACCAGGCGAGGTGGGAATGCCAAGGGTGAGCGCCCCTGAGCCGGCCTTCACGAGCAGTGAATCGGCATGACCGTGATAGCAACCTTCGAACTTCAGGATTCTCGAGCGACCCGTCACGCCCCTCGCGAGTCGGATTGCGCTCATTGCGGCTTCGGTACCGGAACTCACCATGCGCACTTTCTCGATACTCGGCACGAGTGCACACACCATCTCGGCGAGATCCGTCTCGAGCGCGGTCGGCGTACCGAAGCTGACACCACGTTCAAGTTGGCGCTGGATGGCTCCAATCACGTGAGGGTGACCATGACCGACGATCATCGGTCCCCAACTCCCGACAAAGTCGATGTAACGGTTGCCATCCTCATCGAATACATTTGCGCCGGACCCACGGGACATGAATACCGGTGTTCCGCCGACACCGTTGAAGGCACGCACGGGGGAGTTCACTCCTCCCGGGATACAGCGTTGGGCACGGTCGAAAAGCTGTCTGGACTGGTCAAACATCGAGAGCATCCGTAGGGGGTCAGGCGAACAGTTTCGCGTATTGGTGTACCGCGTCGCCAATGTCCGGCGCCGCGAAGACTCCGGAAATGACCGCGAGGAAGTCTGCTCCGGCGTCGAGTGCCGCGCGGCCATTTTCGGGGGTGATGCCCCCAATCGCAACGATGGGCACTGCTAATTCGCGCCGCGCGGTTCGCAGCGTCTCCAGTGAGCAGCGCGGTGCACCCGGTTTGGTCGACGATCCGAACACGCTGCCAAGCGCGACATGGTGCGCACCAGCGGCGACGGCGGCGCGGGCGCGGTCCAGGGAGTCGTAACAGGAGACGCCGACGAAGAGGGAAGGTTTCAACGCGAGTGCCTCAGGCAATCGGTGCAGTTCGTCATTTCCCAAGTGAACGCCATCCGCCGCGCATGTGCGCGCCAAAGCGGGATCGTCGTTCACAATGAACGGCACCGCGGTGTCGTGGCAGATTTCTTTGAGCACGAACGCCATGCGCGAACGCGACTCCGCTTTACGATGTTTGTCACGGTACTGCAGGATGGACGCGCCCGCCCGGACGCACTGCTCGACATTTCGGCACAGCAGGTCGTCGTCCGGTTCATCGGGGGTAATGACGTAAAGTCCGCGCCCGGGCCACGCGCTCTTCATCGGGCGTACGCCGGGTAATTCACTAGCCTGGAGGGGATTAACTGGGCTCCTCCGACCGAATGAGCCGCCCTGACCGTTTGGTACGTGTACGCCAGCGCCCGCGCCACAGCTGACTCCATACCGTAGCCTCGGGCGGTGAGCGCCGCTATAGCGCTCGTCAACGTACACCCGGTGCCGTGATAACTCCCGCTCAACCTTGGCCAGGTGAATTCGGCGAAAAGACTGCCGTTTCGGAACAGGTGATGCGTCACCTGTGCATCACAACTTGTGTCGGTCCCCGTGAGGAGCGCATACCCGCCTATCGTGAGAGTGGATAAGCGGGCCCCAGCGCTCAATGGCTCATGTTCCCCTGCGAATTCAATGGCTTCGATTGCATTGGGCTTGACCAACGAGGCGAGCGGAAGCAGCACCGAGGAGAATACCCGCACGAGATCCGGCGTCATCAGCGAGCCACCGGCACTGGCTCCGAGGACCGGGTCGAGTATGACGGTGGGACGATTTTCCCAATTGAGCAACAAATCCCTCAGCGCGATAGCCATCTCGAGGCTCGGGACCGCGCCAATCTTGCACGCAGCCACGGCCTGAACGTCAGCCACCAGATGTCGAATCTGTGTGACCACTTGATCCGCCGGGATCTCCACCACGTTCGCCAGTCCACGGGTGTTCTGTACGGTAACGGCAGTCGCGATGGGCATCGCGTGGCAACCGAGGGCGAGGCATGTCTCAATATCCGCTTGCAGGCCCGCGCCGCTTGGGTCCAGCCCTCCCAGGACTAGGACCTTTGGCTGTTCGGGGTGCAGGTAAGAGCGGGACGGAGGACACATGTCGCGGACCGGGCAGACGATCATTGACCCGCCCAAACTACGCTACGATGACGCGCCTCACAATCGACGAGAAGCAATGCGGTGCGGAAGTACATGTGCGTTATCTGCGGTTACATCTACGACGAAGCGCGCGGTCTGCCGGAAGAGGGTATTCCCCCGGGTACCCGTTTCGAGGATCTTCCACTGGCCTGGGTGTGCCCCGATTGCTCCGCTCGCAAGGATGACTTCGAAGTTGTTGACGAGTAGCCGCACAGTGACCGGATCAAAACGGCTTGACCTCTGCGAGGACGATCACCCCTACCAGGATAAGTAGAGGGAACTCATTGATCCATCTATAAAATTTATCAGTGTGTACATTCTCATCCAACGCGAATCTGCGCGTCAGGTATCCCAGGTACACGTGGTACGTGAGCAGGATCGCAACCAGCAGAAGCTTCGCTTGCAACCAACCGGCGTTCGCCAACCACTCGATTCCCTGTAGAGCGATGAGCCATAGACCGAGGAAGGCGGCAACGAGTGCTGATGGTGTTGTGATGCCGAAGAACAAGCGGCGTTCCATGATCTTGAATCGCGCAATACTTACGTCATCCTGCGCGCCCGCGTGATAGACAAACAACCGAGGGAGGTAAAACAGACCGGCGAACCACGCCACGACGGCAACCAGATGAAATGCCTTTATCCAGAGGTACATTGGAATTCAACTGTTTCCGCCGAAGCTGAATAATATGCGATCCGTTGCTGCAGGACGTCGGGCAGTTCGAACGAGACTGCCTCCGCTCGCGACGAACACCGAGGTAAAGGCCTCGACAACCCGACTGGACATAGGCTTGACTATTCCCAATATCAGCCTAAGGTGCACAGAGCGCAGCTCGGGGACCGCTTTACGGGGCGAAACTTCGCGGTTGCAATCGGCGCAGGAACCCCCATGTTCAATCGAAAAAAGCGCAAGCATATCGGTGCCAGTTCGATCATCGGGCACGAGACTCGAATCCTCGGTGACGTCACGTTTGAGGGACGCCTTCACATCAATGGCACGGTCCGGGGCAATGTCACGGCAGAGCGCGACGACAAGGCCGTCCTGACGTTGAGTGAATCCGGGTCTATCGAGGGTAACGTTCAGGTCCCTTATGTCGTGCTGAACGGACCGGTGAAAGGGTCAGTGTTTGCGAAGGATCACGTCGAACTTGCGTCCAAAGCGCGAGTCGAAGGGGATGTGCACTACGTGCTGATCGAGATGGCCATGGGTGCCGAAGTAAATGGCAAACTTGTACGCATCTCTACCGAGGACCCCGTACCGTTGGTCCTCAGTGCGCCACTGCGGGAAGCGCCACAGCCGTAATGTTTGTCCAAGACCAAGTTATGAACAATCGAACTTGAGATGAAACATGAGTATTTCAAGCACGAGTGCTGAATCGTATCCGCCGCCGCTTCTATTCACCGATGCTGCTGCACGCAAGGTAAAGTCGCTCATCGATGAGGAGGGCGACGAGTCCCTAATGTTGCGCGTGTTCATCTCTGGGGGGGGATGTTCCGGGTTCCAGTACGGGTTCACGTTTGATCCAAACGAGGGGGACGGAGACACCGTAGTCGAGAACCAAGGTGTCAAACTGCTAATCGATCCCATGAGCATCCAGTATCTGTCGGGCGCCGAGATCGACTACAGCGAAGGCCTTGAGGGCGCACAGTTCGTAATCCGCAACCCAAATGCACAGACTACATGCGGCTGCGGTTCATCTTTCTCGGTCTGACCTTTGCGACGCGACTTGCTCAATCGGGGGAGTAGATTCCGCCCAGAACAGCAGGCCGTGACGCTCCTGTAGCAGAGGGAAGATTCCCAGGCAGTTGGCGAAGGCGCCGATGCGCCAGCCATGCGAACGCCATCGCTTCGATCGCAGCGGACGGCACACCGATCTGGTCCGTGGTTCGGACTCGCCGTTTGCCTGCAAGCACGCTCAATCGTGCGATCAGTGCATGATTTTGAGCGCCGCCTCCACAAACGAGAAGTTCCGAGCCGTCGGGCTGGTAGCGCTCGACGGCAGACAATATTGTTCGGCAGGTGAGTTCCAGAGAAGTCCGCTGAACGTCTGCCGCCGAAATGACCATGTTGTCAGCATTCGCGAGTCTCTCGAGCAACCAATCGACATTAAAATCCTCCCTGCCAGTGGATTTTGGCGGGGACAAGTCAAAGTAACTTTCGCTGAGCATCAGGGCGAGCAAGTACTCGTCAACATTCCCAGAAGAAGCCCAGATGCCATCAGTATCCATGGATTCACCGCTGACGCGACGTATCCACTGATCAAGCAAAGTGTTACCGGGGCCCGTATCGAAGGCGATCACTTCTCTGTTTGACGTACCAGGCAGCAGCGTAACGTTCGCAATTCCGCCGATGTTGACCACCGCGACGTCCTGTCCGGAAACCTGGAACATCTCGCGATGAAAGGCCGGAACCAGCGGTGCACCTTGGCCGCCTAGCGCGACGTCCTTGCTGCGAAAGTCGGCTACCGTGAGGATGCCGGTTTCCGACGAAATCACACTTGGATCTCCAAGCTGTAGCGAATATCGCGTTGGCGCACCAGGCCCATGCGATACGGTCTGGCCGTGACTGCCGATTGCGTCGACTAGCGAAGCAGGTACTCCGGTATCGGACAGTAGCCGTTGCGCTGCAAGTGCGAATTCCTGTCCTATCCGGACGTGAAGTGCACCGCATTCGGCGGTACTCATCAGTCGTCGGCCGCCAACAACTGCCTCGAGCAGAGCGCGAAGCGCGTCAGAGTATGGATACTCGCGATACGCTTCGAGCGTCACTCCACAATCCGAGATGGTGATCAAGCCGGCGTCGATACCATCCATACTGGTACCGGAGCTGAGGCCAATGTAGCGCGCCAATCCCGATATCTCTCACCGGCATCGATCTGAATCGATGCCGTTATTCTACGACGGGACGCGGGTTTGTTGCCCCGTTCTCAATCTTCGCAACCATCGAAGATGAGGCGCCTCTATCTGGATTCTTCAGTTCATCCAATCGCGCAAGCAGAGGCGCTGCCTTGTTCTCAAAGTCCTTCTTGTATTTGCGGTCCAGAGGCAACGAGTTCGGGAGTTGCACCTTCAGCGGGTCTCGATGCGTGCCGTTGATTAGAAACTCGTAATGAAGGTGAGGACCGGTCGCAAGACCTGTCCGACCGACATATCCGATTATTTGACCTTGGTTGACTTGGGACCCGTTGCGAAGACCTCGCGCGAACTTGGACATGTGCCCGTACAAAGTGCTGTAGCGCTCTCCATGTTGCAGTTGAACCACGTTTCCATACCCGTTCTTCCAGCCTACGTACGTAACTTTCCCATCTGCAACGGATTGCACTGGCGTACCCGATGGTGCCGAGTAGTCCACTCCTTTGTGGGCCCTAATGCGATTCAAGATGGGATGCTTCCGAGCCAAGCTGAAGCGCGAGCTGATTCGCGTGAAATTGACCGGCGTTCGGAGGAAAGCCTTTCGCATGGCTTCTCCGGTGTCGGAGTAATAACCCGCGACACCAGATTCAGTTTCGTAATAGACCGTTCGAAGCCGTTTGCCGCGGTTGATGAATTCCGCCGCCAATATTCGTCCATTCGTGAACTTGCGTCCGTCCTTATA
>JBFWUN010000007.1:57500-107661 GCA_050247235.1 Gammaproteobacteria bacterium
AATATGGGGGGACCATCCTCCAAGGCTAAATACTACCTGCCGACCGATAGTGAACTAGTACCGTGAGGGAAAGGCGAAAAGAACCCCGGAGAGGGGAGTGAAATAGATCCTGAAACCGCATACGTACAAGCAGTCGGAGCCCCGAAAGGGGTGACGGCGTACCTTTTGTATAATGGGTCAGCGACTTACTTCTCAGTGGCAAGCTTAACCGTTTAGGGGAGGCGTAGGGAAACCGAGTCCGAATAGGGCGTTTAGTCGCTGGGAGTAGACCCGAAACCGGGCGATCTATCCATGGCCAGGGTGAAGGCAGGGTAATACCTGCTGGAGGCCCGAACCCACTCCTGTTGAAAAAGTAGGGGATGAGCTGTGGATAGGAGTGAAAGGCTAATCAAGCTCGGAGATAGCTGGTTCTCCTCGAAAGCTATTTAGGTAGCGCCTCGTGTATCACTCTCAGGGGTAGAGCACTGTTATGGCTAGGGGGCCCTCAGGGGCTTACCAAACCATTGCAAACTCCGAATACTGAGAAGTGCGAGCACGGGAGACACACGGCGGGTGATAAGGTCCGTCGTGAAAAGGGAAACAGCCCAGACCGCCAGCTAAGGTCCCAAAATTGCAGCTCAGTGGTAAACGATGTGGGAAGGCTAAAACAGCCAGGAGGTTGGCTTAGAAGCAGCCACCCTTTAAAGAAAGCGTAATAGCTCACTGGTCGAGTCGGCCTGCGCGGAAGATATAACGGGGCTAAGCTGTATACCGAAGCTGCGGATGTCGAAAGACGTGGTAGAGGAGCGTTCCGTAAGCCTGCGAAGGTGTGTTGTAAAGCATGCTGGAGGTATCGGAAGTGCGAATGCTGACATGAGTAGCGATAATGCGGGTGAAAAACCCGCACGCCGAAAGTCCAAGGTTTCCTGCGCAACGTTAATCGGCGCAGGGTGAGTCGGCCCCTAAGGCGAGGCAGAAATGCGTAGTCGATGGGAAACAGGTTAATATTCCTGTACCTGTTCTTATTGCGATGGGGAGACGGAGAAGGCTACGCCGGCCAGGTGTTGGAAATCCTGGTTTAAGCGTGTAGGGAGTTCTCTTAGGAAAATCCGAGAGAACAATCCTGAGACGTGATGACGAGTTCCCTTTGTGGAGCGAAGTGGTCGATGCCCGGCTTCCAAGAAAATCCTCTAAGCTTCAGATAAGAAAGACCGTACCCGAAACCGACACAGGTGGACAGGGTGAGAATCCCAAGGCGTTTGAGAGAACTCTGGTGAAGGAACTAGGCAAAATAGCACCGTAACTTCGGGAGAAGGTGTGCCCCTTGTAGGTGAAGAGCCTGCGCTTGGAGCCGAAAGGGGTCGCAGTGACCAGGTGGCCGCGACTGTTTATTAAAAACACAGCACTCTGCAAAGACGAAAGTCGACGTATAGGGTGTGACGCCTGCCCGGTGCCGGAAGGTTAATTGATGGGGTCAGCCGAAAGGCGAAGCTCTTGATCGAAGCCCCGGTAAACGGCGGCCGTAACTATAACGGTCCTAAGGTAGCGAAATTCCTTGTCGGGTAAGTTCCGACCTGCACGAATGGCGTAACGATGGCCACGCTGTCTCCACCAGAGGCTCAGCGAAATTGAATTCGCTGTTAAGATGCAGTGTACCCGCGGCAAGACGGAAAGACCCCGTGAACCTTTACTATAGCTTTACACTGGACTTTGAACATGCTTGTGTAGGATAGGTGGGAGGCTTTGAAGCAGTGACGCCAGTCATTGTGGAGCCAACCTTGAAATACCACCCTGGCGTGTTCGGGGTTCTAACCTAGGCCCGTTACCCGGGTCGGGGACAGTGTATGGTGGGTAGTTTGACTGGGGCGGTCTCCTCCCAAAGAGTAACGGAGGAGCACAAAGGTGCCCTCAGCGCGGTCGGAAATCGCGCAATGAGTGTAAAGGCAGAAGGGCGCTTGACTGCGAGACAGACACGTCGAGCAGGTACGAAAGTAGGTCTTAGTGATCCGGTGGTTCTGAATGGAAGGGCCATCGCTCAACGGATAAAAGGTACTCCGGGGATAACAGGCTGATTCCTCCCAAGAGTTCATATCGACGGGGGAGTTTGGCACCTCGATGTCGGCTCATCACATCCTGGGGCTGAAGCCGGTCCCAAGGGTATGGCTGTTCGCCATTTAAAGTGGTACGCGAGCTGGGTTTAGAACGTCGTGAGACAGTTCGGTCCCTATCTGCCGTGGGCGTTGGAGACTTGAAGGGAGCTGCTCCTAGTACGAGAGGACCGGAGTGGACGCACCTCTGGTGTTCCGGTTGTCACGCCAGTGGCATTGCCGGGTAGCTATGTGCGGACGGGATAACCGCTGAAAGCATCTAAGCGGGAAGCCTCCCCTAAGATAAGGTCTCCCTGGACCTTTGAGGTCCCTAAAGGGCCCTTGTAGACTACGAGGTTGATAGGCCGGGTGTGGAAGTCCAGCAATGGATGCAGCTTACCGGTATCTAATTGCCCGTGAGGCTTGACCATATAACGCTCAAGCGTTTTGTATGGCTCGAAACCAAATGCAACAATTCTAAATGCCGATCAACTTATTTAATGAATTCACGGTTTGACCCACTGGAAGGACAAACCGTCAACGAATTGCCTGGCGACTATAGCGAGCGGGAACCACCTGATCCCATCTCGAACTCAGAAGTGAAACTGCTCAGCGCCGATGATAGTGTGGCAGTAGCCATGTGAAAGTAGGTCATTGCCAGGCATCATAATTTAGCCCGGTACAGTGGTACCGGGCTAACCCCCTTCTGAAGACTCAATACGCCTCAAATCGACTTGACCGAACGCGGGGGCTTGATTGCGACGTTTCAGCTCTTTTTGAGCGGAACTGTCCTCCACGGGAAGCAACTCAGCCCGACTGAACGACAACTTAGGCTGCAGTTGTCGCCCTCCGCTGAGCCGTCAAGAGATACCTCATAGAACGCAAATTCCGCGCACTAAGTCGCATTGCGGTATCCACCCATTCTTCTACAGAACTCAATAGCGTGGAGTATTTGATTGTCTGAAATGACTCCGTACGACGCGCGTACACGTCGGCAAGTGAATCTTCAATCGAGCTCTTGTTGAGGAAACATCGCCCGCGACCGTCCGGCACAACGAAGTCGATAATCCCAATCTCCTTTAAGAATCGCGCTGGATAGCGGTTGGCACGGGAAATTAACCGCTCCGCGACCGCTTTGTCGCTACGCGCAGCAATCAAATGCGCGGCACCCATACCTGGGAACAATCCAAAAAGTGTCTCCGGAAATCCGAAGCTCGCGGATTCCTCTGCTACGATTACCTGGCAAGCCAACGCAGCTTCGAAGCCACCGCCTTGCGCCTCACCTTCGACCAGCGCTACCGACGCGAGGTTACAGGTTCCACAGCCGGACAAAGTTGACCAAATCACTTCGATCGCGGCAACCGCATATTGTAACAATCGTGCACGGTCCTGATTTTCGATAGCGCTAATGAAGTACCCTAAGTCGCCGCCGAGAGAAAAGACACCAGGGATGAGCGAGGAAAGTATCCGCGTTCGCACCAACCCGTAGTCTCCTTCCTGAATTCTGCGCGAGTGAAGTGCCATTTCCTGCAATAAGCCCGTCGAAACGTACGCAGGAGCGGTCTCATTCAATTCGAACCACCCAAGTGCTCGCCGGGAATCTAACCGCACGTCGATATACGAAGTTCCAGCTTTCGGCTCCGTCCTCAGAGAAACGACCGAGGGTTTATGCAGGCGCGCCGGGCTTCGCGCGCTAGCCGTAGTGTTCATGGATTAGCGTCTCCTTCTCATCCGCACACCCCGCTTTTCTCTATTATTGGGTAGGCGCGAATGCAATCGCTGAGAAGTACTGTACTGTCAGCCGGGCAATATCAGGCTACGGTATTGACCGTACAGGAGGCCTCAATTTGCCCATAATCACCCGAATCGACTAATGCAAAGCGAGGTCATCAGCTAGAATTCCTGTCAGAGTAGGCTGAACGCTCGTTTCGGTAGGAATTTCTGGCCCTTTCTGGGTCATCGCCTACGACTCCGATTACACGAGCAATCGAGCAGTTGTGCTTTGCGCCGGGTTGAGCAAAACCAAATTCCCATGGATAAAGCCGAGATACTTCAACGCGTGCAGCGGGTAATCGCCGAATCGCTCGATATCGATTTGATTACCGCGCAGCCCCATATGCGAATCAAGGAAGATCTTGCTGTCGATTCGATGCAATTGATCACGATAGTGATTGCGCTGGATGAAGAGTTCGACGCGGAGTTCAATACAGACTCGCTTCCGCGCGAAGCTGTGACAGTCCAGTGGGTTGCAGACTACGTCGCACATACCCTCGGGCAAAATTCCTAGCCGTAGGATGAATAAGTGACAAATCAAAGGGTGTTTGTCACGGGCTTGGGCGCGGTATCGGCATTTGGCGTGGGTGCGGGAGTGCTATGGGAGGCTTGTAAATTGGGAGAGGCCAGAATCGAGCCGATTCCGCTCGCATGGGACCACTACTATCGACCAGTTAGCCGTGTCTGGTCCCCACTCCCTCAACTGGATTTTCGCGCTCTCGGATTCTCGAAATCGGATCTGCTCACGACCAGCATGCCGTCTCTCATAGGGATCTGCGCGTCCCAAGAAGCATTGACGGACGCGCAACTTTTCCCCCGCTCGCCCGATCGGCCCAAGTTGCCCGCGAAGCGAACTGGGATTTTCCTCGGAACCGGTCTCGGCGGGGCTCGTGCACCCTTCGACAACTACAGGGCACATCTCCTTGGCGGTCTCGCACCGCAGCTGAAAGCTCTCCTCGCTCAGCACCCCTCGGATGAATTGCTGCGTGAACATCTGAGCGCCCTCGAGCGGCATCCACGCGTAAGTCCACTCGTTATTCCTCAGTCCATGCCGAACGCAGCTGCTGCTTCAATCAGCATTCGTTTTGGTATCCAGGGTCCTGTTGAGACAATGTGCCATGCTTGCGCGGCAGGTACGATGGCAATCGGACGCGCGTTCAAGGCGATACAGCGTGGAGACTTAGATGTGGCGATCGCGGGAGGCGTGGAGCACCTGAGCGATGGTGCAGGTGGGGTTTTCATGGGATTCGATCGGCTACAGACATTGGCGAGACCTCGGGGATCGGAGATTGGCTCGGAGAACCGTCCGTTCGACGTTGAACGCACCGGCTTTCTATTCAGCGAAGGAGGTGCTGCGATCGTCGTGCTCGAATCTGAGTCGTTTGCTCGCCAAAGAACTACCCGCCCGCTAGCGGAGCTGCGAGGTTTTGCGACAAGTTCCGATGCACAGTCCATGTTGGCCATTTCAGAGGAGAACAACGCCATCGACGAAATGCTGGAGGAAGTGCTCCTGGACGCTAACCTTTCCTCCAAGGATATCGGCTACATCAATGCACACGGAACCTCAACTGAACTCAACGATCGCATTGAGAGCCGAATAATCGAAAAGCACTTCGCCCATGGTCCCGCAGTCAACAGCACGAAATCGATCCTGGGACACACTATCGGCGCCAGCGGGGCCTTGGAAGCAATCGTGACCACCAAGAGTCTCATGGAGCAACGAGTGCACCGAAGTCGGAATCTTGAGCGCCCAATCGCGCCCCTCAACTTTTGTCTTGAAACAATGGAAGTCAATTTCGAGTTCGCACTATCGCAAAGCTTCGGATTCGGAGGGCACAACGCGGCGCTCATATTCGCGCGCGTGGACCCCCCATAGGGTTTCGTGCATCCAATCTATGTCTCCACACGAACAGGCCGCCCGGTAGACCTTGGATGAGCATACCCTCGCCATCAACCGACACCGCGCTTGGATCCGGGCTACCAAATCTGCAAGCGGCCGAGGGTAAGGCGAGTCCGTCGCGAGTCTCGAACGACGCGGTCAGGTCAATCGATGCCAGTTCCGCTTCGCTTGGAGAACTCGCGCAGGCGAAGATTCGATTTGGAATCAATATTGCGTTTATTCTCCTCGGGCTGATCGCATATCGCCACGATCCATCCATAGGACTGGCCTGGGTCTGGACGACGTTCAGCGTTTGCGCTGTGTTCGCAACATCGCTCTACCTCTGGGCGCGGCTGCTCGGAACTACACTTCGTCATCCCGCGTGGCGCATTGGGCAACGAATCGCCAGCATCGTTGCAGACAATATCGCCATCACATGGCTCATCTATTTTGGTGGCCAGGCATTGGCGGGCGCCTATGGTGTTTATCTATGGATCACAATCGGGTACGGAATGCGGTTCGGGTTGCTTTATCTGTATGGCAATCTCGCGGCGTCGCTCGTTTGCTACGTGTTCGTCACCCAGATGACACCCTTCTGGAAGAACAATCCGTCGTTAAGCATCGGTCTCGGTATTGCACTTCTCGTCGTTCCCCTCTACGCAGCGTTTCTGATCCGTCGACTTCATACGGCCGTTGCTGACGCCCGTAGGGCATACGCCGCGAAAAGCGATTTCGTTGCCAAGATGAGTCATGAGCTTCGCACTCCGTTACACGGCATTATTTCGGTTGCTGACCTACTCGGGCGTACACAAGCGACATCGCAGCAAAAGGAAATGTTCCGAATAATTTCCGTTTCCTCCAATACGTTATTGGATCTCATCAATCGAATCCTGGATATCAGCAAATTCGAGGACGGAACATTTGCGATCCAACGAGAGCGGATGAACGTGTATTCGGTCTTGAACGATTCACTTGCAATACTTTGGCCCCAGGCCCGTGCCAAGGGTTTGTCTCTTCAGTTCTTCGTTGACGCGGATATCCACCCGGACGTCATCGGCTCGCCTCGACAGCTGCAGGAAGTACTCATCAATCTGTGCGGAAACGCAGTCAAGTTTACCGAGACAGGATTGGTTCGTCTCCGACTGGAAGCGCGTTCTACGGACGCGTCGCATGTCGGAGTACGATTCGAAATCGTAGACACGGGTCCTGGATTGACGCACGAACAGCTAAAGAGTGTGTTCAGTCCGTTCTACCAAGCGGACAACAGCGTGACGCGCAAACACGGAGGGACCGGGCTTGGAACTGCCATTGCCAGGGAACTGGTCCGCCTGATGGGGGGAGAGATCACCGTAGAATCAGAGCCGGGTGCCGGCGCGACGTTCCGCATCGACCTGACATTCGAACGTGCGACATCCGTCACTGAATCGACCACGGCGGCTCCCATTGATGTTGCGCTGGTCGCCGGGACTGCACTCACGCGCACAATATCCGGATGTCTTGACACGATGGAGGCCACGGTCCTTCCAATTCCACTGGGGAATCTTCACACCGGACCCCAGTTACTGTTCCCTCCGGGGCTTGTGCTCGTCGAACTGACCGAAGAGGCCCAGCCCGCACACCGAATCCGACATCAGTTGATCCCGGGTCACGACGAGATCCTGGTCCCTCTCTGCGCAATCGGCCCCACGCACTTGAAGGAGAAGGCGGTCGAGCTGGGCTACAGCAGTTTCCTCGATTCGCCCCGAGCTTCAGTGATGCTGCCGCGCATTATCGATATGGCCCAGGCGCTCAGGCGTGACTATACGACAGATGTAATCGTCAATCAGAACCCACGTCAATTCAGGATACTGGTCGCAGAGGACAATCTGACCAACCAGACAATCGCGCGTATGGCGCTCAACGAAGGGGGCTTCGCGTTCAAGATCGTTGCGAACGGAGAAGAAGCGCTCATCGCGCTGACCGAAGAAGATTTCGACGTCGCACTACTCGATATGCACATGCCTGTTATGGACGGCATGGAAGTCGCCCGGCTTTACAACTTCGCGGTTCCCGATGCGGCCGCACGCGTTCCGCTCATCATGGTCACTGCGGACAGCCGACCCGAAGTTGTCGCAGACGCCGATTTCGCCGGCATTACGCGCTTCCTGACCAAGCCGCTGAAACCCTCCGCGATGATAGACGCGATCAACCAGGTAATCGCCGAGGGCGAGGCTAGCGATAGTGTGCCGACTTCGCGACCCCAAGCGGGCGCATCGCAAGAATCCGAGATGATAGCCGACCTCGTGGATGGAGGTATCGTGGAGGAGCTCCTCGGGTTCATGGATCCCGAGGATCGCGAGACGTTTTTCGGCGAATTCGTCGAGGATGCATTTCGATATGCTGAGTCATTGACGCAGACAGACTCGGTATTGGAGCTCGACCGCATTCGCAACGAGATGCATGCGCTCTCGGGCGCTGCACGTACCGTAGGGGCACGTCGATTGGCCGCCATGGCGCGTCGAATCGAGTACCTGCCGGACCAGCAAATCGTTGACGCAGCCGTGCAGTTGCAGACGGATCTTACGCAGCTCGTCGAGGAGTCCGCCCGCGAGCTTCAGCGAATGGCCGGGTTGGACTGACGTCGGGACACTCCTGTATCGACGTTCTGAATCGCGCAATGACAACCGGCCACGAAATTGCCGGCGGGCAGTTATTGATGATTCCGAATCATTGGCAGAGAGCCATGCGGACGCTCGACGGTTACCCCAGGCCAACGGCAAACACCTGATCGGTTAACATCATCCGGGAGAACGACATGCTCATTCGAGACGGCCTGATCGAGACGATTGGAAACACGCCGCTGATCAAGCTCCACCGCGCGTCGGCGGCGACCGGCTGTAACATCCTGGGAAAGGCCGAGTTCCTGAATCCGGGCGGTTCCGTAAAGGATCGCGCTGCTCTTTCGATTATCAGGGACGCGGAAGTAAGAGGCATTCTTCGGCCTGGTGGACTTGTCGTGGAAGGCACCGCGGGCAACACTGGCATCGGGCTTGCCCTGGTCGGAAACGCGTGCGGATACCGGACGCTTATCGTCATCCCGAACACGCAGAGCCAGGAAAAGAAGGACATGCTGCGCCTCTGCGGCGCGGAACTTCTTGAAGTGCCACCAGCGCCGTTCAAGGATCCAGCCAACTACGTGCACGTATCGGAAAGAGTCGCTCGCGAGCGCGCTGAAACTGAGCCCGACGGCGTACTGTGGGCCAATCAATGGGAGAATTTGGCGAATCGCGAAGCACACGTTCGTTCCACGGGACCGGAAATCTGGCAACAGACAGGCGGAAGGGTAGACGCATTCATCTGCGCCGTGGGGACTGGAGGTTCGCTGGGGGGGATTTCCGCGTACTTGAAGCAGATGAATCCTGCGATCGTCACCGCGGTTGCCGACCCACCCGGTGCCGCCATGTACAGTTATTTCTCCACGGGTGAATTGAAAGCAGAGGGCAGCTCGATCACAGAGGGGATCGGCCTCGGAAGAATCACGAAGAACATCGAGGCGGCCCCGGTCGACCGGGCGTATCGGATTCCGGATGAGGAGACGCTGCGGATCGTATTTGATCTTCTGCGCCACGAGGGTCTGTGTGTTGGTGGCTCCGCCGGTGTCAACGTGGCGGGTGCCATCCGTCTCGCCAGAGACCTCGGCCCCGGACACACCATCGTGACCCTGCTGTGCGACAGCGGTACACGCTACCAGTCCAAGCTGTTCAACCCTGAATTCCTGCGCGCTCGAAACCTGCCGACTCCCGACTGGCTATAGATCGCTTCCCCGCGCGATCGCGGACCGGCGTGTACGCGGCGCGCAATACACGTCGACTGCTGTCGCGCGCGAGCGGTGTCTCTCCCAATCGAGATGCAACGGTCGTGCGCCGCGAATGATGTACAGATGGCGCCTCGTGATCGGGGCATCGCGCGAGGCACATTGGCACGCATGGCCGATGGAACATGGTCACCCGATCACGTTTACCCGGTAGCCGCCGCGAGGGTAATGCACGGCGACTTCGCCCACGCGCGGATCCTCGCGTATCAAGCTGATCACGTCCGGAGTGAGCTGCACCAGTCGTCCGGTGGTTGATTCGTGTCCGTAGTCGTCAGCCGTGATCTCGACGATTCGCCCTGCTTCCAGTCGTGGATCGGGAACACATCCCCGGTGTACATCGTTCGGCGCGGCATCCCTGGCTATGTCAAGTGCGTCCGACGCCGACATGTCTGTACAGGCATCGTCGTCGAACGATTCAATGCGCGCGAACCAGTTCGCCAGTGCCTGTCGAACGCGCACCCCTTCGAACAACATCGGGTTGTTCTTCGTAAACCAGATGCAGTGATAGCAGGCCGCATCGGCGAGTGTGAATGTGTCACCGAGCAGATAGGGGGACGACCTCAGCTGGTCGTCCAGGCGGTCGAAGGAATGAAGAGCCTGCGCATGCGCGTGCGGCGCCACAGCTTCGAGTGATGACTGGCTGAATCCTGCGGACATCGCTGCCCGGTCCGCGAGAAACTCCGGCGGCAGCGCCGGCAGGAGTTCGACGACGACCGGCGGCACGACCTGCATGAAGAGACGATGATCCGCCCAGTCCTCGATGAGCGCGGCGCGCCCGCGCAAGTCCGGTGGAAGGCAGGCTGGCTGCGGGAAGAGCCGCTCGATGACCCGCCCGATGAGCGCAGTATCGCAGTAAACGTCCGCCCCGATTTGCATGACCGGAATCCGCCTGTATCCCCCGGTCAGGGGCGTGAGATCCGGTTTCGGCGCCATCAGTGGCTGTTGAACCCCGTGCCAGCGCAGGCCTTTGAAGGCGAACACGCGCCGAATCTTCTCCGAGAACGGTGACAGGTCGTAATGATGGAAAAGAATATCGGTCATGGCGCGGATTCCGTCGTCAATGCGTCCAGGCACCACCCAGGTTCGTCCGGTAGCCCAGGGATTGGTACGCGGCGTCGATCAATGACTGGCCCCGCTCATTGAGAAGTACGCCGGTACCCATCCGGTTCATCGAGTAACCAAAGCTCATCCGGCATTCGGGATCGGCGAAACCGATCGACCCACCCGCGCCCACGTGTCCGAACGCGTTCTCGGTCAACAGCAGCGATGAGTTGACGACGTTCGGCAGGCGACGGTTGTCGGTCGTCTTCATGAAGCCAGAAGCGAAGCGCGCGGGAATCATCAACGTCGCATCGTCGTTCGTTGCCGCGGACACGCGGCTCATGCGGGTCAGGGTCTCGCCACCGACGAAATACACACCGTTGAGGCTGCCACCGTTCGCGAACGGCGCATACAGACCAGCGAGCGCGCGCGCATTGGCCATGCCGTTCGCGGAACCCACTTCCGCTGCACGACAGGCGCGCGTGTTCGGCTCGAACGTGGCGAAATCGCGCATGAACAGCGCGGTCGGCGTATCAGTCGTACCGAGCGCGGTACGAATGAACCTTGTCTCGAGCCAGGCCTGATCGGGCTCGGCCAGGATCATCGGTGCAACCCGATCCTCCATCGACTCGGGTAACCCGATCCAGAAATCCAGGCCAAGAGGTTCAGCCAATTCCTGCGCAAAAAAGGTTCCCAGGCGTTGCCGCGCCGTGCGATGTACCAACTCGCCCACCGTCCACGCCATCGTGATCCCGTGATAGCCCTGGCGGGTGCCCGGAACCCAGAAAGCGGGCTCTGCCGCGACACGCCGGACCATGCCGGCGTAATCCCAGAACTCTCCCGGCAGGACGGGATCGCGCACATGCGGTACGCCCACGGTGTGATCGAGTGTCATCGAAACGCGGGCATCTTCCTTGCCGTGTGCTCCGAACTCCGGCCAGTAGCGCGTGATCGGGGCATCGAGGTCAAGCAGGCCACGGTCCACCAGCAGGTGGGCACAAAGGGCCATTGCGCCTTTTGTCGACGAAAACACCATGCAGAGGGTGTCGCGCGTCCACGGAGCGCCGTCACGTGAGGTGCGACCACCCCAAAGGTCGACCACAGTACGGCCCTCTAGCGTGAGGGCACAGCTGGCGCCGACTTCGTCGCGCGCCTCGAAATTGCGTACAAACGCCTCCAGTACGCCCTCGAACCGATCATCACAGCAGCCTTCGATTCGGCCTCGCGAGGTTTCCAGGGAAATCGGCTTCGTCACAAACGCGCTCCTGGCACAGCATGTGCGAGGTGGTTGGTCCCGTTAGCGAGGGATTCAGCAGGCCGTCTGGCCGGTCGCCTGTTCAGGCCCTGCGGTGCACTAGGTCTCAGGTCGGTTCCTCCAGCAGCACGAACGTCGGTTCGATGGCCTGGTCCCGGATCGGGATAAGCGCCTGGTACGCGGCGGAGTTGTACCAGTTTTTCGCGGCCTGCACGTCCGGGAACTTGACGATCAGAGTCGTGTCGGCCTGGTGCTGACCGGCGAGCACCGCGGCCACCTTGCCGCGTGCGACCGGCGCGCCGCCGAAGGTCGCCAAGGTCGGACCGGCGGCGGCGGCGTATTCCTGGAGCTTGGCGGGGTCTTTGATCTTGGCGTGCGCGACAAGGTAAGCGGCCATGCGTAATGTCTCCCGGGGGAAGGTTGCGGATTGTCCCTGCGGCGCGGCAGGCGCCGGGAGCCACAGTCTGACAGACTCCTCGGCGGATCCGTAAGGTGTCAGCGTCCGACGCGATGACGCGACCCGGCATTCACCCCATCTCGCGCCGGGCAGCGACACATCAATATCTTTGAAATTTGAGAGTTCGTGTGCAAAATTAACGTGATGCATTAATTGAATATCGACTCACTCGGACCCGGACCGCCGCGGCGCGTCCCGGGGAAACAGGGGGGACCCATGGCCACCGACTTTTCCAGTTCAATTCGTATGCTCGGCGTCCTGTGCGTCGTCACCATGTTCACCCCCGCGTTTGCGACCGAGGACATTCTCGCGATTCCCGGGCTCATCGACATCGCAACGGACGAGGATGAAGGGTTCGAAAGCCCCATCGAGGGCCTGCTGCAGAATCGCTCCCTGTCCAATCCGCAGCGCGTGATGGGCGGGCTGATCGAGGAGGTCTGTCCGGGCGGGCTCTCGCGCGGCGTGATCGGCAGCTCCGCGGCTGGCCGTGACCTCGCTGACCGCTGTACCGATGTGGTGGTCCAGGCATTGGAAGGAGGCAGCGTGTCTGCCGTGCTGCAGAACATGGCTGCCGAAGAAGTGAACGTCGTCGGTTCCAGCGAAGTCGATGCTTCGGCCGGCCAGATGGACGCCATCTCCCAGCGGCTCGGTACGTTGCGCGCCGGGGGATCGCGCGTCGCGCTTGCGGCGCCAGGGTTCGACAGCCGCAGCCTTGCGGCGGGCGACGGCGATCGCTGGTTGAACGGAGGCGGTGCCGGCGACGGGGCAGGCGCGTCACGTGGCTTCTTCATCAGCGGCAACTACGCCGCCAACGATCGTGACGGCACTGTCAACGAGTCGGGTTTCGAATCGGATACCTACGGGGTTACGAGCGGCGTCGATTTCCAGGTGACCCCGCGCCTGCTGCTCGGAGCAGCGTTCACTTACTCGACGATCGATGCCGACATCTCCGGCAACGCCGGCACCATGGAAACCGACAGCTACGGGGGCTTCGGTTACGGTACGCTGACACTCGGGACCTCCGGCTACCTGGATGCGATGATCGGGTATACCCGGAACGAGCACGAGCAGTCCCGCAACCTTGCCTATACCGCCGCAGGTGTCCGCGTGGACCAGTCGGCCTTGTCCGAACTGGACAGTCGCGAAATCGCCGGGAGCCTCAAGCTCGGATACGACCATGCGGCAGGCAACTGGGTGCTGGGACCGTACGCACGACTCGATATCGCCGACGTGGAGATCGACGGGTACTCGGAGCAGATGTCCAATCCCAACGGCATCGGTTCCGGCCTGGCGCTGCAGATCGATGAGCAGTCGTTCACCTCGATCACCAGCGCGTTCGGTCTCACGGCGGGGTACCTGTCGGCACAGTCCTGGGGCACCTGGTATCCGCAGATCATCGCGGAGTACGTGCACGAGTTCGACAACGATGCCGAGAACGTCACCGGCCGCTTCGTCAATGCGCCGACGGTGAGTTTCGCAATGCCGATGGACGATCCGGATCGCGATTTCGCGCATGTGGGCGTGTCCTCCACGTTCGCATTGAACAGCGGTGTATCGATGTTCGCGTCCTACCAGGCGCTCGTCGGGTACGAAGATCTCGACACGCACGTTGTGGAGTTCGGCGTGCGCGTCCCGTTCTGATCCGATGCGCGCCGGCCCGCGCATGAGGGGCGCCGCGGTCGCGGCTTTCGTCGTGGTGCTTGGATGGCTGGCAGGCCTGCCCGCATGGGCGCAGTCCGCGACGGCGGCCGCGCGGGCAGTTGAAGTTGAGGGCAAGGTTCTCGCGATCTCGGACGACAAGGTCGCCCGCCGGCTCGCGACAGGACAAGGGGTGTACGCCACCGAGACCGTGGTGACGCTGGGAAAGGCCCACGTGCAGCTGCGGTTTTCCGATGGCTCCCGCTACGAGCTCGGGCCCGGCACGCGCTTTCGTATCGATACCTACCGCTTCGATGGTGACCCCGAGGTCGATTTCGCCGCGACCCGTGTACTGAAGGGATTTTTCCGCTACCTCTCGGGAGAAATCGCGAAGCGCAGACCGCGCAACACGTCGATCGGCCTGACGGTCGCGACCATCGGAATCCGCGGGACGCACGTGGTCGGCGAGGTCACCGAGACATCGGCCCGCGTCGGGCTGCTCGAACCCGAGGAGTCCGGCCAGAAGTCCGCGATCGAAGTCTCCAACGCGTACGGTTCGGTCACGATCGAACAGCCCGGCTACGCCACCGACATCCCGGATGCCAACAGTCCGCCGTCAGCACCGCGCCCGATGGATCTGCGCACGATGACCCGCAACCTGCGGTCGATGCAGACCATGCGACGCGCGATTGCACCGCGCCTGCCGCCGCGCCTGCCGTGAGCGGCGCCGACTAGAGCGCCTGCGCGAAGTTGGCCGTGGGGGGTGGTGCGCCCGCCCCCAGGGCCTTCATCATCGCCACGGTGTCCGACGTGATGGCCGCCTCACTCGCCTGCAGCGCGCGTGCGGCTGCGTTGGCGGCGCGCTCCGCGCGCAGCACGTCGATTCGTGTGCCGATTCCCTGCGTCGCGCGGCGGTCCGCCAGCCGCGCCGCTTCCCGCATATCGGCCAGCGCGAGCACGCGCGACTCGCGCTCGCGTTCCCGTTCGAGCAGGCGCAGCAGCGCGAGCTCCGTTTCGTGCAACGCCCCGAGCATCACGCGTTCATAGTGTGCGAGCGCGAACTCGATCCGGGCGTCGCCTTGTGCCACCGCACCCCGCAGGCGACCACTGTCGAACAGCGGGACGACGACATTCCCGCCGCCGTTCCAGGATTTCGAGACAGCGTTCAGGAGCATGCCGATCGCGGTGTTGCGGGCGCCAAAGAACAACCCGACCGACACACGCGGGTAGAGGTCCGCGATGGCCGCCGCGCGGAGTGCGGTGACCGCCGCAAGTTCGCGCTCGGCGCGGCGGATATCGGGCCGTTCGCGCAGGACGGCCGCCGGCGTCAGGATGGCACGTGGTGTGATGCGCGCCGGTGCGGAATCCCGCGGCGCGAGGAGTCCGGTGAATTCCCCCGGCACCGCGCCGCAGAGCAGTTCCACCTGGTGCGCAGCGGTCGCGCGCGCAATACGCAGATTCGGAAGCTCGGCCGCGTGTCGCGCTGCGTCGGCCTCGGCGACCAGCAGGTCGCGGCGAGGTCGCAAACCGGCGTCCACGAGCCGCCGCGCGAGTTCGACGCCGCGCTCGGCAAGGACAACCGCCTCGCCGGCGAGGGCGAGATCGCGATCCGCGTGACGCAGTTCCCAGTAGGCACGCACGAGATCGGCGCGCAGCACCGCTTCGATCGCCCGGCGGTCTTCATTCGCGGCGGCGAGTGAGGCCTCGGCGGCTTCCACGCGCCGTTGCACCCGGCCAAACAGGTCGAGCTCCCAGCGCGCATCGAAACCTGCTTCGTAGAGCGAGAATGTGAGACCCTCGGCCAACCCGGGCAACGGGTTCTGCTGGCGGCTCGCCGCCGTGCCGAGCCCGAGCGACGGGCCGCGTCCCGCCGCGACGATTCTCCGTTCGGCACGCGCCGCTTCGATTCGCGCGAGCGCGGCCCGCAGTTCGAGACTGCCCACGGCGGCGCGTGACAGCAGGTCGTCGAGCAGCGGATCGCCAAACCAGGTCCACCAGCGCGCGAGCGCCGTCGCGTCGTCGGTGTAGGGTACCGACTCCTGGTAAACGTCAGCGTGCCACGCCGCCGCGGCGACACGCTCGGTCCGTGTCTCGGGCCGGTGGTAGTCGGGACCGACCGCGCACCCGGCGCAGAGCAGGATGATCGCGCAGGTGAAACCCTTAACCACGGCACGCCTTCAGGTAGTAAGGGAGGACTCGGTTGACGAACCGCACTCGCTCCCGTGCCGACGGTGCCGGCTGCACGCCCAGCAGGCACCGGAAGTGTTCGTCACCCATCAGCAGGCTGAGCAGAACGCGTGCCGATTCCTTCACTGCGCCGAACACGAACCCGGATTCTGTACCGGACCTGCGGAGATAGGTGGCAATACGGTCGATGATCGGTTCGGCACAGCTGCGATAGGCGATCGGTCCGAGGTCGGGGTGATGTAACTGCCCAGCAACGAGCACCCGGAACAGTTCCAGAGATCCGGGTTCGTAGATTACGTCCACACAGGCCCGCGCCATCGCGCGGAGCCCGGCTTCGAAATCCCCCGTGGTCGTGTCCACCGCGTCGAGCGCGGCGAGCAGCTGATCGCAGCGCGCGCGGATTACTGCTTCGAACAGTGCCGCCTTGCCGTCGAAGTAGTTGTACAAGGTCGGCTTGGAGACCGGTGCCGCCTCGGCAATCGCATCCATGCTGGCTTCCGCGTATCCGTGGGCGAGGAACATGCGTGCGGCGGCTTCCAGGATCGCGTCACGCTTGTTGTCGCTGAGGTGGGTCATCGCGGGTGGAATGGTTGCGTCGGACCGAGGCCGTCACTATTCTACACTACACGGTTTAGTTCAATACTTCCCATCTATGCGTCACGCGGTCAGGGCCTTCTACTTGCTGCTCTGGATCGGCGGCCTCGCGCTCGCCGGGTTCGCCGGTATGCAGTACTGGCGGCTCGAAATGCAGCCATTCGAGTCCACGGACAATGCATACCTGCGGGCTCACATGGCACAGGTGAGCCCGAAGATCACGGGATACGTGACGGAGGTGCGCTTCCAGGACAACCAGCGCGTGGATGCGGGTGACCTGCTCGTCGTGATTGACGGTGCATCGCTGGTGGCGCGGCGGGACCAGGCCGCCGCCGAAGTGGCGGCGAAACGGCTGCGGCGCGCGACGCTCGAAGCGGAGCTCGCGGTGCAGGATGCACGCGTCGCGCAACAGCGCGCGCTGGTCTCCGCGAGTGATGCCAGCGTCACGCGCGCGCGGCAGGACGTCGGCCGGCTCGTGGGGCTTGTCGAGGACGGCGCCGTCCCTGCCCAGCAGCGCGATGCGGCCGTCGCCACGCGACGGATCGCGGAAGCGGAACGATTGCAGCGCCAGGCGCTCGTGGCGGAAGCCACCAGTCAGCGCCAGACCATCGTCGCGCAGCTGGCGGAAGCGGATGCGGCGCTCGCCGTCGCCGAGGCTGGGCTGCGGACCGCCGAGGTCGATGTCGCCCACACGCGGATCCACGCGCCCATCGGCGGTGTGCTTGGCAATCGCGCGGTGCAGGTCGGACAGCTGGTGCAACCAGGCGTCGCGCTCGCGTTCCTGATCCCGGACGACGAGATATTCGTCGAGGCCAACTTCAAGGAAACGCAACTCGCGGACATGGCACCCGGTCAGCCGGCCGACATCGAGATCGACGCCTACCCCGGCACGCGCTTCGCGGGTGTCATCGACAGCGCCGCGCCCGCCAGCGGAGCCGAGTTCAGCCTCCTGCCGCCGGAGAACGCCACCGGCAACTTCACCAAGATCGTGCGCCGGGTTCCCGTCAAGATCCGCTTCGCGGCAGGCACGGACACCACGCGATTGAAGCCGGGGCTGTCGAGTGTCGTGAAAGTGCGGGTGCGCTGACATTCAATGGCACACGCAGTCGCGCTGGAGGAAGTCCCGGCGGAGTCCCTGTCCCTCGGTGACTGGATCGGGTTCGCCGCGATGGCGGTGGGGATCTTCATCGCGATCCTCGACATCCAGATCGTCGCGAGCTCGCTGACCCAGATCCAGGCGGGACTGTCCGCGACCCGCGATGAAATCACCTGGGTGACCACCTCCTACCTGATTGCCGAGGTGGTCGTCATCCCGCTGTCCGGATGGCTGACGCGCGCGTTCTCCACGCGTTACCTGTTCGCGCTCGCGGCCGCCGGTTTTACCGGGATGAGTGGGCTGTGTGCGCTCGCCTGGAACCTGGAGTCGATGATCGTGTTCCGCGCACTGCAGGGGCTGTTCGGCGGCGTGATGATCCCGACGGTCTTCGCGGTGATCTACACGATGTTCCCGCCGCGCCTGCAGACACCGATCACCGTGCTGGTCGGGCTCATCGTGACCATTGCGCCCACTGCCGGCCCGGTGCTCGGTGGATATCTCACCGAGACCATGTCGTGGCACGCCCTGTTCCTCGTGAATCTCGTACCGGGTGCGCTGATCACGCTGGGCACGCTGGTTTTTGTCCATGTCGATCGTCCGGACTGGAGCCTGTTGCGCCAGATCGACTTTCCGGGTGCACTGCTCGTGGTGCTCTTTCTCGGCAGCCTGCAATACGTGCTCGAGGAAGGCGTACGCGAACAGTGGTTCGAGAGCCACGAGATCGTGCTCCTGACGGCCGTCGCGGTGGTCTCCGGGCTGCTGATGGTGTGGCGCGAGCTGACGATAGATGAGCCGATCGTCGACCTTCGTGCGTTCCGTGATCGCAACTTCACGGTGGGTTGCATCTACAGTTTCGTGCTCGGCATCGGGATCTACACGGTGCTCTACGTGCTGCCCGTGTACCTGGCGGGCGTGAAAGGTCTCAACAGCCTCCAGATCGGCCAGTACCTCGCGGTCACCGGCGCTTTCCAGTTCGCGTCTGCGTTCTGCGCCGGCCTGGCGGCGCGCCGGATGGACTCGCGTGTGATGCTGGCGCTGGGGCTCGCAGTCTACGGTTTCGGCGCCTGGCTGAACGGCGGCATGGATCACACCTGGGGCTTCCGCGAGCTTTTCCTGCCGCAGGCGTTGCGCGGGTTCTCGATGATGTTCATCTTCCTGCCCATCAACGCGCTCGCGCTTGGCACCTTGCCGCCGGAGGAGGTCAAGAACGCAAGCGGTCTGTACAACCTGATGCGGAATCTCGGCGGGGCGATCGGCCTGGCGGTGACGAACACGTTCATCGTCCACTGGCAGAAGGCGCATTACGCGTCGCTGCGGGAAGCCGTCACTGCCGCCGATCCGGGCGTGCTGCAGCACTGGGCGCAATCCGCAGCCGGCGCGCTGTCACACCAGAACCCGGATCCGGGCCTGGCCGCGTGGGCACAGCTCTCCCGCGTGTTGTGGCGCGAGGCGGACGTGATGACGTTCAACCAGGTCTTCCAGGGGATGGGACTGCTGTTCTGCGCCTCACTGCTGCTGATGCCACTGGTGCGCAAGGTGGACATGAGCAGCGGCGGGGCGGGTCACTGAAACGGCGGTCGCGCGCTGCGCGAGACGTCAGCCACCCATCCACCACGCCCGCAGCACGCCGAGCGCGCCGCACCCGAGCAGCACCGGAACGGCGCCCGCGCGCAACCCCTGCAGCGCGAGGAACGCGCCAATCGCGATGCCGATGGCGACCGGGTCGAGCGTCCCGTCGCGCTGGAAAGTATGACCAGCGAAGAACACCGCGAGGTTGGCGATCACGCCGACCACGGCGGCGCCAATCGCCGTCAGGGGCGCCGCGAAGCGCGTGTCGCCGTGGGTGGATTCCACCCATGGGCCGCCCCCGAGGATGAACACGAAGGAGGGCAGGAACGTGAACCACGTGGCAATGCCCGCGGCGACCAGGCCGGACGCAAGCGGGGAGGTCCCTGCGAACGGCCCGCTCTCGTACCCGGCGATGAATCCCACGAATGTCACGATCATGATGAGGGGCCCCGGCGTCGTTTCGCCGAGCGCGAGTCCGTCGATCATCTGCGCGGCGCTGACCCAACCGTAATGCAGCACGGCGCCCTGGTAGACATACGGCAGCACCGCATACGCGCCCCCGAAGGTCACCAGGGCCGCCTTGGAGAAGAACCAGCCGAGTTGTGCGTACTGGCCCTGCCAGCCGTGCCAGGCCACGAGCGCGGTCATCGGCATGATCCACAACCCCAGTCCCGCCACCAGGATCCACACGAGCCGGCGACGCTGGAACCGTGTGTGCGGCGGGCGCTGGCACGTTCGCTCAACATCGTCCGGGTTTGCGTCCGCGACGCTGGCGGAGAAGAGTTCGGGCACGAGCCGTGCTCCGCAGAATCCCACGGCGGCCGCCGCCAGCACGATGGCAGGGAACGGAACGTGCAGCGCGGCGATCGCAATCCATGCCGCGAGTGCGATCGCGGCAAGCGCCGCGTTGCGCAAGGTGCGCCTGCCGATCCGCACCGCCGCATGCGCGACCAGCGCCACCACGGCGGGCTGGAGTCCTTCGAACAATGCCGCGATCCACGGCACGTCGCCGTGACGCACGTAAAGCCACGCGAGCGCCACGATCAGCGCGAACGACGGCAGCACGAACAGCGCGCCTGCCACCACGCCGCCCGCAGTCCGATGCATCAGCCAGCCGATGTAGGTGGCGAGCTGCTGCGCCTCCGGTCCGGGCAGCAGCATGCAGTAGTTCAGCGCGTGCAGGAACCGCGCTTCCGACATCCAGCGCTTCTCTTCCACGAGTTCCCGGTGCATCAGTGCGATCTGGCCGGCCGGGCCGCCGAAACTCAGCAGGCCCAGCCGGAGCCAGTACCGGCACGCAACACGAAACGGCACGTGGGATGTCGGCGCGTCACTCATGGGTTGCGCGTCGCACTGCCGGGCGGCACTGGGTGCAGATACGGCGACGTCTGTTCCTGTTCACCCGGCGCTCTCCGCATTCCTGCACATCGTCCGCTTGACCTGTCTCAAATCCATCGCCGAATCCGCCTGACCGGGATGCCCGCGCTCCCTATGCTGGGCAAGTCGCCAGCCTTGGACTGCCCCGCGGAGAGACAGCGTGATCAGGAAACCCACCCTTGCGAGCGCGATGACGCCGTTTCCGCTCGCCATCGACCTCAACGCCCAGGTCCAGGAAGCCGACCAGATGATGCGCAAGCACGGCATCCACCATCTGCCGGTCACCGATGGACGGACCATCATCGGTACCTTGAGCGCATATGACATCGCCGCGCGCGCGCACCACGACATGCCCGTCGCCGACTGCTACGTGCCGGAACCTTACCTCGTCGAAATCGATGTGCCGCTCGAGACGGTACTCGCCGAGATGGCGGCGCACCACCTGGAGGCCACCATCGTGATGCGCCAGGGCCGGCTCGCCGGCATCTTCACCCAGCACGACGTCTGCCGCACGTTCGCGGCGTTCCTGCACGTCGTGTTCCCGCCGCCACCGGACGACGAGGCGGCCTGATCCACAGGTGACCCACAGGACGCTTGCCAGCGGGCGTTCTCACGTGAACGCGTAGACGCCCGCCGCGGCCGCCGCCATCGCGCAAGTCCCGGCCAGCACCCGCCCCGCCAGCGCGCGGTTCCCCGCCCACGCCGTCAACGCCACCTTCGTCAGGCTGTTCGCCGCCACGGCGACGAGGATCACCCGTGACGGGAACTCCGCCGAGCCGGGCAGGGTCGCCGCCGTGAGCGTGATCGCGTCGACGTCCACTACGCCGGACAGCGCCGCGACGCCCAGCAGGCCGGTGTCGCCGAGCAGGCGCTGTGCCCCATGCGCGGCGAGCAGGATCAGCACCAGCAGCAACGCGAACTTCAGCACCTCCGGCAGCTCGAACGGGTTTCCGATCGCCAGTTCGCCGCCTCCGCCCGTCGCGTCGTCATGCGCGATCGCCCACCACGCGAACAGGCCCCCGGCCACGAGCGCGCCGACGAGCGGCGGCGCGAGGAACGCGAGCAGCGCCGGGTTGAAGATGCCGGCCACGATGAGCACGCGCAGCATCATGGTGCCGCCGGCAGCGATGATCCCCGCGGCGAGCATCCACGCGCCGCGCGGGTTGTCACGCACACGGTCCGCAAACGTCAACGTCACCGCGGTCGAGGACACGCTGCCGCCCGCGACCGCGGCGAGCAGGGTCCCCTGGCGAGGACCGGCGAGCCGCACGGCGACGTAGCCGACGAATGAAACCACCGCGATCATGATCGTCATCACCCACAGGCGGTAGGGGTTCAGTACCTGCCATGGATCGATTGTCCGATCGGGCAGCAGCGGCAGCAGGATGAACGTCATCGTGGCGAGCACCAGTGCCGAACTCAACTCGGGCCACGTCACGCTGGCGAGCCAGTGGTGCAGCGGTTCGCGCAGCGCGAGGAGCACTGCCGCCGCGACGGCCGCGGCGCCGGCGGCATGCACGTCGCCGATTACGGCGAGCGCGCCGAGCAGGAACGCAAGCAGCGCCGCGACGAGGCTTGTCACGCTGAGCCGCCGCGCCTGCACGGCCTGCCGGTACATGAAGAGCGTGAGCGCCGCCCCGGTGACCAAGGTCGTTGCGCCGAACACGCCAGCACCCAGGGTCGACGCGAGCAGGCCGGCCGTGCCGCCGAGCAGCCCGAGCAGTGAGAACGTGCGCACCCCCGCGGCGCGCGCGCCGGCGGGCTCGTCGCGCTCTCTCCAGCCGCGCTCCAGCCCCAGCAGGAAGCCGATCGCAAGCGCGATCGCAAGCCTGAACAGCGGATCGGGATCGGTCATCGCGGCGCCTCGTCTGCCTGTTCCGCGCAGTGTCGTGGCGGGCGCACGAAGGCGCGCTGATCGGAATCAGCCGCGCCCGGGTCAGCGCGCAACCGGGTGTGCACGCAGCGTCATCCCTGATTGACCATCACCACCTGCGCCGGCATCGGTGCCGGAAAGCCCGCGGCCGCCAGCGCCTCGCGGATCGCCCGATTGCCATCGAAGTACACCTGCCAGTAGTGATCCGTGTGACAGAACGGCCGCACGGCGAGCACGGGCCCGACGAGATTGAATTCGAGGATCTCAACTTCCGGTGCCGGCGACTTCACCACGTTCGGGATCGCGGCCATGCGATCGCGCAGCAGCTGCATCGCGGCCAGGTGATCCGCACTTCCGGCGAGCTGACACTTCAGTTCGACCCGGCGGAACGGGTTGGTGCTGTAGTTCTGGATCGTGTCACCGAAGATCTTGGCGTTGCCGACGATTGTCAGCACGTTGTCCGGCGTGTTGATCGCGGTGGCGAACAGGCCGATCTCCTTCACCGTGCCGGTGATCCCCGCGACAGTCACGAAATCAGTCACCTTGAACGGTTTCAGGACCACCAGGAACGCGCCTGCCGCCAGGTTGGACAGCAGGCCGCCCCATGCGGCGCCGATCGCGATGCCCACGCCGGCGATCAGCGCGGCAAAACTCGTGGTCTCGATCCCGCAGTAGCCGAGGATCGCGACCACCAGCACGATGTTCAGCGCTACGGCGAGCACGTTGCCGAGGTAGCGCATCAGCGTGGGATCCACCTGCTGCCGCTCCATCACCTGCTGCAGCAGGCGACCCACCAGTCCGATCAGCCAGCGGCCGACGATCCAGAAGCCGAGCGCCGCGAGCGCCTTCACGCCGATCTCGGATGCGTGTGCGAGCACGATTTCCTGGTACTTGGACAGGTCGTTCATATCCCCTCCTGGTGAAACTCCGCATGGATGATCGGCATGGCGCACGGCGCCGGCCGCGTCACCCGGAGGATACACGCGAACCGGCCTCCGGTTGCAGGTTCAGCACGAGCGTCAGCACCCCGGTCTCGTCGCGCCCTTCGACCTGGAATCCGAGCTCCCGCGCGAGCCCGAGCATCGCCGCGTTGGCGGCCAGCACATAACCCACCAGCCGACCGGTGCCGCGCGCGCGCGCATGGCGGACGAGCTTGTCCATCAGCACGCTGCCGATTCCCTCGCCCTGCCGGTCGCTGCGTACCACCACCGCGAATTCCGCCGCCATGTTGTCCGGATCGGCGATGCTGCGGGCAACGCCCAGTATCTCCGGTTCGACGCCGCCGTCGGTCACCGCGACAAACGCCATCTCGCGGTCGTAGTCGATCTGCGTCAGCCTCGCGAGCTGCGGATGCGTCCAGTCGCGCACGGTCTGGAAGAACCGGAAATAGACGTCCTCGGGCGCGAGACTGCGCAGGAACCGCGCATGCAGGACCTCGTCTTCCGGCCGGATCGGCCGCAGGCGCAGCGTTCGCCCCGCGACCTCGCGGGCCTCCTCCAACTCGGCCGGATACGGGCGGATCACCAGCCGCGCGGAGGGGTCGGCGGCGGCATGCGCGAGCGCGATCCGCGCATCCAGTGCGAGCACCCCCGCGGCATCCGCGAGCAGCGGGTTGATGTCGAGTTCCACGATCTCCGGGCATGCGCACACCAGCGCGGAGAGTCGCTCCAGCGCCTGGTAGAGCGCGTCGAACGCGATCGCCGGTCGATCGCGATAACCGCGCAACAGCGCCGCGACGCGGGTGCCGGCCACGAGCGCGCGAGCGAGGGGTCGGTTCAGCGGCGGCAGTGCGAAGCCGCGATCGCGCACGATCTCCACGGCGGTACCTCCCTGTCCGAACATCAGCACAGGGCCGAACACCGGGTCCTGCACGCAGCCGAGGATGAGTTCGTGCGCATGTCGCATCGGCGCCATGGCCTGCACGGTGAAGCCGGTGAGGCGTGCGTCCGGCACCGCCAGCGCGACCCGCTGCTGCATCTGCCGCGCTGCCGACCCGACGTCGGCCGCGTCGGCGAGGTTCAGCACGACGCCGCCGACGTCCGTCTTGTGGCTGATGTCCGGTGAGAGGATTTTCAGCGCTACCGGGAATCCGATCGCCGTGGCACGCGCAACCGCGTCCGCCGCGTCGCGCGCGATCTCGGTCCGCACCACGGGGATCCCGGCTGCCGTGAGCACGGCCTTTGCTTCCACCTCGGTCGCGAGCGTCCGGCCACCAGCGAGCACGCCGCGCAGGATGTCCCGCGCGCGCGTGAGGTCGTACCCGCCATCGGCGGCATCGCGCGGCGGGGTCTCGAGCAGCGCAGCCTGCAGGCGCGCGTGATCCACGGTCTGCAGGATTGCGCGGACCGCTTCCTCGGGGGTGGCGTATCCCGGAATGCCGGCCTCGGCGAGCAGCGCGCGCGCGGGCTCCACGGTGGTCCCGCCAAGGAAGCAGGTGAACACGTTGCGCCCCGCGCCCCGGATGCGCGGGACAATCGCGCGCGCGATGTCCAGGCTCGGGACGATCGCGGTCGGTGCGTGCATGAACAGGATTGCATCCACCTCGGGCGCCTCGCACAGCACGTCCAGCGTCTGCACGTAGCGCGCCACCGGCGCGTCGCCGATGATGTCGAGCGGGTTGGCGCGCGACCACGTGGCCGGCAGCTTCGCGTCGAGCGCAGCGAGCGTCGCGTCGGACAGCGCGGCGAGCTCGCCGCCGCCGCGCACCAGGGCGTCGGTGGCAAGTACCCCGGCGCCGCCGCCGTTCGTCATGATCGCGAGCCGCGGACCGAGGTAGGGTTTGCTGCGCGCGAGGGTTTCGGCGGCGTCGAACAGGTCCTGCGTGGTGTCCACCCGGAGGATCCCGGCCCGGCGCAGCACCGCGTCCACGATTTCGTCGTTGCCGGCGAGTGCGCCGGTATGCGATGCCGCCGCGCGCGCCGACGCCTCCACACGACCGGTCTTGACCGCGATAACGGGCTTCACGCGCGCCGCCGCGCGGGCTGCGGACATGAACTTGCGCGCTGCGCGGATCGATTCCACGTACAGCAGGATCGCGCTCGTGTCGGTATCGCGTCCCAGGTAGTCGAGCAGGTCCCCGAGGTCGACATCGAGGCTGTCGCCGATCGAGATGAAGCATGAGAAACCTATGCCGCGCGTGTTGCCCCAATCGAGGATCGCCGTCGCGAGCGCGCCGGACTGCGATACGAACGCGAGCCGGCCCGGGCGTGCGTGCGCATGCGCGAAACTCGCGTTGAGCCCGATCCCCGGCACCAGCATGCCGAGGCAGTTCGGACCCACGATGCGGAGCAGGTACGGGCGGGCGGCGTCCAGCGCGGCCTGCGCGGCGGTCCGGCCGCACGGCAACGTGACCCGCGCGAGTCCCGCTGAGATGACGATCGCTGCCCGGGTGCCGCGCGCGCCGAGCGCGGCGATGATGTCCGGGATCGCCGCCGGCGGCGCGCAGACGATCGCGAGATCCGGGGTGGCCGGCAGCGCTGCGACGTCCGGCCAGGCGGGGACGCCGGCAATCGTCGCGTGCCGCGGATTGACCGGGTACACCGGCCCCGCGAACCCCCCGCCGAGCAGGTTGTGCATGATCGTCGCGCCGATGCTGTGCGGCCGGTTCGACGCGCCGATCACGGCCACCGAACGCGCGCGGAAGAATTGCTCCAGGTTGCGGATGCTCATCGGCGGTACTGCACGGTTCAGTGCACGACGGTGACCGGGCAGGGCGCATGATGCAGCACCTGTGAGCTGGTGCTGCCGAGCAGCAATGCGGCGAATGCCGAGCGCCCGCGTGAACCGATCACGATCTGATCGACCGCGTGGACACGTGCGTATTCGCAGATCTCACTGGCCGGCTGTCCCCACACGATCACGCGCGCCGCGGTGGCCGGCAAGGTCCCGAGCCGGGACTCGGCGGCGGTGAACGCCGCGTCCTGCGCCGGGTCGTTGAGCTGATCCGTGACCTGTTCCAGGTATTCGCGGTCCGCGAGCGGCGGGATCTCGCCGATCGCGTTCAGCGGGTAGAGTTCGGGGCTGTGGACCCGCAGCAGGGTGACCCGCGCGCCGGTGGCCCGCGCCAGCCGGCCGGCGTAGGTGGCGGCGCGCGCGGCACCTTCGGAACCGTCGATCGGCAGCAGGATGTGCTGGATGAAGTCTTCCATCGCGGACCTCCTTCGCGCACGCGGACTGGGCGGGAGTGTTCCATGCTAAATTCGTCCGCATCTTCCCGCCAGCCGATCGCGCAGCCATCGTCACATGTCCCAGCTCGAAGAGCTTGAACGCCGACTGCGTGACGTCGAGGCGCGTTACGATGGCCTGCTGCGCGCGGCTGTCGACGGGATCATCGTGATCGACAGCCACGGTGCCATCGAGGCATTCAGTGCCGGCGCCGAACGCATCTTCGGCTACCTGGCGGACGAAGTGGTGGGGCGCAATGTCGCTGTCCTGATGCCGTCGCCGGACGCGGATCGGCACGACGAGTACATCCACAACTTCCTCGTCACGCGCCGCCCCAAGGTCATCGGCTTCGGTCGCGAGGTCATGGGGCAGCGCAAGTCCGGTGCGCTGTTTCCGATGGATCTCGCGGTCGGCGAGGTCGTGACTCCCACCGGTATCAGGTTCGTCGGCATCGCGCGCGACATCACGCGTCGCAGGCTGGCGGAAGACGCGTTGCGCCTGCGCGAAGAGGCGCAGCGCCTGATGGTCGAGCACGCGCCCGGCGGGATCTTCACGGCGGACCTGGATGGTACGCTGACCTTGCTGAATCCCGCACTCTCGCGCCTGCTGCAGGCGGCCCCGGCTGTGCACGTCGGTCTCCCGATGAGCGAACTGGCGGACCCCGCTGACCGCGCGCGGCTCGACGCGGCGATCGCGACGGTCCGCGCGGCTGGCCTGCACGTGGAAGTCCCTGATCTCAGGCTGCCGCGGCCGGACGGTTCCCGCGCGCACGTCGTGCTGCATCTCGGCGCCATCACGCGCGACGGCGCGCCGGCGCAGCTGATCGGGCAGGTCGTCGATCGCACCGACGAGATCCGCGCACAGGAAGCCGCCCGCCGCATGCAGGACGAGATCACGCACGTCGCGCGGCTCACCACGCTCGGCGAGATGGCGTCCGCGATCGCCCACGAGATCAACCAGCCGCTGACCGCGATCGCGACGCAGGCGCAGGCGTTCCGCCGCCTCGTCGCGAGCGGCCAGGCGGATACCGCGGAGATCGTGACCGGGCTGGACACGATCGCCGAGCAGGCGCTGCGCATCGGCCAGGTGGTCAAGCGGGTCCGGGCGTTCGTGACCAAGCGTGAGAGCGCGCGCGAACCGGTGGACGTGAACGACGCCGTGTCCCAGGTGCTGGACCTCGCCCAGGTGGACGCGCGCAAGGCGCGGATCCGGCTGGACGTGGACCTTGCACCCGCCTTGCCCGTGCTGACCGGCGATTCGGTCCAGCTCCAGCAGGTCGTGCTGAACCTCCTGCGCAACGCCATCGATGCCAGCGCCGGGCTCGACGAGGCTCATCGCGTGATCGGGATCCGGAGTCACGCGCAGGACGGCGGTGTCGCGATCCGCGTGTCCGATCGCGGCCCCGGCGTTCCGTCCGACCACCGCGATCGGCTGTTCCTGCCCTTCTTCACGACCAAGCCCGAAGGCGTCGGCATGGGGCTCTCGATCAGCCACTCGATCGTCAATGCCCACGGCGGCAGCCTCCGCTACGCCGACGACCCGGCAGGCGGCGCGGTCTTCGAGATCTGGCTCCCCGGCGCGAGCGACGTGGCGACAACGTGCGAGGGAGAATCCCGCGCATGAGCTCGGTGTACATCGTCGATGACGACGCGGCGGTCAGGCAGTCGCTGGAACTGCTGGCCCGCTCGGTCGGCCTGCCGGCCGAGGCGTACGAATCGGGCACGGCGTTTCTCGCCGCGTACCACCCGGGCATGGCGGGGTGCCTCATCGCTGACATCCGCATGCCGGGGCTGAGCGGGCTGGAACTCCAGCAGGCGCTGAAGGAGCGTGGCTGCGGTCTGCCCATCGTGTTCATCACCGGTCATGCGGATGTCGCCATGGCGGTGCGTGCGATGCGCGCTGGCGCACTGGACTTCATCGAGAAGCCATTCCGCGACCAGGAACTGCTGGACCGGATCAACCAGGCACTGCAGCTGGATGCCGCCGGGCGCGCCGCCCGCGCGGAAGTGGAGGCGATCCGAGCGCAGCTCGCGGCGCTTACACCGCGCGAACGCGAGGTCATGGAACGCATCGTCCAGGGTCAGGCCAACAAGGTCATCGCGATCGATCTCGGCCTGTCCGAGCGCACCGTCGAGATCCACCGGGCCAAGGTCATGGCCAAAACCGGCGCGAATTCGCTCGCGGAGCTGGTCAGCCTCGTCGCCAAGGCGCGCTGAGCGGCTCCCGCCCGGGGGTGCGATGGCTCCTGGGCCCCCTGGGTGCACGGCTACGTAGTTTCCGAAGTCCCGTTAGGCGAAAGCGCGAATAGGCGCACACCCCCCCGAGGCCGACAATCCTCCCATCGATAATCACAAAATGCCGCGCAGGGGCGTGCCGCCGGGGACCGAGGTCCCCGGGGACAGCCGGATGCGCGAGGGAGAAGACCTCATGAACAACGTGCTTTCCTTCCCACCCGCCATCGGCGCAACCCAGCCCGGCGCCCTGACGTCCTGCACGAACTGCCGTTCGTCCAACGCCTGCCTGGTCCGGTCGCTGGATCCGTCGATGCGCATGGACGTGGCCAAGCACGTGCTCACGAGCGTTCCGATCAAGCGCGGTGAACACCTGTTCCGCCAGGGTGAAACGATGAACGGCCTGTACATGCTGCGGGCCGGCTCCGTGAAGTCGTACCTGGACAGCGCGGACGGGTGCGAACAGGTGGCGGCATTCCACTTTCCAGGCGACATCCTCGGGTTCGATGCGCTCGCCGAGCGCCGCCACATGAGTTCCGCGATCGCGCTCGAGACCGTCGCGTTCTGCACCATCCCATATGATCGCGTCATGAGCCTCGCCGCCGTGGTCCCCGGTTTCTGGTCGGCCCTGATGCGCGGCGCCGCACATCGCATCGTCGACGCCGAGCAGCACGCACTGATGCTCGGTCAGAAGTCCGCACCGGCGCGTCTGGCGGCCTTCCTCCTCAACCTCTCGCAGCGCTTCTCCGCGCGCGGCTGCTCGCGCAACGAGTTCAACCTGTCGATGTCGCGCCAGGACATCGCGAACTACCTCGCGGTGGCGGTGGAGACCATCAGCCGGTTGTTCACCGAACTGCAGCGCCAGGGCGCCATCCAGGTCGACCGCCGTTTCATCCGCATCCGTTCGCGCGAGGCGCTGGAGGAGATGGCGTTCGAAGGTCAGTCCCTGGGCGTGTCACACGCGTGAGTCCGATGGCCGAATCCGTGCCGCGTCGGGATCCCGTGCCGATCGCCGCGACGGTCGTGATCGTCAATGCGGATCCGGCAGAGCGCGCACGGCTCGCGGCGCTCGCGCTCAAGGCCGGTCACCAGGTGATCGAGGCGGGCGACGGCGCATCTGCGCTTGCCCGCCTGACGCCGCCGCCGCACACGGTCATGGTGATCGACCGCGACCTGCACGACATGACCGCACCCGCGCTGATCGCCGAGATGCGTGCGCGTGGGGTGCACCTGCCGACGGTCGTCACCATCCCGCCGCTCGCGATCGTCGACGCGGTTGACGCCATCCGCACCGGTGCCCGCGACGTGCTGGAAACCCCGCTCGGCGAACAGCGCTTCCTGCGTTCCATCAGCGACGCCCTGGAGTAGACTGCTGCCCGTCCCCACGCGCCGGGGCAGTTACCCGCGATGAGCCTGTCTTTCCTGCCGTTGGCTTTTGCGCTCGGCCTGCTGAGCACGGTGCACTGCTGGGGCATGTGTGGCGGACTGCTGCTCGCGTTTGCCGGCGCGCGCGGTCCCGCCGGCGGCGGTCTCCTCAACCTGCTCGGTTTCAATCTTGGCCGCATCACGAGCTACACGCTGGCCGGGGCGCTCACGGGCGCGGCGGCGGACGCCGCGCTCGGCGCCCGCACGTTCGACCACGGACACCAGGGCCTGCAGATGCTGGCGGCGGGCGTGCTCATCGTCAGCGGGCTTGCGCTGCTGCGCTGGCTGCCTGGCCGGGACCGCCTGGCGCGGCTCGGCCTCGCGCTGTGGCGCCGGCTCCAGCCGCTGACCCGCGCGCTGCTGCCGGCGGCGCGCCCGCACCAGCGATTCCTGCTGGGCATGGTCTGGGGCTGGCTGCCGTGCGGTTTCGTGTACTCGATGCTCGCACTCGCGGCCGCGCAGGGCGAGGCGCGCGCCGGCGCGCTGCTGATGCTCGCGTTCGGTCTCGGGACCCTGCCCGGCATGCTCGCCGCACAGGCCGGGCTCGACGTGCTGCGCGCACGCCTGTCACGCCTCCATGCGCCCGCGCTTGCCGGCCTGCTGCTGGTGGCGAGCGGGGTGGGACTGCTGTGGCTGCAGGGACCGTTCGCGAACGTGCCGGCCGGTCCGCACGCCGCGCACCATCACATGCACTGAGCCGCTCCGCGGCGTTCAGTCCTCCTCGCGCATGATCTCGGCGCCTGCGCGCTCCAGGTCCTCGAACTGGCCAGACCCGGCCGCCCACCAGAAGGCCCACCCGATCAGGCCGAGCAGCACCAGCGAGACACCGATCAGCAGGAAGACGATCTCCATCACACCGTTCTCCGGTAAAGGCGGCTGGCGTTCCCCACCACCAGCAGCGAACTGGCCGCCATCAGGAATGCCGCGACCCATGGCGCCACCACCCCCGCCAGCGCGAGCGGCAGCGCGATCCCATTGTAGGCGAGCGCCCAGTTGAGATTCTGGCGCGCGATCCGATCGAGCCGGTGGGCAGTGTCGTGCGCGGTCACGAGGCCGGTCAACCCGGCGTCCAGCAGCACCATGTCGGCGTTGAGCTTCGCGTAGGCGCTCGCGGCGCCGAGGGTGATACCGACGTCCGCGCGCGCGAGGATCGGTGAATCATTGATGCCGTCGCCGACCGCCGCGACCCCGTGGCCGTCCGCCATCAGGGATTCGAGCCGCGCGAGTTTCGCCGCCGGGTCGCATTCCGCGTGTGCGTCTGCGATGCCGAGCGCCTGCGCGAGCGCCGCGACCGGCCGGTGCTGGTCGCCGCTGAGGATCGTCGGCGCGACGCCGTGCCTGACGAAATGATCGACGACCGCCCGCGCCTCGGCGCGTGCATCGTCCACGAACGTCAGTCGCGCGACCGCGCGATCGTCGCGCGCGAGCCATGCAACCTTCAGCGCGGCCGGTGCCTCCGGCAGGTCTGCCGGCACTGTGATCCCTGCACGCTGGAGCCACGCGGCGGAACCCAGCCGGTAATGCCGGCCGTCGCACACGCCTTCGACCCCGCTGCCCACGTGCTGCGCGCGCCCGGTGATCTCCGGCAGCCCGGACGGGGCGGCAGCGGCGAGCGCGCGGGCCAGCGGATGCGCGCTGCCGTGTTCGAGCGCGCATGCGATCGCGAGCCACTGCGCGCCGTCGAGGTCTCCCACGCCGTCAACCGGCGTGAGCGCGGCGAGCCGGACGTCGCCGGTGGTCAACGTGCCGGTCTTGTCGAACACGATGCGCCGCACGCGCGCGAAACGGGCCAGGGCATCGGGCTGCAGGACCAGGACGCCGTGCCGGAGCAGGTTCGCCATCGCCATGCTGACTGCCGTCGGGACCGCCAGCGCGAGTGCGCACGGGCAGGAGATGACCAGCACCACCAGGGTCGGGGCCAGCCACGGATCGCCGCGCCACAGTCCGTGCCACGCGGCCGTGATGCCCGCGAGCGCCAGCACGATCCAGATGAAGAGCGATGCCGCCGACTGCGCACGGGATAGCAGCGCGGGCTTCTTCGCGAGCGCTTCGCGGGCGAGTGCACCGATGCGCGCGAGCACCGTGTCGTGACCGAGCGCGGTGACCACGACATCCAGCGGGGAGTCCACATTCGTGCTGCCGCCGACCACGCGATCGCCCGGACCCCGCCGCCGCGGCGTCGCTTCGCCCGTCAGCAGCCGCTCATCCAGCGCCGACGTGCCGGCCGCGACGGTGCCGTCGCAGGGTACCGTGGCGCCGGCGGCCACGCGGATCCGATCGCCCAGCGCGAGCGCATTCGACTGCACGCGCTGCACCGTCTCGCCGTCCGGCGTGGCGATCACGCGATCGACGAGCATCGGCTCCACGCGGGTCAGGTCGTCGAGGTAACTGCTGCTCCGCCGCCACGCACCCAGCTCAACCAGCCGCGACAGCAGCAGGAGGCTCACGAACATCGTCACGGAGTCGAAGTAGACGACGTCGCTGCCGTGCGCGAGCGCGAGCAGGCTGCCGCCGAAGCCGAGCGCGATCCCGAGCGTCACCGGCACGTCCATCGATACCGAGCGCGTACGCAGCGCGCGCCAGGCGCCCCGGTAGAACGGCATCGCGCAGTAGGTGATCACCGGCACGCTGAACGCGGCGCACACCACGTTAAGCGCGCGAACGAGGCCGGTGCCGTCATCCACCGCGTCGAAATAGAGCCCGGCGGCGATCATCATCACCTGCATCGCGCACAGCATCGCCACGCCGAAGCGGCGCAGCTCGCGCCGGTATTCCTGTGTGAGTTCGGCGTGACGGGTGCCGGTGGCGAGTGGCGCCGCGTCGAAGCCGAGTTCACGCGCCGCGGTCACGATTGCACTGAACGTCGCCTCGCCCGGGCGCCACGTCACGCGGGCATGGCGGGTCGCGTAGTTCACTGCGCAGTCGAGCACGCCGGGCAGCCGGCCCAGGCGACGCTCGAGCAGCCACGCGCACGCTGCGCAGGACAGGCCCCCCAGGGTCAGCGTGGCGGTGCGCGCATCGGCGCTCGTGGTGCTCGCGTAACGTGGTGCGATTGCCGGATCGTCCAGCGCGGCGAGCATCTGCCGCACCTCGGGTGTGAGTGCCGCGGGCCCCGGGGCGGGCGCCGACCGCTCGCGATAGAACGCGTCAAGGCCGTGCGCGAGGATGGTCTCCGCCACCGCCTGGCAGCCGGCGCAGCACAGCGCACGCGGTGCGCCTTCGATCACGACGCGCCACGGCGCGTCGCGCGGCACCGGCTCGCCGCAGTGGTAGCACGTACGCGCAGATATGGCCTGATCCACGTGGGGTAATACCGGGGAATCGAACGCGAGTTCCGTCATGGGGAGCGGCCGCACGCTACGCCGCGGAAGCGGGGAATGGAAGGTGCGGACAGCTTGCGTGGGACCCCGGCGGGATCTGTTGACTCAGATCAGGGAGCCCCTTCGCCGCACCGCGACAATAACTCACGTGCGGGATTGTGGCGGTCGATGCAGTGGTTCACAGTCCGACAGCATCGGTGCGCGTGACGGAGCGGGGACTCGCACGCCATCGCAGGGATATCGACTCACGGCGCGGGCGCCACGGCCCGTCGCACGCTTCTTGGGGGCACTTGGGATGAACGCGCAAGCGGAAACCTACAACTACCATGTCGTCCGACAGTTTGCCTGGATGACCATCATCTGGGGCCTGGTGGGCATGCTGGTCGGCGTCGTAATCGCGGCCCAGCTCTGCTGGCCGGAGCTCAACCTCGGGTTGCCCCGGCTGACGTTCGGTCGTCTGCGTCCGCTGCATACCAACGCGGTCATCTTTGCCTTCGGCGGCTGCGCGCTGTTCGCCACCTCGTACTTCGTCGTGCAACGGACCTGCCACGCGCGCCTCATCAGCGACAAGCTCGCGGCCTTCACGTTCTGGGGCTGGCAGCTGGTTATCGTCAGCGCCGCCATCACGTTGCCGCTCGGTATCACCACGTCCAAGGAATATGCCGAGCTCGAATGGCCGATCGACATCCTCATCGCGGTGGTGTGGGTGGTGTATGCCTACGTGTTCCTCGGCACGGTGGTCAAGCGTCGCATCAAGCACATCTACGTGGCGAACTGGTTCTTCGCGGCGTTCATCATCACGGTCGCGATGCTGCATATCGTCAACAGCCTGGCGATGCCCGCGTCGTTCCTGAAGTCGTATTCCGTGTACGCGGGCGTGCAGGACGCGATGGTGCAGTGGTGGTACGGCCACAACGCGGTCGGTTTCTTCCTGACCGCGGGCTTCCTCGGCATGATGTACTACTTCATCCCCAAGCAGGCCGAACGCCCGGTGTACTCCTACCGGCTGTCGGTGGTGCACTTCTGGGCGCTGGTGTTCACCTATATCTGGGCCGGTCCGCACCACCTGCACTACACCGCGCTGCCCAACTGGGCGCAGTCGCTCGGCATGGTGATGTCGGTGATCCTGCTGGCGCCGTCCTGGGGCGGCATGATCAACGGCATCATGACGCTCTCCGGCGCCTGGCATAAGCTGCGGACGGACCCGGTGCTGCGTTTCCTGATCGTGTCCGTGTCGTTCTACGGCATGTCCACGTTCGAAGGGCCGATGATGTCGATCAAGACCGTCAACGCGCTCTCCCATTACACCGACTGGACCATCGGCCACGTGCACTCCGGCGCGCTCGGCTGGGTCGCGTTCGTCACCTATGGCTGCATGTACTACCTGATCCCGCGTCTGTACGGACGCAAGCTGTACAGCCTGGGTCTCGTGGAGGTGCATTTCTGGACGTCCACGCTCGGTATCGTGCTGTACATCACGTCGATGTGGGTGGCCGGCATCATGCAGGGCCTGATGTGGCGGGCAACGAACGACGACGGCACCCTGACCTACGCGTTCATCGAAACGGTGGCCGCGATGCATCCTTTCTACGTCATCCGGCTGCTGGGTGGTGTGCTGTTCATTACCGGCTCGCTCGTGATGGTCTACAACCTCGTCAAGACCGTGGCCGGCGCACGCGCCGAAGCGGCACCCATCCCGGTGCCGGCGGCCGCGCATTGATGCGCACGAACCAGTAAGGATTGATGGGGGATTCCATGGCGATTTTCCACGACAAGATTGAACAGAACCTCGGCCTGATGCTGATCCTCATCGTGCTGGTGATCAGCGTGGGCGGACTCGTGCAGATCACGCCGCTGTTCTTCATGCACTCCACGACGGAGCCGGTGCAGGGACTGAAACCGAACGACGCGCTGCAGCTGAACGGGCGCGACGTCTACGTGCGCGAAGGCTGCTACGTGTGCCACTCGCAGATGATCCGGCCGTTCCGCGCCGAGACCGAGCGCTACGGCCACTACTCGGTGGCCGGTGAGTTCGTCTACGACCATCCGTTCCAGTGGGGTTCCAAGCGCACGGGGCCCGATCTCGCGCGGGTGGGCGGACGCTACAGCGACGAGTGGCACCGCATCCACCTGGAGAATCCGCGGGACGTGGTGCCGGAATCGATCATGCCGGCCTATCCCTGGCTGGCCTCGGCGACGCTGGACGCGGCGTCCACGCAGGCGCGGATGCGCGCGTTGCGCAAGGTGGGCGTGCCGTACACGGATGAGGAAGTCGAGGCCGCGCCCGCACGCGTGAACGGCAAGACGGAGATGGACGCGCTCATCGCGTATCTCCAGAGCCTTGGCACCGCAGTGAAGTTCAAGCAATGAACGCCATCATCAGCGTGCTGTTCTCCGCCTGGACCGTGGTCGTGTGCATCGTGTTCCTCGGGGTGGTGCTGTGGGCCTACAGCAGCCGGCGAAACGATGAGTTCGCGGCCGCGGCCCGCCTGCCGCTGGACGCGGACGACGAGGACCCGCGTATCCCGGGAACGTATCGATCCAATTTGAAGGAGCAGGTGTGATGGCCGATTTCGTCAGCCCGGCCTGGAGCTGGTTCATCATCGTCACCACCCTGGTGAGCGTGGCCGCGTTGTTCTTCCTCAACGCCTGGCTGTCGGCTCGCCGGCCGGCGGGTGCGGACCCGGAGGAAACGTCGGGCCACGTGTGGGACGAAGATCTCGAGGAATACAACAACCCGCTGCCGCGCTGGTGGTTGAATCTCTTCTACATCACGCTCGTGTGGGGCGTGCTGTACCTGGTGGCGTACCCGGGGCTCGGGGCGATCAAGGGCTTCCTCGGCTGGTCGCAGGAAGCGCAGTACGATGCCGAGATGGCTGCGGCGGAAGACAAGTACGCGCCGCTGTACAAGCGTTTCCTGGACACGGACCTCGCGGCGCTCGCGAAGGATCCGCAGGCGACGGTCGTGGGCGGGCGCCTGTTCAACAACCACTGTTCCACCTGTCACGGGTCCGATGCCCGCGGCGCCCGCGGTTTTCCGAACCTGCGCGACGGCGACTGGCTGTACGGCGGGACACCGGAGGCGGTGAAAACCACGATTCTCACGGGACGCCAAGGCGTGATGCCGCCGTGGGGCGCGATCATTCCGCCGGACGGACAGAAGGACGTCGTCGCCTATGTCGAGCGCCTGTCGGGACGGCAGGTCGACGCCGCCGCGGCGGAGCGCGGCGCGGCGGTATACCAGGCGAACTGCATTGCGTGTCACGGGCCGGACGGCAAGGGCAACCCGATGCTTGGCGCGCCCAACCTGACCGATGACATCTGGCTCTACGGCGGCAGCACCGAGAAGATCGCGGAGTCCGTGGCCAAGGGCCGCATGGGCCAGATGCCCGCGCATGGTGAGCTCCTCGGCGAAGGGAAAGTGCACGTGCTCGCCGCGTACGTCCTGAGCCTGCAGGGAGACGCTGGCTCGCCCGCGCCCGCTGCGCAGTGACCGGCGGGGTACGCACGCCGTCGTGACCGCGAGGATCCCGACGGCCCGCCCCGAAACGGCGACCGGACGCGCGGGGGCGCCGGGCTTCGACCACCCATCCAGGGAGAGACCTCATGCCGATGCTCGCCCAGACGCGCTGGATACCGCCGCCGCAACGGGTTGCCGCGGTACTGTGGATCACGTTCCTGATGGCGGCGGCCGCGACCGGGGTGTTCTTCTCGATGATCGATCCGGAAGACCTGCGCCCCTGCGTGCCATTCCCGGAGGTCAGCCGGATGGCGGCCTACACGGTGGGGTTCTTCATGTTCTGGGCGCTGACCGGGGTCACCGCGCTGCTCGCGGTGGCATTCGTGTACCCGCCGGCGCCCGAGTCTTCCGCGGCTCGCCAGCTCGCAGACCAGCTGCGTGACACGTGAGTTGCCGATGCCCGAACCCGAGATCCCCGCACGAGCGCCGCGCCCGCGGCGGCGCAAGCGACGCCCCCCCCGCCTGACGCGCGACGCGGACGCGCCCGTGCTGGGGTGCGACGGACTGCAGCAGCTGCCGCCCGCTGAACGCAACGACGTGCCGGACGCGGCGCGTGACGGGCCGGGGCACATGCTGCCGATGGAATCCTGAGCTTCCCGATACCTTCCATGAATCGACCCCAACGCATGTCCACCCAGATACCCCCCACTCCCGACGCCGTCCAGCAGGAGCTGTACGCCAAGCGCGAGAAGATCTACCCCCGTGAAGTCCACGGGCTGTTCGCCTCGGCACGCGTGACGGCCGCGGTTGCCCTGCTCGGCATCTTCTACGTGATGCCGTGGCTGAGCTGGGACGGCCGGCAGGCCGTGCTGCTCGATCTGCCGGCGCGCAAGTTCCACGTGCTCGGCCTGACGTTCTGGCCGCAGGACTTCCTGTTCCTGACGTTCCTGCTGATGCTCGCGGCATTCAGCCTGTTCTTCTTCACGGCGCTCGCCGGCAGATTGTGGTGCGGCTACGCATGTCCGCAGACCGTCTGGACCGAATCCTTCCTGTGGATTGAACGGATGGTCGAAGGCACGCGGCAACAGCAGATGAAACTCGACCGCGGCCCGTGGAACGCGCGGAAGCTCCGCCTGAAGCTCACCAAGCACGCGATCTGGATCGTGTTCGCCGCGTTCACCGGGTTCACATTTGTCGCGTACTTCACGCCGGCGCGCGAACTGCTCGCCAAGCTGATCGCGTTCGACATGGGTCCGTGGGAGACCTTCTGGGTGGGCTTCTACGGCTTCGCCACCTACGGCAATGCCGGCTGGCTGCGTGAACAGGTGTGCATGTACATGTGCCCGTACGCGCGCTTCCAGAGCGCGATGTTCGATCGCGACACGCTGATCATCTCTTACGACGAGAAGCGCGGTGAACCGCGCGGATCGCGTCCCTCAGGGGCGGATCCGAAGTCCCTGAACCTCGGTTCCTGCGTGAACTGCACGCTGTGCGTGCAGGTCTGTCCTACCGGCATCGACATCCGCAAGGGCCTGCAGTACGAATGCATCGGCTGCGCCGCGTGCGTGGACGTGTGCGACCAGGTCATGGACAAGATGAACTACCCGCGCGGGCTGATCCGCTACACCACGCAGCGCGCACTCGACGGCGGGCACACCAAGGTGCTGCGCCCGCGCATCCTGATCTACGCCACCATCCTGTGCAGCCTTACCGTGCTGTTCGGCTTCCGGCTCGCGGCGCGCGAGCCGCTCGGGCTCGACGTGCTGCACGATCGCAACCAGCTCTACCGCGAGACCGAGGGCCTGATCGAGAATGTCTACAACCTCAAGATCATCAACAAGCGCGACCACGCGCAGCGTTACACCCTGACGGCGCGTGGCCTCGAGGGACTCGAACTTCGTCTCGACGTGCCGGAGATCGTGGTCCCCGAAGGCGGCGTGCTGAATCTGCCGGCGCGACTGCTCGCGCGCGAGTCGGTGCTTCCCGCCCGCAGTTCCCCGATCTCGTTCACGCTCGCGCTCGCCGATGATCCCGCGACCGCGGTGACCACCGACGCCGTCTTCCTGGGACCCCAGCCATGAGCATCACCTCGATGACCACCGAACAACCCGATTCCGGCGCGCCGCGCTGGTACCGCGATCCCTTCCGCTGGCTGGTGGTCGGCCCGCCGCTCGCGGCCGTGCTCGCCGGCGGTGTCACGCTGTGGCTCGCGATCGATTCCTACGACGGGCTCGTCGTCGACGACTATTACAAGCGGGGGCTCGAGATCAACCAGGTGCTGGCGCGCGACGAGCGCGCGGCGGCGCTCGCACTCGCGGCCACCGTGGACTGGAAGGCGGCGCCCGGCGGCGAAGGGACGCTGCGGGTGCGCTGGCAGGGAGGAGACACGGCGGTGGCGCCACCATCGCTCGACCTCAAGCTGATCTACGCGACGCGCGCGGGATTCGACCGGGATGTGCGCGCGGTGCGCGTCGACGCCCACCATTACGCGGCACGCATGCCGGCACTGCGCACCGGTGAGTGGCATGTCCACATCGCGGCCGACGACTGGCGGCTGACCGAAACGATGTGGGTGCCCTGAGTCGCGGGCCCGGGAGGGTGGTTCAGGCGGCGCGCGCCGGGGTGAAGGGCCGGCGCCTGGCCCGTGTGCGGCGCTGAAACGCGCCTACCGCACCCGCGCCGAACAGCAGCAGTCCGGCACTTGCCGGCAGCGGGACCGGCTGCGGGATGCTCGACTGCAGCCAGTCGTGGCCGCTCACCGACGTCACGGTGAAGGGCACCGGGTTGCCGTCGGCATCCGTGACTGCCTGGATGCCACCCCAGTAGGCGCTGTGGCCGGCATCGAGCTGCACCAGGAAGTCGGCAATCGGCGCCGTGCCGGGCACCTCGATGTTGAAATCATTGCCCGCGATCGTGATTTTCAGGTCGGCCTTGACCTTGATGGGTTGGCCGAACTGGAAATCGAGCGTGAAAACCGGCGTGTTCGTGAACGGGATAAACGCGAACGAGCTGAACCCTATCGTCTCCAGCCCGGAACCGCCGAGACTTCCCGAGCCATTGAAATCTTCGCGAAATGCGAGGCTCCTGGTCTTGCTGCTGCCGAGGTTCGGATCGAGCAGCACCGAGAATTCCGCGATTCCCAGCAGGCCGACTCCGCCACCCGAACTTGTACCCGTGAAGCTCCAGTTGAACGACAGCGGCACGGTCAACTTGGCCATTGTGCCGTTCAGAGGTCCGCCGTCGATCGTGAAGAAGTCCTGGAATCCGGCGGCGGCCTTGGCGCCCGTGCTGATTGCACTGGTGTGGACGCCAAGCGCGGTGGTCGTGGCCGAGGCCTTCAGGGTGCCGAATTCCGCGCTCGCGCCCGAAGCTCCCCCCACGTAGTAGGAGAACGGCGTAGGCGGAAAGAGATCGCGGTTGAACTGCACGGTGCAGAGACCACTGCAGGTCTGCGCGTCCGAGAGCAGGGCGTCACCCAAACCCAGTTCCGCGCTGGCGGTCGTGATCGCCCTGGCCTGGAGGAATGGCATCAGCAGCAGCGCGCCGCACAGGAGGAAAGTTCTCGCCGTGATCATCGGGATCCTCGTGTTTCCGGTCTGGCGACCGTTCGTACCGTTGAGCGTGGTGCGCGGCGGCTTCGTGGGAGACCCCGCAGTGTGCAGCCTAGGTCCAGGCCTCAGTCCTGTCATCAGGGCCAAGCGGTAATTTTTCCGAGGAGCGTCGGTCATGGAGCGGCCGGGGCACCCCGTGACGCCCGGGCCCGGAATCGCAGGTGTCGGACGGGGGGATCCCGCGGTGAATATGCGCGAGGCCTCTCCCGGGGCGGTGGTTCCCGCCGCGTGCATACCCCGCCAGGGCCGAGGGTCAGGACGACTGGTTGCGCGCCTCGAGCTGCGCAATCAGCCCTTCCGCGCCGAGCGCGGCGATGTCCTTCTGGAAACCGGCACGGTAGCTGATGATGAGACTGACGCCGTTGACCGTCACGTCGCAGATTTTCCACGCGTCGCCACGCTGCCGGACCTCGTAGTCGATCTGCACGGGCGGTCCGTCACTGCGCGTGACCTGCGTGCGCACCCGCACACCGCCCTGGGACAATTCCCGCCACGGCAGGTACCCGACCGTCGCGTCCCGGTGTTCGTTCAGGGTCCGCGCATAGGTCCGCAGCAGCATCGCGCGGAACTCGCGCACGAAGCGCGCCTTCTGTTCGTCGGTGAACGCACGCCAGTGACGGCCGAGCGCGCGCTGCGAGATCAGCACGAAGTCGAAGTGCGGCAGCACCATCTCCTCGGCGGTCCGGAGCAGGTGCGACGGATCGGCATCATTGGTGGCAGCGTCCGTACGCAGGCGCGCGATGAACGCATCCGCCTCGGTGCGGATCAGCGTCTGCGCGGGCGGCTCGGCGTCGGCCGCGTGGGCCGGGGTGGTTGCGCCCAGCATCCAGGCAAGCAGCGCGAGCCACAGCATCCCGCGCCTGCGGGTATCGGGTCTATTCATCGGACTTCTTGTCGCCTTGTGTCGTCTTCGAGTACAGGAATTCCTGCAACGTGCGTTCGAGGATCACGGCAGACTGCGTCATTTCGAGTGCATCGCCTTCCTTCAGAACCTCTTCCTCGCCGCCCGGATCCAGGTTGACGTACTGTTCCCCGAGCAGGCCGGCGGTGTAGATGCTCGCCGCGGTATCACGCGGGATGCCGGTGAAGCGCGGATCGATCCGCATGCCGACCACCGCCTGGAACGTGCGCGTGTCGTAGTCGATATCCGTCACGCGTCCGATCAGCACGCCGCCCATCCGCACCGGCGAGCGCACCTGCAGCCCGCCAACGTTGTCGAAGCGCGCGGTCAGCCGGTAGCCGTCCGCCGCGCCGAGGGTGTTCACGTTGGCAACCTTGAGCGCCAGCATCAGCAGGGACGCGAGCCCGAGGGCCACGAACGCGCCGACGCCAATTTCCATCGTGCGGGTGATTTTCATGGAGTGTTTCCCAGCGAACCTTAATGGAACATGAGTCCGGTCAGCACGAAATCGAGCGCAAGCACCGCGAGCGAGGCGTGCACCACCGTGCGCGTCGTCGCCTGGCTGACGCCCTCGGAGGTGGGGATTGCGTCGTAGCCCTCGAACAGCGCGATCCAGGTCACCACCCAGCCGAACGCGATGCTCTTGACGATCACGCCCTGCACCACGTCGTCGCCCAGCTCGATGTGCAGCTGCATCTGCGACCAGAACGCCCCTTCGTCCACCCCGAGCAGCCCGACGCCGCAGAAATAGCCGCCCAGGATGCCGATCGCGGTGAACGTGCACGCGAGGAGCGGCATCGCGGCGAGCCCGGCGAGAAACCGCGGCACCACGATCCGGCGCAGCGGGTCCACGCCCATCATCTCCAGCGCGGCGAGCTGCTCGGTGGCTTTCATCAGCCCGATCTCGGCGGTCAGCGCCGAGCCTGCGCGCCCGGCGAACAGCAGCGCCGTCAGCACCGGCCCGAGTTCGCGGATCAGCGACAGCGCGACCACGGTGCCAAGCGATTCCTCGGCGCCGAACGTGACCAGCGTGTTGTAGCCCTGCAGCCCGAGCACCAGGCCGACGAACGCACCGGACACCGCGATGATCAGCAGCGACTGCACCCCCACCGCCCAGGTCTGTACCAGCACGAGCCCCGGCCGCCGCGCGGCCACCCCGAGCCCCGCCAGCGTCTGCCACAGGAACACGCCGCCGCGGCCGAGCCGCTCGAGCGTCGCGAGGCTCCGCCGGCCGAGCCGGGCGAGGGGCTCGGTCACGGTTCCGGCTCCGCGAAGAGATCGTCGAGGTACGCGGGCCCGGGGTAGTGAAACGGCATCGGGCCGTCAGGCAGACCCTCCATGAACTGCGTGACCGCCGGCTCGCGCGAGGCGAGCATCGCGGCCGGCGGCCCGTGCGCCACCACGCGTCCGTCCGCGATGAGGTACATCAGGTCGGCGATGCTGGCGGTCTCTTTCACATCGTGAGAGACGATCACGCTGGTGAGCTTCAAGGTGCGATTCAATTCGCGGATCAGGCGGACCAGGATCCCCATCGAGATCGGATCCTGGCCGGCGAACGGTTCGTCGTAGAGCACCATCCAGGGATCGAGCGCGATCGCGCGCGCCAGCGCGACCCGTCGCGCCATGCCGCCGGAGAGTTCACGTGGGTAGAGATGCCGGGCGTTGCGCAGGCCGACGACCTCGAGCTTCATCAGTACGATCGACCGGACCATCGATTCCGGCAACGCCGCGTGCTCGCGCAGCGGAAACGCGACGTTCTCGAACACGTCCAGGTCGGTCAGCAGCGCGCCGCTCTGGAACAGCATGCCGATGCGCCGGCGCAGGCGGTACAGCGCCTGTTCGGACAGCGACGGCACGTCCTCGCCGAACACCGTGACGGTCCCCGCCGACGGCGCGAGCTGGCCGCCGATCAGCCTGAGCAGGGTGGTCTTGCCGCCGCCGCTCGGACCGAGGATCGCGGTGATGCGGCCGCGTGGGATCTCGACGTCCACGCCATCGAAGATCACGCGCGATCCGCGTGCGAACGACACGCCCTTCAGTGCAACCAGGGGATCGGTGAGCGTGGCGGTCACGATGGCGGAGATTCGAGGGTGGACGGCAATCGGGGCCGGCAGCATAGCCTATTTGCGCCCCCGGGGACGTGATCTAGACTCGGCGGTATCCGCGTCCCCGGCGCGACGCGGATCGCCCCATGGAACGGCGCGACCCGCCGACACCTGATCGCTGTCAGGGCGGGACCCGGCGACCGGCGCTAACGTTGCGCGCACAGGGGAGGATGACATGGCGATTACGCGACGTGCCCGCGCGTCGCGGCCGACAGGCCGCTGACATGACTACACCGCTGACTCCCGCGCAGCTTCGCCGCCGGACCGATCCGGCCGTGTTTCCGTTCGCCGACACCTCCGCGCTCGAACCGCTCGCCACGCCGCTCGGCCAGGACCGCGCTTTCGAGGCGCTCGGCATGGGCGTGCGGATGGCGGGCAGCGGCTACAACGTGTTCGCGTGCGGCCCCAATGGCACCGGCCGGCGCAGCCTGGTGCTCGCCGAGCTCGCCCGCGAAGCCGCGCAGCGCCCCGTGCCCGACGACTGGTGCTACGTGCACAACTTCCGGCAGGACGGCAAGCCCGTCGCGCTGCGCCTGCCGGCGGGGCAGGGCGCGCGTCTCGCCGGGGACATGCGCAAGCTCATCGAGGACATGCAGACCGCGCTGCCGGCAGCATTCGGGCGCGAGGAGAACCGGCACCGGCAGGAGGAGATCGAAGAGGAGGTCCAGGAGCGTCAGCACGAAGCGCTGAACGCGCTGAACCAGCGCGCGAACGCCGATGGCGTGCTGCTGCTCGAAACCCCCGCCGGATTTGCGTTTGCGCCGCGGGGGACCAACGGCGAGGCCATGAACCCCGGCGTGTTCCAGCAGCTCCCGCCCGAGGAACAGGCACGCCTGAAGCAGAAGATCGAAGCATTGCAGGAGGAACTGCAGCACGTGCTGCGCCAGTTCCCGATCTGGGTCAAGGAAGCGCGTGAACGTCTGCGTGCGCTGACCCGCGAGATCGCGGAGTACGTGGTGCACCAGCTCGTGGAGGATCTGCTCGGACGCTATCGTGACCTGCCCGAGGTGGTGGCGTACCTGCGGATCGTCGGCGACGACATCACGGAGCACGCGCTCGCGTTCATGCCGGCGCCGCCGCAGCCCGGGCCGCTCCAGGAGGCGTTCGATCGCACCGAGTTCTTCAAGCGCTACGCGGTGAACCTGCTGGTGGACCACCGCGATGCGCGCGGCGCGCCGGTGGAGATGCTGGACCTGCCGAGCCTCGGCAACCTGCTCGGCCGCATCGAGCACCGCGCGCTCATGGGCACATTCATGACCGACTTCACCCTGGTGAAGGCGGGCGCGCTTCACCGCGCGAACGGCGGCTTCCTGGTGATCGACGCGCGCCAGCTGCTGATGCAGCCGTTCGCCTGGGAGGCGCTGAAGCGCACCTTGCACGCGCGCGAGATCCGGCTCGATGCCTCCGACCTGCAGTTCAGCCTGCTGACCACGGTGTCCGTCGAGCCGACACCCATCCCGCTCGACGTGAAGGTGGTACTGGTGGGCGACCGCTGGCTGCTGTACGCGCTCGAAGGCGGCGATCCGGAGTTCCGGGATCTCTTCAAGATCATCGCGGACTTCGAGGACCAGATGCCGCGCACGGCCGAGATCGAGCTCCTTTACGCGCGGCGCTTCGCCGATCTCGCGCGCGAAGCCTGTGCGCGGCCGCTGACGCGCGAGGCGGTGGCGACGCTCATCGAGCAGTGTGCGCGGCTGACCGACGATGCACTGCGGCTGACCACCCACGTGCACAGCATCGACGAGCTGATCCGCGAGGCGGACTACTGGGCGGCGTCGGTCGGTCACGCATCGATCGAATCTGCCGACATCACCCGCGCCATCGAGAAACAGTTCGCGCGGGTCGACCGCGTCCGGCAGCGGCTGCAGGAGAGCATCCTGCGCGGCGTCAAGGTGATCGCGACCGACGGCGCGGCCGTCGGCCAGATCAACGGGCTGTCGGTGCTGAACACGGACAGTATCTCTTTCGGGCTGCCGTCACGTATCACGGCGACCACCCGCATCGGCGACGGCCGGGTACTCGACATCGAACGCGAGATCGAGCTCGGTGGCCCGCTGCACTCCAAGGGCGTGCTGATCCTGTCGCATTTCCTCGCCACCCGCTTCGCCGCCACGGTGCCGCTGTCGATGGCGGCGAGCATCACGTTCGAGCAGTCCTACGGGTTCGTCGACGGCGACAGCGCATCGCTCGCAGAGCTGTGCGCGCTGCTCTCCTCGCTCGCGGAAACGCCCATTCTGCAGCGCTACGCGGTGACCGGGTCGGTGAACCAGCTCGGCGAAGTGCAGGCGATTGGCGGCGTCAACGAGAAGATCGAAGGCTTCTTCGACATCTGCCGCGCGCGTGGGCTCGCCCCCGGCCAGGGCGTGCTGATCCCGGCAACGAATACCGAGCACCTGATGCTGCGCGAGGACGTGGTGGCCGCCGCGGCGGCGGGTACGTTCGCGATTCACGCGGTGACCACCGTCGATGAAGCGCTCGCGCTGCTGACCGGGGTACCCGCCGGTACGCGCGGCGAGGACGGCGCATTTCCGCCCGACACCCTGAACCATGCGGTGGATCGCAAGCTGCAGCGCTACGCGCGTCTCCGGCGGAGCTTCGGGGCGGCGGCGGACGGCCGGCGACGGGGGCGGCGCGACGATGAATGACGCGCTGCTGCCCGCGCCCGCGCCGCGTGTCGTGCTCGCGCTGGGGGAGGGCGTCGTGGCGGACGAGCTCTTCGACCTCGGCGCGGTCATCGCGCGCGCGTATGCGTGGCCGCTGATCGTACGCGTGGGTGCGAACGTCGGACTGCACGTCGCCGCCGAGCTGCCATTCGTGAAGCAGATCGATGTCGCGGGTGTCCCGCGTGCGTGGACACCGCGTCACGCACAACGCGCGCGGGTCCGTGCGGCCCGGCATTGCACCCTGCGGCTGCAGGCGCTGAGCCGCGAGTACGCGCTGGACGCGCGTCTCGAGGAAGCCCCCGGCGCATCCCTGGCGAGCCTGCTGTCGAGTCTCCGGCGGGACGTGCTGGTGCTCGGCAGTCCCCGCACGTTCGGCGCGGCCGTACGGACCGCGCGCATCGGCGTGGTCTGCCGTGACGGCGCGCGCGACGCCCAGGTGCTGTCCACCGGGCAGGCTCTCGCGGACAAGCTGCAGGGCGCGCTGCATGTGCTGTTCGCGCGCGACACGCTGCCGCCGGAGCCGGATCCGCGGACACCGCGCATCACGCGCCAGCGGACACTCCCATCCCTCACCGCGGTGGTCACCGCGGCGCGCGCCGCACGCGTGCAGGTGCTGGTGCTCTCGCGCAGCGATCTCGCGCCCGAGGACGCCACCTTGCAAGAGTTCCTCGCGCGGCCCGGGCGCGTGGTCGTCGTGCTGCCGTGACGGTGGTTGATACCCGTCAAGCGAGGCGCGCTCCTGCGGGCTAGAATCAACCGGACGTCCCCGACGAGCTTTTCCGCAAGAACGGCAACCGCGCCAGAAAGGATCCCCATGTACAAGCACATCCTGGTCCCGAGTGACGGTTCCAAGCTGTCGCTGAAGGCCGTGAAAACCGCCGCGCGTCTCGCCAGGACGCTCAAGGCGCAGGTGACCGTCGCGCACGTGATGCCACCCTACATGCCGCCGGTGTACGGCGATCCGATCGGCTACGCGCCCATCGTGATCGATCCCAAGGAATACAAGGCCAACGCCGAGCGCAATGCGCGGCGCGTGCTGGCCGATGCCGCCAAGGCTGCGCGGGCGTTCGACGTCACCTGCGGGGAAGTCATGATCACGGAGGAGCACCCCTGGCAGGCCATCCTCAAGGTGGCGCGCAACCGCAAGTGCGACCTGATCGTGATGTCCTCGCACGGCCGTCGCGGCCTCGCCGGCTTCCTGCTCGGCAGCGAGACCACCAAGGTGCTCACGCACTCCAAGCTGCCCGTCCTGGTGTGCCGGTGAACCCATGACTGCATCGCTGCTGACCGACCAGGATCGCGCCGAACTCGCGGGCGCGATCGAGACCCGCATGGCCACCTTGCGCGCGGAGATCGTCGCCGGGCTGCGCCAGTCCGACGATCCCTCCGTGCTGCAGCTGGCGAACCATTTCGAGGAAACCGACGATGCGGCCGTCGCCTCGCTGGAGCTCGCCACCGAGATCGCCGCGGTGGAACGGGACGTCCAGGAACTGGCGGCGCTGGAGCGGGCACGGGAGCGTCTGCGTGCGGGCAGTTACGGCACGTGCGCGGACTGCGGCACGGCGATTCCGCTCGCGCGTCTGCGCGCGCAGCCGTCGGCACTGCGCTGCCTGACGTGCCAGAACGCGGCGGAGCGCGCGAGCGGCGCCCACGCCCCACCGCGCCTGTAGGTCCGCGCGCGACGGCGCTTGTTTTTGCGCCGGGCCGTCACCATCTCGGGAACTGGCCGCCCACGCGCGGGCGGACCACCTGCGAGATGATCGGAACAGGGTGATCCCATGCGGTTTGTCGACTACTACGAAGTGATGGGCGTGAGCCCGGACGCCTCGGCGGACGACATCAGGAAGGCGTACCGGCGGCTTGCGCGCAAGTTCCATCCGGACGTCAGCAAGGAGCCCGACGCCGAGGAGAAGTTCAAGCAGCTCGGCGAGGCCTACGAAGTCCTGAAGGACCCCGCGCGGCGCGCTGAATACGACGAGCTGCGGCGCTACGGCGGGCGCATGGACGAGGAATTCCAGCCGCCGCCCGGATGGCAGGCGCGCGGCGGGGCGCAGGGCGTGGACCCGCGCGACGCGCAGCGCTTCAGCGAGTTCTTCGAAGCGATCTTCGGGCGCGGCGCGCACGCGGATCCCCGTGCCGGCAGCGCGTGGCCCGGCGAGGACATCCACTACGCATTGCAGGTCTCGCTGGAAGAGGTGCAGCACGGTGGCACGCGCACCCTGACGCTCGAAGTGCCGCCGACGCATGCGGCGGAAGCGCCGGCCCGGAAGACCTTGAAGGTGTCCATTCCGAAGGGCATTCCAGCCGGCCGCCAGATCCGCCTGAAGGGGCAGGGACACCCGGGGCTCGGCGGCGCCCCCGCCGGCGATCTCTTCCTGCACGTGGAGTACGCACCGCATCGGCTGTTCACCGTCGACGGCCGCGATCTCACCCTGGTGCTGCCGGTCGCGCCGTGGGAGGCGGTGCTCGGCGCCGCCGTGACGGTGCCCACGCTCGAAGGCGCGGTGAAAATGACCATCCCCGCGCAGAGCCAGGCCGGACGCAAGCTCCGGCTCGCCGGCAAGGGATTGACCGGCACGCCGCCGGGAGATCTCTACGTGGTGCTGCAGGTCGTGGTACCGCCGGCGCCAACCGCGCGCGAACGCGAACTGCTCGCAGCGCTCGCCGCCGAGTCCTCGTTCAATCCGCGCGCCGCACTGGCGGGAGGTTAGACCATGTCATCGTCGGAAGGATGGGTGTTCGACCTGGAACACGGCGTCGCAGCCTACACCGTGCACGAGATCAGCGAACTGTGCGGCGTGACCGTCGAACACCTGCACACGTTCGTGGAATTCGGCGTGCTGAAGCCAGAGGGTGCGCACCCCGCGGAATGGCGTTTTCCGCCACATGCCGTCATGCAGGCAAGACGCGCGCAGCGCCTGCAGCGTGACCTGGAACTCAACCTGCCCGGTCTCGCGCTCGCGCTGGAACTGCTGGATCACATCGAGGACCTGCGGCGCGAGGTCGCGACGCTGCGCGCGCAGCTCGCCCGTTTCACCCACGAATTCTGACGCGCGCTCAGCCCTGCGCGCACGCCGCGCACACACCCTTCACCTCGAAGGATTCCGGCGCCAGCCGGAACCCCGAGTTCTTCGCGCGGGCTTCGATCGCGCGCACGAGCGAGCGATCGTCGATCTCCTCCACGCGGTGGCACGCGCGGCAGACCAGGAATTGCGCACGGTGCACCTGCTCGGGAGAATCGCAGCCCTTGAACGCGTTCAGCGACTCGATGCGATGCACGAGCCCGGCATCGATCAGGAATTCGAGCGCGCGGTAGACGGTGGGCGGCGCCGGCTTGCGACCACCGACGGCGAGTTGCGCGAGGATGTCGTAGGCGCCGATCGGCTCGTGCTGTGACCAGACCAGTTCCAGCACCCGTCGTCGCAGCGGCGTCAGCCGCATCGCCCGTTTCGCGCACACGCGATCGGCCGCCAGCAGCGCGCTCTGGACGCACTGCGCATGGTTGTGCGGCGGGCTGGGGGGCGTGGGAGGACGCGCTCGGCGCGGCACGGCACTGGTCTCCGGGAAAGCCTGTCGGCATTGTCGGATTCGATCCCCGCATGGGCAAGGCCGCCGTTGACCTC
>JBFWUN010000007.1:107761-113432 GCA_050247235.1 Gammaproteobacteria bacterium
TCCCGCGCGCGTGCCAGCCACCCGCCTTCACGAGAACGCGCGCCTGTGCGATGGATTCCATCCGGTAGGCCATTTCCGATACGTCACGCGGCCGCCTTGCACGCGCGCCGCGCTCCGCGCCAAGATGCGGTGACACCCGCACCCGGAGACCCGCATGACCGCACCGCTCGACATCGCCACCTGCGATCACCTGCTGACCACCACCCGTTCGGTGCGGCTGCGGCTCGACCTGGGCCGCCCGGTCGAGCCGGCGCTGCTGCGTGAATGCATGGAGATCGCGCTGCAGGCGCCGTCCGAAACCAACACCCAGCGCTGGCGCTTCATCATCGTGACGGATGCGGCCAGGCGCGCCGCGCTCGCGGAGATCTACCGCGATTCCTTCGCCGCCTACTGGGAAGCGTCGCGCGCGAAGATGGGCAATGCGCCGGTGAACGCGGCCACCCAACGCATGATCGATTCCGCGGTGTTTCTCACTGATCACCTGCACGAAGTGCCGGTGCACGTGATGTTCTGCATCCAGGGCGATCTGCCTGCGCAGCCGCTGTTCGAACAGGCTTCCGCGTACGGTTCCATCATCCCGGCAGCGTGGTCGTTCATGCTGGCCGCGCGGGCGCGCGGTCTCGGCTGCTGCTGGACCACGGTTCATCTCAAGCAGGCGGCGCGGGCCGCCGCGGTGCTCGGCATACCGGACGGCGTGACACAGGCAGCGCTGCTGCCGGTGGCGTACTACACCGGCGACGACTTCCAGCCCGCGGTGCGCCAGCCGCTGGACGAGGTGCTGTACTGGAACACCTGGGGCGCGCAGGCATGAGCGCGAGTCCCTGAGCCATGGATATCCGCCGCATCACCGAAGTCGGCGTCGCGGTGCGCGATCTCGAACAGGCCACCGCGCTGATGGTGAACCTGCTCGGCGCCACCGCCGGCGAGGTCACGGAAGTCGCGCAGTACGGCATGCGCTACCGGATGTGCCGAGTCGGCAAGGTGGATTTCGAGCTGATGGAACCCACCGGCGACACCGGCGTCATCGCCGACTTCCTGCGCAAGCGCGGCGAAGGCCTGCACCACGTCGCGTTCGCGGTGGACGATATTGACGACACCCTGCAGACCCTGCAGGGCAAGGGCGTGCATTTCGTCGCCGGGGCACCGGGCACGCTGACGTTGCCGTTCGTCGATTTCGCCGGGCGCGCGTTCCGCGAAGACGTGCGCTTCGCGTTCTCGCACCCGGCGTCGATCCTCGGCATCCTGTTCGAGTTCATCCAGTACCCCAAGGAATACCAGGCCCCGTGACCCGGGGATTCACGAGACCGCGAGCCCGACATGACCCACTCTCTCACCGGCGGCTGCCACTGCGGGGCCATCCGTTACGAATGCGATGCCCCCCCGATGTTCACCTGGGTGTGTCATTGCCGCGAATGCCAGCGGTCCACCGGCACCGGCGGCGCCGTCAACGTGGTATTCGAGAAATCGGCGGTGCGCTTCACGCGCGGCGAGCCCAGGTACTCGCGGCGTACCGGGGACAGCGGTCATTTCACCTGGCGCGGTTTCTGTCCGGATTGCGGTTCGCCGCTCGCTGCCAAGGCGGACCTGATCCCGCACATCCAGGGCCTGTCCGCGGCGAGTTTCGACGATCCGTCGCAGTTCAGGCTCGCCGGCCATGTGTATACCGACAGCGCGCCGCCGTGGGATTACCTGGCGCCGCACCTGCCACGCATTGCCCGCACGCCCACCGCGGAAGACCTGCAGGCGCTGCTCGCCGCCGCGCAGGCGCCGGAGACCGCGCCACTGCCGCTGGCCGGGGTGCGCGTGATCGAACTGTGCAACGTGGCCGCGGGGCCGTTCTGCAGCATGCTGCTCGCGGACATGGGCGCGGATGTCGTCAAGGTGGAGAACCCGGACGGTGGGGATACGCTCCGCAGCTGGCCGCCGATCCACGCCGGCTACAGCGAGAATTTCGCGTCGCTGAACCGCAACAAGCGCTCGGTGACGTTGAACCTGAAGGACCCGGAAGATCTTGCGCTCTTCCGCGCGCTGGCCGCGGGCGCGGACGTGCTGATCGAGAACAACCGCCCCGGCGTGATGGACCGCCTGGGCGCCGGTTACGGGGCGCTCGCGGCGTTGAATCCGCGCCTCGTCTACTGCTCCATCTCCGCGTATGGCCAGAGCGGCCCGCGCGCGCAGGAAGGCGGCTTCGACCTCACCGTGCAGGCGATGAGCGGCATCATGCACGTGACCGGTGAACCGGATCGCCCGCCCGTCAAGTGCGGTGTGCCGCTGGCGGATTTCTCCGCGGGGCTCTACGGCGCGTTCGGCATCGTCTCCGCGCTGCGCCAGGCCGCGGCCACGGGGCGCGGCACCCACCTGGACGTGCCGATGCTCGGTGCGACGCTCGCGATCGCGGCGCTGCAGACTTCCGAGTACTTCGGCAGCGGACGTGATCCGGAGCGGCTCGGTTCGGCGCATCCGCGCAATGCGCCGTACCGCGTGTTCACTGCGCGCGCGGGTTACTTCGCGATGGCGGCGGGCAACAACGCGCTGTGGCGCGCGGTGTGCGAGACGGTTGGTCGCCCGGATCTGCTGGAGGATCCGCGCTTCGCCACCCCGACCACCCGCGCGCAGCACCAGGAACCACTGCGCGAGATCCTGGAAGCAGAGTTCGCCCGCGCGGACGCGGCTACATGGCTCGAGCGCTTCCGCGCCGCCGGCGTACCGTGTGCGCCCCTCAACCGGTACTCCGAGGTGCTCGCCGATCCGCAGGTGGTGCACATGGGCTGGGTGCAGCCGCTGACATTGCCGACCGGGCGGGAGACGCGCACGTTCGTCTCGCCCTTGAAGATGTCCGGCGAAGGGGCGCCGGTGCGGCGCCCGCCGCCTGCGCTCGGTGAACACAACGAGGAAGTCCTGGGACCGCTGCGTGCGCGATCCGGAGTGCAGGCATGAACATCGCACCGCTGCGGGATTTCGTGCTGGGAATGACGACGCTCCTCGAACGCACCGTAGATGAGGCCGCGTGCATCGCCGAAACGCGGCGTCTGCTTGCCACGCTCATCGCCTCGGATGACTGGCTGCCGCCACCGTTCGCCGCGCCGCATCCGGAGCACTACCAGCAGTACCTCCTGCACTGCGACCCGCGCGAGCGTTTCTCCGTGGTCAGCTTCGTCTGGGGGCCGGGACAGAGGACGCCGATCCACGATCACACGGTGTGGGGCCTGATCGGCGTGCTGCGCGGCGCCGAGACGAGCCGGCGCTACACGCGCGGTCCCGACGGGCGGCTCACCGCGCACGAAGCCGCGCGCTGCGAACCCGGCGCGATCGAAATCGTCTCGCCGACGCTCGGCGACATCCACGAGGTGGCGAACGCGCTGCCGGACCGGGCTTCCATCAGCATCCACGTGTACGGCGCGAACATCGGGGCGGTGCGCCGCCACGCATTCGATCCGCTGACCGGCGCGGCCAAGGTGTTCGTTTCCGGCTATTCCTCCCCCGAGGTACCCAACTTGTGGGATCGCTCTGTGGAGGCGCGGAGCGGCTGAGATGTCCCCATTTTCCGCTTTGTGGGACAGGTCGGCGGAGGCAAGGCAGGTGTCCGAGTGATCGAGCGCGCTGGTGCGCGCCTCCTGCGCGATCGCGTCCAGGTTCATCGCGCCGCTGGCAGGCTTCACACTGAGCTCAACCCTGCTCACGCCACTTCCTGTCAATTTCGTATCCGAAAGGATACAATCACGCCATGTTCACTGTTCAGCTCGTGGACGAGTTCCAGGACTGGCTCGATGACCTGGCGGACAAACAAGCCCGGATCCGGATCGTCGCTCGGCTGCGGCAGGCTGAAGGTGGAAACCTTGGCGATTGGGCCGCCGTTGCAGGAGGCTTGTCTGAAATGCGCATCCATTTCGGACCGGGCTATCGACTGTATTTCACGCGTCGGGGACGAGTCCTGGTGGTCATACTCTGTGGTGGCACCAAGTCCACGCAGACCAGGGACATCAGGCGAGCCCTTCGCATACTTCAAGAACTGGACTTGGACAGATGAAAGCGAACAGGAAGCGCCCGAAACTTGTACCGTTCGATGTCGCCCGCTATCTCGATGATGAAGCGGCAATCGCCGAATACATGACTGTTGTGCTCGAAGCAGATGACCCGGATCTTCTGTTGCTTGCACTCTCGGACATCGCCCGTGCAAAGGGTATGTCACAGGTGGCGCGGGAATCGGGGCTCGGTCGCGAGAGCCTATACAAAGCCCTCGCACCCGGCGCCAAGCCGCGGTTCGATACGGTGGTGAAAGTGGCGAAGGCGCTAGGGGTAAGACTTACCGCGGAGCCAATCACGGACTGAGAGAGCAGTCGGCCTGGCCATCATCGATTCAGGGAGATTGTAAGTTGAGCAGCGCCCGTTCGCGTCACGCGGCCCGGCCTGCGCGTTCGCATCCAGGCCTACCGCGCCGCTCAGCAGGCGCAGAGGGAGAGACGCTGATGACCACTGACCAGGATCCTGCCGACTCCGCACTCGGCTTCGCACCCCCGCACGATCAGCCGGTGCCGTACCTCGCGCGCATCCGCGAGTACTACGTGACGCTCGGTTTCGGCACACCGTACCGCTGGGCGCAGTATGCAGAGGTCCCGTTCATGCCCTTGAAGAAACCGCTGGCGCAATCGACACTCGCGCTGGTCACCACCGCCGCGCCCTTTCAGCCGGACAAGGGAGACCAGGGGCCCGGTGCACCGTACAACGCCGCCGCGAAGTTCTACACCGTGTATTCCGGCAATACCGCGATCGATCACGACCTGCGCATCTCGCACATCGGGTACGACCGCCAGCACACCACGGCGACGGACCCGGACAGCTGGTTCCCGCTGCCGGCGCTCCGCCGTGCGGTGCGGAATGGCCGGCTGGGCCGGCTTGCTGCGCGCTTCCACGGCGCGCCCACCAACCGATCGCACCGCACTACCCTGGACGTGGACGCGGAGGAGATCCTGAAGCGCTGCCGGGAAGACCACGTCGACGCCGCGCTGCTCGTCGCCGTCTGACCCGTGTGCCACCAGACCGTGAGTCTGGTTGCACGCCTGCTCGAAGCCCACGGCATTCCGACCATCGTGATGGGCTGTGCGAAGGACATCGTGGAGCTGGCAGGTGTGCCGCGCTTCCTCTTCAGCGATTTCCCGCTGGGCAATCCTGCCGGCAGGCCGCACGACGCAGCGTCGCAGGACTTCACGCTGGAACTGGCGCTGCGTGTGCTGGAGTCCGCGCCCGCGGCGAGGACCACGGTACAGTCCCCGCTCCGCTGGGCGGACAGTCCGGAATGGAAGCTCGATTACTCCAACGTTGCGCGGCTGACGCGGGAGGAGATCGCGCGGCGGCAGGCGGAGTGGGAGGCGCAGCTGGCGGTTGCGCGGCGCAAGCGGGAGGGGAAGGAGGGGTGATCCATGGGAAAAGTGATACCCAACAACCAATAACAGTGGACGCGCCGATCGCGCCGCAGCCACTGAACGACACGCCAGATCGCGATGAACTCCTCGGGATACCGCCGCAACCTTCGATTCTCCAGTGCCGTTTCGGCCGCAGTGGTTGTCGCGCTGATGTTCAGGATGGCGATGCCCTGGAGCGGCAGCGCGCCGTACGACAACCTCGCCGGCTACCTGGGGCTCGCCAAGGTTGTCAGCTGGGCTCTGAGCCCCTA
>JBFWUN010000008.1:0-95707 GCA_050247235.1 Gammaproteobacteria bacterium
GAGGAGAGCGACTGCTATCCGGAGATCAGCGGCGGCAAGCATCGATTCTCAGTCCGGTTCCTGCGTCACTCAGATCCCAATGCACGTCCGCAGCTCGTACAGGAAGACATCTGGTTCGACCTGCATTGCTGCTCGCTCTGAGGTCCGGCCACGCCCACGCGTGCACTCACGTCACAAGCACGCGCAAACGGGGATCCGGAAGCGGCGACCCCATTGCCCAGAACCCGCGAATCCCTGCGCTTCCCTGTAAGCCGCAGGCCACTGCCTCAGGCAAGGTAGCCACGGACTGTCCGCCCAGCGCATACACGGGACAGCCTGCCAGCGGGCGCCATGCCGAGGCGAGTCGCCACCCGAGCGGTGGCGTCTCCGGGTGTGTTTCCGTCGCCAGCACAGGCCCCAACAACACGAGATCGGCCCCCACGCGGCGTGCTTCCGCGAGTTCCTGCGGCGAGTGACACGCCACGCTGAGCAGCCTGTCGGCGGGAACAGGGCGATACGCATGATTGCGCACAGCTGCGGACGACAGGTGAACGCCGTCCGCACCGACTTCCAGGGCAAGTCCCGGGTCGCCGTTCAGCAGGATGCGCGCATCGTGCGCGCGACAGCACGCGATCGCGGCGGATGCGAGCCTGGCAAAATCGTCGCCGGACCGTGATTTCGCACGGAACTGGACGAGTTTCACCCCGCTGAGGAGACTTTGCCGCAGCCCGCTGAAGAACGCCTCTTCATCGTCCGGTTCCGGGGTTACGAGCAGGATTCGGGGCAGAAGCGCCGCGCTGACGACAGGCAGATTTGCCGCCGGAAACTGCCGCGAACGCAACGTGCTCGCATCGGCCCACTCGATCAGTTGGCCTTCCCGGCCGTGTGGTTCGCCTGACCACGCGAACACTTCAAAGACCTGAAGCTGCACGACGCGCGCCGGATAGGGATACGTCACTTCGATCAGCGGCAACGTTGCTTCCTGCCGGATCGAGATACCGAGTTCCTCGTGAAGCTCCCGCGCCAGCGCCTGCAGTGCAGGTTCCTCGGGCTGGAGCTTGCCACCGGGAAACTCCCACAGCCCGCCGTGTTCCTGGTGCACGCCACGCCGAGCGAGCAGAACCCGTCCGTCCGGGTTCCGGATGACCGCGGCAGCAACGTGCAGCGGAGAAGCGTGAGTCACGCGATAATCAGGTACGGTATTCGGCGTTGATCTTCACGTAGTCGAACGAAAAGTCGCAGGTCAGAACTTCGGCGCTCGCGGGCCCACGCCCGATCTGAATGCGGATGTCGAATTCCCTCTTCGCCATGATCCGCGCCGAAATTGTCTCGTCATAGTCTGCGACCGGTTCGCCACCCTCGATCACCGCGTAGTCATCGAGCGCAATCCGAATGTCCTCCATGCGGAGTTCCGTCACACCGGATCGACCAACAGCAGCAAGTATGCGCCCCCAGTTCGGATCGCTCGCGAAGAGCGCCGTCTTCACGAGCGGCGACTCTGCGACGGCGTAAGCGGCCTTCAGGCAATCATTCTCACTTCGGCCACCGCTGACCTTGACTGCAACGAGCTTGGTAGCGCCCTCCCCGTCCCCCACGATGGCGCGCGCGAGTTCGCGGCACACGTAGTCCACTGCGGCTACGACATCGGGCCATGCCGGATGCGATTCCGTGAGAGGCGTCTGGCGCGTATCGCCCGTCGCGATCAGAACGAAGCTGTCATTGGTCGAAGTGTCGCCGTCGATCGTGATCCGGTTGAATGACCGATCCGCAACCCGGGCGACAAGGGACCGTAGCTCATCGGAGGGGATCGGCGCATCGGTGGCGACATACGCCAGCAGCGTGGCCATGTTCGGCTTGATCATTCCGGCACCCTTCGCGATCCCTGTCACCTTGAAGGTACCCAACGATGTTGACACGTCCGCGCTCGCCCATTTCGGAACCGTATCCGTGGTCATGATCGCCCGGGCGGCGCTTTCCCAGGCTGACTCCTCGAGCGCGCCAATAGCCTGGGGAAGTACGGACACAATACGTTCCGCCGGCAAACGCTGACCGATGACACCCGTGGAGAACGGAAGGACGGCAGTTGCATCGCAGCCGAGCAACCGACCGGCGGCGGCACAAACGTCCATCGCGTCCGTGAATCCCTGTTGACCCGTTCCGGCGTTCGCGTTGCCCGAATTGATCACGAGCAGGCGCGGGGTGCCCTCGTCGAGATGCCTGCGGGCGATCGTGACCGGCGCTGCGCAGAAGACGTTTCGCGTGAACACCCCGGCGACCCGCGCGCCGGGGGCAATCTCGATCAGGCAGAGGTCGACTCTTCCCGCTTTGCGCACCCCGGCGGCCGCGGTAGCGAGGCGGACTCCCGCGATTGATGCAGGCGCCACATTCGGTATGAGGTGTTCCATCGATCCCTCAGTTCAACTTCCCGTGACATTGCTTGAACTTCCTGCCGGATCCGCAGGGACACGGATCGTTGCGGCCGACCTTTGCACCGCGCCTGACCGTCGCGTGCTGCGGTACCGCCGTGCCAGCAGGTTCTTCCGGTTCGTGCAAAGCATCCGTGGATTCGTGAATCTCGATCTGCTTCATCTCGGATTCGCGCCGACGCTGTGCCTCGAGCGCATCCACGTCTTCCCGTGCCTTGACCTCCACTTTCGACAGGATACCGACCACGTCGCGCATCAGCGCCTGCAGCATCTTGGCGAACATGTCGAACGCTTCCCGTTTATACTCCTGCTTCGGATCCTTCTGCGCGTAACCACGCAGGTGAATGCCCTGCCGCAGGTGGTCCATCGCCGAAAGATGCTCCTTCCAGTGCCCGTCGAGGACCTGCAGCATGACGGCACGTTCGAATTGGCGCATCACGTCCGGTCCAACCTGGAGCTCCTTTTCCGTGTAGCGTTGCTCGATCGCCTGCAGGACGCGCTGGCGTATTTCCTCTTCCGTGAGGTTCTCGTTGGCCTGCATCCAATCGGCGACGGGAATCGGTTGACCGAACTCGGACTGCAGCATGTTGACGAGTTCATCGATCCGCCAGCTCTCGTGATAACTCTGAGGTGGAATGAACTCGTCGATCAGTTCATTGACGACATCGTGCCTGATCCCCCGTATGTTCTCCGAGACATCGTCCGCTTCCATGAGTTCTCTGCGCTGTTCGTACACGTGTCGACGCTGGTCGTTAGCGACGTTGTCGAACTCGAGCAGTTGCTTGCGAATATCGAAGTTCCTCCCCTCGACTTTGCGTTGCGCGTTCTCGATGGCCTTGGTGACCCATGGATGTTCGATCGCTTCTCCTTCCTGCATCCCGAGCTTCTGCATCAGGCCAGCCACGCGATCGGATGCGAATATGCGCATCAGGCTGTCTTCGAGCGAAAGATAGAACCGGCTGGAACCCGGATCCCCCTGTCGACCCGCTCGACCTCGCAGCTGGTTGTCGATTCGTCGGGATTCGTGCCGCTCGGTGCCGATGATATGCAGCCCGCCGGCCGAGATGACGGCGTCGTGGCGTGCCTGCCACGCTTCCCGAGCCTGCTCACGGGTGCTCTCGTCGGCGTCGGGCGGGAGGGTACTCAGTTCGGCTTCCAGGCTGCCGCCCAGAACAATGTCCGTTCCACGACCTGCCATGTTGGTGGCAACGGTCACACTGCCGGGGCGACCGGCCTGCGCGATGATATGGGCTTCCTTCTCGTGAAACTTCGCGTTCAGCACCTGGTGCTGGATCCCCTCCTTCTTGAGGAGATCCGACAGGTACTCGGAGGTCTCGATCGACGTGGTTCCCACGAGCACCGGCTGCTCGCGCGTGAGGCAATCCTTGATGTCGTCGACAATCGCCTTGTATTTTTCCTGCGCAGTCAGAAATACCACGTCGCCGAGATCCTGGCGGACCATTGGACGATGCGTCGGGATCACCACGACTTCCAACCCATAGATCTGCTGGAACTCGTATGCCTCCGTATCGGCAGTACCCGTCATGCCGGCAAGCTTCTGGAACAGCCGGAAATAGTTCTGGTAGGTGATCGAGGCGAGTGTCTGGTTCTCGAGCTGGATAGGAACCCCTTCCTTCGCCTCAATTGCCTGGTGAAGTCCTTCCGACCATCGGCGTCCCGGCATCGTTCGTCCGGTGAACTCGTCGACGATCACGACCTGCCGATCCTTCACCACGTAATCTACATCGCGGGTGAACAACGCATGGGCCCTGAGCGCCGCGTTGATGTGATGCATCAGACCGATGTTGGATACCGCGTACAGGCTATCGCCGGGCTGGAGCAGCGCCTTGGAGATCAGGAGTTCCTCGACGTGCTCGTGCCCCGCTTCTGTCAGGTGGACCTGGCGCGCCTTCTCATCGACCGAATAGTCACCTTCACCGTCTTCTGTCTGTTGCCGCTTGAGCAGTGGGATCAGGGCATTCACCTTGACGTACAGGTCGCTCCGATCCTCCGTCGGGCCGGAGATGATGAGCGGCGTGCGTGCCTCGTCGACCAGGATCGAATCCACTTCGTCCACAATCGCGTAATGCAGATCGCGCTGGACCCGCTGTTCCTTGGCGAAAACCATGTTGTCACGCAGGTAATCGAACCCGAATTCGTTGTTCGTTCCGTAGGTGATATCGGCCGCGTAAGCTTGTTTGCGCGCTTCCTGCGAGAGACCGGATACCACCACGCCGACCGAGAGACCGAGGAAACGGTAGATCTTCCCAATCCACTCGGCGTCGCGTCGTGCGAGGTAGTCGTTCACAGTGACGACGTGCACGCCACGTCCGACCAGCGCGTTCAGGTATGCCGGAAGGGTCGCGACGAGAGTCTTGCCCTCGCCTGTTCGCATTTCAGCAATACGCCCCTGGTGCAAAACCATACCGCCGATGAGCTGCACGTCGAAGTGCCGCATGTTCAGAACGCGCTTTCCCGCTTCGCGCACGACGGCGAATGCTTCCGACAGCAGGGAGTCGAGCGATGCACCTTCGACAATCCGCTGTCTGAACTCCGCTGTCTTGGCCGCCAGTTCGTCGTCGGAGAGCTGGGCCAGCGCGGACTCGTGTGCGTTGATCGCCTCGACCGTCTTGCGCATTCTTTTCAGCAGCCGATCATTCCGGCTGCCAAAGAAGAAACGCATGACGCGCCTGCCGAGGGTAGGGGAACTAGCGCTCATGAAATCCTCTGGAAAGTGGCATCTGGCGACCGTCTCGACCGCGGGCGCCGCGCGTGGAACATTGCAAGGTCCACGCGAAGCGCCGCATAGTGTAACAAACCCCGGTGACAGCTCGCGGCGTCAACTCAACGCGCGCCGGCGCTCCCAGGCCTCGCTCGATGGAGACCCAGTGAAGAGACCTCGGCCCCTCGACGACGTGATGTCGTCCAGCGCAACACTGCATCAGCTGCTGGCGCGCGCGCGCCAGCTTCAGACGCTTGAACAACTCCTGGGTGCGCGCTTCGGCGACGCTTTCACAAAGCACTGCAAAGTAGCCGGGGTACGCGAGGACGGGACCCTCGTACTGGTAGCCCAGACGCCCGTCTGGGTCACTCGGCTCCGCTACATGGCTCCGGACGTGATTTCCTGGGCGCGGGACACGCCTGAACTGGCTGGAGTCCGCCGGGTCGATGTGCACGTCGCGCGCCGGCTCGCCCCATAGCCTGGGCCAGAGGCAACGGTTGGGGCGGTTCAGACTGCCGGAATGGCCTGCATATAAGAGATGGGAACTTCCTCGTCCGCCGTGAAGGTGACGAGTTCCCAGCTTCCCTTCGTGGCAAGCAGCTTGCGAAGCAGCTGGTTGTTGAGCTCGTGACCGGACTTGTATCCGTGGAACGCTCCGATCAGGCTGTGTCCGAGGAGGTACAAATCACCGATGGCATCGAGGATCTTGTGCTTCACGAATTCGTCTTCGTAGCGCAGGCCGTCCTCGTTCAGAATACGGTAATCATCGACTACTACCGCGTTGTCCAGACTCCCGCCGAGCGCGAGATTGCGACCACGAAGCCATTCCACGTCCCGCATGAATCCGAAAGTTCGCGCGCGGCTGACCTCCTTGACGAAGGACGTCGTCGAAAAGTCGATTTCAGCCTGCTTGCGCGCCATCTGGAAGAACGGGTGGTCGAACTCAATTGCGAATGACACCTTGAAACCGCTGAACGGTTCAAACCGGGCCCACTTGTCCCCTTCCTGCACGCCAATTGATTTTTTTATGCGAATGAATCGCTTGGGCGCTTCCTGCTCCTGAAACCCGGCCGACTGGATGAGGAAAACGAAGGGCCCGGCGCTCCCGTCCATGATCGGGACTTCAGGTGCGCTGAGATCGACGATGGCGTTATCGATGCCGAGACCGGCAAACGCCGAGAGCAGGTGTTCGACCGTTGAAATCCGGGTGCCCTCGAGGACCAGACTCGTGGAGAGGCTGGTGTCGCCGACGTACTCGGCGCGGGCAGGGATTTCGACAGGTGGTTCGAGATCGACGCGGCGGAATGTGATGCCCGTATCCGGACCTGACGGTCGCAAGGTCACGAACACTTTGCGACCAGTATGCAAGCCAACCCCGGTTGCCCGGATGACGTTCTTTAAAGTGCGTTGTCTCAGCATTCGTTCCCCGCTTCCCCCAAGCAAGGCCCCAGGCCGGGCGAATCATAGCACACGTTCCGCCTATCCCAAGCCTTTCAAAGCCTTACCTGCTGCCGATGCGGCGTCATTAGGGCACGGCCGGGATTAACGACTACTTAACTCCCTCCGTCAGTCCGCCTGGCGTCGCAGGAATGCCGGTATATCAAGGTAGTCAGATCGGGAATTGGACCCGGCAAGTGCTTCGTGCGGGTCAATCCGGTTGCGGATTATCGCCGGACGTTCCAGTGACTTGTAGTCCACTTCCGGCTCCGGTTTCGACACGACAGAAATCTGCTCCCGTGGCGACACGGGAACTTCGCGCTGGGTTTCCTTGGGCTTTGCCACGGCCTCGGGCGCCCCGATTCCGGTGGCGACCACGGTGACCCGCACCTCCCCGTCCATGTTCTCGTCGATCACGGTGCCGACAACGACTGTCGCGTTGTCTGACGCGAACGCCTTGACCGTATTCCCGACCTCCTCGAACTCTCCCATCGTGATGTCGGCGCCCGAGGTGATATTCACCAGAATTCCGCGCGCTCCAGCGAGATTGATGTCTTCGAGCAACGGGCTGGACACGGCCGCCTCGGCGGCGTCCTTTGCCCGTTGCGGTCCCTTGCCGCGACCAGTTCCCATCATCGCCATCCCCATCTCGGACATCACGGTCCGGACGTCGGCGAAGTCGACATTGATCAGGCCGGGGCATGTGATGAGTTCCGCGATCCCTTGGACGGCCCCGAGCAGTACGTCGTTCGCGGCTTTGAACGCGTTCAACAGGCTGATGTCCCGCCCGAGCACGCTGAGCAGCTTTTCGTTCGGTATCGTGATCAGGGAATCGACATACTGGCTGAGTTCCTTGATGCCGTGGTCGGCGATCTCCATTCGCTTTCGGCCCTCGAAGGGAAACGGCTTGGTCACGACAGCCACCGTGAGTACGCCCATTTCCTTCGCGATCTGCGCGACGATCGGGGCGGCACCAGTCCCGGTTCCGCCCCCCATCCCCGCCGTGATGAACACCATGTCGGCCCCCTCGAGCACGTCGCTGATGCGATCACGATCCTCAAGCGCGGCCTGGCGACCAATGTCGGGATTGGCACCGGCGCCCAGTCCCTTGGTGATGTCACCGCCCAACTGGAGGACTGTCTTGACGGTGGAACTGCGCAGAGCCTGGGAGTCCGTGTTGGCACAGACGAACTCCACGCCTTCGATATTGGCGCTCAACATATGCTGGACGGCGTTGCCACCGCCACCGCCAACGCCGATGACCTTGATGACCGCATTCTGCCCATATGCATCCATCAGTTCGAACATGAGAATAGCCCTCCGCTCCGCGCCACCCCGGCAGCGTCAGATCGCCGCTCGACAGGTATCGCATCGTGTAGTGTATTGACCAGCATTCGCTTTCCGATTGCTTCCATTCCGAGGCGCTCTTGCATGATTCGGCGCCGACGTCAGAAATTTCCCTGGAACCAGTTTTTCATTCTTTCCCACAGACTCGCCGGGGACTCGACCCTGCCCCGGTGAATGGCATTGCGCGACGCCTCGCTGCCGAAGAGCAGCAGACCGACGCCGGTGGCAAAAATGGGATTGCGAACGACGTCCACCAGTCCGCTGACGTACTGGGGAGACCCGAGACGGACCGGCATGTTGAATACCTCCTCCGCCAGTTCGATCGCTCCATCCATCTTTGCCCCGCCCCCGGTGAGCACAATGCCCGCCGCGACCATGCTCTCGAACCCGCTTCTCTTCAGTTCGGCGAGCACGAGGTTGAACAACTCCTCGTAGCGCGGCTCCACGACTTCGGCCAGCGTCTGGCGCAAAAGCCGACGCGGCGGTCTTTCGCCGACGCTGGGCACTTCGATTGTTTCTTCTGGATTCGCGAGCTGGGTGAGCGCGCAGGCGTATTTTATTTTGAGGTCTTCGGCGTGATGCGGCGGTGTACGCAGGGCCACGGCGATATCGTTCGTGACCTGATCCCCCGCGATCGGTATCACCGCGGAATGGTGGATCGCTCCGTGCGCAAACACCGCGATGTCCGTGGTACCGCCCCCGATATCGCACAGACACACGCCGAGGTCCTTTTCGTCTTCGGTCAAGACGGCGTAGGACGACGCCAACTGCTGAAGGATAACATCGTCCACTTCCAGTCCGCACCGTCTGACGCATTTTACTATGTTCTGGGCGGCGCTGACTGCCCCCGTGACCATGTGCACGCGGGCCTCGAGCCGGACGCCGGACATGCCGACGGGCTCCTTGATCCCTTCCTGCCCATCGATGATGAACTCCTGCGGCAGGATGTGGAGGATCTTCTGGTCGGCGGGTATGGCGACGGCACGCGCGGCGTCGATGACACGGTCGACGTCGCCGTGGTTCACCTCGTTCTCCTTGATGGCAACGATGCCATGCGAATTCAGGCTGCGGATGTGTCCCCCCGCAATCCCCGCGTAGACCGACCTGATCTCGCACCCTGCCATCAGTTCGGCTTCCTCGACGGCGCGCTGAATGGACTGCACCGTCGATTCGATGTTGACCACGACTCCCTTCTTCAACCCTTTCGAAGGATGCGACCCGATCCCGATGACCTCGATGCCCCCCTCTGGAGACACCTCGCCGACGATCGCGACCACCTTGGACGTGCCGATATCGAGCCCGACCAGCAGATTCTTTTCCTGTTTTCTCACCATGAGTTTCCGGCCCCTCCAGTCATCTGGCCATGTGCAACCCCGGACATTCCTAGCCCCCTCTCGACGCGGCGCCGGGGCCAACAGCCTCTCGCGTCCTCCCCCGGATCGCGAACCCGTTCGTGTAGCGCAGATCCACCGACGCGATCTCCGTCCAAGTGGCCTTCAGCGCCAGGTCATAGGCAACCCGGAAGCGCGCAAGGCGCTCTTCGATCCGGTGGCGCCCCAGCAACAGTCGTGTATTCCCCTCGAGTCCGACCATCCACGCGCCCCGCTCGGACAGCTCGAGCAACGCGACCTTGAGTCCGAGTGCCCGCATGTGCCCGCTGACCATGCGGTAGGTGGTCAGAACTTCCAGTTCGCTGCCGACCGGACCATTCAGTCGCGGCAACCCTCGCGGAAACGTGCCGGGGTTGGGGGCGAACACGTCGGCGGCCGTGTTGAGCAACGCGTGTTCACCCCACCTTGCGGTAGGTTCCTGCTCTTCGATCGTCACCCGCACGACGTCCGGCCATCGTCGCTCGATCTGCGCGTCTCGTACCCAGGGCTCCTCGAGCAGCGCGGCCCGGATCTCCTGCACTTCGATCTGGAAAAACCCACCCTGCAGGGAACGGGAGACGAGCGACTGGATGTAACCAGGCGTCAGAAACAGAAAATTCCCCTCCACGGTGACCGTGCGAATCGGGAAGTTGGTCGAGCGGCTGAGTGACTGGCCCACATAGCCCAGTACGGCCAGCACCCCCAACGTGATGACCATCGCCACGAACGCACGCGGGCTGACGAGCGGCTCCGTGGGGACCGTCGGAACCTGGCGACGCACCGCCTGCGTCATGACCGCTCCCCAAGACTGCTTTTCAGGATGCGCGCCACGAGGTACTCGAACGGCCAGCCGGCCTGTCGTGCCGCCATCGGGACGAGTGAATGATCCGTCATGCCGGGCACGGCGTTCAGTTCTATCAGCCACGGCCGTCCGTCCATGTCGACCATCAGGTCCACGCGCCCCCAACCCCTGGCATCGAGCGCCGCGAAGGCGGCCTGCCCGAACTCCGTAATGACGGTTTCAAGGTCGGGCGGCAATCCCGCGGGGCAGAGATACCGCGTCGTGGTGGCGTGGTACTTCGCCTCGTAATCGTAGAAGCGCCGGGGGGTCTCGAGCTTGATCAGCGGAAGCGCAGTACCGTCGACGATCGACAGCGTGTACTCGCTGCCCGTGATGAACGTCTCAATCAGGACATTCGAATCGTAGCGGCGGGCGAGCGCGAGGGCTTCCGGTATCGCGCCGGCTGCTTCGACCAGGCTGATCCCGATACTCGAACCCTCACGCGCCGGTTTGACCATCACGGGCAGTTGGAGCCGCGAGAGGATCTCGTCCGTTCCCGCGCAGTCATCCGCAACCAGGAAGTCAGGAGTCGGCAGCCCGGCCGCGCGCCAGATCCGCTTGGAGCGTACCTTGTCCATCGAGAGTGCACAGCCCAGCACGCCGCTGCCGGTGTACGGGATGCCCGCGATCTCGAGCGCGCCCTGCAGACAACCATCCTCACCGCCTCGACCATGCAGCGCGATGAACACGCGGTCGGGTCGTTTCGCAAGCAATGCCTCGAGGTGATCGTTTCGCCAGTCGATACCCGTGGCGTCACATCCGATCGTGCGTAGCGCGTCCAGTATGGCAGCGCCGCTACGCAGGGAGACCTCACGTTCAGCCGAATGCCCCCCCATCAGCACGACTACCTTGCCCGCGCACGCGGCCAGTTCGAGCGCTTCCTGGCGTTGTGCCGTGGTCATACCCGCAGTCATCGTGCCCCTCCCGTGCCCAGAATCCGGACTTCGGGTTCGAGCGCGACCCCGAAGCGGCGCATGACTTCTTGGCGAACGGTGTCTATCAGGGTTTCGATGTCGGTCGCATTGGCGCCGCGGTCGTTGATGATGAAGTTCGCATGCTTTTCGGACACATGACAGCCGCCGATCCGAAATCCCTTCAGACCTGCGGCTTCGACCAGGCGTCCCGCGTAATCACCGGGGGGATTGCGGAACACGGAGCCGCAGCTCGCTGCCCCGGTGGGTTGCGACGACGCACGCTCCGCCAGGAATTCGCGACCGCGGACGAGGGGGTCGTAATCGGCGGCTGGCGCGAACGCGAGCTGACAGCCGAAGAACCATTCGCCGGCGGGACCGACCACGGTGCGGTAACCCACGTCGTACATGTCCGCCGTGCGGCGTCGCGTACGGCCCGCGCGGTCGACCGTCTCGACCTCGTGCACCCACTGCCAGATCTCGCTGCCGAAGGCTCCCGCGTTCATCGCGAGCGCACCACCAATGGTGCCCGGGATACCGACCAGGAACTCGGCACCCGCGTAGCCTTCGGCCGCGGCGTAACGCGCGACCTTCGGACACGGCACCCCTGCCTCGACCGAAATCCGGCCATCGACGTGGGCGATCCCGCCGAGCGCCCGTCCTGTGAGTATGATGACACCCTGGAACCCAGCATCACGAACGAGCACGTTGCTGCCGAGACCGATCCACGCAACCGGGACGTCGGGAGGTATCGCGGGAAGGAACGTGAGCAGATCGGCGCGGTCCTCGGGCTCGAACAGCACATCCGCCGCCCCCCCCGCACGCCACGTGCAGTGACGCGCCATCGACTCGGCATGCCGCATCACCCCACGACACGCCAGACGGTCCGTCCAGTGCGCCATCAGCGTGTTCTCCGCGTTTCGGTCGACGGCAACGTCACCCACACGCGCGCCCCTCCACGTAATCGAGCGTTTCCGCGACGCGCCCGATACTCCCGGCACCAAGCAGCATCACGAGATCCCCGTCGCGCACCAGTCCCGACAGCACGTTTGCCACATCGGCAGGCCCTGCGACGAGGATCGGATCCAGGATCCCCCGCGCGCGCACTGCCCGGCACAGATCGCGAGCGTCGGCACCCGGCAGTGGCCGCTCGCCCGCCGGGTACACTTCCAGGATCAGAAGAATATCCGCCTGGGCGAGCACCGTGACGAAGTCATCAAACAGGTCACGCGTGCGCGTGTAGCGATGCGGCTGGAATGCCACCACCAACCTCCGGTCCGGCCACCCTTCACGCGCAGTTCGCAGCATGACCGCGAGTTCCCGCGGATGGTGACCGTAGTCATCGATCACGAGCACCTCTGCATTCGCGATCCGCGCAACGCCCTTGAGTTGGCAGCGTCGCTTTACGCCCTCAAACTTCGCCAGCGCCCGCAGTACGGCCTCGTCGGCAATTCCGAGTTCGCCCGCAACGGCGATCGCGGCCAGCGCGTTGAGCGCGTTGTGCCGACCAGGCATGTTGACCGTCACGTCCAGTGCCGCTCCCCGGTTGCCACGCTCCACGCGCAAGCGAGTGCGATGTCCGTCCACCCGCACATCGCAACCGCGGATATCTGCGTCGGGTGCCGTGCCATAGGTCAGAACACGCGTGTGCAGATCGCCGACCAGCGACATCGCTGCCGCATCGTCGGAACACACGACTGCTACGCCGTAGAACGGGAGTCTTCGAAAGAACTCCCGAAAGCTCCCGCGCAGCTTCTCGAAGTCCTGGTCGTAGGTCTGCATGTGATCCGCGTCAATGTTCGTCAGTACCGCAACGAGCGGATTCAGGAGCAGAAACGAAGCATCGCTCTCGTCAGCCTCCGCGACGAGATAATGACCTTCACCGAGCCGCGCGTGAGAGCCTGCGCTATGCAGCAATCCGCCGATTACGAATGTCGGATCGAGCCCTCCCTCGCCAAGCACACTCGCGACAAGGCTCGTGGTCGTAGTCTTGCCATGCGTTCCCGCCACCGCGATGCCGCGGCGAAACCGCATCAATTCCGCCAGCATCTCTGCGCGGGGGACCACCGGCACACGGTTCGCGCGCGCGGCCACGAGTTCCGGATTGTCATTCGCGACTGCGCTGGAATAGACCACGACATCGGAATCCACCACGTTCACCGCGCGATGCCCGATCACGACGCGCACTCCCATCTCGGACAATTGATCGGTCATCTGGTTACGTGCGAGATCCGATCCGGAGATTTCGTAGCCCAGATTGTGGAAGACCTGGGCGATTCCGCTCATTCCCGCGCCGCCGATCCCGACGAAGTGAATCCGCTTCACGTTGTGCATCGGCAACTGGTCGGGCCTAATCATGCAGGAGCTCCAGGCAGTGGCGAGCCACGTCCTCCGTGGCGGTCAGGTATGCCGCCGCGCGAGCGTGTGCCGCCATCTCGGCCATCCTGACCGGTTCATCCGCGATCGACCGTAATGCGTCTGCAACCGTCTCGGCGGAAAGCTCCGCGTCCGCAACCATTACGGCCGCGCCGCGGTCCACGAGATAGCGCGCATTCGCCGTCTGGTGGTCGTCTACCGCGTGCGGAAAAGGGACCAGTATCGAAGGCAGGCCGGCGGCGGACACTTCGGCGATTGTCAGCGCGCCCGCCCGGCAGATCACGATGTCCGCCCACGCGTAAGCCTCTGCCATGTCCGTGATGAATGGTTCGACGACACCTTGCACTCCCTCGCTGCGGTAGGCATCCATGGTTGAAGTTACCTCGCGCTCGCCCGCCTGGTGACGGACTTCCACCTGTTGAAAGGCGGCGAAACGCGCGACGCCGACAGGTACCACGCGATTGAGCGAGCGTGCGCCCAGGCTTCCGCCGAGGACGAGAATGCGCAGCGGATGCGGCGGACGTGTTCTGTGTGTGGGAGGCGCGATTCCGCCGATGTCGGCCCGCAAGGGATTTCCAGTCACCTGCACGTTTGAGGCGCCGCCGAATGTGCCGGGGTAGGCCGCCAGAACGCGGGTTGCAAAATGGCGCAGTACGCGATTCGTGAATCCGGGGACGGCATTCTGCTCGTGTATCACGAGCGGTCGACGGCACAGCCATGCGGCCAGCCCACCCGGCCCGCTCGCGAATCCTCCCATCCCGAGTACAACGCCCGGGCGAATCTTCAGGATTGCAATCATCGCAGCGAGCGTCGCACGCGCGACGGCGAAAGGCGCAAACACAAGGCGCAGGAGACCTTTTCCCCTGATGCCCGCAATCGCGATCCTGACGAGTTCGATTCCGTGCGCGGGGACGAGCGTGCATTCCATGCCCCGCGTGGAACCGAGCCACACGGGCGTAACCTGGCGCTGCCGCAGCCATTCGGCGACTGCCAGCGCCGGGAAGATGTGACCGCCGGTCCCCCCCGCCACGATGAGTACGCGCTTCAATTTCACGGTGCGCCTCCGGCCGTCGGCGCGGAACGGCTCGATGCGTTGGCTTCGAGTGACACGCGAAGCACAAGGGCGACAGCCCCGCACAACATTACCATGCTGTTACTGCCATAACTGATCATCGGGAGAGTCAGCCCCTTCGTCGGCAGGATCCCGAGATTGACGCCGATGTTCACGAATGCTTCGATCGAGATGAGCAGACCGATGCCGTACGCAACATATGCAGCAAACGGTTGCTTGTTGTCTTCTGCCTGACCCCCAATGTAGAGAATGCGCGTCAGCATCAGGAAGAACAGCAGGATCACACAACACGCGCCCGCAAGCCCAAGTTCCTCACCGATTACTGCAAAGATGAAATCGGTGTGAACCTCCGGCAGGTAGAACAGCTTCTGTACGCTGTTCCCGAGCCCTACGCCGAACCATTCTCCCCGTCCGAAGGCTATCAGTGCCTGCGTGAGCTGAAAGCCGGTGTTGTAGGGGTCTGACCACGGATCCCGGAACGCCATCAGACGCTGCATGCGGTAGGGCGCAAGCACCGCGATGGCTGCGAGCGCCGAGACCGCAACTCCCCCCCATGCAGCGAAGCGCCAAAGCGGGACTCCCCCCAGAAACAGCATCCCAAGCACGGTCGCCAGAATTACGACGGCAGCACCGAAGTCAGGTTCCAGGAGCAGCAGGAAGGCGACGATGGTGACTACGAAGATTGGCTTGATGAAACCCATCAGCTGCGAACGGACCTGTCGTTCGTGCCGCACGAGAAAGCCGGCGACGTAGATGATGACAGCGAGCTTGACCGGCTCGGAGGCCTGCAATGTCAGTGGCCCCAGCTTGACCCAGCGCATGCTCCCATTGACCTCGCGGCCAACGCCTGGGATCAGTACCGCCACCAGCAGTCCGATCCCAACCAGCAGGACCGTCACGCTGTGACGCTGGAACGCCTCGGTCGGAATCCGCAGCACCATCGCACCCACGACGCAGCCCAGTGACAACGCGGCGAGCTGTCGCCACAAGAAGTGATACTGATTTCCACCATCACGCGCGGCAATCGCAATCGACGCGGATGCGACCATCACGAGCCCCAGGAACACGACCGCCGCCACGATCACGATAAGCCATGGATCGTAGCGATACGCATCCACGAACCTCCTGCGCGAAATCGAACTGAGCGGGACGGCCTGGCTCATACCCGGTTCACCTCGCGAACGGCTGCCTCGAAAGCGCGTCCGCGGTCCTCGTAATTCAGGAACATGTCGAAACTCGCGCACGCGGGCGACAGCAGCACGGCGTCACCGGCGCGCGCCATCGATCGCGCAAGCATGACTGCGTCTCGCATGTCATTCGCACGTCGCACCGCGACGAGATCCGATAGCGCGGCTTCGATGCGCGGGGCATCCTCCCCGATCAGCACGATCGAACGCAATCGTCCTGCTACTGCTGGACGCAAATCGCGGAAATCGGCACCCTTGCCCTGGCCCCCTGCAATCAGGACGCCGGTTCGTGCGGAGAAGATCCCGGCGATCGCGGCGGCAGAGGCTCCTACGTTGGTGCCCTTGGAGTCGTTGAACCACGTTATTCCGTCTCGCTCCAGCACGAGTCGGCACCGGTGCTCCAGTCCATCGAAAGCGCGCAACGCCGCACACTGGCCTTGGCGGGAAATCCCGATGCAATCCGCAAGTGCCATGGCCGCGAGCGCGTTGAACTCGTTATGTAAGCCCCGAATACGCAGTTCCTCACAGCGCAGCACCGGCGTTCGCCCGTGTACCAGCCACCGTTCACCCTGGTGGGTCGCTACCGAGTAGGTATCCTCCCCGCCCTGGTTCAGCGATACCCAGCGAACGGGTGCATCGTGCGGCGCGAACGCCGCCACCCGCGCGTCATCGGCGTTCAGCACGACCTGCCCGGCGCGGCGCAGGACGCGTGCCTTCGCCGCCGCATAGGCTTCCAGGCTTCCGTGTCGATCCAGGTGATCGGGGGAGATGTTCAGTATGCAGGCGGCATTTGGCGCGAGCGTGTCGGTCAGTTCCAGCTGAAAACTCGACAGCTCCAGCACCAGCCAGTCGGGTCGGGGTGGCGCCAGTATGTCCAGTGCCGGCATGCCGAGATTGGCGCCCGCACGAGCGAGGAGACCGTCCGCGGCAATCATGTCAGTCACCAGCGTGGTCACAGTGCTCTTGCCGTTGGACCCCGTGATTGCGAGATACGGAACGTCGGCCACTTGTGCGAATATCTCGATGTCGCCTACCACCGGTATTCCACGTGAACGGGCGGACGACACCCACGGATGATCAAGCGGGATTCCCGGACTCAATGCCATGACTTCCGCGCTCTCGAGGACCTCTCGCGAGATCGCCCCACCCATCCAGCGCACACCTGATCCGAGCGCCTCGAACTCAGCCGCGAGCATTGGACGCTCGTGCGCGTCAACCGCGACCACCTGGTGTCCTCGGGCCCCGAGATAGCGGGCACAGGAAAGACCCGTTCGTCCCATCCCGCACACAACCCAGCGTCTCGGAGCATCGATAAGCGTCGCCACTGGCGATCGAAGAGAAAGCATCGTCATGCGACTTTCACCGGATCTTCAACGTGGTCAATCCAACCAGGACCAGGATGACCGAGATGATCCAGAAGCGAACGATCACGCGCGGTTCCGGCCAGCCCTTCAATTCGAAGTGGTGATGAATCGGCGCCATGCGAAATATGCGACGCCCCGTCAACTTGAAGGAAGCCACCTGCAGGATGACCGACACGGTCTCGAGGACGAATACGCCACCCATCACGAAGAGTACGAGTTCCTGTCTCACCATGACGGATACAATCCCCAACGCCGCGCCAAGCGCGAGCGCTCCTATGTCTCCCATGAAAACCTGTGCGGGATAAGTGTTGAACCAGAGAAAACCCAGCCCCGCGCCGACAATCGCGCCACAAAACACGCAAAGTTCTCCAACTCCCGCGATATAGGGGAACGCCAGGTATTCAGAGAACTTCACGTTGCCGGTGACGTACGCAAAAACCACCAGCGCGGACGCAATCAGCACGGTCGGCATGATTGCCAGACCGTCCAGACCATCGGTGAGATTGACAGCATTACTTGACCCGACCACAACAAAGTAGGTCGTCAGCACGTACAGCCAGCCGAGGTCTATCATGTACTGCTTGACGAATGGCACCACCAGCTGGGTCTCAGCCGGCGACTTCGCCGAGACCATGAGCAGGATCGCAGCTACCAGCGCCGCGAATGACTGCCACGAATACTTGGCACGTGCTGATAATCCTTTGCTGTTCTTGCGCGAAATTTTCAAGAAGTCGTCGTACCAACCGACAATTCCGAACGCGAGCATCGTGAGGAGCGCGATCCATACAAACCGGTTGCCAAGATCGCCCCAGAGCAGCGTAGTCAGGCTGATCACCAGGATGATCAGCGCCCCTCCCATCGTGGGTGTGCCCGCCTTGGACAGATGGGATTGCGGCCCATCGTCCCTTACGCGTTGCCCGATCTGATATCGGCCCAGCTGCCGGATCAGATACGGTCCGAACAGCAGTGAAAGAAACAAAGCAGTGAGTACGCTCAATATCGTGCGCAGCGTCAGGTACCGCACGACGCCGAACCCGGGATCGAGTCTCTGAAGAATGTCAGCGAGCCAGATCAGCATTCGTGCTCTCCCTCCATGAGAGCGGTCACCACTTTGTCGAACTGCATGAATCGGGAAGCCTTCACGAGTAACGCGACGCCAGGTACGAGGTCTCGGCGGAGCACGTTGATCAATGCCTCACGAGTCGGAAAATGCGCTCCGCCTCCGCCGAATGCGTCGGCAGCATGTGTTGCCAGATCGCCGACCGCGTAGATTCGTTCCACACCGGCATGCTTAGCAAGCTTCGCTGCCGCAAGGTGCTGCGCGATTTCGTCCGGGCCCAGTTCTCCCATGTCGCCAAGCACTAGCCAACGTCGGCCCGCGCAACGTGCCAACACGTCCAGTGCAGCGGCCAATGATGCGGGGTTGGCGTTGTAGGTATCATCTATTACGGTTACGCCAGCGGCTATCGGCTTGATGTTTAGCCGGCCTTCAACCGGCTTGACAGCCGCGAGTCCTGTGCGCAGTTCGTCGAGCGTCGCTCCTGCCGCGGCCGTCGCGGCGGCGGCGGCGAGCGCGTTGTACACGTTGTGACGACCATCGAGCGCTGACTCGACCGTCGTATGCCCAAAGGGGGTCACGAGGTCGAACAGGGTCCCCTGCCCAGGCGGCCGCTGCAAAATGCTTACCGCGCTGAAGTCGGCGGGCTGCTCGATTCCGAATGTAGATATCCGCCCGGCATCGGTCCGCTCACGCCAGTAGTCACTGAAACGATCGTCAGAATTGATGATCGCGATGCCGCCTGGTCCAAGTCCTCGGTAGATCTCGCCCTTCGCTAGCGCGACGTTCTCGATCGACCCGAATCCTTGCAAATGCGCGGGGCCACACATGGTGACGAGCCCGACTGTCGGTCGCGCGATTTCGACGAGTTCGGCGATATCGCGCATTCCGTTCGCGCCCATTTCGATAACCGCAGCGGTATGTCGCTTCGACAGCCCGAACAATGTCAGCGGCACCCCGACGTGATTGTTCAGATTTCCTCGCGTCGCCAGCACCTCGCCGCGACGTCCGAGAATTGCTCCTGCAATTTCCTTGGTGGTGGTCTTGCCATTGCTGCCAGTGACTCCAATTACCGGGATCGCATGGCGTACGCGCCAGGCACGCGCGAGAACTCCGAGCGCCACGCGGGTATCGGCGACCCGCACCACGGGGACCGCTGCAACCACATCACGTGCGACAATCGCTCCACACGCGCCTCGCGCGGCGGCTTCTGCAAGCGAATCGTGACCGTCGAACCGCTCACCCTTCAAGGCAAAAAACAGCTGACCTCGCTCCAAGGTCCGCGAATCGGTACTTACGCCGCAAAAGGTCACATCCTCGCCCTTCAGCAGACCGTCAACTTCCCGAGCCGCTTCCCGCAGCGACATTACGATCATTCGTGCCGCTCCAACCAGGCCAGCACAGTCCTCTGGTCGTTCTGCGGCGTGCACACGCCGTGCACCTCCTGAACCGTCTCATGGCCCTTGCCCGCAACGAGCACTATGTCGTCCGGGGAAGCGGAGTCGAGTGCAGTGCAGATGGCCTCGTCGCGGTCATGAATCACGATGAAGCGGCTTGTATCAGTGTCACCGATGACTTCCCGGGCGATTTCCGCGGGACGTTCGCTTCTCGGATTGTCCGACGTCACGATGACCGTGTCTGCATAGCAGGCGGCAATCCGGCCCATCAGCGGTCGCTTGGATCGATCCCGATCGCCACCGCATCCGAATACGCAGGTCAAACGTCCACGCTTGAGTTTACACAGCAACGACAGGACCCGCTCCAGGCTGTCCGGCGAATGCGCGTAATCGACGAACACGAGCGGATGCCGGTCTCCCCCAAATCGCTCCAATCTGCCAGTTACGGGCGTGACTTCGGACACCGCACGTATTGCGTCGTCGCCCGATACACCCATCGTCAACATCACTCCCAGCGCCGCGAGCAGATTCTGTACGTTGATATCACCGATGAGGCGAGTCCGGACTTCATGCGTTTCACCATCAATCCGGACGCTGAACTCCGTTCCGTCGAGTGCGTAGCTCACGTCGACAAGGTGCAGGGTGCGTTCACCCGCAATCCGAAGTAGAGAGTCTCCAAGCGAGAACGATATCAGGGAAACGTCCGGGGGAAGCGCCGCTTCCACCGCCTTTGCCCATGGGTCGTCCGCATTGAGTACCGCGCACGCCAAGCCGGGATGCAGGAACAAACGCTTCTTGGCCTCGAAGTAATCGCGCGTGTTTGCGTGGTAGTCGAGATGGTCATGCCCCAAGCCGGTGAACACCGCTGTGCGCACGCGCGTGCCGGTCAGGCGGCTTTGCGCGAGCGCATGAGACGAGGCTTCCAATGCGACGGTTCGCATTCCGCGTGAAAGCATGCCCGCCATCAGGCGCTGCAGATCGAGCGCATCTGGGGTGGTCATACCTGTGCTTTCAAGTCCGTCCAGCGCACCCGCTCCGAGGGTGCCGATGTAGCCGCAATGCCGGCCCACCGAGTTCAACATCTGAGCGCAGAGGTGGGAAACCGTGGTCTTTCCGTTCGTACCGGTTACCGCCACGACATCCAACGATTCACTCGGATTGCCATAGACCCACGCAGCGGCGTGACCGAACCGCTCGCGCAAAGAGGACACGCGGACAACCGGTACATCGATTTCCGTCAGCGCCGCATTCTCGTCCGCAATGACCGCTACAGCACCGCGCGTGATTGCATCTCGCACGTAGGACGTACCATCGGTCTTCATGCCCGGAAGCGCGCAGAACACGTCCCCCGCCAGCACGCATCGACTGTCCACGGCCAATCCGCGAACGGCCAATTCGATAGCAGGGGCGCGCGCGCCAAGTGCCGCAGCCAGTGCCGATAGCGTGGTGCTGCATGCAGGACGAAATGCCGCGTTCACCGCACCTGCTCCTTGCCAGGACTCAGGTCGGGATCTGCAGCGAGCCGTACACTGTCTTGCGTCGGCTCGCTGATTGCGTCGGCTGGCAGATTGAGGATCCGTGCTGCGTCTTGCATGACGTTCGAAAAGACGGGTGCCGCAACGAGCCCACCGTAATGCTCCTTGCCACGCGGACCGTCAATCACGACGACGCCGACCAGTCGCGGTGCGCTTACGGGAATGAAGCCGGCAAACAAAGAGCGATACTGATCTTCCGCGTAACCCGATTCCGTGTTCTTGTGTACTGTCCCCGTCTTGCCTCCAACCCGGTAGCCGAAAACCTGGGCGGATTTCCCGGTACCGAACTGTACGACACGTTCGAGCATCAGGCCCACCGCCTCGGCAGTCGGTTGCGACATCACGCGCAGACCTTTGGGCCTTTTGTCCTGGCGCAGGACGCTGACGGGATGTAGAACGCCGCCGTTGGCGATGGCGGCATATGCGCGTGCCAGCTGCAGCGCGTTGACCGACAGTCCGTATCCGAATGCGAGCGTCGCATGCTCGATCTCGCGCCAGTGATGGTAGTCCACAAGCCGCCCGCTCGGTTCTCCGGGCAGTTCCACTTCGGTGAGATGCCCGAAACCCACGCCATTGAACATGTTCCACAGGATCTGTGGGTCCATGGACAGCGCGATCTTCGTCGATCCGACATTGCTCGACTTCTCGATCACACCCGCCACATCGAGCTTTCCATAATTGTGAATATCTCGTACCACGTGCCGTCCGACCCTGAATGTCCCAGGACCGGTCTCCACCGGGGTAGTGGAGGTGTAAAGCCCTGATTCGAGCGCGGCCGCGACAGTGAAAGGCTTGATTGTCGAACCAGGTTCGAAAAGATCCGTGACGGCCCGATTGCGAAAGTACTCGCCCTTCAGTGCGCCCCGGTTGTTGGGATTGAATGACGGTTGATTTGCGAGCGCGAGGAGTTCCCCCGTTCGAGCGTCCAGGATCACCATCACGCCAGCCAGGGCGCGATGTCGTTCAATTGCCTTCTTGAGTTCCCGGTTGGCGACGTATTGCAGGCGGCGATCGATGCTCAACGCGATATCCTGGCCCTGCTGCGCAGGGCGAATCCGCTCCACGTGTTCAATGACCCGGCCAAGTCGATCCTTAATCACGCGGTTCTGCCCGGGCGTTCCGCGCAGTGTCGAATCGAACGCCAGTTCGATGCCTTCCTGGCCACGATCGTCTACGTTCGTAAATCCGATCAGGTGGGCGGCAATCTCGACCCCCGGGTAGAACCTGCGATACTCGCTTATCAGCCCGACGCCGGGAATGTCTGCCCGACGAATTGCCAGAGCAATATCCGGACCCACCTGGCGTTTCAGGTATAAAAACTCCCGCTTTCGTCGAGGCATGAGAAGTGTCCCGATCTGATCCCTGGACATGTCCAGCAGACGGGCCAGTTCGTCCCAGCGCTTGCGCTGGAAAATAAGTTCCGATGGATTCGCCCACACCGAACTGACCGGTGTACTGATCGCAAGAGGTTCATTGTGGCGATCCGTGATCATGCCTCGGTGGGCTTCCGTCTCGATCACCCGAAGATAACGTGCATCGCCGTGGTCCTGCAGAAACTCCCGATCGGTGAGCTGCAGATCCACGGCCCTGCCGGCCAGCACGAGAGCGATCAGCGCGAACGCACCACAGACGAGAATTCGGCGCGACCGCGGACTCGTCAATCCAGCGAATCTCACGATCGAATCCTTCTTAATTCGGTGACATCCGGGATCGTCATATTAAGCTTCGAACGAGCGAGTTCCTCGATCCGGCCATGCGTATTCCAGGTACCCTGCTCAAGGAGCAATTGCCCCCATTCGCGTTCCAACTCGTCACGCTGTATCTGCAATTCCTGAAGACGCACCACCAGTAGTCGACTTTGATATCGGGTAGAGACAACTTCGAGTGCGCTCAGGAACGCCGCGATCGATAGCGATCCGATAATCGCAAACATCCTCACCCGACTCGCTCCAGCACTCTTAGCCGCGCGCTACGTGCGCGCGGATTCTGTGCAATCTCGTCTTCGGTGGGGACGAGTGGACGGCGGAAAACCACGCGAAAGCGCTTCGCATCGCCGGGCGCTTCGTCGGCGGAGTTCCGCGCCAGATCGCGGAAGTACCGCTTGACGATCCGATCTTCGAGCGAATGAAATGAAATTACGACGAGGCGACCTGCGATCGCGAGCATATCCGCGAGCGTTGCCAGCCCTCGGCGCAACTCGCCAAGTTCATCGTTGATAAACAGGCGCAAGGCCTGGAAAGTCCGCGTGGAAGGGTCGATACGGCGTTCGGTGCGGACAATCTGTCGAACCAACCCCGCAAGTTGGTGGGTCGTGGTGAACGGGTGTGTCCGTCTCGTCTCGCAGATACGCGCGGCAATCTGTCGTGACTTGCGTTCCTCGCCGAGTTCCCACAAGCAGTCCCGGATCACATTCTCAGGTGCTGCATTCAACCAATCGGCGACGCTCTGCCCACGGGTTGGATCCATGCGCATGTCCAGCGGACCATCCGCACGGAAACTGAATCCGCGGGCCGGATCGTCAAGTTGCGGTGAGGACACGCCGAGGTCGAGCAGTACACCGCATAGATTGCCCGCGACACCACGCTCTGCGAGCAGAGTCGACGCCGCGGAAAACGGAGCGTGAATGATTTCCAGTCTGGGATCAGCTGCAAGATCGGGACGGGATTTGACCGCTTCCGGGTCCCGGTCGAAGGCGAACACGCGCGCGTGCGAATCGAGTCGAGCAAGCATCACTTCCGTGTGGCCGCCGCGCCCGAATGTCGCATCCACGAAATAGCCGGATGTCCGCTGCAACAGCGCATCCATCACCTCGGTCAACATGACCGGCAGGTGCGCGCGCAGGGTAACCCCGTTCACAGTGAGAGCGCCTGGAGAACCTGGGAGCTGAGTGCCGTCCCTTGATCGATTTCGTCGAGCCATGCGTCGCGATGCTGCGCCCAGCTTTGGGCGTCCCACAGCTCAAGTTTGTTCCCTTGTCCGAGCAGTGCGGCGCGGTTCTGCAGACCCGCGAACTCGCGTAGCTCGCCGGAGATGAGCACACGCCCTTGGGCATCGCATTCGCAGTCCGTGGCGTAGCCTCGAATCACCTGCTTCGCGCGCCTGCTCGCGAGATCCCCGTCGGGAAGCGCGAGCAGCTTGGCGTCCACCAGGTCCCATTCCGCCAACGGGTAGAACCACAGACACCGGTCCCACGGATTCACGGTCAGCACGATGGTTTCACAGCCTCCGTGTCGAAGCTGTTCCCGGAAACGGGTCGGCATCGCGAGCCGGCCCTTGGGATCCACGCTGACTGTGAAAAATCCGCGAAACACGAATAGTGCGACCTTGGTCCGTTGATCCGGGGTGATGTGGGCGTGTCGGCGGTAGGACGGAAGAGCGGGGTCCCCACTTTTCCCCACAAATCTCCACCATGGGCACTATACGAATCGGCTTCGAAAACTGTCAACAGAAATTGCACCTGAAGATCCAAAAAACTTGCTTTTCTAACAGTCACTTAGCGGTCCCCAGGGATCAAGGCGCACCCTTTCCGAGTGCTTTGTACGCACTTTCAATCGGATAACCTGACTATCTAAGAATTCACATTAGGAAGAAGTTGCCGGACGCGCGGATGGGGAATCCACGGACAGGAAGTGAGCGGGCCTGTAAGCCGGGTTCTGTGCTGCTTGCGCAGCGGTGATCATTCATCTGCGACGCGCGTCACCGCACGCCTGTAGCGACCTACCCGGAAGTTGACGCGAGCAGCGCCTGCTGCAGCGCAGCGCACTTCCCTATTTGGTCTTGCTCCGGATGGGGTTTGCCGTGCCGCCGAAGTTGATCGACGCGGTGCGCTCTTACCGCACCTTTTCACCCTTACCCTGAAAGCGGACTTTCGGGGCGGTATATTTTCTGTGGCACTTTCCGTGGACTCGCGTCCCCCAGGCGTTACCTGGCATCCCGCTCTGTGGAGCCCGGACTTTCCTCCGGGACGCCGGCCAAAACCGTCGTTCCGGCGATCACCCGGCCCGCTCGTTACTCAGTTTGACGATTGCCCGTCGGTCGCGCAATCGTCAGTCCTCCTGCGGCGACATCTCCAGTGCCAGCGCGTAGAGCGCGTTGCGCGAGCCGCCGAATACGTCCGCAGCGATCTCCACAGCGTCGCGTCGCGACAGGTGGCGCAACAGGCGTGCGAGCAGTCTCTGAGGCAGATCGTCGGCAAGGGATGCCGAAACGGCACCCTCGATGACGACCACGATTTCCCCTCGGCTCGCATTCCTGTCTCCTTCAATGATGCGTATTACGTCGGTGAGGGTACCGCGATAGACGGTTTCATGAAGCTTCGTCAGCTCGCGCACCACCGCCACGCGGCGTTCTCCGCCGAGCACATCCCGCATGTCTGAGAGCGCAGCGCGGATGCGATGCGGTGCCTCGAAGAACACCATTGTCCGCGTTTCGGTGCCGAGTTTTTCGAGGCGTGCGCTACGGGCGCCGTGCCGTACCGGCAGAAACCCCTCGAACGCGAACCGCTCGCACGGAAGTCCCGACAAGGTAAGCGCGCCCAGAATTGCACTCGCTCCGGGTATGTAACGCACGGGCACGTTGTACGCGTGGCATGCTTGCACGAGTGGATAACCGGGATCGGAGATCAACGGTGTTCCCGCGTCGCTGATTAATGCCGCCGCCAGGCAATTCTCAGACAAACGGATCGCCAGCTGATCTGCGCGCTGTGCTTCGTTGTGCTGGTGAAATGCCTCGAGCGACGTATTCAGACCGTAACGATCGAAGAGCTTCCTGCTGTTCCTCGTGTCTTCGGCCAGCACGAAGTCCACCTGGCGCAAAACGGAAAGCGCGCGGAACGTGACATCTTCCAGATTCCCGATGGGGGTACCCACGAGGTACAAGCACGGGCGCTCGATTGTTACACTGGCCGCAGGATTTTCAGGTGATTGAGGCATGGACATTCTGCTTTCGCGCCGCTGGCTGGGTGTTCTCGTGTGCGCACTCACGATAATGGCGTCGGGCTGTGTGCAACGACAGTCGGCATTGCCGGTCTCCCGGGAACGTGTGGAGTCGCCCCAGGAGCGCGCGGACACCCTCATGCGGGCATCCCGCTTCGCGGAGGCCGCGGCAATCCTGGCGCAACTCGGGCAGAACGTCGAGATCGCCGATCGGACGGACTACCGCGCGCGCGCCGCGCTTCTGTATGCGGATCTCGGCGACATGCAACGGGCGCTGGCGCTGTTCCCGACGCCGCAGGATACGCCGCCTGCAGCGCCCCCGAGACAGGCATTGGTCGAGGGGCTTCGGCTGGTGCACGAGGGCGCAGCCGAACGGGCATCGTTCGTGCTGAATGGACTCGATTCAACGGTTCTCGACGCCTACGAACGCGGTCTGTTCCTTCGCCAATTGGGTAGACTGCAGCTCACGGAGCGCAACCCGGCAGCCCTGATGAACCTGCTGAACGCCGAACTCTTCCCCTTGCCACCGAATCGGCGCACGGAACTGACCCATCTGATCTGGGATGCGCTACGAGCCAACGCGGATCCTGGATTCGACACCAAGGCCGACGTGCGCAACCCGAACCTGCCCGGCTGGGTCGTGCTGCTCAATGACTTTCGCCGACTGGGACAAGACCCTGCGGCACTCGCCATACGTCTCGCCGAGTGGCGCACTGAATATCCCCAGCACCCCGCAAATGAACTCCTGGTCGATGCAATACTCGAGCTTGCAGAGGAGCAGAGCGCCCCGATCACGCGCATCGCGCTGCTGCTTCCTTTCGATGGAGAACTGTCTGCCTATGCTCGAGCAGTACGTAACGGTTTCGTGTCGATGCGGCTCATGGCGGGCGACCACGGGGTGTCGGTCCGGATGTATCCGGCCGCTGGCGCGACGGCGACCGCTGCATATCAGCGTGCGATACAGGATGGTGCGCAACTTGTCGTCGGGCCGCTCGACAAGCCCGGGATCGAGTCACTTGCGAAGCTCCCTGCAAGACCAGTTGCGATTCTCGGTCTGAACAACGTTGACGTGCCGCCGGGTGCCCTCGGCAACACGGGCCTTGGTATCACGCAATATGGACTCGCGCCGGAAGACGAAGGGTCGGACCTTGCAAACCGGGCGTGGCGCGACGGGCGTCGCCGTATGGCGGTCATCATTCCCAATACCGATCTCGGCACTCGGATTCGAACCGCCTTCGCACAGCGCTGGACCGAACTCGGCGGCGCGCTCGTCGAGGAATCTCGTTACAGCGGATCCGTGGACTCGTACAAGCGTTCTATCCGGGAAACATTCAGCCTCGCCCAGAGTGAAGCGCGCGCGATGCGTCTGCGTCGTTTGCTCAATCGTCCGCTGGTATTCGTGTCGAAGCCCCGTCCCGATCTCGACGCTATCATGCTGGTTGCAGACCCAGTGTCGGGGCGACAGATCATCCCTCAGTTCCGCTTCCTCGGAGTGGATCGCACACCGATTTACGCAACATCCCATATATTCGCCGGAAACAGCAACGCGAAAGCCGATCAGGATCTCGATGGCGTGGCGTTCGGAACCATGCCATGGCATCTCGGCCTGCGTGACGCGAGTCTTCGAGACCTGTCGCGACGCCATTGGCCACGCGCAGGCGCCACCGAGCAAAGCCTGTTCGCGTTCGGTGTCGATGCCTACCGTGTCGCGCACTCATTGCGCGAACTTGCCAGTGTGCCGGGGCATTCAATCCAGGGCGCCACCGGCGATCTCCGACGGGATGAAGCCGGTCGGATCCGTCGGTCACTGGCCTGGGCCGCCTTCAGGGGCGGCGTCGCACGACCGTTGTCCCCCTGAATCGCGTGAAACATGTTGCGCGCACGCGGGACACACTTCGAGCGGCTGGCGGAGACCAAGCTTCAGAACTCCGGTCTGCGCACGCTCGCGCGAAATTTTAGCTGTCGCGTGGGGGAGATCGACCTCGTGATGGAAGACGCGACGACGATCGTCTTCGTGGAGGTACGATATCGAAACTCCGCGGCTTTCGGCGGCCCGCTGGAATCCATCACCAGCGCCAAGCAGCTGCGCCTTGTTCGGGCGGCGCAGGTTTTCCTGCAACGGCATCCCGCTTACGCGTCTCGCGAGTGCCGATTCGATGCAGTTGGTATCTCCGGCACCGAGGAGAGACCGGACATTTGCTGGATCAAGAGCGCATTTTCTGCATAATGCACCGCAACGTGGAAGGTTCAACTGAGGCCATGCAGAACAAGTTCGCCGTGGTGTCCGGAAATTTCCACGCCAGCGTGGCGGCCAAGACAGAGAGCCTGGCAGTGCTCGGCGAACTCATCGTCCGTGCGGCTGAACTGCTCGTCTGCGCGCTGCGAGACGGCGGCAAGATTCTGACGTGCGGTAACGGTGGTTCGGCTGCGGACGCGCAGCACTTCTCGTCGGAAATGCTCAATCGATTCGAGCGGGATCGCGAAGGATTTGCCGCCGTCGCGTTGACGACCGACGCTTCGACAATCACCTCAATCGCCAACGATTACGACTTCACGCGGGTGTTCGCGAAGCAGGTATCCGCGCTGGGCCGTTCAGGTGATGTACTGATTGCCTTCACCACGAGTGGTGTTTCGCCCAACGTGGTGTCAGCGATCGACGCCGCACATCAACGGGAAATGCGCGTGGTTCTGTTTACCGGCCGCGATGGCGGCCCCGCGATGCGCTCGCTGCGCGCGACGGATGTTCCACTTTGCGTCCCGGCCATTTCAACCGCGCGCATTCAGGAAGTTCATCTCACGATCATTCATTGTTTGTGCGATCTGATAGACCGCGAATTCCTTGGGGAGAAGCCGTGATCCGAGAAATCCACGCCTTGTGCTACGTTTTACCTTCACTCATGGTGTTACTCGTCACGCTGAGCGGCTGCGCGCCGATCGTCGCGGGCGGGGCGGCAACTGGCGCCGTGGTCACTAACGATCGACGGACGACAGGCACCGTGATCGAAGACCAGGCGATAGAAAGCAAGGCCTACGACTTCCTCGGGGCAGATGGTGCCCTCGCCGAACAAGCGCACATCAACGTCACGAGTTACAACCAGCGCGTCCTACTGACAGGCGAAGCACCCACGGAGGAACTGCGCAAGCGCGCCGTTGAATATGTGTCGCGAATTGCGAAGGTGCGGCACGTGCATGACGAAATCCGGATCGCCGGACCAAGCACCGCGACGCTGCGTGCGAATGACACGCTGCTGACGACCAAGGTCAAGGCGAAGCTCGTTTCCATCCGGGATATCTCGGCCTTGGACGTGAAGGTAGTGACCGAGGGAGGCGTCGTCTACCTGATGGGCCTTCTCGACCAGGCGACGGGTGACGCTGTCGCCGAGGCCGTCGCAACAGTTGGCGGTATCAGCAAAGTCGTCAAGCTTTTCGAAGCGCCCGGCTGACACCCCTCGGGCCACATACTCACTTCACTACGGTGAGTCGCGGCGGCGTGCGGGCTTTCGGCCCTGAGGGTGGTGGTGAATCGGGAGAATCCTCCGAATCCGTAACCGCCGGTGATGTCTCCTCGTCGAATGCCAGCCCTCGACCGTTCTCCTTTGCATACAAGGCACGCACCGCGTCGACAGGCACGGTGATGTCCTGCGCCACGCCGCCAAAGCGGGCGCTGAACATCACGAAGTCATTCCCCATCTGCAGATCCCTGACGGCACCGGGCGCGATATTCAGCACGATCATCCCGTCACGTGCGTATTGCATCGGTACCGCGCAGCGCTTGTCGGACACGTCAATGAGCAGATGAGGCGTGCATCCGTTGTCCGCTATCCAATCGTATAGTGCTCGGATGAAATATGGCTTGGTGGGTGTCATGAGTCGGAATCGCTCGGAATAGTCCGTGCCCCCCGTTACGAGTGAACCATCGTTCGTTCAGCCGGCGACAGGCTGGCACGGAATCCGGGCCGGGCGAACAGGGCTTCCGCGTATTTCAGAAGCGGTCGCGCAGGCGCCGAGAGTCGGATTCCATATTGTCCCAATCGCCACAGCAATGGGGCGAGGCAGCAGTCTGCGAGCGAGAATTCATCCGACAGAAAATACGAATAGCGCGCAAACGCCGGCGAGATGGCGAGGAGATTGTCTCGAAGCGCATGGCGCGCGTTGCTGGTCGATTCCTGCGGGTCACCATCCAGTTCGCTCGCGTGACCGTACAGGTCTCGCATGATCCGGTGCCTGATCTGCCGGTTGTTCGCCCGGGATACCGGGTCAACAGGCATCAAAGGGGGATGCGGGTATCGTTCATCGAGGTATTCCAGCATGACTTGCGGGTCATAGACGACGAGGTCACGGTCTATCAAGGTCAGTAGCGTATGGTACGGATTGAGGTCGTTGAGGTCCTCGGGTTTTGTTTCATCCGTGATGAAGTGGACCTCGACATTGATGTCCTTTTCCGCCAGAACAATCCTGACGATGTGTCCGACGGGGTCCTTGGCCTCGGCATATAACGTCATGATCGAACGTCGATTCATGACGACGCTCATATCAATGAACGTCTTTCCAGTACTCGCGTTTCATCAGGTAGACGGCGACCAGCAGCACCGAGAGGAATAGCAGAACGGCGACGCCCAGCCGGTAGCGCACAAGCTTGGCGGGTTCCCCCAGGTAGACCATGAAGGCCACCAGGTCGCGCACCTGCTTCTTGAACTCAACTTCTCCAAGCTTGCCTGGCGTATCCGTTTCGAGCCGCTCGATCGACTGGACGTTGTTGCCTGCTGCGTCCGATGTCGTGTGATAGACGGCACGCTGCTGGCCCTGGAGTTCCCACAGTACATGCGGCATCGACGCACCTGGGAGATAGAGGTTGTTCACCCCGGTAGGACGGGTTGGATCGAGATAGAAGCCCTGCAGAAAACTGTACAGCCAATCAGCACCCCGGGCGCGCGCGATGACCGACAGGTCGGGCGGCTGAATCCCGAACCACTTCTCCGCATCCGCTGCCTTCAGCGCTACCGTCATGGTTTCGCCAATCTTGTCGGTCGTGAACATCACGCCGGCCTTCATCTTGTCCTCGGGGATCCCAAGGTCGGTCGCGATGCGGTTGTATCGCATAAAGGACGCCGAGTGGCAGCTCACACAGTAATTGATGAACAGCTTTGCGCCATTCTGCAGGCTGGCACGGTTGCCCAGATCGACGTTCGCACGTTGAAGTTTGGGTTCGCCCTCGGTACTCGCAAGCGCGAGAGTTGTCGCGAATCCGAGCGCAAGGGCAAAAATTAAACGGCGCATCACATTGTCACCCTATCAGGAACGGGACGTGTCTTGTCGAGCTTCGTGTAGATCGGCATCAACAGGAAGAACAGGAAGTAGATCACCGTGCAGATTTGAGCGACGAGTGTACGCGCCGGTGTCGGCGGCAGTACGCCCAGATAGCCGAGAATCAGGAACGCTACGACGAAAACGCCAAGCGCCGTCTTGTAGAGCCCGCCTCGGTATCGAATCGATTTCACCGGACTGCGATCGAGCCAGGGCAACAGGAAAAGGATCATGACGCCCAGCCCCATGAACACCACGCCCCAGAGTTTCGCGTCCAACCACAGAAAATTCACCGTATTGGCGCGAAGAATCGAGTAGAACGGCGTGAAATACCACACCGGCGCGATGTGTTGCGGTGTCTTCATCGGGTCAGCGGGAAGGAAGTTGTTCGCTTCCAGGAAGTAACCGCCCATTTCAGGGGCGAAGAACACGACGATCGAGAACAGCATCAGGAACACGACCACCCCGACCGAATCCTTGACGGTGTAGTAAGGATGGAATGGTATGCCGTCGATCGGGTTGCCCTCGGCATTCTTGTTCTTCTTGATTTCCACGCCATCCGGGTTGTTCGAGCCCACTTCGTGAAGTGCGATGATGTGAAGCACGACGAGCCCTGCAATCGCAAATGGCAACGCGACCACGTGCAACGAGAAGAACCTGTTGAGCGTGATGTCTGAAACCACGTAGTCACCACGGATCAACGTGGAGAGCGCCTCGCCGACGACCGGAATCGCCCCGAACAACGAGATGATGACCTGCGCACCCCAGAATGACATCTGTCCCCAGGGCAGCAGGTATCCCATGAACGCCTCTGCCATCAGACTCAGGTAGATGAGCATGCCGAGTATCCACAACAGCTCTCGAGGCTTCTTGTAGGATCCATAGAGCATGGCGCGGAACATATGCAGATAGACCACCACGAAGAACGCCGAGGCCCCGGTGGAGTGCATGTAGCGAATCAGCCAGCCCCAGTCGACATCGCGCATGATGTATTCGACCGACGCGAACGCCTGCGTCGCATCCGGCTTGTAGTTCATGACGAGCCAGATACCCGTGACGATCTGGATCACGAACACCACGAGCGAAAGTACGCCGAAGTAATACCAGAAGTTGAAGTTCTTCGGCGCGTAGTAACGCGCCATGTGATCGTTCCACAGCTGCATGAGCGGGAACCGGTCATCGATCCAGTCCCGGAGACCGGTGAGTTGGCGGACGATCGCGTTCATGCCGGGTTCTCCTTGTCGACGCCGATCACGATCCTTGTATCGGTGATGAACTCGTACGGCGGCACCTCCAGGTTGGTCGGCGCCGGGACGCCCATGTAGACGCGTCCCGCGAGATCGAATTTGGAACCATGACAGGGGCAGAAGAATCCGCCGTTCCACGGAGTACCCATGCCGGCGGCAGTGAGCTCGGGCACGAAAGAAGGAGAACAACCGAGATGGGTGCACACACCCACGAGCACGAGGTACTCGGGGTTCTCGGAGCGCCACTCGTTCTTGGCATATCCAGGCTGGAGGGAGCCGTCAGATTGCGGATCGCGCAAAACGCCGGACTCGAACTTCTTCAGGCCGTCGATCATTTCGGGAGTACGACGCACGATCCACACTGGCTTGCCACGCCATTTCTGAATCAGGCGCTGACCGGGCTCGAGCTTGCTGATATCCACTTCCACGGGTGCGCCGATGGCCTTTGCGCGGGCGCTGGGCTGAAAGGAAGCGATGAACGGCACGGCCGCGAAGCCGGCGCCGATTCCCCCGATGACGGTCGCGGTGCCCGTGAGGAACCGGCGTCTGCGGGTATCGACGGAATTGTCTGTCATATCGTCAGGGTCTCCCACGTTTCCGCGATGTTCACGTTCGCGCGGGGCTCGTTCGCCCATGCCCGCGCGCGTCACCCAACCGTGCCGGGCTCCGCCGCGCGCCCAGGAAAAGGCGGCTGAACGGCTTCGTACAAGCGGTAATCTGCGTGACGAATGCGACTAGCGCATCGGGCGCGAGTATAGCATCAAAAAACGGGGGCCGAACTCGGTTGAAAGGACGTGCCCGGCGCCGCGGGAGCGGACCGACACGCGATGCTCAAGGTGCCTCGGTACGCATCTCGGCGGAGCGCGCATGCGCCGTGAGTCCTTCGCCCCGGGCAAGCCTGGAGGCCAGCGGGGCGAGCGCGAGCGCACCGTTCCGGGAACAGGCAATAAGCGAGCTGCGTTTCTGAAAATCGTAGACGCCAAGGGGCGAGGAGAAACGTGCGGTACCGGCCGTCGGCAGTACGTGGTTGGGGCCGGCGCAGTAGTCACCGATGGCTTCAGGCGTCAGCCGTCCCATGAATATCGCGCCGGCGTGGCGAATGTGCGGCAGCAGCGCTTCCGGATCGGCTACGGAGAGTTCGAGGTGCTCGGGCGCGATACGGTTGATGAGTCGGACCGCCTCTTGCAGGTCCCTCACGGTGATGAGCGCACCGCGCGCGGCCAGCGACTTGCCGATGATCGGATGGCGGGACATGGCAGGAAGCAGCCGCTGGATGCTGGCTGCCACGGCATCCGCGAAGCCGGCGTCCGGCGTGAGCAGGATGGCCTGCGCCTCCTCGTCGTGCTCGGCTTGGGAGAACAGGTCCATTGCGATCCAGTCGGGGTCTGTCCGGCCATCGCACACGATCAGGATTTCAGACGGGCCGGCGATCATGTCGATACCGACCCGACCGAATACGAGCGCCTTGGCCTGGGCCACGTAGCTGTTGCCAGGCCCGACGATCTTGTCGACAGCAGGAACCGTGCCGGTACCATAGGCCAGGGCCGCAACCGCCTGGGCTCCTCCGATCGAGTACAGTCTGTCAACGCCCGCGATGGCAGCGGCCGCCAGTACGAGCGGATTCAGTTCGCCGTCCGGTGCCGGCACCACCATGATGACCTCGCCGACCCCCGCTACCTTGGCCGGCAGCACGTTCATCAGCACGGACGATGGATATGCCGCCTTGCCACCGGGTACGTACACCCCAACGCGATCGAGGGGGGTGATCTGCTGTCCAAGGACGGTGCCGTCCGGTTCCGTGTAGCGCCAGGAGTCCTGTCGCTGGCGAACGTGGTAGCCGCGAATCCGGTCGGCGGCCCCGGCAAGCGCCGCGGCGACCGCGGGATCGATTCGGCTTGGATAGTCGTCAAATTCCGTCACTTCCAGTTCCGCCGCAGATGCAACCTGCCGGCGATCGAAGCGATTGGTGTACTCGATGACAGCGGTGTCGCCACGCGTGCGCACGTCGGCCACGATCTCCCGCACGATCTCGCGAACTCCGCCCGCAACGTCGGCATCCCACGCCAGCAGCGCGTCGAGTGCGGCCTCGAATCCGGGCTGACGCGTGTCGAGGCGATTCACGAGACCGGTCACACGGCCTCCGCGCGCGCTGCCTCGCGAGGATCCAACTTCTCCAGGAGACTTACCGTCGCGAGATGCTTGGTCTTCAGGGCGGCCTTGTTGACGATTACTCGCGCGCTGACCGTACAGATCTGCTCGACTTCGACGAGGCCGTTCGCCCGGAGCGTGTTGCCGGTGTCGACGAGGTCCACGATGCAGTCCGCGAGACCGACGAGCGGCGCGAGTTCCATCGAACCGTACAGCTTGATGATCTCAGTCTGCACGCCCTTTGCTGCGAAATGGCGGCGGGTGATCACCGCGTACTTGGTGGCAACCCGCAGCCGGGAGCGGTTCGTGACGGCGGGGTCCAGGCTCGCCACCGCGAGCCGGCAGGGTGCGATCCGGAGGTCGACAGGTTCGTAGAAACCTTCACCCTCGTACTCGAGCAGGGTGTCTTTCCCGACGATACCGAGATCGGCCCCTCCGTACTCCACGTACGTCGGGACGTCCGAGGCGCGCACGATGACCAGCCGAACGCCAGGCACCGACGTCGGGATGATCAGCCGGCGGGTACGTTCGAGGTCCTCGGCGGGTTCAATGCCGCGCGCCGCAAGCAGCGGCAAGGCTTCTTTCAGGATCCGTCCCTTGGCGACCGCGAGCGTCAGTTGCCGGGTGTCGTTCACGCGTATCGCGCTCAACTCGGGATGCGCCGGATCTGGGCGCCCAGGTTGTTGAGCTTCTCCTCGATCGTTTCGTAGCCTCGGTCGATGTGATAGATGCGATCCACCTCGGTATCCCCCTCGGCAACGAGTCCCGCGAGCACGAGGCTCGCGGACGCGCGCAGGTCGGTCGCCATCAGGGGCGCACTCTTCAGCAAGGGAACGCCGGTCGTGATCACCGTATTGCCCTCGATGCGCACCTGGGCGCCCATCCGCTGCAGTTCCAGGACGTGCATGAAGCGGTTCTCGAAGACCGATTCCGTGATGATTCCTGTCCCGTCCGCCATGCAGTTGAGCGCGGTGAACTGCGCCTGCATGTCGGTCGGGAAACCCGGGTACGGCGATGTGTGCAGGCTGACCGCGCGCGGCCGCGCGTCGCGCATGTGCAGCTCGATCCAGTTGTCGCCCGACACCACCTCCGCGCCGCATTCATGGAGTTTCGCGAGGACGGCTTCGAGCAGGTCCGGCCGGGTGTTCTTCAGCTTCACGTGCCCCCCGGTCATCGCGGCGGCCACCAGGTAAGTTCCAGTCTCGATGCGATCAGGAAGGATTTCGTATTGCGTCCCGGACAGGGAATCCACGCCCTCGATACGGACCGTGTCGGTGCCAGCCCCCTCGATCTTCGCCCCCATCCTGACCAGGCAGTTCGCCAGGTCGACAACCTCCGGTTCGCGCGCCGCGTTGCGGATGACGGTGACGCCCTTGGCGAGCGCGGCTGCCATCATCAGGTTCTCCGTGCCCGTGACCGTCACGAGGTCCATCACGAGATCGACGCCGCGGAGCCGTTTCGCGGTGGCGCGGATGTAACCGCCCTCCACGGTGAGTTCCGCGCCCATCGCGGCAAGCCCCTGCAGGTGCAGATTCACGGGTCGACTTCCGATCGCGCACCCGCCCGGCAACGAGACGTCGGCGCGCCCGAACCGGGTCAGCAGCGGCCCCAGCACGAGGATCGACGCACGCATCGTGCGCACGAGTTCGTACGGCGCGAAGAATTCGCGGATCGTGCTGCAATCGGCCTGGATGTTCATCTTCTCGTCGACGGTCAGCTCGAGCCCCATCCGGCCGAGCAGTTCCATCGTCGTGGTGATATCGTGCAGGTGCGGCACGTTGCCCACGGTCATGGGAGTTTCCGCCAGCAGCGTGGCGGCGAGGATCGGCAGCGCGGCGTTCTTGGCGCCGGAAATCCGGATCTCGCCCTTGAGCCGGGTTCCGCCGTGAATAATGAGCTTGTCCATCGCTGGTCGCCGGTTCAGAGCGTCCGGAACGCCTTCTGCCGTTCCCATTCCTCCGTCGTGAACGTCTGGATGGAGAGTGCGTGGAGCGCGTTCTGGAAGCTGTCCCCGAGTGTCGAGTAGACCATCCGATGCTGCTTGATCAGCGGTAACCCCGCGAACGCATCGCAGATCACTTGTGCGGCGAAATGAGTGCCGTCACCATCGACGTGGACTTGCGCCCCAGGCAGGCCGCGTTCGATCAGGGTTTTGATCTCTTCGTTCGTCATTACGCGCCGGCCCCCCCGATCACTGCCCGATTTCCTGGTTTTTCGTCGCCAGGTTGGCGATGAGCTGGTCGATACCACCTTCCTTCAGGATGGATGTGAACGAAGATCGGTAGGTCTTGACCAGGCTCACGCCGTCAACCGACACGTCGAAAACCTTCCAGTCCCCCGTCTTGTTGTGCAATCGATAGACGACCGGAAGCACCGCGCCGCTCGCCTGCGTGATGTCCTGTTTCACAACCGCCGTCTTGGCGTTGGTCGGCTGCGGGCCCGGATCGGGATACTGGATCGTCTGGTCGGAGTACTCGAGCAACGCCGCGGCGTAGGTTCGGACCAGCAGCTTGCGGAACTGCTCGACGAACGCGGCGCGCTTGGTTTCGTCTGCGGCTTTCCACTGCTCGCCCAGTACGAACTGCGACATCACACCGAAATCGAAATGCGGAAAGATCATTTCCGAGACAAGGTTGTACATCTTGGTCGGATCGGACCGCAGGGTGTCCTTCTCGTCCTTGACGCGCGACACGACTTCCGAAGTCGTGCTCCGCACCGTCTCCAATGGTGCCTCCTGCGCCCACGCGCCGCACGTGATGATTGCCAGAACGAACGCTGCGGCCGTCGAAACAAATCGCTTCATTGCAAGTCCTCTGCCAGCAAGTTTGGGTGTCTGAGTCAGGATGTTCGGTGGGCCCGAAGCGGGCGCAGCCGGTTCGCCGAGGCGGATCCGGGCGCTAATCTAGCACAACCGTCCCGCCCCGGGGGGCGGGTCCCGTCGCGGTTCCGACCCTCAACCCGGGTGCGGTTCGTCCTGCAGCAGCTCGACCTTGTAGCCGTCCGGATCCTCGACGAACGCAATGACGGTCCTCCCGCCTTTCATCGGACCGGCTTCGCGCACGATCTTGCCCCCACGCCCGCGAATCGCCTCGCAGGTGGCATACACGTCTTCGACCCCGATGGCCACGTGGCCATAGGCGCTCCCCATGTCGTAGTTGTCGGTGTCCCAGTTGTGAGTCAGTTCGAGCACGGTGGAATCACGCTCGTCACCATATCCGACGAAGGCCAAGGTGAAACGTCCTTCCGGGTAGTCCTTGCGTCGGATCAGCTTCATCCCGAGCACTTCGCAGTAAAAGTTCAGCGCGCGGTCGAGATTCGTGACCCGCAGCATTGTGTGCATCATCCGCATCGATGGTTCTCCTTTCGGGTTGTCACTGGAAATATCAGGACGCCACCTTGATCACGAGTGCGGCGGCCACCCGCCGCGCCTTTTCGCGCGCGAGCTCGATCGAGTCCGCGCGCGCGAGTGCCACCGCGAGGCGTCGTTTGCCGGCGACCTCCGGCTTGCCGAAGATCCTGACCGCGGTGCGTGGTTCCACCAGCGCCGCGGCCAGCCCTTCGTACGTGATGGATCGGCCCTGCCCGCTCGCGAGCACCGCGACCGACGCCGACGGACCGAGTGAATCGATTGCCGGGACCGGCAGGCCGAGCACGGCACGCACGTGCAGCGCGAACTCCGACTGCTCCTGCGAGATCAGGGTCACCATGCCGGTATCGTGTGGTCGCGGCGACACCTCGCTGAACAGCACGTCATCACCCTTCACGAAGAGCTCGACACCGAAAATCCCGAATCCCCCGAGCCCATCGGTCACGGCACGTGCGATTCCCTGCGCGCGTGCGAGGGCGCGCGCGCTCATCGCCTGCGGCTGCCAGGACTCGCGGTAATCTCCGTCGATCTGAAGGTGCCCGATTGGTGCGCAGAACGTCGTCCCCCCCGCGTGGCGGACGGTCAGCAGGGTGATCTCGTAATCAAATTCCACGAACCCCTCGACGATCACACGAGTCGACCCCGCACGGCCGCCGGTGATCGCCGCATGCCAGGCCGTCGGAGTGTCCGACTCCGCGCGGACGAGGCTCTGTCCCTTGCCGGAGGAGCTCATCGCGGGCTTGACCACGCAGGGCGTTCCGAGCGCATTCACTGCAGCCAGGCATTCCGCTTCGCTGTCCGCGAACCGGTATGGCGATGTCGGCACGCGGAGATCTTCGGCCGCGAGGCGGCGGATGCCTTCGCGGTCCATCGTCAGCAGTGCCGCGCGCGCGCTGGGCGCCACCGGAAACTCGGCTTCCAGGGCGAGCAGGCGGCTGGTTGCGATGGCTTCAACCTCGGGCAGGATCACGTGTGGCTGTTCGCGCCGAATGACAGTCTCCAGCGCGTCTCCATCGAGCATGTCCACCACGTGGGCGCGCTGCGCCACCTGCATCGCCGGGGCGTGTGCGTAGCGATCGACGGCGATGACCTCGAGTCCGAGACGCTGTGCCTCGAGGGCGACTTCCTTGCCCAGTTCGCCGGCGCCGAGCAGCATCAGGCGCGTTGCATTGGAATGTCCCGGAGTACCGATCACGAGCGGTTTCATGGCGACCTTCTATCACGCGTCACATTCGAATCCCAGCGCCTGCAGCCGGGCGCGTGCAGGGTCGTCCCGCGGCATGCCGCGTACCACGTGAGCAGCGAACTCCCGCCGCACGCCAAAACGGGCACGCAGCCGGTCAAAGTGCGGCCCGGAGTCCCCCTCGGGCATCGCCTGCATCGCGGCGGTGAAGGAATCCGGATCACAGCACGCGCGCACTATCTCCTCCCAACGAGGGCGCGCGCGCCAGTCGAGCGCCACGCTAGCCGGCGGCGGCGGCGCCGGCGGCGCCGCCAATCCCAGCCACGCGGTGAGCGCATGCGCGAGCATTCCCGTCGCGCGCAGCCGCGCATCGACCGTGTGCCCGGCAACGTGCGGGCTCGCCACCAGCGCCACGGCGCGCAGCGCCGGAAGAATGCGCGGTTCGCCCTCCCAGCAGTCGACTGCGAGCTGCCGACTGCCCGCGTGCGCGAGCCATGCTGCTTCGTCCAGCACGCCGCCACGCGCCGCGTTGACGAGCAGCGCGCGTGGTGCAAGTGCCGCGATCTCGGGCGCCCCTACCAGGTGACGGGTCGGGTGCGGGCCCTCGTCGACGAGCGGCACATGCAGGGTCACGATATCGGACGCGAGCACCTGGTCGCGAGGAACGCCCGCAAATCCACTGTCACGCAGTGCGCGCGGCGGATCGTGTGCCACCCAACGCACGCCGAGCGCGGTCAGCAGGTGCGCGACCGCCGTCCCCACGTGGCCCGCGCCCACGATGCCGACACGCAGATCCGCCAGCGCACGGCCGATGTCCCGCGCGTACCGCAGGCTGCATGCCAGCACGTATTCAGCGACGGCGACTGCGTTGCAACCCGGTGCGGCCGCAAACCGGATGCCGCGCGCCTGCAACGACGGAACGTCCACGTGGTCGACGCCGGCGGTCGCCGTCCCCACGAACCGGACCGGTGTGCCTTCGAGCAGTTCCGGCCCGACCCGCGTGACCGAGCGGACCAGCAGGACGTCGGCGTCGCGGAGCATCGCGCGCGACAATGCGCGCCCCGGCACCGTGGTGATTTCCCCGAGCCCGGCGCACCACGCTTCCAAGCCCGGAATGTTCTCGTCAGCGACGATTCTCATGTGCGCGGCTTCATGTCCGGATTCTCCACGCGACCAGCGGGACCAGCATGTCGGCGCACCGCCGTCGCGTTCCTCCGGGCCGCGGCAGCCATCCTCCGGTCAGGGCCGGTGGTCGACCTCGGCGCCTTCTTTCTGGACCGGCAGCAGTTCCTGCCGCGTCGCGCCGAGCGCGAGGACCGCCGAACTCGCCACGTAAATCGTGGAGTACGTACCGACGAGAATGCCGATCGTCAACGCGAGCGCGAAGCCGTGGATCATGTCCCCGCCCAGGAAGAACAGCGACAGCACGGTCAGCAAAGTGACCAGGCTGGTGTTGATCGTGCGCGAGAGCGTCTGGTTGAGCGAGAGGTTCATCACCTCGATAGGCGTGGCCTTGCGCATCGAACGAAAATTCTCACGGATACGATCAAACACGACGATCGTATCGTTCAGCGAGTACCCCATCACCGTCAGCACCGCCGCGAGCGCAGTGAGATCGAAATCCAGCCGCGTGAGCGAAAAGAACCCGAGGATCACCAGCACGTCGTGCGCGGTCGCGACGATCGCGCCGACCGAGAACTTGAACGTGAATCTCAGCATCACGTACAGGAGAATGCCGCCCAAGGCGATAATCGCGGCAATGATCGCGTCGTCCGCGAGTTCGTCGCCTACCTGTGGGCCGACCATCTCGACGCGCCGGATTTCAGCCTCCGGGAGCAGCTTCTTGAGCTTGGCGCCCACGTCCGCGTTCGCGGCTTCCGCCCCCGTCACTTGGGCCACCGGCGGCAGCCGCAGCATCACCTGCTGGTCGGAGCCGAACCGCTGTACCACGCCTCCGCCGAACTCGGATTGCGCGAGCGACTGCCGGATCGTTTCGAGATCCGGCGCCGAGGCATATTCGAGTTCAACCACCGTGCCGCCCGTGAACTCGATACTCAGGTTGAGTCCCTGGACGAACAGCGAAACGATCGTCGCCAGGTTGATCGCCGTCGACAGCACCAGCCCGATCATGCGCCAGCGCATGAAATCAATGTTGGTGCGCGGTTTCATCGTCATGAATAGGTTCCTGGATTGTGGGTACCGGCGTGTCCGCTCAAACCCACAGGCTCTGCAGCCGACGGCGCCCGTAGACCAGGTTCACCAGCGCGCGCGATCCGACGATCGCGGTGAACATCGACGTCCCGATACCGAGGGTCAGGGTCACTGCGAACCCCTTCACGGGTCCGGTGCCGAACGAGAACAGCACCACCGCTGCGATCAGGGTTGTGATGTTCGAGTCGAGAATGGTGCCGAAAGCGCGTTCGTAACCGGCGTAGATCGCTGCCTGTGGCGACTTGCCGAGCCGGAGTTCCTCGCGGATGCGCTCGTTGATCAGGACGTTGGCATCCACTGCCATGCCCACGGTGAGCAGGATGCCGGCGATGCCGGGCAGGGTCAGCGTCGCCTGGATCATCGACATCAGCGCAACGAGCAGCACGACGTTGGCGGTCAGCGCGACGTTTGCGATCAGTCCAAACACCTTGTAGTACAGCGCCATGAAGATCACCACGAGCACGAAGCCCACCACGCAGGAGCGCAGGCCGGCATCGATGTTGTCCTGGCCGAGGCTCGGACCCACGGTGCGTTCCTCGATGATCTCCATCGGCGCCGCCAGCGCGCCCGCGCGCAGCAGCAGCGCCAGCGTCCGCGCTTCGTCCTGGCTGTCCAGGCCCGTGATCTGGAAGCGCTTGGAGAGCTCGTCGCGGATGGTGGCGACATTGATCACCTCTTCGACCGGCTTGCCCTGCTGCTGCTCGATGAACACCACCGCCATCGGTTTGCCGATCTCCTCGCGGGTTGCACGGCTGAAGCGCCGAGCGCCCTTGCCGTCAAGCGTGATGAACACCGCCGGCGTGCCGGACTGCTGCTCCACGCCGGACGACGCGTCGATAATCGAATCGCCGGTCAGCATGACGCGCTTCTCGAGCAGGATCGGGCCGCCCGTGCGCTGCTGGTAGAGCTTGGAACCCATCGGCACGCGTCCATCGACGGCCGCCTGGACATCACCGTTCAGGTCCACCATGCGAAACTCGAGGGTGGCGGTGGCGCCCAGCAGTTTCTTCGCCTCGGCGGTATCCTCCACACCAGGCAACTGCACCACGATGCGCGAATCCCCCTGCTGCTGAATCACTGGCTCCGCGACACCGAATTCGTTGATTCGATTGCGCAGTGTCGTCAGGTTCTGCCTGATCGCGGTCTTGCGGGTTTCGGACACGAACTCCGGTTTGGGCTGCAGGAGCACCGCGTGGTCGTCCGGCGTCCCCGCGTCGGTGGGCACGAGATCCGCGAAATCGCGCGCAAACAGCTCACCCGCACGCGCCTTCGCCTCTTCGTTCAGCAGCTTCACCAGCACCCCGCCCTGGGGGCCCCGGGATACCGTGCGAAACCGGATCTTGTCCTCGCGCAGCGCGGTACGCAGCTCGGAGATGAACCGCTCCTCCAGTTGTCTCTGCACCGCGGCGGTGTCGACCTGCATCAGGAAGTGCACCCCCCCACGCAGGTCCAGACCCATGTACATGGGTTTTGCGCCCAGGCTGCGCAACCACGCGGGGGTCGCGGGCGCGAGGTTGAAAGCAACCAGGTAGTCACGGGTGCCGAGCGTCTCGTTCACCACCGGCAACGCGGCGGCGCGCGCCCGGTCGTCGGTGAAACGCAGGAGGATCCGGTTGCTGCTGCGTTCGGTCGCCTGCAGCGCGATGCCGGCACCCGCCAGCGCGTCGCTGATGCGCTTCGCCAGCGCCTCGTCGATCGGCGCCGAGCGTCGCGGAGAGATCTGCAGCGCCGGATCCTGGCCATACAGGTTGGGCAATGCGTACAGCGTACCGACCACGATCACGGCCAGCACGAGCAGGTAGCGCCACAGAGGGTATTGATTCATCGCGCAGGACTTCCGAATCCGCCGGCCCGGGGCCGGCTAGATTTCCTTGAGAGTGCCTTTCGGGAGGATGGACGTCACCGCCGGGCGCTGAACCCGGATTTCCACGCCCTTCGCGACCTCGACCTTGACGTAGTTGTCATTGACGTCCGTGATCCGCCCGAGCAGGCCGCCGCTGGTCACGATCTCGTCCCCCTTCTGCAGGCCCTGCACGAGCTTCTGGTGCTCGCGCTGGCGTTTCATCTGCGGACGGATCAGGAAGAAATAAAAGGCGACGAAAAGGATCATCAGCGGCACGAAGCCCATGAGTCCCCCCTGCTGGGGCGCCCCTGCGGCCTGTGCCATGGCATCGTTGATCAGGAAGTTCATACCCCCCCCTGGGCTAAGCGGCGCGTATTATTGCACAGGCCGGCGCGCCCGCTCACGCCTCGTCCCCGCCCCGCCAGCCGGCTTCGAGGTCCGCGACGAACGCCGCGGTCCGCCCGGTCACGATTGCGGCGCGGAGTCCGCGCATCAGCCGCAGGTAATACGCGAGGTTGTGGAGCGTGTGCAGCCGCGCGCCGAGAATTTCGTTCTGCCGATCCAGGTGGTGCAGGTATGCGCGCGAGAATCCGCGGCAGGTGGGGCAGTCGCATCCGGGGTCGAGTGGTCCGGTGTCATCGCGATACCGCCGGTTACGGATCTTGACGACCCCGCGCGACGTGAAGAGGTAGCCGTTGCGCGCGTTGCGCGTCGGCATCACGCAATCGAACATGTCGATGCCATTCAGCACGCCGGCCACCAGATCCGCCGGGGTGCCGACCCCCATGAGGTAGCGCGGCCGGAGCACGGGCAGCAGCCCGGCGGTGTACGCGGTCGTCGCCAGCATCTCGTCCTTCGGTTCCCCCACGGACAACCCTCCGATCGCGTAGCCGTCGAACCCGATCTCCTGCAGCGCCTCCGCGGAGCGACGCCGCAGTTCGGCGTGAATCCCGCCCTGCACGATGCCGAACAGCGCGGCGGGGTTGTCGCCGTGCGCCGCCTTGCTCCGCGCTGCCCAGCGCAGCGAGAGTTCCATCGACGCGCGCGCCGTGGCGTGGTCGGCGGGGTACGGCGTGCACTCGTCGAAGATCATGACGATGTCGGCACCCAGCGCGCGCTGCACCGCCATCGAACGCTCGGGAGACAGGAACACGCGATCGCCGTTCAGGGGCGAGCGGAACGTCACGCCCTCCTCTTCGACCTTGCGGAGATCCCCCAGGCTGAACACCTGGAATCCCCCGGAATCGGTCAGGATGGGCCGCGGCCACTGCATGAACCCGTGCAGGGACCCGTGCGCTTCGATCACCTCCGTGCCGGGCCGCAGCATCAGGTGGTAGGTGTTGCCGAGCACGATTTGCGCACCGAGCGTCTGCAATTCCGTCGGCGTCATCGCCTTCACGGTTCCGTAGGTGCCCACCGGCATGAAAGCCGGAGTCTCGATCACGCCGCGCGCGAGGCGAATGCGGCCCGCGCGGGCGGCACCATCGGTGGCGGTGAGGTCGAACTGCACAGGGTGGCGGCCGCGGACTGGGGACGTGGGTGCGCAGTCTAAAGGGCCGGGTCGATTTCCGCGACGGGATGCAGGCGCTCAGCGCGCGGTCCGCGCCTCCGGCGCGATCGTCAGCCACATTGCGTCACCGTAGCTGAAGAACCGGTACCCGGACGCGACCGCGTGGCGATAGGCGGCCATCACGGCCGCGTGTCCCGCGAACGCCGCCACCAGCATCAGGAGCGTGGACTCCGGCAGGTGGAAGTTCGTCAGCAGGCAGTCGACCACCCGGAACTGGAAGCCCGGCCGGATGAACAGGCGCGTATCCCCGGTAAAGGGCGAGAGCACCCCTGCCTGCGCGGCGGTCTCGAGTGCGCGGACCGCCGTGGTACCCACCGCGATCACGCGCCCTCCCCGCGCGCGCGTCGCAGTGACGGCGTCGACCGTCCCGGCGCTCACGTCCAGCCATTCCGCATGCATCACGTGCGCCTCGAGCCGATCGGCGCGCACCGGCTGGAACGTACCGGCCCCCACGTGCAGCGTCACCTGGGTGCACCGCACGCCGCGCGCCGCCAGTGCCGCGAGCAACGCGGAGTCGAAATGGAGCCCGGCGGTCGGCGCCGCCACCGCGCCTGGCCGTCGCGCGAACACCGTCTGGTAGCGTTCGCGGTCGCCCGCATCGTCAGCGCGCGTGATGTAGGGTGGCAGCGGCATGTGGCCGTGAGACTCGAACAGCGGGGCCAGCGGGTCACCGCGCGCGGATTCCAGCACGTAGAGACCTTCGGGGGTCTTCTCCACCACGTCCAGAACGGCGTCTCCTTCGACTTCCAGCCGCGCGCCCGGTCTCGGCGCCTTGCTCGCCCGGACGTGCGCAAGCGCCCGCCCCGGTGCGAGCAGGCGTTCGAGCAGGATCTCCACGCGTCCACCGCTCGTCTTGCGTCCGTGGAGCCGCGCCGGGATGACGCGCGTGTCATTCAGCACGAGCAGGTCCCCAGGCCGGATGAGCTCGACGAGATCCCGGATCGCACGGTCCGCCCGCGCGCCGGTGGCGCCGTCGAGCGTCAGCAGGCGCGCCGCCGAGCGTTCGGCGAGTGGCTGCTGGGCAATCCGCTCCGGAGGCAGGTCATAGTGGAAATCACCCCGCTGCATGCCCGGACTGTAGCGGATCCCGTCGCGCCCGTGAGGTGTCGATTCGGTCCCGCACCATCCCCTATACTGGCGCCCCCTTCCCGGGCCGGGATGGCGGAATTGGTAGACGCGCTGGACTCAAAATCCAGTATGGGAAACCATGTGTGGGTTCGAGTCCCACCCCCGGCACCACCGCCTCGCGCGGCCCCCGTACACCCGGATTTCGTGCTGGTGCGGACCGGCGCCAGGCGGCACCCGCTGCCCGCCGCCCGGACCGTGAGGCAAATCCGCCACGGAGCGGCGCGGCCGGGCGGCCTTCGCCGTGACTGGTGTGCGGTCGCGGCGGATGACGCCCGCGGAGCGACGCTGCCGTCGGGTCGTGCGACTCCCTGGGACTGATCACGGTCAGCGGCGCGACGCTCCCGTGTTGCTATCCTGTGCCGGCATGTGCGCGCGACGCAGGAGAAGGCCGCGATGACCCGAACGGATTCCGCCTCCTCACGTTCCGCTGTCCGGGCCTGCGAGCAGACCGAGTCCAGGGGCAATCGCGCGGCGGCGGGACGGCGCCATGCGCCGGGCGAGACCGCACGGGGGGCGAATACCATCCACCTGTTCGAAGCACCCTGCGCGCTGGCGCGGGGATCGTCACCGGCGTATGCCCGGTTGGGGCCGGACCTGGACGGGGTGTGCCGCGCGTGAAGTACGGTCCCCTCTCATTGTTTGCGCCCGGCGCGGCCGCGGCACTCGGAGAGGCCGTCGCGGCTTCGCTGGGTATTCCGCTCGCCTCGCTCGAAGCGCGCGGGTTCGAAGATGGAGAACACAAGCTGCGCCCGCTCACGAGCGTGCGCGGGCGCGACGTCTTCCTGCTGGAGGCGCTGTACGGTGACGCACAGGAATCTCCGAACGATCGCCTGGTCAAGGCGCTGTTCTTCGCCGCGACATTGCGTGACCACGGCGCCGCGCGCGTCACGCTCATCGCGCCATACCTGTGTTATGCACGCAAGGATCGCCGCACCAAGCCGCGCGACCCCGTCGCCAGCCGCTACGTCGCACAACTCGTCGAGAGCGTCGGCATCGATCGGATCGTGACCCTCGACGTGCACAATCCGGCCGCCTACCAGAATGCGTTCCGGATCCCCGCCGAACATCTCGAGGCGGCGCCGCTGTTCGCCACCGAGATCCTGCGCCGCTGCGGAGACGCCCCGCTGTGCGTGGTGTCGCCGGATGCGGGCGGCATGAAGCGCGCGGAGACTCTGGCCGAGCACCTGGAACGGCGGGGCGGACGCCCGGTCGAGCGGGCGGTGATGCAGAAGAAGCGGAGCGCCGGCGTGGTCAGCGGCGAAGGGTTTGCAGGCGACGTTGCCGGACACACCGCGATCGTGGTGGACGACCTGGTCAGCACCGGTACGACGCTTGCACGTGCCGCCACGGCTTGCCGGGCGCGCGGGGCGCAGCGGATCCTGGCCGTTGTGACGCACGGCCTGTTCTCGCACGACGCCAATGCCGTGCTGAAGGACATGCCGATCGAAGCGCTGCTGGTGACCGATACCGTCCCACCCTTCCGTCTCGATCCGTCCCTGCATGAGAGGTTGCACGTGCTGTCCGTCGCGCCGCTGCTCGGCCGCGCGATCCGGCGCCTGCACGAAGACGGATCACTGGCGGACCTGGACGCCTGAAGACCCGGGTCGAGCACGCGCCGCGTATGCGGCGGCGAGCTCGAGGTACCGGGCGGCCCGTGCCAGCCATCGCGCGTGTTGTGCGACCGGGCAATCGAGCAGGTGCCACGCAGACAGTTTCGCGCGCAGCACCGCCCGGGTCGCGGTGTAGAACGCGGTGAGTGCGGGCGGAATGACCTCCGCGCAGGCGTCGGCATACGCCTGCAGCACCGCCGGCCCCACCCACGCGACCCCGGCGACCTCGCACTCCAGGCCGAGATAGGCGAACTCGTCCACCGGATCGACAACCCGCAGCGCGGAATCGAACTCCAGGCAATCGATCACGACCGGTGGCGTGCCGAGATACAGGTGCTCGGGACGCAGATCGCCGTGCCCCTCGACGATGCGCCCGTCGCGCGCACGCGCTGCGAGCAGTGGCGCAGTGCGCGCGCAGGCCGCGGGCAGTGCCACGCCGAGCGTGCGCAGGATTCCGCCCGCCAGCCGATAGCGCGGATGCGCCAGTTCGGCGAGGTTGTCGGCGAAGTCACGTTCGAAACGCCGCACGTAGGCGTGCGGATCACACGGCACACGCGGCGCCGCGCGGTAAAACGCACACAGCAGCGCGGTCACCGGCGCCAGGTCCGCGCGCGTCAGCCGGTGCTCGCGGATCAGCGCATCGAGCATCTGGCGCGTGTCGAGCCGGCGCATCTTCACCAGCCATTCGACGATCTCGCCGTCACCGTCGATCGCGAGGTGTCCCGCGTTATCGCGCGTCAGCGCAGTGACACCGAGGTAGACGTCGGGTGCGAGTCGTCGATTGAGCGCGATCTCGGCGTGGCAGTGCCGCTGGCGGGCGTCCAGGGTGGCGAAGTCCACTGCCGCCCGCGTAATCGGCTTCTTGAGTTTGTAGACAAACCCGTCGGTCAGAAACACCCACGACATGTGCGTTTCGATCACATCGACCGCCTGCACAGGGTGCGGGTAGTGCGCGGGGTCCCGCAGGAACGCGACCTTCTCGTGCAGGGTGGGCGGCGGGGACGGCCTCAGGTCGTTCATGCGGATCGGGCTCTCGCGACGCGGACCTTCGCGTCATTCTCGTCGTTCGCGCGCGGCGCGACCAGCACGCGAACCGGGGCACTTGATCGCCGTCAGCACTGCTCCGGGCCGCCAGGCCGATAATGCGACGGACGTGAACAGGAGGACCGCCGTGGACGAAAGCCCTGCTGGAACGCCTCCCGCCCGCTACGCCACCCTCTTCAAACCCGCCGACGGGATGCAGCCGGCGCCCAACCTCGTCGATTACGCGGCGACGCGTGCGGCTTTCTCGTGGGATGCCGCGCGCGCGCGGCTCGACGGTCTGCCCGGCGGACGTGGCTTGAACATCGCGCACGAAGCGGTCGATCGCCATGCCGCCGGACCGCTCGCCGCGCATGTCGCGTTACGCTTCATCTCGCGTGACGGCCGCCGCCGCGACTGCACGTTCGCCGACCTGCGCGCGGAGACCAACCGTTTCGCGAACGCGCTGCGGGCACTCGGCGTCGCCCCCGGCGAGCGCGTGTTCGTGCTCGCCGGTCGGATCCCGGAACTGTACGTGGCCGTGCTCGGCGCGCTGAAGGCGGGCTGCGTGGCTTCGCCGCTGTTCGCCGCCTTCGGTCCGGAGCCGCTGTGCACGCGACTCACGCTCGGTGACGCGCGGGTGCTGGTGACCACGGAATCACTGTATCGGCGCAAGATCGCGGCGCTGCGCGATCGCGTGCCGGGGCTGCGCCACGTGATCCTCGTGTCGGACAGCGCGACGCCCACCACTGTCCCGGATACCTGCGACTGGACGCGAACGGTTGCGGCACAGTCCCCCGGGTTCCAGATCGGCACCACCTCGCCCGAGGACATGGCGCTGCTGCATTTCACCAGCGGCACCACGGGCCGTCCGAAGGGTGCGGTGCACGTGCACGCGGCGGTCGTCACGCACCACGTGACGGGCTTTTACGCGCTCGATCTCCATCCGGGCGACGTGTACTGGTGCACCGCCGATCCTGGCTGGGTGACGGGCACGAGCTACGGCATCATCGCGCCGCTGACGAACGGCGTGACCAGCGTGGTGGTCGAAGCCGAGTTCGATGCGCAGACGTGGTACGACGTGCTGGAACGCGAGCAGGTGAACGTGTGGTACACCGCGCCGACTGCGATCCGCATGATGATGAAGCTCGGGTCGTCGGCGGTGCGGGGCCGGGATCTGCGCGCGCTGCGCTTCATGGCGAGCGTCGGCGAACCGCTCAACCCGGAAGCCGTCGTGTGGGCCGTGGAGGCGTTCGGACGGCCGTTCCATGACAACTGGTGGCAGACCGAAACGGGCGGAATCATGATCGGCAACTTCGCCGGGCTGCCGGTGAAACCCGGGTCGATGGGTCTGCCGCTTCCCGGCATCGATGCGGCGCTCGTCCACCGTGACGCCGAGGGACGCCTGGTCGTCATCGAGGCGGCCGACACGCAGGGCGAACTGGCGCTGCGCCGGGGCTGGCCGTCGATGATGCGCGATTACCTGAACGAACATCCGCGCTACGAGAAATGTTTCGATGGGGAGTGGTACCTCACCGGCGATCTCGCGCTGCGCGACGCCGACGGCTACTACTGGTTCGTCGGCCGTGCCGACGACGTCATCAAGTCCTCCGGTCACCTGATCGGTCCGTTCGAAGTGGAGAGCGCCCTGATGGAGCATCCGGCGGTCGCCGAGGCAGGTGTGATCGGCAAGCCGGACCCGGTGGCGGGCGAGATCGTGAAGGCCTTCGTCGCGCTCAAGGCGGGGTATGCCGCGGACGAAGCGCTGCGCCGCGCGTTGCTCGGCCACGCGCGCACGCGCCTGGGCGCGGCGGTGGCGCCGAAGGAAATCGACTTCCGCGCGAACCTGCCCAAGACGCGCAGCGGCAAGATCATGCGCCGGCTGCTGAAGGCCCGGGAACTCGGGCTGCCGGAGGGCGACCTGTCCACCCTGGAGAGCGACGAGCGATGACCACCAAGCCCCGCCTGGACCACGCCCACCTGCTGCACCTGCTCGGCACGATGCTCCGCATCCGCGCGTTCGAGTCGAAATGCGCCGAACTCTACCAGCGCCAGAAGATCCGCGGCTTCCTGCATCTCTACGACGGCGAGGAAGCGATCTCCACGGGCGTGATGGTCGCGTTGCGCCCGGAGGATTCGGTGGTCGCCACCTACCGCGAGCATGGCCAGGCAATCGCGCGCGGCATCCCGCTGACGGCGCTGATGGCCGAGATGTACGGCAAGGTGGAAGGCTGCTGCCGCGGGCGGGGCGGCTCGATGCACCTGTTCGATCGGAGTCGCCGCTTCTTCGGTGGCAACGCGATTGTCGGCGGCGGACTGCCGCTGGCGGTCGGAATTGCGCTTGCCGATCACCTGCGCGGGACGGCGGCAGCCACGGCCTGTTTCTTCGGAGAAGGCGCGGTGGACGAGGGTGAGTTCCACGAGAGCCTCAATCTCGCGGCGCTGTGGAAACTGCCGGTACTGTTCGTGTGCGAGAACAACCTGTACTCGATGGGTACACCCGTCGCGATCGCGGAGTCAGTCACCGATATCGCCGCCAAGGCCGCCGGTTACGGCATGCCCGGGGTGGCCGTGGACGGGATGGACGTCGTCGCGGTCGAAGTCGCGGCCGCGCGCGCCTTGGAGGCGATCCGCGCCGGCGGCGGCCCGCAGCTGCTGGAATGCCGCACGTATCGCTTCCGTGCCCACTCGATGTTCGACGCCCAGCTGTATCGCTCGAAGCAGGAAGTCGAGGACTGGAAGGCGCGCGACCCGATCGCGCGCTTCGAGACGTGGCTCACCGACAGCGGGCTGGTGTTCGCGGACGAGGTGCAGCGGCTCGCGGCCGCCGCGGACGCCGAGGTGGATGCGGCGGTCGCATTCGCCGAGGCCGGCACGTGGGAGCCGGTGGAAGACCTCACGCGCTTCGTCACCTTGGAGGCGGTGCCGACATGAGCGCGGAGACCATCACCTACCGGGAAGCCTGCAAACGCGCGATCCGCGACGCCCTCACGCACGACCCGCGCGTGTTCCTGATGGGCGAAGACGTCGGACGCTACGGCGGCTGCTACGCCGTGACCAAGGGATTGCTGGAGGAGTTCGGCGACTCGCGCATCCGGGATACGCCGCTGTCCGAAAGCGCGTTCGTCGGCGCCGGTATCGGCGCTGCGATCGCCGGCCTGCGCCCGATCGTGGAGATCATGACCGTCAATTTCAGCCTGCTCGCGCTCGATCAGATCGTGAACAACGCGGCGACGATTCCGCACATGTCCGGCGGCCAGTTCGCGGTGCCACTCGTGATCCGCATGGCAACGGGCGCGGGGCGTCAGCTCGCCGCGCAGCACTCGCATTCCCTCGAGGGCTGGTATGCCCATGTGCCGGGCCTGATCGTGCTCGCCCCGGGGACGGTCGAAGATGCACGCCACATGCTCGCACCGGCGCTGGCGGATCCCAATCCTGTGCTGATCTTCGAACACGTGATGCTCTACAACAGCGAGGATGCGCTCGATCCCGCGGTGACCGGGGTCGACATCCGTTCCGCGAAGATCCGGCGCGCCGGACGCGATGTCACGCTCGTGACGTATGGCGGCAGCCTGCCCAAGACGCTGGCGGCCGCCGACAGCCTCGCGGCGGAGGGCATCGAGGCCGAAGTCGTCGACCTGCGGGTGCTGCGCCCGCTCGACATGGATACTGTCGCCGCGTCGGTCGCGCGCACACACCGCTGCGTGATCGTCGACGAGGGCTGGCGCAGCGGGTCACTCGCGGCCGAGATCGGTATGCGCCTCGTCGAGAACGTGTTCTTCGAACTGGACGCGCCGCTCGCCCGCGTCTGCAGTGCGGAGGTCCCGATCCCGTACGCCGCGCACCTTGAGCAGGCGGCGCTGCCGCAGCCCGGGGCGATCGCGGACGCTGCGCGTGCGCTGGTGAAACCCGCGTGACCGATTTCCTGATGCCGTCGCTCGGCGCCGACATGGTGTCCGGCATCCTGGTCGAATGGCACGTCGAGCCGGGCGCCAGGCTGCAGCGCGGCGACATCATCGGTGTGGTGGAGACGGAGAAGGGCGCGATCGACATCGAGGTGTTCGAGGATTGCGTCGTCACCGAGCTCGTCGTCGCGCCGGGCACGGAGGTGAAGGTCGACGGCGTGCTCGCCCGCTTGCAGGTGGCCGGTGACGTCCTGTCGCCTGTGGCGGCATCCGCTGCACCACCCCTGCCGCGTGCGCCGCGCGGGCCACCCGCGGCCCCGATCCCACCCGTCGAAGGCGCGAAGCCGGCAGTGCGCGCGCCGTTACCGGCCACCGGGACTCTGGCGAGCCCGGCGGCGCGCCGACGCGCGGTCGCGCTGGGCGTCGATCTCGCCGGCGTGCAGGGCACCGGCGTGGGCGGCGCCGTGTGCCTGGCCGACGTCGAGCGCATCGCGGCCGCGGCGCCCGCGGCCGCCGCACGCAAACCCCGCGGCGGCTTCGATCCGACCGCGATGCGCCGTGCGATCGGCCACGCGATGGCCCGTGCGAAGCGCGAGATCCCGCATTACTACCTCACCCACGCGATCCCGCTCGGCGCCGCACTCGCGTGGCTGGCCGGGTTCAACCGGTCTCGCGCGGTGACGGAACGCCTGCTGCCGGCCGCGCTGCTGCTGAAAGCAACGGGCCTCGCGGTCGCCCGGCATCCCGAACTCAATGGATTCTTCGAGCACGACGCTTTCCGCCCCGCGCGCGGGGTGCATCTCGGATGGGCCATCGCGCTGCGCGGCGGCGGGCTCATTGCACCCGCGATCCACGACGTCGATCGCCGGCCGCTGCCCGAGCTGATGGCCGCACTGCGCGACCTCGTGCAACGCGCGCGCGGTGGCGGCCTGCGCAGCTCGGAGCTGATGGACCCCGGCCTCACGGTCACCAGCCTCGGCGAGCGCAGCGCGGACACCGTCATTCCCGTGATCTACCCGCCGCAGGTCGCCGTCATCGGTTTCGGCAGCGTCGTGGACCGCCCGTGGGTCGTGGCGGGTGCGGTGACCGCACAGCCGGTGGTCAATGCGAGCCTCGCCGCCGACCACCGTGTCAGCGATGGCCACCGCGGCGCGCAACTGCTGGCGGACATCGCGGACCGACTGCAACACCCGGAATCGCTATGAAAGACCCTGACATCCGCGCGCTCGTTGCCGACGTGCTCGGCGGCATCGCGCCCGAAGCCGATCTCGCCTCCGTCCGCGACGACGAAGACCTGCGGATGGCGTTCGATCTCGACTCGATGGACTTCCTGAATCTCGTGGTCGGATTGCACGAACGCACGGGGGTCGACGTGCCGGAGGCGGACTACCCCAGACTGTTCACGCTCGGAGGAATCGTCGCGTACTTCGCGAACTGACGGTCCGGGCGACGCGGCAAATTCATCCTCGCGGCGCGCCGCCTCACAGCGCGCCTTCTGTGCCGCCCGGACTGCGCACCGGCGCCGGCTCCTCGATCTCGGTCATCGTCGCCTCCGTGAGCAGCAGGATGCTCGCCACCGACACCGCGTTCTCGAGCGCGATGCGCACCACCTTGGTGGGATCGACGATCCCGGCCTCCAGCAGGTCCACGTACGCGTTGCGCGACGCATCGAAGCCGACGTTGCCCGCTGCCTGCAGCATGCGGTCGACGACGACCCCGCCATCAACGGCCGAGTTCTCCGCGATCTGCCGCGCCGGAGTCTCCAGTGCCCGTTTCAGGATCCGTATGCCGGTGAGTTCATCGCCGGTGGCATTGGCTTCCTCGGCGACGAGCGCCGGAATTGTCTTCAGCAGCGCGAATCCGCCACCAGCCACGATGCCCTCCTCCGCTGCCGCCTTGGTGGCACTGATCGCATCGTCCAGTGCATCCTTCTTCGCCTTCATCTCGGACTCGGAGGGCGCGCCGACCCGGATCACGGCCACACCCCCGGTGAGCTTTGCCAGCCGCTCCTGCAGCTTCTCGCGATCGTAATCGCTCGTGGCCTTGTCCATCTCGCGACGAATCTGCGCGACGCGCCCCTCGATCGCCGCGCGCTCGCCGGCACCGCCGATCACCGTGGTGCTGTCCTTGTCGATCACCACGCGGCGGGCGCGACCGAGATGCGCGATCTGCGCGTCCTCGAGCCTCAGGCCGAGTTCCTCGGACACCACCTGCCCGCCAGTCAGGATCGCGAGGTCCTGCAGCATCGCCTTGCGCCGATCGCCGAAGCCGGGCGCCTTCACCGCCGCGCTCTTCAGCACGCCGCGCAACTGGTTCACGATCAGCGTGGCGAGTGCCTCACCCTCGATGTCCTCGCCGATCATCAGCAGCGGTCGACCAGCCTTGGCGATTTCCTCCAGCAGCGGCAGCAGGTCCTTCATCGCGCTGATCTTGCGATCCGTCATCAGCACCAGCGCGTCTTCGAGCACGGCTTCCATCTTCTCCGTGTCGGTCACGAAGTAGGGCGAGATGTACCCGCGATCGAACTGCATGCCCTCGACGACATCGAGCAGGGTCTCCGTGGTCTTCGACTCCTCCACGGTGATCACGCCGTCGCGGCCGACCTTCTCCATCGCGCGGGCAACGAGCGCGCCGATTTCGGCGTCGTTGTGCGCAGCGATCGTCGCCACCTGCTCGGTCTCGCGCGTCGTCGTGACCGGCGTCGCCTGCGCGTGCAATGCTGCCACCACGGCTTTCAGCGCGCGGTCGAGCCCGCGCTTGAGATCGATCGCGCTCGCGCCGGCGACCACGTTGCGCACCCCGTCCGAGAGGATCGCGTGGGCGAGCACGGTCGACGTGCTGGTGCCGTCACCGACCAGGTCGCCGGTCTTCTCGGCGGCCTGCCGCAGCATCTGCGCGCCGAGGTTCTCCTCGGGATCCTTCAGCGCGAACTCCTTCGCGATGGTGACCCCGTCGTTGCACACCACCGGTGCGCCCCACTTCTTCTGGATCAGCACCGACTTGGACTTCGGGCCGAGCGTGATGCGCACGGCATCCGCAAGCTGCCCGGCACCCCGGAGAATCTTCTCGCGTGCTTCCGAGCGAAACATCACCTGCTTGTAGTTCATCGGAGCCTCCCGGCGAAATCGGGGACAGACCCCGATTCCGGTGAATCCGTGATCGCGACTGATTGCGGAAATCGGCGAAATCGGGGTCTGTCCCCGGTTTCGGGTGGACGCACGATAGCGGGAACGGGTCCGCAGCGCGTTGATCGGCCTCAACGGCGCGCAGCGCGGATTACACTGCGATCGACTGCCCGTAGGCCGCCTCGACGGCACGTACCCCGCAGGCCCGGTCGAGCGCCGCGGCCAGCCCCGCCATCGCGACGGGCTCGCCGTGCACGAGCACGACCGGGGGACGACCCTCGATGTGCGCGTACCATTCGAGCAGCCCGCGCTGATCCGCGTGAGCCGACTTGCCGCCCACCGTGTGGACGGTCGCGTTGACGGCGATCGTCTCGCCCCACAGGCGGATGTGTCGCGCCCCTTCCACGAGTGCGCGTCCGAGCGTGCCCGCGGCCTGGAAACCCACGATCATCACGTGCGCCTGGCGGCGCCACGCGTTGTGCTTGAGATGATGCTTGATGCGCCCGCCAGTGCACATGCCGCTGCCGGCAATGATGATGGCCCCGCCGGTAAGCCGATTGAGCGCCATCGATTCCTCGCTCGTCCGGGTGAAGTGCACGTTCGGCAGGTGGAACGGCCGCTCCAGGGTGTCCAGCCATTCACGCGTGCGCGCATCGTGCAGGCGCGCGTGCCGCGCATACACCGCGGTCGCGTCGATCGCTAGCGGGCTGTCGAGGAAGATGCGCCAGCGTTCGAGCCCCCAGTCTTCATAGTGCTGGCCGAACACGTAGAGCAGTTCCTGTGCCCGTCCGACCGCAAACGACGGGATGAGAATGTTGCCGCCCGCCGCGCGCGCACTGGCGACGATCTCGCCCATCTCCCGCCAGGTTGCATCCCACGCGCGGTGCACCCGGTCGCCGTAAGTGCTTTCCATCACGACGAGGTCCGCATGGCGGACGAGCTCGGGATCACGCAGGATGGGTGCGCCGCGATGACCGAGGTCGCCCGTGAAGACGATCCGCCGGCTCGTGCCGGCGGCGTTCACGCGCAGTTCCACGATCGCCGAACCGAGGATGTGCCCGGCGTCGCGCAGGGTGACGTGAATGCCGTCCAGGATCTCGGTTTCGACGCCGTACTCGATTGCGCGCAAGAGCGGCTTTAGCCGCTGCACGTCCGCGCGCGTGTACAGCGGCGCCACCGGGGACAGGCCTTTCCGTTCGCGCTTGCGGTTCTCCCACTCGGCATCCTTTTCGTTCAGGTAGGCCGCATCCTCGAGCAGGATCCCGCAGAGGTCCGCCGTCGCAGGATGCGCATGCACGGGCCCCCGGTAGCCCTGCATCGCCAGCAGCGGCAACCGGCCGGAATGATCCAGGTGCGCATGGGTCAGCACCACGGCGTCGACATCTTCCGGCCGGAACGGAAACGGATCGCGGTTGTGCCGTTCGTGACGGGGCGTGCCCTGCACCAGTCCGCAATCCACCAGGATTCTCCGACGGCCGGTTTCGACCAGGAAACAGGCGCCGGTGACTTCGCGCGTGGCGCCGAAAAACCGGATATTCAAACTAAGGCTCCCCGGCAGTGCGACGGCGGGATCCTAACAGCGCGGACCAGAGATGCGAGGCGCCAGTCGCCTTTGCCGTGCGTCATCCGCGGACTCCGAGCACGGGGCTGACGTTGCCCGCCACGGCCCGCCCGCGCAGTGCGATCCGGCTGCGGATGGTCGCTGCGCGCGACGTGCCCGTCATGTCGTCGTGCAGCGCGGGGAACGCGACGCCGCAGAACTGCGTGGCGCGTGCCCCGCCCGGCCATGCCGCTTCCGCCTGCGCGTCGTCCTGCGCGCCGAGCGCCGCGAGCGCCAGCAGGACGATCGACGCGCGCGAAGTCCGTGAAGGACGCGCCTGCCGGGTGACCGGTCGCGTACTCGGTACTCCGTTCTGCATCGCTGGCTCCGCGGGTGACTGCAGGTACGTTTCTACGCCGCCGCGCGCGCCGCCGTTTGACCGCGATCAGAAATCGGATCGCAGCGGGCTCGATTGATCAGGGTCCGTCCGTCCCGATACAGTGCGTGCATGCACGGGGTGTCACAGGATGGCGCGGGAGGTGTACATGTCGGCCAGTGAACACCTTGGCAGGACGGGCGGACCCGAGCGCCACGACAGCCCCGTCGATCTCGGCACCGCCGCGGAAACCGCTGCGCTCGCGCGGCTCGCGACTGCGACCGAACGCCTGTGGACCGCGGACTCGCTCGAACAGGGGCTCGGCGAGATGCTCGACGCGGTGCTGTGGCTGCTCGGGGCGGACATGGGCTACGGCCAGCTCGCCGACACCCGCAGCGCCCAGCTGGAAGTGATGACCAGCCGCGGCTTCACGCCACCGACCGCGCGGATGCTCCAGGGGTGCACCGGTCCGCTCGCGGCTGTCTGCACGCCGGGACAATGGCCGCGGGAGCGCGTGGTGTGCGAGGAGATCGACTCCGACCCCGCGTTCGAGCACTGCCGCGCGTTCGCCGCCGAGGCGGGTTTCCGGAGCGCGCAATGCACCCCGCTCCTGGGGAGTGATGGCAAGCTGCTGGGCGCGCTGGCGACGTTCTGGTCATCGCCGCACCGGATGACGGATGCGGATCGTCGCCGCCTCGATCTCTACGCGCGCCAGGCCGCCGCGTATATCGAGCGCTGGCACCTGGAGCGTGAACTGCGCGTCCGCGAGGAGCTCCTGCGCGCGGTCCTCGACACGGCGGCCGATGCCATCGTATCGATCGACAGCAACGGCGTGATCACGCACGTGAACCGCGCCACCGAGCGCATGTTCGGATACACCGCGACGGACCTGCTGGGCCGCAACGTGAGCATGCTGATGCCGTCGCCGTACCGCGAAGAGCACGACCGCCACCTGTCGCGCTACCGCGCGACCCGGCAGTCCCGCATCCTGGATCGCAGCCGCGAGCTGCCGGGCTGTCGGCAGGACGGCAGCGTGTTCCCCGCGATGATCACGATCGCCGAAGTCGATCACCTCGGGATGTTCACCGCGACGATCCGCGATCTCTCGGAACGGCGCGAACTGCAGCAACGCCTGCTCGACATCGCGGACGAGGAGCAACGCCGACTCGGCCAGGAACTGCACGACAGCGTGCAGCAGGAACTGACCGGCCTGTCGCTCTTCGCGGCCTCGCTCCACGAGCTGCTGAAGGCATCACCGGATGCCGATCACGCGCGCCTGGAGCGGGTGCGCCAGATGACCGCGCGCCTCGAAGACGGCCTGACGGAGGTGCACCGGCAGGTGCAGGAACTCGCGCGCGGGATCATGCCGGTACAGATCGATGCGGCGGGACTGGAAGCCGCGTTGCAGGAACTCGCCGCACGGACCACCCGCGACGCCGGCGTGCCGTGCGCCTTCCACAGCGCCGGCGACGTGGCGCTCGAGAGCAACACCGAGGCGACGCACCTCTTCCGGATCGCCCAGGAAGCCGTCAACAACGCGCTGCGCCACGCGCGCGCAAACCGGATCGACGTGGTGTTGACGGGCCGCCGAGACATCACGCTCGAAATCCGCGACGACGGTCGCGGTTTCGCGCCCGGTGCCGGCGATGCGTCGAACCGCGGTATCGGGTTGCGGACGATGGAATACCGCGCGGGCCTGCTGGGCGGTGTGCTGCGGATCGAACCGGGTCCGAAATCCGGGGTGACCGTGCGCTGCGTGGTCCCCCGGCGCGGCTGAGGGCTCAGTCGCCGCCGGCGGAATCCCCGTTCCGGCGCGCCTCGATCTGCAGGGTCCATTGCACGGCGTACTGGACGAGCTCGGTGCCGTTGCGCAGACCGAGCTTCTGACGGATCTTCTCGCGGTGGGATTCGATCGTATGCGGGCTCAGGTGCAGCGCCGCGGCGATTTCGCGGGTGCTCCTTCCCGCACCGATCATCGACATCACTTCCAGTTCGCGATCACTGAGTGCATCCACGCCCTGGCGGTGCGAGCGCGACCCGATTGCCTGCTGCGCGAGTCGTTGCGACATCGCCGGGCTCAGGTACAGGTCGCCGCGCAGCACGGTGCGGATGGCTTCGAGGATTGCGCCGGACACCTCGCGCTTGTTCACGTACCCCTGCGCGCCGGCGCGCAGCGCGCGCTCGGCGTACATCGTCTCGTCGAACGCGCTGACGATCAGGATCTTCAGATCGGGCCGGCTGCCGCGGATGCGCTTGATCAGGTCGAGCCCGTGCCCGTCGTGCAACGCGAGATCGAGCACCACCAGCGTGGGTGCGGTCGCCGCGATGACGGTGCGCGCCTCCTCCACCCCCGCGGCCTGGCCGCAGATCTCGAAGCCCGGCGCCGTCGAGATGCGCGCCGCCAGTCCCTCGCGGACCAGCGGATGGTCGTCGACGATGACGATCCGGACGGGACTTCCGTCGCGCGCGCCGCCGCCCGCGCCCTTGCTGCGCGGAGGGCTCATCGCGGCGCCTGCGGCGCGCCCCGGGCCGGGGGGCAGAGGATGGTGGAATCCACCATCCCCGGTTGGTGGTTCCCCGGCTGGAGCGCGGCCCGCGGACTGCCGAGGATGGGCACACAGGGACGCGTCGGCCGACCGTTCCGGGACAGCACGCCGAGAAGGAATCGTGATGAATACGTCAACACAGACTCGCCTCACCCAGTGCGACCACTGCCATCTCAAACCCCAGTGCCTGGCCGATCGCACACTGGAGAGCGACGCCGCGAAGGAGCTCAACCGGCTCGTGATCGGCGGGCGCGCATTGCCGCGCGGGGCGTTCCTGTACAGGGAAGGGGAACCGCGGGAGTTCTACTACTTCCTGCGCACCGGCGCCGCCAAGTCGTTCGCGGTGGACGCGAGCGGCGAAGAACATGTCTACGCGTTTCACTTCCCCACCGAGATGATCGGCGCCGCCTCGCTCGAGCAGGCACGGCACACCGAGTCCGTGGTGCTGCTGGAGCGGAGCTTCACGTGTGCGATCCCGGCCGAGCCGCTCGAGCGGCTGTGCCGTGCGAACGAGCCGCTGATGCACAGCTTCTTCTCGAAAGTCTCCGCGTCCTTCGCGCAGGAGCGCCGGGCGCGCCTGCGCGTGGCGCGTGAACAGGTCACCGCGCGGCTCGCCGACTTCGTGCTGGACATCGCCGACCGCATGGCGACCCTGGGCCGCCGGGACGATGTGCTGACGTTGCCGATGTCCCGCTACGACATCGCGAATTTCATCGGTGTCGCCGTCGAGACCGTGAGCCGCGCGTTCCGCGAACTGCAGAATGCCGGGCTGCTGGAAGTCTCGGGCCGACAGATCACGATCCGCTCCCCGCGTGATCTCGCGCAGTACTCCGGGAAACGTGCGCGAACCGCCTAGCCGACGCTGGCGCGTCGGCGTCACCGATCGCGCTCCCGCCGGGGCAGCAGCGGAACCACGTTGACGGCCGGCGGCGTGGCCGCCAGTCCGGCGATCAGGCCGACGACCTCGCCGAACCGGCGGCGCTGAGCGATGTCGAGCCGATAACCCCGCGGGGTTGCCGTCAGCGCGTCCGTGGCGGACAGCGCCTCGAACGCCGCCAGGCAGGTGCGCGCGAACGGCGGCGGCACGCCGGCACGTCGACGCAGCACGTCCGTCGCCGGGATCCGGCGCCCCGCCGCGAGCTTGGCGAGCAGATCGGCGACAAACCGCTGGGCCGTCGTCAGCATGCGGGTCAGGTGGGTGCCCAGGCCTCCGCGCACCAGGTTCGCGCGCCAGGCCTCGGCGTCCACGTGGTTGAGGAAGCAGTCACCTCCGAACCGGCTTTCCGCACCGGGTCCCACCCCGACGACGTCAGCCTCGAACCAGTCCGACAGCACGCGGCTGAACTGCGCGATGGCGAGATCGTCCTCCGACAGCGCGCGCAGCGAACTCCGCTGCGTGCGCGGCGTGGCCGCTGCGACCCGCCGCTTGTCGAGCGCCAGGGTGCCCGCGACGGCGGCATACGGCACGGAGCCGTCGGACTGCGCGCCGAGGGAGCGTTCGCTTTCCGGGGTCGGCGCGCTCGCCGGTCGCCAGGACACGATGAAGCGCGGCGCCGCCCCCGTGTGGGCCACCACGCTGCCCTGCACGGCGTTGAGCGCGGCGTCACAGGCGACCGACAGCGACCGGCCGGACGCGGGCGGCACGTAGACGAGTCCGACGATCCGCCGATCCATCGCAACGAACGCGAGCTTGCGTTCACACTCCTGCCGCAGCAGGCCGACATCCTCCGCCGCGTCGAGATGGCAGAGATCGAGTTCGATGATCACCGGCGAAGGGACCAGCGATTCGTTGCCGGCCTCCGCCGCGGCCCGGAAATCCAGGTTCGGGATTGGAAACCCCCGCACTTCGGGTCCGAGTACCCGCTCGATGAAGCTCACTGCTCGATGCCTCGCTTCCGCTGGAGGGCGGCATCCCCGCCGCCCTGCACCACGCTGGTGTCGCGAAATCCTAGGCGAACGGGTACGGGCGCAAGCTGATGCCGATCATTTTCGCGGCGAGCCCGCATCACGTACTCCGCCAGTGCACGGGTTCCGCTCCCGGATTAGAATCACGGCTCGTTCCAGCGGAGACCCCCCCATGAGCGTCACCTCCCTTCCCGCCACCGCGCCGACCGGCTACGGCACCGGCCCCATCGCCTGGCAGCACATCACGGGTTCGCCCCGGTTCGATTACCCGATCGACTACTGGGTGGCGGTGCTCGGCGTGCACAAGGACGGTCGACGCATCGATTTCCTCAGCAAGTGGGCACCGGACGCGTACTGCCACTATCACCGGCATCTCGGGCCGACCACCGTGCTGGTGCTGGAAGGCGAGCATCACGTGGTGGAAACCACGCCGACCGAGACAGTGCACAAGATCCGCAAGCCGGGGCATTTCGCGCGCAACGCCGGCGGCGAGACGCACATGGAGTACGGCGGTGCAGAGGGCTGCGTGGCCCTGTTCAGCTGCGAGGCGGTGGAGGGCGGACGCCTGTTCGACGTGCTCGACCCCACCGGCCGGGTGCTCGTGACGGCGACGATCGACGACTTCCTGAGCGGCCGCATCAAGGGCTGAACACGCCTGCTCCCGCCGGGCGATGACCTCACCGTCCCCCGGCCTCGCGCTGCGGCGTCCCGTGCCGGCGCCGCGCAATTCCTGAACCCGATCCGAGTCAACGCATGAGCATCAAGGGCAAGGCGTACATCGCCGGCATCTGCGAACACCCCACCCGCAAGGCCGAAGGCATCCCGCTCGCACAAATCCACGCCGATGTCGCGCGCGGCGCCCTGGCGGACGCGGGCCTGGGCCTTGGCGACGTGGACGCGTATTTCTGCGCGGGCGACGCGCCCGGACTCGGGGGCTTGTCCATGGCCGAGTACCTGGGCCTGAACGTCCGCCACACCGACACCACGGAAACCGGCGGCTCCTCCTACATCGTGCACGTGAACCACGCGGCCCAGGCCATCGCGCTCGGCAAGTGCCGTGTCGCGCTGATCACGCTGGCCGGCAAGCCGCGCACGGGCGGCGCCCCGCCCGGTCGCCCGCCGATGGCCGCGGCGCCGCCGGACGCGGCATTCGAGGCGCCGTTCAAACCCACGGTGCTGAACGTCTACGCGATGTGCGCACGCCGGCACATGCATGAATACGGCACCACTTCTGAACAGCTCGCGTGGATCAAGGTGGCTGCCTCCCGGCACGCCCAGCACAACCCGCACGCGATGCTGCGTGACGTGGTGACCGTGGAAGATGTGCTGAACTCCCCGGTGGTCGCGGACCCGCTGCACCGCCTGGACTGCTGCGTGGTCTCGGACGGCGGCGGCGCAATCGTGGTTGTCGCGCCCGAGATCGCGGCGCAGCTGAAGCGTCCGAGGGTGCGGGTGCTCGGCGCGGGCGAGGCGATCAAGCACAACGCCGGCGGCGTGGTCGACCTCACGTACTCCGCCGGACGCTGGTCCGGCGCGCGCGCGTTCGAAGAGGCCGGGGTCACGCCGTCCGACATCCGGTACGTGTCGCTCTACGACAGCTTCACCATCACGGTGCTGATGCAGCTGGAGGACCTTGGATTCTGCGCGAAAGGCGCCGGGGGACGCTTCGTCGCCGATGGCAATCTCATCTCCGGCGTCGGGAAACTGCCGTTCAACACCGACGGCGGCGGCCTGTGCAGCAACCACCCCGGCAATCGAGGCGGCATGACCAAGGTGCTGGAGGCCGTCCGCCAGCTGCGCGGCGAGGCGCATCCGGCCGTGCAGGTGAAGGATTGCGCGCTCGCCCTCGCCCATGGCACGGGCGGATTCCTCGGCACCCGCCACGGCAGCGCGACCGTCATCCTGGAGAGGGTCTGACCATGGCCGAGAAACCACGCGAACCCGTTGCCGCGGATGCGGCGCTCGAACCCTACTGGGCGGCCGCGCGCGAGGGCCGCCTGCTGCTCAAGCGCTGCCGCGCGTGCGCAAAGGTGCACTACTATCCCCGGCCGCTATGCCCGTTCTGCATGAGCGCGGACACCGAATGGCTGGAAGCCGCGGGTCACGGCACGATCTACGCGTGGAGCGTGGAACGGCGGGCGACCCCGCCCTACGCGATCGCCTTCGTCACCCTGCCCGAAGGCCCCACGCTGATGACGAACATCGTGGACTGCGATCTGGACGCGCTCGCGATCGGGCAGGCCGTGCGGCTTGCGTTCGAGACGCGGGACGAGCAACCCGTGCCGGTGTTCCGTCCGGCGTCCTGACCGGGAAACCCGGGAATGTCCCGGGAGCGCAGGACGGCGCCGCGCCGTTCTGCGCCAACCGCGGACACCACGGCCGGGCGGCGGCGTCGGATGCGCCTGCGGCGACCGTGCGCGCACAGGACGCGCGCGAGCGATTCATCGACGTGACCCCAGCGCGCCGCTGCAGGCGCATCCGGCGCCGTCGCCGGGGTCGGTACAACCGTTCCGTGCGATTCCCGGATCCGACAGTTCAGCCCGCCGCCGCGCCCCGCGCGCGTCGCCCCGCCTCGCGCGGTTCCCGGTACATCTCGAGGTAGCGCGGCGAAGGCCGCAACCCCACGGCCTGCGCGAGGCGATTGGCCCCCGCGTAGAACGCCGCCGTCGAACAGATCATGAAGATCGCTTCGTCATCGAACCCGGCATCGCGCAGCAGCTGGCGATCCGCGTCCGTGATCTGCTCCGCATCGCGATTGACCTTCACGACGAAGTCGAGCATCGCGCGATGCCGGGGCGAGAGATCCGCCATGCGGTAGTTCCGGGACAGGTATTCCGCGAACAGCGGGTCACCGGTCTCCGCGCGCATCAGCGCCCCGTGATGCGCCGTGCAGTACACGCACCCGTTGGTGGCCGCGGACACCAGCGCGATCATCTCGTGTTCCAGTGGCGTCAGGCCGGAGTCGCGACGCATCAGCTCCATGTATTGCGTCATGAAAGCGCGCAGGCGCGCGTTGTCCGTTGCGAAGAGTTGCACGAAGTGCGGCATGAAACCGTACTTCTTCTCGATTCCCTTCACCAGCGCGGTCATCTCGGCATCGAGATTCCCGCGATCCTCGATATCCAGCGCACAGATTCGTTCGTTCATGGGGAACTCCTCTCTCAGGGTTCTGCCGGACTGGTGGGATGGAACACGTGTCCACTGTACGCAGCGTTGTCCAGTTGTTCCAGCGCGCCCTGCACCGGCCCGTCGCGGGATCCCGTTATGCAACCCGCGTAACAGCTGACACGGCAGACCTCGCAAGTGGTTGGCTTGCCTGCATGGGGTACGGTGGTTACCATCCCAAGACCCATCTCATGCGCGCTCCATTGACGGACGGGGGCGCGGTTCGTTCTTCGCGACCCCGCAAGGATCCGGGCGTCGCACTTCTGCAGGTTCCGGACGTGGCCTCGCCGGCCACGCCACGACCGGCGGCGAGCTGCCCATGCGTATCCTGGAACACGTCCTCGAATACTCGTTTGCCGGAGATTCGCTCCGGACCTGGCTGTTCGCGCTCCTCGTCGGCTGCCTGGTGTGGATCGGCGGGACCCTCGTGCGTCAGTCCGCACGCAAGGTCAGTGCGCGCGCGGACGCACGCTCGCCGCGCTGGCAGCGGTTCGCAGCCCGCGTGGTCTCCGATCTCCGGGGCTGGCTGGTGGCTGCCCTGGCGGTTCACGCCGCAGCACAGATGCTGGTGGCCTCGGCGCCGCTCCAGGATTTCACGCGCGGCGCGCTGGGTGTTGCGCTGACCTTGCAGCTGCTCGTGGTCAGCCGGCACCTCATCGATTTCTGGCTTGAATGCCTGACCGAGCGGCGCACGCGCGCCGATGGCTCCAGCGATCCGGCGATCCAGTCGGCCGCCGGCATCATCCGCGCGATCGCGCTGCTGGTGGTCGCGGCCATGCTCGCGCTGCTCCTGCTCTCCAATTTCGGCATCGAGATTGCGCCGCTGATCGCGGGGCTCGGTATCGGCGGCATCGCGGTGGCACTCGCCGCTCAGTCCGTGCTGGGCGACCTGTTCGGCTCGGTGACGATCCTGTTCGATCGTCCGTTCCTCGTCGGCGATTTCATCATCGTCGGTGACAAGATGGGGACGGTTGAACACATCGGGATCAAGACGACACGCGTGCGCGCGCTGACCGGCGAGCAGATCGTGTTCTCGAACGCCGCCCTGCTCGCGCACGAGATCCGCAACTATCGCCGGATGCACGAACGTCGCGTGGAACTCCCGATCCGGGTCGCCCAGGACACACCGGTCACGGCGTTGAGCACCTTGCCCTCGCTGCTGCGCGAGGCCGTGGAAGCGAGCCCGGGGACGCGCTTCGACCGCGCGCACTTCAAGGCATTCGGTGAGTACTCGCTGGACTTCGAGCTGGTGTTCTACGTGCTGTCGCCCGACTACAACGAGTACATGGATATCCAGCAGGCGATCAACCTGCACGTCGTGCGCGGTCTGCGCGCGCGCGGAGTCCGGCTCGCGCGGCCGCTTCGCGAGATCACCTCCGACACCCCCGCAGTGGCGGGGGCCGTGCCGGCGGGCGGAGCCTGAACCGATGCGAATCGCGCTCCGCTTCATCATCCCGCTGATGATCGTGCTCACCGCCGTGGCGTACGGCGTCCTGCCGGCGGTGGACCAGGTGACGCAGCGGTGGTTCATGCGCGACCTGGAGATCCGGTCGGAGCTGATCGCGCGGTCGATGCAGGACACGGTGCTCGCACTCGCCGACACGCACGATCGTGCGGGCCTGACGTCACTGTTCGGAAGCATCATCACCGATGAACGCCTGTACGCGGTGGGATACTGCGACCGTGCGTCGGGCACCGAGATCGCGACCTCCAACTACCCTGCAGTGCTGGCCTGCGCTTCGCTGGACGATCGGCCGGACTACGAGGACAGGAGCATCGACGGTCCGGAAGGCCCGCTGCATGTGCGGGTGCTCGATCTCCGCGACAGGACGCTCAACTCGCGCGGCCGGCTCGTACTCGTGCACGACATGGCGTTTGTCGAGCGCCGCCGCGCGGATGCCCGACGCTACGTGCTGTACTTTCTCGGGGCGCTCGGCGGCCTCATCGTGCTCGTCACCGGGATCATTGCGCAATTGTCCTGGCATGGCTGGCTGCGGGGCGTGCGCTCCCTGATCCAGGCAGACCATCTCGCGCCGGCGCAACGCCCCGATGCTGCGCCGCCCGTGCTGCCGGAGCTCAAACCGCTGGCCGCCGACCTGCGCGCAATGCTCGACGAACTGCACGGCGATTACCGGCCCCGGGACGATGCCCAGATCACGTGGAATCCCGATTCACTGCGCGAGATCCTGCGCGAAACCCTGCACGGGGAAGAAATCCTCGTCGTCTCCAACCGGGAACCCTACATCCACGTGCGGGACGGCGAGCGGATCGTCGTACAGCGCCCCGCGAGCGGCCTCGTGACGGCGCTGGAACCCATCATGCGCGCATGCTCCGGCACCTGGATCGCACACGGTGGCGGCTCGGCCGACCGTGACACCGTGGACGCGCACGACCGGGTGCTCGTGCCCCCGGAGCATCCTTCGTACCGCATCCGGCGCATCTGGCTGACGCCGGAAGAGGAAGCGGGCTACTACTACGGTTTCGCCAACGAAGGCCTGTGGCCCCTGTGTCACATCGCGCACGTCCGGCCGATATTCCGCAGCGACGACTGGCGTCATTACGTGGAGGTGAACCGTCGCTTCGCCGACGCGGTCTGCCAGGAGTCGCGCGTGCCGAACCCCATCGTGCTGGTGCAGGACTACCACTTCGCGCTGCTGCCGCGGATGGTGCGTGATCGCCTGCCCGACGCGACCGTGATCACGTTCTGGCATATCCCGTGGCCGAATCCCGAGGCGTTCGCGATCTGCCCGTGGCAGGCCGAACTCATGGAAGGACTTCTCGGCAGCAGCATCCTCGGCTTCCACACGCGCTTCCACACGAACAACTTCCTCGATTCGGTGGATCGCGTGCTCGAGGCCCGCGCGGATCGTGAGCTCTCCACGATCAGCTTCCGCGGCGAGACCACTGCCATCAAGCGTTACCCGATTTCGATCGAATGGCCGCCGGAAGCGCTCGCCCAGGTCCCGCCCGTCGCGGACTGTCATACGGAGATCCGCGCCCGTCACGGCCTGCCGCCGGATCACAAGATCGGGGTGGGGGTCGATCGCATGGATTACACCAAGGGTATCCTGGAACGCCTGCTCGCGGTGGAACGTCTTCTCGAGCTGCAGCCGGAGTGGGTGGGCCGCTTCTCGTTCATCCAGATCGCGGCCCCGACCCGGGCGAACATCGAAGAGTACCAGTCCTTCGAACAGCGTCTCCGTGCCCTCGCGGACCGGATCAATGCACGCTTCCACGCGGCGCCGCACCCGCCGATCATCCTGCGCATCGCGCACCACGGACCGGACGAGGTGTACCGGTACTACCGCGCGACGGATGTCTGCGTGGTCACCAGCCTGCACGACGGCATGAACCTCGTCGCCAAGGAGTTCGCGGCCGCGCGCGACGACGAGCAGGGCGTGCTGATCCTGAGCCGGTTCACCGGCGCGTCGCGCGAACTTCCGGAGGCCCTCGTCGTGAACCCCTATGACGTGGACCAGTGCGCGACGGCAATTCACGCCGCGCTCACGATGCCGGCCAACGATCAGCGACACCGGATGTCGCTGATGCGCAGTGTCATCAAGGAATTCAACGTCTATCGCTGGGCAGGCAAGATGCTGCTGGACGCCGCCGGCATGCGTCAGCGCGGGCGTATCCGTGCGGTCTCACAGGTATCGGGCCTGGAGCTGTGATGGACGCGTCCCAGTCGCCCCAACCGCCGCTGCCCGCCCCCGGTGACCGGTGGGCGCTGTTCCTGGATTTCGACGGCACGCTCGTGCCGATCGCGGCACGGCCATCCGCGGTGCGCTGGCGCCCGCTGCTCGGCGCGCAGCTCCGGCGGCTCGAACGCGCGCTGGACGGCGCGCTCGCCGTCGTCAGCGGCCGCTCTATCGAGGACCTGGGACGAATCATCGCCCCCACGTCCGTGATGCTCGCCGGGCTGCATGGGCTCGAGCAGATCGATGCGCAGGGCAACCACGTGCGGAGCGCGCCCGCAGAACCGCTGCCCGCGAACATCGGCGATCGGCTCCGCGCGCTCACGGGGCCGCGCCCCGGCCTGGAGCTGGAAGAAAAAGGTCCGAGCGTCGCGGTGCATTACCGGCACGCACCCCACCTGGCCGGACAGGTCCGTTCGGAGCTCGACCGCATCGTGGGCGAACTCGGGCCACACTGGATGCTGCAGACCGGCAAGATGGTCGTCGAACTGCGACCCGCCGGACGCGACAAGGGCACCGTCATCGGCGAGTTCCTGGAGGGCGCTCCGTTCCACGGACGGACACCCGTGTACGTGGGTGACGACGACACGGACGAGGCGGCCTTCGCGGTGGTCAACGCGCGCGGGGGCATCTCGGTAAAGGTCGGGTCGGGCGCGACCTGCGCACGCTGGCGTCTGCGCTCCGTGTCGCAGGTCTGGTGGTGGCTGAAGGCAATCACGCAGCGGTTGGAGTAGAACATGTCATCACTGGATCTCGGCCTGATCGGCAACTGCAGCATCAGCGCACTCATCGATGCGCAGGGCACCTTGTGCTGGGCGTGCATGCCGCGCTTCGATGCGGACCCGGTGTTCTGCTCGCTGCTGCGCCCGGCCAGCGGCGACGACGATTTCGGCTACGCGGCGATCGAACTCGTGGATTGCGTGGACGTGACGCAGGCGTACCTGCGCAACACCGCCGTGATGGTGACCCGCCTGACCGACGTGCGCGGGGGAAGCGTGGAGATCCACGACTTCGCACCGCGGTTCCGGCAGTTCGGCCGCATGTTTACGCCGGTCACGCTCGTGCGTCGACTGTTGCGCGTCGCCGGCAGCCCGCGCGTGATCGTGCGCGTGCGACCGGCCTTCGGGTACGGCGCCCAGCGCCCGGCGGTCACGTTCGGCAGCCACCACATCCGCTACCAGGGTGACGAACAGGCACTGCGCGTGACGACGGACCTGTCGATCACCGCGCTGCTCAACGAACTGGAATTCCTCGCCGGGGACGTCGCGACGATCGTCATCGGCCTCGACGAGACGGTCCAGGAATCCGTCTCCGCGCTCGGCGCACGCTTCGAGTCCGCGACGATCGACTACTGGCGAGAGTGGACCCGGTCGCTCTCGATTCCGTTCGAATGGCAGGACCCGGTAATCCGGGCGGCAATCACCTTGAAGCTGAACGCCTACGACGACACCGGCGCCATCATTGCCGCGGTCACCACGTCCGTACCCGAGGCCGGGGACAGCGGTCGCACCTGGGACTACCGGTTCTGCTGGTTGCGCGATGCGTACTTCGTCGTCAATGCGCTGAACCGGCTCGGGACCACCGACACGCTGGAACGCTACCTGGGTTTCATCATGAACATCGCCGCTGCCGCACCCGAAGGTCGCCTGCAGCCGGTCTACGGGATCGACGGGCGACGCTGCATCGAGGAGCGCATGGTGGAAAGCCTCCCCGGTTATCGCGCGATGGGGCCCGTGCGGGTGGGCAACCAGGCGCACGACCAGGTCCAGCACGACGTCTACGGCTCCGCGATCCTCGCCGCCGCGCACGTGTTCTTCGACCAGCGCCTGAACTACACCGGGGACGTGCAGCTGTTCGCGGCGCTGGAGCCGCTCGGCCGGCAGGCCGTGCTCAATTTCGATCGCCCCGACGCGAGCCTGTGGGAACTGCGCGGCAACGTTCGCCGACATACCTTCTCGGCGGTGCTGTGCTGGGCGGCCTGCGACCGGCTCGCCAAGATCGCCCGCCAGCTCGGACTCACGGATCGGGCGTTCGAATGGGATTCGCACGCGCGGCACCTGCACGCGGAAATCACGCGACGCGCGTGGGACGCGGAGCAGAACTCGTTCGTCGTCGCGCTCGACGGCGAGTCGCGCGAACTCGATGCAAGCCTGCTGCTGCTTGCGGAGTTCGGCTTCGTGGACGGCAGGGATCCGCGTTTCGCGGGCACGGTCGCAGCCATCGAGCGGCACCTCAAACGCGGCAACTACATTTTCCGTTACGTGGAAGCGGATGATTTCGGGGTGCCTTCGAACGCGTTCCTGGTGTGCACGTTCTGGTACGTGTACGCGCTGTGCGCGCAAGGGCGCGCGGACGAGGCGCGGGCGCTGTTCGAACACCTGCTGGCGTGCCGGAATCGTCACGGACTGCTCGCCGAGCACATCGACCCCGAGACGGGCGAACAGTGGGGCAACTTCGTGCAGACCTACAGCATGGTCGGACTCGTGAACTGCGCGATACGCCTCAGTATCCGGTGGGACCAGGCGTTCTGACCTGCCGCGTACGGCACGCCGATCCGGACACGTCTCAGCCGAGCAGACGCGCGTAGCGATCCAGGACGCGCAAGACCGTCGAGTCGTCCGTCACCGGCAGTTTCAGGATCGTGCGCGCCACCCCGAGATCGCGTGCCCGTGCGAGCAGGTCGGCGTCGGGATTCTCCTCGGCCAGGAAAAACAGCGAGACCTCCAGGCGCGCCGGGTCCCGTCCGAGCGTGCGCATGCGCGCATGCACGTCGGCGATGCTGCGGGCCGTCTCGGCGAGATCGAATGTCAGCGGCAGCCAGCCGTCGCCGTGACGCGCGACCTGGGCGCGCGCGAACGGGGTGTCGAGCGTGCCGAGCACGACGGCAGGTCCCCCGGGCGTGAGCGGCTTGGGGTACTGCCAGGATTCCGCGAAGCGCACGTGCTCCCCGGCGAACGACGCGCGTTCCTGCGTCCATAGCGTACGGAGCGCGCGCAGCCGTTCGCGCAGCTGCGGCCAGCGCTGCTCGAACGCAACGCCATGATGACGCATCTCCGGGACGTACCATCCGGCGCCGATGCCGAAGATGAAACGGCCCTCGGACAGGCGGTCGAGACAGGTCACCTGCTTCGCGAGATTGATCGGGTGGTGCTGGTTGATCAGGCACACGCAGGTGCCGAGCTTCAAGGTCCGCGTGACCGCCGCGGCCGCCGCGAGCGTGGTGAACGGATCGGCGATATGACGGTATTCCTCCGGCAGGAAGAATGTGCGCGTGCCGGCCAGCGGCATGCCCGTGACCGGGTCAGACTCGCCGGGCGGCGGCACCGGGATGTGCGTGTGCTCCGGCACCCACAGGGATTCGAGACCGCGTTCCTCGGCCGCGCGCGCGACGCGGTCGAGCCGCAGGGTGGTTTCCGTGTTGAACGAGAATACCCCGAGTTTCATGCCGCCTCCTCCCACGGTATCCGCTGCAGTTGCACGTCGCCGGTGCGTCCACCCGGCGGCCCACTATAGTCCCGTCCGATGCGCATGCGCGACGCGGGGACGACGCGTCCATCGCGCGGAACCGCGGGCACGGCCGGCCCGGCATGTCACATCCGGCACGGCTGCGTCGTCATGGGGGCGGAGGTGTCTCATGAACGCTGTACGGATTCTGCTCGCAGTCGGTCTCATCCTGAACGGTGCCTGGATGATCGCGGACCCCGCCCTGTGGTATGCGCACATCCCGGGGGTGCGGGACACCGGTCCCTTGAATGCCCACCTGGCACGGGACGTCGGCGTGGCGTACCTCGTGGCGGGGGGCGGACTCGCCGCGGCGGCCCTGATCGGGCCACGCTGGCGCCCGGCCGCGTGGACCGGGGTCGCGTTCCTGTTCGGACATGGCCTCGTCCACCTCGGCGAGGCGCTTGCGGACGTCGCGTCGCTTGGCCACCTGCTGCGCGATGCTCCCGCGGTGCTCGGAGTGCCGCTGGCCGCCGCGTGGAGCCTGCGGCAGTCCGTCCGCCGGGAGAATCACGCATGCTGAAAGCGCTGCTGGCGCGGTCGATCCGCGCGTTCGAACGTCGTTACGATTACGACATGGGTTACGGGCATGCACTGCTGAGCGCATCCCTGCCGGGCTTCCTGCGATTCCTGGCGGTGACATCGCTGTCGCCGCGCCCGGACGGCGTGCCGCCCGCGGCGTGGTACGCCGCGAAGATCGCCGCGACGATGCACGGCGACTGCGGCCCCTGCACGCAGCTCGTGATCCGGATGGCCGCGGACGCGGCGGTGCCGGGCGCCACCCTGCGTGCAGTGGTGGCGCACGACCTGTCGGCCCTCGATGCGGACACGGCACTCGGCCTGCGTTACGCGACGGCCGTGCTGACGCGCACCGCGGAGCTTCCCGCGCTGCAGGCAGACGTCCTGGCACGCTGGGGTGCACGCGGCCTCGCGTCGCTTGCGCTTGCCGTCACCGCCGCGAGCCTGTTCCCCACGCTGAAGGTCGCGCTCGGGCATGGCCATGCGTGCAGCCTGGCGGGTGTGGATGCCGCGCTGGCCGCCGCCGACGCGGCGCGCGCGGGCTGATCCTCCGCGCCATGGACGATGTGTTCGAACAGGCGCGACCGTTCCTGCGCGGACTCGCGTACCGGATGCTCGGCAGGGTCACTGACGCGGACGACATCCTGCAGGACGCATGGCTGCGCTGGCGTGACGTCGCGCACGCGGAGGTGCGGGAACCGCGCGCGTTCCTCGCCCAGGTCGTGACACGCCTGTGTCTCGATCACCTGGCCGCCGCGCGCGTCCGGCGCGAATGCTATGTCGGGCAGTGGCTCCCGGAGCCGCTGCCGGACGAACGCCCGGCGGCGGAGCCGTCGACGGCAGTCGCGCTGGCGGACGATCTGACGTTCGCGCTGCTGCGCCTGCTGGAGACGCTGACCCCGCTGGAACGCGCGGCATTCCTGCTGCATGACGTGTTCGAGTTTGAATTTGCCGACGTGGCAGCAGCACTCGGGCGCAGTGCCGCGAGCTGTCGCCAGCTCGCGAGTCGCGCGCGTCGCCACGTGCACGCGGCGCGTCCGCGCTTTGCGGTCACACCGGAGGACGGTGCACGGTTGTGCCGCGCATTCGCCGCCGCGGTCGCGGCGCGGGACGCCGCGGCGCTGGCCGCGTTGTTCACCGACGATGTCGTGTTCCATGCCGACGGCGGCGGGATTGCCGCCGCGGTGCCGGCACCGGTCGCCGGCGCCGCGCAGGTCGCGCGCGTCATCATCGGCTTCGCCAAGGGATATGTGCCGGGGACGTTCGAGATCGCTTTCGGCGCACTCAACGGGACCCCCGCCATGGGCGTGTACGCGGACGGCGGCACCTTGCGCCAGGTCATGCTGTTCGAAACCGCGCCGGACGGCCGCATCGCCGCCTGCTACGTGCAGCGCAACCCGCAGAAGCTGCGCCACCTCGCGGGGTGGCGCCCATAAACCGGCGGACTCAGCGCACGTCCAGCAGCTCGACGTCGAATACGAGCGTCGCGTTCGGCGGGATCACCCCGCCGGCGCCGCGCGCGCCGTAACCGAGCTCCGGGGGAATCGTCAGCGTGCGCGAACCACCGACCCGCATGCCGGCAACGCCCTGGTCCCAGCCCTGGATCACCTGGCCGACGCCGAGCCGGAACGCGAACGGCTCGTCACGATCGCGTGAACTGTCGAATTTGCGGCCTTTGCGCTCCGGTGCGTCCGCGTCGAACAGCCACCCGGTGTAATGCACGATGACAGTCTTCCCGGCCTCGGCAACTGCGCCGCTGCCCACCACATGATCTACCATGGTCGCTCCTTGTCACTGGAGGCGCGATTGTGCCAGATCGCACCGCGTCCGACCCTGCCCTGTCGGCTTGCCGATGACCGACCTGCTGTCCGCACTCGCCACGGAGTCACGTCTCGCGCTCGCCGACGGCGCGGTGGTGCTGCGCGGTTACGCGAGCGCGATCGCGGATTCGCTCGTCGCCGAGGTCACGCGCCTCGCGCAGCGCGCGCCGTTCCGGCACATGTCGACACCCGGCGGCCAGCGCATGTCGGTGGCGATGACGAACTGCGGCGCGCTCGGCTGGGTGAGCGACCGGCGCGGTTACCGCTACGTGGCCGAAGACCCGGCCTCGGGCGCGCGGTGGCCGCCGCTGCCGGCAGTGTTCGCGATGCTCGCGCGGGATGCCGCGGCAGCGGGCGGCTTCGCCGGCTTCGCGCCCGATGCCTGCCTCGTGAACCGCTACGTGCCGGGCACGAAGCTGACCTTGCACCAGGATCGCGACGAACGCGACTTCGCGCAGCCGATCGTCTCGGTCTCGCTCGGCCTGCCGGCGGTATTCCTGTTCGGCGGTGCGCGGCGCCGGGATCCGACGGTGAAGGTGCCGCTTGCGCACGGGGACGTGGTGGTGTGGGGCGGCGCGGCCCGCCGGTACCACCACGGGGTCCTGCCTGTCATCGACGGATCACATCCTGCGACGGGAGCCTGCCGGCTCAACCTGACGTTCCGCCGCGCCGGGTGAGCCGCGTCGGTGCGCTCACTCACCGCGCCGCATGAACTCCGCGGCGCGTTCCGCGATCATCATCGTGGGCGCGTTGGTATTGCCCGACGTGATCCGCGGCATGATCGACGCATCGGCAATCCGCAGGCCGTCAACGCCGTGCACGCGCAGGCGATCATCCACCACCGCGTCCGGGTCGGCGCCCATCCGGCACGTGCTGACCGGATGGAAGATGGTCGTGCCGAGATCGCGCGCGGCATGCAGCAGCGCCTCGTCGCTCGTGATGTCCGGCCCCGGCTTCCATTCCTCCGGCCGGTAGCGTGCGAGTGGCGCGGCCTGCATGATGCGGCGGGTAAAGCGCAGCGAATCGATGGCGACCTTCCGGTCCTCGGGGGTCGACAGGTAATTCAGCGCGATCGCCGGCGCGGTCTCGGGGTCGGGCGACGTCAGCCGCACGTGGCCACGGCTGGTTGGCCGCAGGTTGCAGACCGAGGGGGTGATCGCCGGGAACGGGTGCAGCGGATCGCCGAACTTGTCGAGCGACAGCGGCTGCACGTGCCATTCGATGTTCGCGCTTGGTTGCGTGTCGTCGCTGCGCGCGAACGCGCCGAGCTGCGATGGTGGCATGGTGAGCGGGCCGGTGCGGAACAGCAGGTATTCGAGCCCCATCAGCGCGCGCCCCACCAGGCTGTTCGCGCGCTCGTTCAGGGTCCGCACGCCGTGCACCTTGTACACCGTGCGCACCTGCAGGTGGTCGTGCAGGTTCGCGCCGACCCCGGGCAACGGGTGTACGACACCAAGGTCGAAGCCGCCGAGCAGCGCGGGATCGCCGAGTCCGGACAGCTGCAGGATCTGCGGCGTGCCAATCGCGCCGGCCGCCAGCACGATCTCGCGGCGCGCCGTGACGCGCTGCAGGCCATCGCGATCGCGGTAGACCACCGCGGTGGCGCGCGGTCGCCCGTTGCGCGTGAACTCGATGCGGTGCACGTGCGCGCCGGTGCGCACCTCGAGGTTGGGCCGATCCCGCACCGGGCGGAGAAACGCCTTCGTCGCGCTCCAGCGCACGCCGCGGCGCTGGTTCATCTGGAAGTACGCGTTGCCGAAATTGTCGCCGCGATTGAACTCCGGGATCCTGGGAATGCCGCAGGCCGCGGCGGCATCGCGCCAGGCATCGAGGATCTCCCAGCTGACGCGCCGCTCCTCGACCCGGAGCTCCCCGCCCGCCCCGTGGAACGCGTCGGCGCCGTGCGCATAGTCCTCCATGCGCATGAACGCGGGCAGCACCGAGTCCCAGTCCCAGTCGCGGTTGCCGAGCGCTGCCCAGTGATCGAAATCGCTGCGCTGGCCGCGCATGTAGATCATCGCGTTGATCGACGAGCAGCCGCCGAGCACCTTGCCGCGCGCATACCCAAGCGTTCGGCCGTTCAGCCCGGGATCGGGCTCGGTCTTGAAGCACCAGTCGGTGCGCGGATTGCCGATCGTGAACAGGTAACCGACGGGGATGTCGATCCAGAAATAGTCATCCTGACCGCCCGCCTCCAGGAGCAGCACGCGCACATCCCGCCCGGCAGACAGGCGGTTGGCGAGCACGCAGCCGGCGCTGCCCGCGCCGACGATCACGTAATCGAACGTGCCTGCGTCCGCGGCGGTGCTCATGCGCCGACGGGTTCCGCGGGTCGCGGGGTGAAGTTGAGATCCGAGAGCGCCGCGAGCGCCGTGCGCAGCGCCGCGAGTTCCGTTGCCGCGTACACCCGCTCACCGACGGCGTGCCCCCATGCCGCCTGCGGCCAGCAGCAGTCGTCGGTCCGGCGTCCGATCACGTGGTAATGGAGCTGCGGCACGATGTTGCCGATCGCCGCCACGTTGATCTTGTCGCACGCGAAATGCCGCTTCACGAATGCGGCGAGCGTGTCCGCGCGCGCCTCCAGTTCGTCGCGCAGGCGCCGCGGCAGTTCGTAGAGTTCGAGCACGTCCGATTCCGGGACCAGCAGGAACCACGGCAGCACACCGTTCCTGCGCAGCAGCACGTGCAGTCGTCCGCTGCGCCCCAGCACGTGGAAGTCGCGGACGAGCTGCGGGTGCAGCGTGAAGGGTTGATCGATCCCCGGGGTGTTCATCGCCGCGGGCCCGCGTTCGCCGGACGCGCGGCGGGTGGCGTTGTCATCGTCGCGGCCCGGCCGCACGCTCGGCGCCGAGACCGAGGTTGCCGGGCGACAGGATGCCGTGCGGGTCGAAACCCGCCTTCAGTTCGCGCAACGCGGCATGGTAGGTCGCGTAACCCCGCAGGGTGTCCGCCCAGATCTTGCCGGTCTTGTACGGGATGCAGCCGGCGGCGACGAGCCGGCCCGTGGCATGTTGCGCAGCCTCCTCCGCCTCGGTCCACTCGCGCGCCTCGTCGTAGAACGCGAGCACTCCCCCGTGCAGGCCCCGCCGGCACACCACCACGGCGCCGCCCCACGCGAAGGCCGCGCGTTCGCCGCGCAGCGCGTCCAGCGCGTCGAGAAAAGCGGGCAGCTGCGCCGTGGGCAGCGAACTCATCAGGATCACGCAGCGCGACCGTGCGAAGTACCCGGCGTAGCCGTACCAGTAGATCTCCTCCCGGCGCAGGTGCCGGAAGTAGATCTCGTCGAACAGCGGGTACGGCGCGCCACCCTGCGCGTCGCACAGGGCTTCGATTGCAGTCGCGTCGCGCCGCACGGCGTCCTCGTCGCCGCCGTAGTCGAAACCCACGCAGAACTTCGGCAGCGTTTCGGGCGCGGTGGACGGCGCAGCGGCGAGCACCCGCCCGCGCACCGATGCCGCCTCGTAGCCGCTCGCGTACCAGACATTGCGCGTGAGTTCGCGGGTCTGCACCGCGCCGATGAATCCGGCCGCGGCAGCCGATGTCGGGAAGCCGTACACCGCCGTGGTGCGATACGCCGGCAGCGGATGCAGCCACAGCGCGATCGCCGTGATCACGCCGAATGTCGCGTCGCCACCGAGAAAGAGCCCCGTCAGGTCCGGTCCCATGCCGTAGCGATGGAAAAAGCCGACGTCGCCGGCTGCCGCCGAGCCGGTGCGGAGCACGCGACCGTCGGTGAGCACCACCTCGAGGCCGACCACTTCGTCCGCAAAGCTCTGGAAGCGGGCCGAGCCCGTGCCGAGCGCATGCGCGGACGCGGCACCGCCGATCGTCGCGGTGGGCCCCGTGGAGGGGATGATCCCGATTGTCATGCCGTGCGGCGCAAGCGCCGCCGCGAGCGCGCCGAATCGTACGCCCGGTTCCACGACCACCACGCCGCGCGCGACGTCGATCTCGAGAATGCGATCGAGGCCGGTCATGTCCAGCACCACGCCCCCCGCGTGCGGGTTGACGCCGCCGGCGTACATCGTGCCGCCGCCGCGCACGTAGACCGGCGTCCGGTGACGCGCCGCCGCCGTGACCACCGCGATCACCTGGTCTCGCGACGCGGGACGCGCGATGCCCGCGGCATCACCTGGCCGCACCACGGAGCAGTCACGCTGGTAGGTCAGGAGATCGAGTGCGTCGGTGGAGGCGACCTCGGCGAGCGCCGGCAAGGTGGCGAGCAGTTCGTTCATGCCGGCGCGCCGAAATGGTGATGCACGAACTCGGCGATCCCGAACACCTGCACGTGCGCCGGGTCCGCGTGCGCGCGCAGGTGCGCAACGCAGCGCGCATCGGCGCCGACATACACGCCGTCCTCCGCCAGTCGCGCCGTGGCCATGTGTGCCGCGGCGCCGGGCGCCATGCGCGGCATGCCGCCGGCCGCCCCGCAGCACACCACGTGACGGGCCGACGTTGCGGACTCGACGATCAGGACACCGAGCCGCGACAGGAGTGTCCGCAGCGCCTGCGCGTGGTCGTCCCGGTCCCGTGACTGGCAGCTGTCCAGGAGCCGGACAGGCGGCGGCTCACGCGCGGGATCCGGCACGAACTCGCCGTTGTCCAGGCGGGCGAGCAGCCACGGGACGAACGCTTCCGGCGTCCGGCTGTCGGCGTCGCGACGCGCCCAGCTGCGCGCGCATTCGAGACCGGACGCGACGAGCGGACCCGGCGTGACGCACTTCGCCGCGAGTGCGTCGCTCAGCGCCGCCGCCTCGTCATCGAGTCCGAGCTCGAACAGCGGCGCGCCGCAGCAGCTGTCGGCGTCGCCCAAGGTGGCGACGGCGTAGCCCGCCTGCCGCATCAGCGCGACCGCGGCGCGCGCCTCGGCGGGATGCGCGGTGGCCGCCGCACAGCCGGGCAGGTAGCGCACCGGGCGGGTCGCCGACGGGGCCGGCGGTGGGAGTGCCGACTGCCAGGCCTGCCGCGCAGCGCGCGCGACCCCGTTGGGATTGCCATCGCGACGCATCGCGTCGCGCAGCTGCCGCGCGGGCACCGGCACGGCAGCGTGCTCCCACAGGTCACCGCGCAGCGCGCGCGCGACCTGCGTCGGCCGGAGCCCGATCGGACACACCGTCTCGCAGTGTCCGCAGGTCGTGCAGGTGAACACGCGTTCGCCGAGTGTCGGCAGGTCGAGTGCGGCGCCTTCGTGCCACGCGCGCGCCGCGGCCACGTACCCGCGGCCCGAGTAGCTCGTCAGCGGTGAGTGCGACTGCAGGGTCGGACACACGTGCACGAGCCCGCGTTCCGGCCAGACCGCATCAACGCAGTAATTGCAGTCGGCGCAGTGGTAGAGATCGCGCGTGAACGCTGCAATCCGCGGCGATTCCTTCACGGCTGTTCAGCCCTGCAGCTTCTTCTGCCAGCGCGCGACGTTGTCCCGGTGCGTCGTCAGGTAGGCGCCCGGCGCGTAGAAGCGATCGTAGAAGTCAGTTTCGAGCCGATGCGCCTGGGTGTAGAAACGGACGAACAGGGTCGGCACCGTCCCGGGGAACTTGCCGTGCTTGCGGTAGATGTAGTCGGCCGTGGCGACCACCGCTTCGAGGAGATCCGGTTCCGGCGGTTCCGCTGCACCCTTCACCTTGGCATTGTCAGCGAACGGGCCCGGGGCAGTCGGATCGTACGTGCCGCCTTTCGCGAACTTGAGATCCACGTAGGCCTGCACGGCGGCGCGCATGTCCGGGTAGTTCGGCGGGCAGTAGCCGGTGTACACGCCGTCCAGGCCCACCGGGTTCGGCACCCCCCACCTGGGGTTCGTCTCGAAACGGAACCCCAGCCCGGGGATGCCCTTCGCGGCCGCCGCGCCCATCAGTGAGAACGGGCTGATGCCCGAGTAGAACCAGCCGCCGAGCCCGATCGCCTGGAGCGCGAGCGCGATGTTGTGTCCCATGTCGCCCATCTCGACCGCGCAGCAGCTCAGGATGTACTGCTCCATGTACGACAGCGGGTACTTCTTCTCCGGGTTCAGCAATCCGCTCTTGAAGAAACGTTCGTAGTCCCCGGCCGGGCGCCCGTCCGCGTCGTCCCACACGGTGTAGCCGGACCCGAGCACGATGAACAGGAAGCCGAGGAACTCCTCGGAGACGTTTGCGATCGGGATGAACACGGTGGAGCCCGGCACGTTCGAATTCCAGTTGTTGTGCGCGCTGTAGTTCGGTTCGCCCCGCGGCAGTTCGACCCGCCTGTCGCTCAGCTGCCGCGTGTGTGCCTTGACCGTGGCAATAAGCCGCTCCGCTTCCGTCAGGTGATCTTTCGCCCAGCTGCCGCCGGCACCGGCGTCGCGCGTGCTGACGAAGTACGTGCCACCATCCTCGGTGTAGAACAGGTCCGCGTTGCCGATGCCGGCGGCCGCGGGAAGCGTACGCCCGGTGTAGCGCGCGGAGTACGTGCAGAGCCCGGGCTCGGCGTCGGAGAACGGGATCCCGTTGTGCCAGCCGGACACGCCGAGGCCGGCCGCGATCAGCAGCGAACGTTCGAAATCATCGAGCGGCAGCGGCGTCTTCTCGCTCTTGAACTGCAGCGGTCCGCGCGGAATCTCCATGCCCCAGCCGAAGCGGCGCGAGCGGCGTCCGAACAGCGCGCTGAACAGCGGGAACCCGGTCGCCTGCTTCAGCAGCGCGTTCCATTCGCCGACCTGGGCGGCGCTCGGCGCATCGGCGAGCGTGGCGGCCTGCGCGGGTCGGCCGGACGCGAGCGCGAACAGGCTCGACAGGTACAGGAATGCGCGGCGCGTGAGGCCGGACTTCGGGTGCGTCTCCATCTCTCCCCTCCACGGATGACGTGTGCGTGGTCGAGTGTACTGCGGAGCGCCCGCCGGGCCTATCGGCGAACAGGAGCGGCCTGCGTGCCGCCATGCGCGGGACCCGGCGCGGGCCGGCGGATACTCTCGTGCGCGAGCAGCCACTGCTTGCGCGGAAGCCCGCTGCCATATCCCGTCAGCGCGCCGTCGGCGCCCACCACGCGGTGGCAGGGCACCACGATACCGATCGCGTTCGCGCCATTCGCGTGACCCACCGCGCGCACGGCGCGCGGTCGCCCGACGCGGCGCGCGAGCTCGCCGTACGTGATCGTGGTACCGCACGGGATCGCGCGCAGCGCGCGCCACACGCATTGCTGGAACGAGGTGCCGCCCGTCATCACTGGCAGGGTGTCGAGTACGGCCAGGTCACCGGCAAAGTAATCCGCGAGGGCGCGGCGGAATCCCCACGGATCGCGTGCGTCACGCATCGTCCAGCCGCGCCATCGCAGGTCGAGCAGGCGTCGCAGGCGCGCGTCGTGATCGGTCCAGTCGATGCCGCACAGCGCACCGTCGGGATGCGCGACGAGACGCAGCTCCCCGAGCGGTGTCGCTAGCGTGTCGCTGACGAGCGCCGGCCCTTGCATCACGCGTCGGCCGGTTCGGCGGCCCACAGGTGCTGCGCGGCATACCCGCGCCACGGCCGCCACCCTTCGGCGCGCGCGGCGAGCGCCGCCGGCGACGGGCGCACACCGGCCTCGGCCGCGGCGCGCAGCAGCCCGATGTCCGAACCCGGAAACGCATCGGCCGCGCCGAGCGCGCGGAGCGCGATGTACTCGGCCGTCCACGGCCCGATGCCGCGGATCCGGCACCAGCGCGCGACGGCCGCGTCCGCCTCGCCGGTCGGCGCGAGCAGCGTGGGATCCTCGCGCACCGCCGCGGCAATCGCGTGCAAGGTCGCGCGGCGGGCCCGCGGCATCCCGAGCGTCGAGAGATCCGTCGCGAGCAGTTCGTCGGGGCCCGGAAACACGTGGGTCAGCGCACCGGCGGCGGGCACACGGTGATCGACCAGAGCGACGAGGCGCGCGGCGAGCCCGCGGGCGGCCGCGACGGAGACCTGCTGGCCGAGCACCGCGCGGACGGCGAGTTCGAACGGATCCCACGCGCGGATCGGACGCAGGCCGGGGCGCGCGTCGACGCACCGCGCGAGCAGCGGATCGCCGCGCAGGTGGCGCTCGATCGGCGCCGGGTCTGTCGCGAGGTCGAACACGTGAGCGACGCGCGCGAGGCAGGACTGCACGTCGCCCGGCGCGGCGGCGTCGAGCGTCACGTCGAGCGCGGGCGCATTCCCCGCATGGCGCACCTCGATGACGAACGCGCGCTCCCCATCGCGGAGGCAGCGGCGATAGGTGGTCGCGGTCACCTCTTCGACACCCGGGATGGCGCGGGCGGCGAACCACGCCCGCGCGACGTCCCACGCGAGCGGCGGCGTGTAGGCCAGGCGATGGATCACCACTGGCATGGCCGACGCCGCGCGGTATCACCCGCCCCGGGGGAAGTCAGAACGCGGACAGCAGCGCCCGCGCGCGCTCGAACATGCTGGACAGGCACAGCCCCATGTTCTCCCACAGCGGGTCGTGACGCTGCCCCTTCCGATGCAGCTTGACGTTCAGGCAGCCGATGCTCGCGAGGCGGTAGCCGGCGAACGCCTGGTACCACGGGATCTCCGGGTAGCGCTGGCCCATCCGCGCTTCGTAAATATCGCGGATCTCCGCGACGTCCGGCGGGTACACCGGGCGCCAGGCATCCACCCAGTTCTCCTGGTCCGCCACCATCATCAGCCAGCCGATGTCGAGCAGCATGTCGCCGATGCCTGAAATCTCCCAGTCGATCACGCCGGTCAGGCGGCCGTCGGCATAGAGAATGTTTCCCGGCTGGTAATCGCCGTGGTAGAGCCCTACGGGGGTGGCCGACGGCATCGTCGCGAGCAGCCGCGACTCGACCGCTTCCGCCTGCGCGATCCAGCGCGGCTCCGGCGCGTGGTGGTAGATCTTGCGCCAGCGCGAGACCTGTTCAGGCAGGGGCTCCGGTGACTGCCATCCGGCGAGGCGGGTGCGCCAGTCGAACTGATGGAAATCCGTGAGTGCTTCCACCGCCTGGCGCCACAGCGGTTCGGCCGACTCGCGCGTGCGCGCGAAGCTCGGGTGCGGATCCCACACCAGGAATGTCCGCCCGGGCAGACGCTCCATCACGATGTAGGGCACGCCGAAGATCTCCTCCCCGTCGCTCGCGTACGGCACCCGCGGGACCGGCAACCCGGCCGCGTGCAGCGCGCGCATCAGCGGCGCCTGCCGGTAGACATCCGTGTTGCCGCGGCGCGCGACACCCTTCGGGGGGATCTTGAGCACGTACCCGGGACCGGGTTGCCCGGTCGCGCGCGAACGCGTGTTGAACAGGAACGTGAGCCCGGCGTGACCGTCGGAATCGGTGACCTCGGCAAGTTCCGCGTCCGGGCCGAGATGCGTGTGAACGAACGTGCGGAGGTTGTCGGTGAGTTCTTCGGTGACCATCGGGATGACTTCGGGGAAGGCCCGGCGGCGCGCGTGGCGCACGCCGCCGGAACGGTTCAGGTCGGGGTGAAATTGCCGGGCGCCGCGCGGGCCGCCTTGGCGTCCTTCGTCCAGTAGCGCCGGGCCCAGATGCCCTGGTACTTCTCGTCGGCGAGCGGCATGCGCCAGGTTCTGACCTCGGCTTCGGCCAGGTCCACGGCGCACAGCGCGCGCGGCTGGTCATCGGTGACATCCACGTACTGGTTGGCGTCCTGCGCCGGCAGGTAGCGCTGCGCGATGCGCCGGTAGCGATCACGCCAGCGATCGTCCTGCCCGAGGTCGTGCACGATGTGCGCATGGCCCTGCACGATCACCTTGCGGTACGGCAGGTCGATCTCGTCGATGCAAAGCGCGACCCGCGGGTCACGGCGGATGTTCGCGAGCCACTCCGAGTGCTGGCGCGGGGTGAACCAGATCCGGCCTTCGTCGAACAGGTACCAGATGGGACACACGGCCGGCCAGCCGTCGCTGTCGATCGTGGCGATGTCCATCAGCAGACCCGGTTCGTTAAGAAAACTCCGGCATTCTTCGTCGGTCAGTTTGGGCATGGCGGTTCCTCCGGGCGGGCGTGACTTGCCATAATACCGTCAATCAACCGTCGAACTGCAGGGCCCCCGTGATCGATCGCCGCTTCATCGGATATACCTCGCCCCCGGTCACGCTCGAAGTCGAAAAGGGCCGCCTGCGCCAGTTCGCGCTCGCGACCGGCCAGGCGGCGCCGGAGTACGTGGACGAGGCCGCGGCGCGCGCAGCGGGTTACCCCTCGCTGCCGGTACCCCCCACGTTCCTGTTCTGCCTGGAGATGGATCGTCCCGACCCGTACGGCTGGTTCGACGAGGTCGGCATCCCGTTGCCGAAGGTCCTGCACGGTGAGCAGCACTTCACCTATCACACGATGGCGTTTGCCGGCGACCGCCTGACCTTCGAGTCGCGCATCGCGGACATCTACGACAAGAAGGGTGGCCTGCTCGAGTTCGTCGCGCAGGACAACCGCATCACGAACCAGTTCGGACAGCTCGTCGCGGAATTCCGCCGCACGCTCGTGATCCGGCACGGCTGAATCACAGGAGTGCGCATGGCCCCGCCCCCGGAACCCGCCTACGACACGCTCGCGATCGGCGACGCGCTGCCGCCGCTGACGTTGCCACCCGTGACGCGCCAGGCGCTCGCCATCTACTGCGGCGCGTCGGGCGACCACAATCCCGTGCACGTCGACCTCGACTTTGCGCGCGCGGCGGGACTCGGTGACGTGATTGCGCACGGCATGCTGGTGATGGCGTACCTGGGCCGCCTGCTCACCGACTGGGTCCCGCAGGCAGCGATCCGCAGCTTCGACACCCGCTTCCTGGCGATGACCCGGGTGGGCGACGTGATCACCTGCGCGGGCCGGATCGTCGACAAAACCACGACGGACGGCGAGCGACGGGTCCGCATCGCGGTGAACGCGGCCGATCAGCGCGGTGAGGTCAAGGCCCAGGGCGAAGCGGTCGTCGCGCTGCCGTGAGCCGCGTCAGTCCGCGCGGTGAACCCGCGCGACGAAGGCCGGCCGGCGCGGTTCGATCAGGCGCGCGAACGACGGGTAGCGGAACACGCTGCTCTGCGAGCGCGGTTCGAGCAGCAGCGGCAGCACGCGCCCGCTGCGCTGCGTGACGGGCACCCGCAACGCGCCAGGCGGCGGTGCGATCGCAGCGGCGTCGGTGTCCACCACCATGCACGCCGCCTCCGCGTCCGGGCCGCCCGCGAGCACGTCACGTTCCACGTGGCAGCGCGGCGGCGCGGAGAGTACTTCGAACGGGATCTGGTGCCGGCTCAGCAGGTTCGCGAACACCGCGGTGTGCGCGATCACGAGGTACGCCGCCGGCAGCGCGACGTGATCGTGCTCCTGGACATGCCGGTGATCGGCGAACGCGATCGGCTCCACCAGGAAGGTGTCGCGACGGCGCAGGTCGATCGCGATGTGCGCCGACTGCGGGTTCTCCACGTACGAGGCGTTCAACGCGAGCGGCATGCGCGGCCGCAGCTGCTCGCGGTCCGCGACGACGCGTGCGATCTCCGCGTGCCGCGCGCGTACCACGTGCAGGAACGCCTGCAGGCAGCACCATTGCTTCTCACGCCGTTCGCCGATGTTCCGATAGGTAGGGTAGTGTCCGGACTTGGGCTCCATCGGCGTTTCCAGCAGCACCGTGAGGGCCCCGCGGACGCCAGCCTTGTTGCGGAACTTGCGGAGCGTGGTCCCGCCGTGGGTGATGACCTGCCGCGTGGAGGTGATCTCGCGGATGTAGCGCTGCGCCTGCAACCCCCGCGCTGCCACCGTGTCGATCAGCGCCGGCAGCAGCTGCCGTTCGGCGTAATGCCGCAACGCAGGGGGGATCGCCGGGTTGTTCGCGATGTCGAACTGCGCTTCGAACGTCGTGAGATATCCTTCGCGGCCCAGCGAATTCCGCTTGAGGATGGCCGATTCGTGCGCATCCAGCACGACGTCCGGCTCGTACCTCAGCACCGCGGCGTCGAGCGCGCAGCTCTCGGGCTGTGACAGCAGCACGAAGTCGCGGTTGATGTTCACGTCGTTGCCGTTGCGGCTTGAATCACGCTCGCGACCGTCCGGGTTCGCGTTCGGCACGATCACGAGTTCGAAATCGTCGAGCAGTCCCTGCAGGTCTCCGATCAGCACCGCACGCGCCAGCACGAGCAGCGCCTCGCAGCCGGCGGCCTCCGATGCGCCGTGCTGCGAGCCCACCAGCATCACCCGCAGCCGGCGCGTCGCCACCTGTCGGGCCGGGTTCTCGCAGACCAGCGCGAGGAGCGGCCGCCCCTGCGCCGAGCGCCCGATGACATCGAGGCGCGCGTAGGGTCCGGCCGCGGCGGTCAGCGCGCGCAGGTAGCCGTGGATGTCCTCGGAGCCCGAGTAGCGCTGGAAGTCGTAGTGCTCGAGCGGCGTCGCGAGCGGGTTCACGGCCGTGCGCGAGTGGCGCCCTTGAACGTGCGGTACACGAAGAATTCCTCGTCGGGCTGTACCAGCGCAGCGAATTCCGGGTAACGGAACACGCTGCTGGTGGCGCGCGGATCGAGCAGCAGCGCCGCGAGCCGGCCGTTGGGCTGCGTGAGATCGATGAACAGTCCGCCGGGCTCGATGTCGATCTGCCGACGCGTCTCCGCGAGGAGTTTCACACGGTCGTAGATGTTCGCGCGTCCCTCGAAACGCGCGGCGACGACGTCCGCCGCCGTCGGCTGCGCGACGCTCCAGTAATGCACGTCGTGCCGCTCCAGCACCTCGCGCAACCGCTCCTGGTGTCGGGTCACCACGAGCATCGGCGGGTAGGGAATCACGTCGGCATCGACCTGGCGGCGGTGATCGCGGAACTCGAGATCCTCGAGTTCACGGGTGTCCAGGCGACGCATGGGGATTTTCACGCGCGGGTGGTCCCGATCGAGTTCGTAGCCCGCGTACAGGGTCAGCGGTTCCTTGTGGCGCGCGGCGCGGGCCTGCGCGGTGCGCGCGCGGATCTCATCGCGCCGTGCGTGCACCAGCGCCAGGAACGCGCGGATGCACACCAGCTGCCGTTCCACGCGCACCGCGATGTTGCGGTAGGTCGGCCAGTCATCCTCGCGCGAATCGAGCTTGGTCTCCACCAGCAGCGACAGCGCGCCGGTCAGGCCCGCCGTGTTGCGGAAGTTGCGCATGGTCAGCCCACCGTTCGTGATGGGCTGGCGGATGCTCGTGATCTCGCCGATGTAGCGGTGCGCCGGCAGGCCCGCAGCAGTCACGCGGGCGATCACCGCTGGCAGGAAGACCTGGCGGGCGTAGTCACGGATCGCGGCCGGCACGGCCGGATTGTTGCTGATTTCGAACTGTGCGTTGAAATCGGTCAGGTAGCCGTCACGCGCGAGCGTTTTGCGCTTGAGGACCGCCGATTCGTGCGAATCGAGCAGGGCGTCGGGCGCGAACCGGGAGAGCGCCTCCTTCAGGAGCCGCGTCTCCGGCTGCGTCACGAGCACGAAATCGGTGTTGATGTTCACGCCGCCCGCGTTCGCGCGGCGGCCGAGATCGCGGCCGTCGGGGTTCGCATCGGGCAGCAGCAGGACGTCCAGGTCCGCGAGCAGCGGACGCAGGTCGCCGCCGGCGAGTTCGCGCGCGATCACCATCAGCGCCTCGCCGCCGGCGGGCTCGGCCGCGCCGTGCTGCGATCCGATCACCATCACCTGCAGGCGGGGCGCCGCCTCGGCTGCGCGCGGCTCGGCGAAGCGCATCACCGCGACCGGCCGCCCCTGCGCGCTGTCCCCGAGCGACTCGATCCGCACGAGATCCGGAAAGCGCGCCGCCAGCGAATGCATGTAGGCACCCAGTTCGTCCGCGCGGCTGATCCGCGCGTACCCCGAGGCTTCCAGCGGCGTCGGCAGCGGTGCCGCGAGCGCACATGCACTCCACAGGAGGAGCCCGCAGAGGCCGACGCGGACCGGCCTCATCGGGAGGGTTCCCGGCGCAGCCTGAAGCGCTGGATCTTGCCGGTGGCGGTCTTCGGAAGTTCGTCGACGAACTCGATCCACCGCGGGTACTTGTGCGGGGCGAGTCGCGTCTTCACGTGTGCCTTGAGCTCCGCTTCCAGCGCGGCGGAGCCGGCGATGCCGGCGCGGAGCACGATCACGGCGCGCGGCTTGACGAGCCCCTCGTCATCCACCTGGCCGACAACCGCGGCTTCCAGCACGGAGGGATGCGTCATCAGCGCCCCTTCGACTTCGAACGGGGAGACGTACTGCCCGCTGACCTTGAGCATGTCGTCCGAGCGCCCGCCGTACACGTAGTAGCCCTCGGCATCGACCCGGTACTTGTCGCCCGCACGAGTCCACGGTCCCTGGAACGTCGCGAGCGACTGCGCGCGGTTGTTCCAGTACATCAGCGCCGCGCTCGGTCCGCGGATCTGCAGTTCGCCCAGCGTGCCGGGCGGCACTTCGTGCCCCTGCTCGTCGCACAGGCGGACGTCATAGCCGGGCACGGGTTTGCCGGTGGTGCCGTAGCGCACCTCGCCCGGACGGTTGGAGAGAAAGATGTGCAGCATCTCCGTGGACCCGATGCCGTCCAGGATCTCCACGCCGAAGTGCCGCGTGAAACGCTCGCCGATGTCCGCCGGCAGCGCTTCGCCGGCCGACGTGCAGCGGCGCAGGCGCACCGCGTCACGGGCCGGCAGCGCCGGGCTCGCGAGCAGCGCGGCGTACAGGGTGGGGACCCCGTAGAAGATCGTGGGCTGATGCGTCAGCCATCGCCTGAACACCGACTCCGGGGTCGGCCGTTCGGCCATCAGGATCGCGGTGGCGCCCACGGCCAGTGGAAACGTCAGGCTGTTGCCGAGGCCGTAGGCGAAGAACAGCTTCGCGGCCGAGAACACCACGTCGTCCTCGCCGAGGCCGAGGATCGGGCGGGCGTACAGCTCGGCGGTGTGCACCAGGCTGGAATGAATGTGCACCGTGCCCTTGGGCGCACCCGTCGAACCGGAGGAGTACAGCCAGAAGCACACGTCGTCCACGGTCGTGGCGGCGGGCGCGAGCTGCGCCGGGGCGGCGGCCATCAGCGCGGCGAGGTCGTGGGCACCGTCCGGGAGTGCCGTCGCGCCGCTGACGATCACATGCCGCAGGGCCGGCGCGTCGCGGAGGAGCGGCGCGAAGATCGGCACCAGCGCCGCCGACAGTACCAGCGCGCGGGCCCGGCTGTCGGCGAGCATGTAGCGGTAATCGTGCGCGGTCAGCAGCGTGTTGGTCGCAATCGGGACGAGCCCCGCCTTGATTGCACCAAGGAACACCGCCGGGAAATCGATCGAGTCGTGCAGCGCGACCATCACCCGGTCCTCGGGCTGCAGGCCGAGACCGCGCAACGCATGGCCGGCACGGTTCACCCGCGCCGCGAGTTCACCGAACGTGCAGGTTCCGGCATCGTCGATGTACGCGATCTTGTCGGTGCGGCCGGCGGCGAGATTACGCTCGACGAGATCGTGGGCGGCGTTGTATTCGCGCGGCAGCACGACGCGCGGCGGCGAGACTTCGTGGTTGACGACGGCGTGCATGGGGTGAGGAAACGCTCGGGACGGACCGCGGGATCGCGGCAGGCCCATAGTCTGCCGCAACTTGGGGCGGATGTTGCGTCCGGCGGTCGTTCAGCCGGCGGCGACGGGCGCGAGATCGCGACACCACGGGCCGATCCAGCCTGCGGCCGCCTCTTCCGGCATCACCCCGGATGACGCGTCGTGGTTCAGCACCTCGCCGATGCGGGTCGCCCCGAGCCGGGACAGGATCTGGTCGAAGCGGCGACCGGCGAAGCAGAAGGTCTGCGCATGCGACGAATCGCCCAGCGACACCAGCCCGTAGCGGACCCCCGCCAGGTCCGGCCGGTCTTTCACGAGCGACTCGTACAGCGACTTCGCATTGGCCGGGACGTCCCCGTAACCGTAGGTCGACACGCAGAGCAGGAAGACGCCGCCGCCGGCGAACACGGTCGCATCGAGACCGTCCATCGGCAGCACCTCGGCGTCGAACCCCGACTCCCGGAGATTGAACTGGGCTTCCTCGGCGACGTACTGGGCGTTGCCGGTGGTCGTCCCGACCAGGATGCGTATGGGGTCAGCCATCGGAATTCCACGCCTTGCCGCTGAAAGTGACCTGCATTATATTTCATATCAATTTCTGACTGGCAATATATTTCATGTCCGAGGCCATTCCGATCCCGGTCGCCGAGCGCACCCCCGACGCCGAGACCCTGCTGCTCGCACTTGGCGAACGCGTGCGCCGGGTCCGCACCCAGCGCGGCATGACCCGGCGTGCGCTCGCTGAACAGTCGCAGGTCTCGGAGCGCTACCTGGCCCAGCTCGAGGGCGGACAGGGCAATGCCTCGGTGCGCGTACTTCAGCGGATTGCCACCGCGCTCGGCAGCGCGCTGGCGGACCTCCTCGACACCGCGCCGTCCCGTCCCGTGGAGTACACCTTGCTGGTGGAGACCCTGAAGACCCTGCCGGCGCCGATGCTCGCGCGGCTGCGCCAGCAGGTCCTGCGCGATGTCGGCGCCGCACGTACTGCCGAGACGCCGCGCATCGCGCTGGTGGGCCTGCGGGGTGCCGGCAAGTCGACGCTCGGCGCGCGCCTCGCGGGGCATTTCGAGGTCCCGTTCATCGAGCTCGACCGCGAGATCGAACGACGCAGCGGCGCGCCACTCGAAGAACTGTTCCTGCTGTACGGCCAGGCGGCCTATCGTCGTCACGAACTGAAATGCCTGTCACAGGTGATCGACGAGTACCCCGCGTGCGTGGTCGCGACCGGCGGCAGCCTGGTGTCCGAGCCGGCCGCGTACGCGCTGCTGCTCTCCGCGTGCGTGACCGTGTGGCTGCGGGCAACCCCTGCTGAGCACATGGCGCGCGTGATCGCCCAGGGCGATCTGCGGCCGATGGCAGGCAACGCGGAAGCGATGGCCGATCTCGAACGCATCCTCGCCGAACGTGCCCCGCTCTACGCGCGTGCCGACTGTGTCGTGGACACCTCCGGGCGCGACGAGGATGCGGCCTTCCATGCCCTGATCGACGCGCTCCACAGCGTGAGCGCACAGGAGAAGAACCGATGAATGCAGCCGATGTCCCGCCCGCGGCGCCGACGCCCGCGACCTACCTGACCTACGACCGGCACCCGGACACCTACGTGCACTGGAAGCTCGAGGTCGGCGGCGAGATCGCGACGCTCGTGCTCGAAGTCGACGAGGCACGCGGGCTGGTGCCCGGCTACCGGCTGAAACTGAACTCGTACGATCTCGGCGTCGACATGGAGCTCCACGACGCCGTCCAGCGGATCCGGTTCGAGCACCCCGAGGTGCGCGCGGTGGTGATGACCAGCCGGCGCGAACGCATGTTCTGCTCCGGCGCGAACATCTACATGCTCGGCCAGTCGAGCCACGCGTGGAAGGTCAACTTCTGCAAGTTCACCAACGAGACGCGCAACGGCCTGGAGGACTCCAGCCGCCACGAGGGACTGCGCTTCCTGGCCGCGGTGAATGGGACCGTGGCCGGCGGCGGCTACGAACTCGCACTCGCGTGCGACGAGATCCTGATGGTCGACGATCGCTCCTCGACCGTCAGCCTCCCCGAGGTGCCGCTGCTCGGCGTGCTCCCCGGCACCGGCGGCCTGACCCGGCTGATCGACAAGCGACGCGTCCGGCGCGACCTGGCGGACTTCTTCTGCACCACCAGCGAAGGGGTTCGCGGTGATCGCGCGCGTCAGTGGGGGATTGTCGATCACGTGGCGAAACCCCAGCAGTTCCAGGCAGCGCTGGCGATGCATGCGCAGCGGCTCGCGGCTTCCAGCACCCGGCGCGGCGCGGGCCCCGGCGTTGCGCTCACCCCGCTCGAACGGACCATCGATGCCGCCGGCCTGCACTACCGCCACGTGGACGTTGTGCTCGACCGCCGCGCACGCACCGCGACGATCACGGTGACCGCTCCGCCGGACGCGGGTCCGACCGATCCGGCCGGGATCCGCGCGGCCGGCGCGCGCTGGTGGCCGCTCGCGATGGCGCGCGAACTCGATGACGCGATCCTGCTGCTGCGGCTGAACGAGCTCGACATCGGAACGTGGATCCTGAAGACGCGCGGTCCCGTGGCGGCAATGCACGCGATCGACGCCACGTTGCTCGCGCAGCGTGACGACTGGTTCGTGGCCGCGACGATTGGCATGCTCCGCCGCACGCTCGCGCGTCTCGACGTCTCGTCGCGCAGCCTGCTCGCGCTGATCGACGAGGAGGCCTGCTGCGTGGGCACGCTCGCCGAACTCGCGCTGGCAGCGGATCGCACCTACATGCTGCAGCTGCCGGACGAACCGACCGGCGCACCGAAGTTCGCGCTGACGGACGTGAACTTCGGGTTGTACCCGATGGTGAACCACGCGACGCGACTCGCCACCCGCTTCTGCGGCGCCGATGCGCCGGTTGCGGCTGCCCGCGCGCGCGTCGGCCAGCCACTCGACGCGACGCAGGCGCTCGCGCTCGGGCTCGTCACGTTCGCGCCCGACGACATCGACTGGGCGGACGAAGTACGCCTGGCCATCGAGGAGCGCGCGAGCCTGTCGCCCGATGCGCTGACCGGCCTGGAAGCTTCGCTGCGCTTTGGCGGCGCGGAATCGATGGAGACGCGGATCTTCGGTCGCCTGTCCGCGTGGCAGAACTGGATCTTCATCCGGCCCAACGCGGTCGGCGAACACGGCGCGCTGAAGGTTTTCGGAACCGGCAGCAAGGCCCAATTCAACTGGGAGCGGGTCTGACCCGCACCTCTCGGAGCCCCCCAATGAGCAGCATCAACTACGACGAACGCATTCCCAACAACGTGAACCTCGCCGCGGACCGCACGTTGCGGCGCGCGCTCGAGCACTGGCAGCCGCGCTTCCTCGACTGGTGGCGCGACCTCGGACCGAGTGATTTCGCCGCGAACGACGTCTACCTGCGCACCGCCATCGGCGTCGACGTGGAAGGCTGGGCGAGCTACGGCGAAGTGAAGATGCCGGATTATCGCTGGGGCATCTTCCTGGCGGACGCCGTGCCCGACCGGCGGATCGGCTTCGGTGACATGCTCGGCGAACCGGTGTGGCAGCAGGTGCCCGGCGAGTTCCGCGCGCAGTTCCGTCGACTGATCGTCACGCAGGGTGACACCGAGCCCGCGTCCGTCGAGCAGCAACGCCTGCTCGGCCTGACCTGCCCTTCGCTGTACGACCTGCGCAACCTGTTCCAGGTGAACGTGGAGGAAGGACGGCATCTGTGGGCGATGGTCTACCTGCTGCACGCGTACTTCGGACGCGACGGGCGCGAGGAAGCGGAGGAACTGCTCGCGCGTCATTCGGGCGACGCCGACAAGCCGCGCATCCTCGGCACTTTCAACGAGCCGATCGAGGACTGGCTGTCGTTCTTCTGCTTCACGTACTTCACGGACCGCGACGGCAAGTACCAGCTGAAGAGCCTCGCGGAATCCTCGTTCGATCCGCTCGCGCGAACCTGCCGGTTCATGCTCACCGAGGAGGCGCATCACATGTTCGTCGGCGAGACGGGCCTGTCGCGCGTGATCCGCCGCACGCTCGAACTGATGAAGGAGCTCGGCACCGATGACCCGGCGGCGATCCGCCGTGCCGGCGGTATCGATCTGCCGCTGCTGCAGCGCTATCTGAACTTCTGGTTCACCTCCTCGCTCGACCTGTTCGGCTCCGAGCTGTCGTCGAACGCGGCGACAACGTTCGCGAACGGCATCAAGGGCCGTCCGGACGAAGCGCTGTACGAGGACCATCGCTGCACGGACGCGGTGTACGAACTCGCGGTGCCGACCGCGGATGGCGGGATCGGTACGGAATCCGTGCCGCTGCGCAACGCGATGAACGAGGTGGCGCGCCAGGCCTACGTGAAGGACTGCGAGATGGGCCTCAAGCGCTGGAACATGATCATCCGCCGCGCAGGCTGCGACGTGCAGCTCACCTTGCCGTCCACGCGCTTCGGCCGTCACATCGGCACGTGGGACGGCGTCACGACCGATGTCGCAGGCAATCGCATCGACGCGGACACGTACGCGCGCGAACGCGCGAACTGGCTGCCGAGCGACGCGGACAAGGCGTTCGTGAAAAGCCTGATGCAGCGGGTGGTCGAACCCGGCCGCATGGCCGGCTGGCTCGCGCCGCCCGATCGCGGGATCAACAACCTGCCGGTCGACTACGCATACGTGCGGCTGTAGGAAAGCCTGGCGCGACCACGCCGATCCCGCAGGACCGACCGGGAGAACGCGCGGGCACCAACCCGGCGCACGCGCCCGGCGATGCGCCGTTCTCCGGCTCCGTGATGGTGCGGATCCGCGTGCCGCGCGCCGTGGGTGCGTCCGACGTGCGGATCCGCTTGGCGGGGCGCGGGACGCATCGCTAAGCTCGTGCCGTCCCGATCCTCTCCTGTGGAGATCCCGCGGTGTCGATCCACGTCGCGCTCGAACATGTGTCCACGTACCGCTACGACCGGCTGGTCAGTCTCGGCCCGCAGGTCGTGCGGTTGCGCCCGGCCCCGCATTGCCGGACCCGCGTCCTGAGTTATTCGCTGCAGGTGCTCCCGGACGAGCACTTCATCCACTGGCAGCAGGATCCCCAGTCGAACTACCTCGCGTCGCTCGTCTTCCCGGTGCGCACGCGCGAGTTCCGCGTGACAGTCTCGCTCGTCGCCGAGATGGCCGTGCTGAACCCGTTCGACTTCTTCCTCGATCCGGACGCCGAACAGTGTCCGTTCACCTACACCGCGGAGACCGCGCGCGAACTCGCGCCGTTCCTCGCCACCGCCCCCGTGACGCCGAAGCTCGCGGAGTTCCTCGCGAGCGTGGACCGCACACCCCGTGGCACCGTGGACTTCCTCGTCGATCTCAATCGGCGCCTGCAGCGCGAGATCGCATACCTGATCCGACTGGAACCGGGTGTGCAGACGCCGGACGAAACACTCGCGCGCGGCGCCGGCTCGTGCCGGGACTCGAGCTGGCTGCTGGTCACGATCCTGCGCCACCTCGGCCTCGCGGCACGGTTCGTGTCCGGCTACCTGATCCAGCTCGCGCCGGACGTGCGGGCGCTCGACGGACCGGCCGGGCCGACCGCCGACTTCACCGACCTGCA
>JBFWUN010000008.1:95807-108791 GCA_050247235.1 Gammaproteobacteria bacterium
CCGCGCGGCGCCACCGCCGCGCTGGCGGAGGCGTTCGCCCGCGCGCTGGCCGAGCGGCTCGGCTGCGACCCGGCGCGCGTGTTCCCCGCCTTCGAGGACGCGTGGTACTACCTGTGGCGTGAACGCCGTCTGCCGGTGAACGTGGATCCGTTCGACAGCCGCCTCGACGATCCGCTCGAACGCGCGCGCCTCGCGCGGGTGTTCGGCCAGGGACTCGGCGAGAGCGTGGGCGCGGTGCTGCCGCTCGCCCACGATGGTCACGCGTTCGTGGCGGGCCGCTGGTTCCTGCGCGACGAACCCTGCCGCCTGCTGCCTGGCGATTCGCCGATGGGTCTGCGCCTGCCGCTCGACTCGCTGCCGTGGGTCGCCGCGGGGGACATCCCGGCGAGCGTGCCGGCAGATCCGTTCGCGCCGCGGACCGCGCTGGCGCGGCACCACGCCGTGCCCCGTCTGCAAGGTCCGTTCGACCACCCGCCGACGGCGGCGGAAGAGGCCCCGGCGCCGTTCGAATCGCGCGCCGGGCTGCTGCGCACCGCACTCTGCGTGGAGCCCCGCGGCGGTACCTTGCACGTGTTCATGCCGCCGCTCACCGAGGTCGCGGCCTACCTCGAACTCGTGGCCCGCGTGGAGGACACTGCGCAGGCGCTGGGCTGCGCGGTCGTCATCGAAGGCTACGAACCGCCGCGCGATCCGCGCCTCGTGCACCTGCGCGTGACACCGGACCCCGGCGTCCTGGAAGTGAACGTCAATCCCGTCGCCGACTGGCCCGCGCTCGTCGAGCAGACCGAAACCGTTTACGACACCGCGCGCGCGACCCGCCTGACGACCGAGAAGTTCATGCTCGATGGCCGCCACACGGGCACCGGCGGCGGCAATCATTTCGTGCTCGGTGGCGCGTCTCCTGCCGATTCGCCGTTCCTGCGCCGGCCCGACCTGCTCGCGAGCATGGTGGCGTACTGGCACAACCATCCCGCGCTCTCGTACCTCTTTTCCGGGCTGTTCATCGGCCCCACCAGCCAGGCACCGCGCGTGGACGAGGCACGGCACGAAGCGGTCTACGAACTGGAGACCGCGTTCCGTGAACTCGCGCGCCAGCAGCGTGATGCCGGTGACGTGGCACCGTGGCTGGTCGATCGGCTGTTCCGTCACCTGCTCGTCGACGTGACGGGCAACACGCATCGCGCCGAGTTCTGCATCGACAAGCTGTACGCACCGGAAGGCGTCGCGGGTCGGCTGGGATTGCTGGAACTGCGCGCCTTCGAAATGCCGCCGCACGCGCGCATGAGCCTCGCGCAGCAGCTGCTGATGCGCGGACTGGTGGCGAGGTTCTGGCAGCAGCCGTACCGGCCGCACCGCCTGCAGCGCTGGGGGACGGCGCTGCAGGACCGCTTCATGCTGCCGCATTTCGTATGGGACGACTTCACCGACGTCATCGCCGAACTGCGCGAGTTCGGCCTGCCGTTTGATGCCGCGTGGTTTGCGCCGCACGTCGAGTTCCGCTTTCCGCGGCTCGGGGATTGCGTGGCGCGCGGCGTGGAGATCGAACTGCGCAGCGCGCTCGAACCGTGGCACGTGCTCGGCGAGGAGAACGCGGGCGGCGGCACCGCGCGCTATGTCGATTCGTCGGTCGAACGCCTGCAGGTCAAGGTGCGCGGCCTTGTCGACGGCCGCCACGTCGTCACCTGCAACGGGCGCAGCCTGCCGTTGCATCCCACCGGCACGGTGGGCGAGGCCGTCGCCGGTGTCCGCTACCGCGCGTGGCAGCCGCCTTCCTGCCTGCATCCGACGATCGGGGTGCACAGTCCGCTGACCTTCGACCTGGTGGACACCTGGTCCGGCCGCGCGCTGGGTGGCTGCGAGTACCACGTGATGCACCCGGGTGGCCGCAACTACGCGACATTCCCGGTCAATGCGAACGAGGCCGAGGCACGCCGCCTGGCGCGTTTCTTCCGCTTCGGGCACACGCCGGGCAGCATGCGCGTGGAAGCGCCGGAGGTGAACGCGGAGTACCCGCTGACGCTGGATCTGCGGCGCACGGACCGCTAAGTTCCCTCGCGTCCGTTCGATCGCCCCGGAGCCCACGGCCCCATGCAGCACCTGTTCGCCGATTACGCCGGGGCGCGCGACCGCTACGACGAACTGCTGGCCGACGAACGGCGCCCGCGCGCGCACTGGGCCCGGTTGTACGAGGAAATCGGCGCGCTTTCCCCCGCCGCGCTGCGCACCCGCCTGGACCTCGTCGCACGCGAGATCCGCGACAGCGGCATCACCTACAACGTCTACGCGGATCCCCAGGGATTCGATCGCCCGTGGGATCTCGACTGCCTGCCGCTGATCCTGCCGGGCGACGAGTGGGCGCAGATCGAACGCGGAATCGCCCAGCGCGCGCATCTCCTCGATCGCATCCTGGCCGATCTCTACGGTGCGGCTTCGCTGCATGCACGCGGCCTGCTGCCGGCCGCGATCGTCAAGGGGCATAGCGGCTACCTGCGCCCGGCCTGCGGCATGCAGGTGCCGGGAGGGGTCTACCTGCACCATTACGCGGCCGATCTCGCCCGGTCACCGGATGGCCGCTGGTGGGTGCTCGGGGATCGCACGCAGGCCCCGTCCGGCGCCGCCTACGCGCTCGAGAACCGCCTGATGGTGGCACGCATGTTCCCCGAACTGTTCCGCGATCTCGGCGTGCGCCGGCTCGCGGCCTATTTTTCGGCACTGCGCGACGCGCTCCACCACCATGCGCCGGGCGACGACGGTCCGCCGCTCGTCGTGATCCTGACTCCGGGCCCGTTCAACGAGACGTACTTCGAGCATTCGTTCCTGTCGCGCTACCTCGGCTTTCCGCTGGTCGAAGGCGGCGATCTCGTCGTGCGCGATGACTGCGTGTGGCTGAAGACGATCGAGGGCCTCCGCCGCGTGCACGCGATCCTCCGCCGGCAGGACGACGCCTACTGCGATCCGCTCGAACTGCGCGCCGATTCCGCGCTCGGCATTCCCGGGCTCGCCGAATGTGCGCGGCGGGGCCGGGTGCTGCTCGCGAACGCGCTCGGCGCCGGCGTGCTCGAATCCGGCGCGCTGCTCGGTTACCTGCCGCGGATCTGCCGCGCCCTGCTCGGCGAGGAACTGAAGCTGCCGTCGGTCGCGACCTGGTGGTGCGGCGAGCCCGCCGCCCTCGCGGACGCGCTGACGAAAATCGCCCGGCTGGTGTTCAAGCCGGCCGATCCCGGCGATGGTTTCGAGCCGGTGTTCGGCCAGGATCTCAAGGGCGATGCGCTGCGCGCGTTCCGCGATCGCCTGGTGGCCGCGCCGCATCGCTTCGTCGCACAGGAGCTGGTGCGGATATCCCAGGCCCCGAGCTTCGCGCAGGGACCGCGCGTGGGAATGCGCGGCGTCGGCCTGCGGGTTTTCGCCGTCGCGACGCCCGACGGTTACCGCGTGATGCCCGGCGGGCTCACGCGGGTGTCCACGCACGACGACCCGCGCGTGATCTCGAGCCAGCGCGGCGGCAGTTCGAAGGACACCTGGGTGCTGGGCGGCCGCGAGCCGGGGCCGCTCGCGACCCTGCTCAACCGGCCGCAGGCCAAGGGCACATCGATCGTGTCCTCCCGCGTGGTGGAACACCTGTTCTGGTTCGGCCGGTACGCCGAACGCTGCGACGACACCGCGCGACTCCTGCGCGTGGCGTTGAACGGTCTCGTGCAGGATCTCGAGCCGACGACGCGGATCCTGGCGCTGCTCGCGGAGAAAGCAGGCATGCAAGGGCCGGTGGCCACATCCACGCGCGCCTGGTGTGCGGCGGCGACGCTCGACCGCGATCCGGCCGGCCTGCCCGCACAGCTGCGCCAGCTCGCACGCGTCGCGTTCAGCCTGCGCGAACGGATGTCGCTCGACAACTGGCGCACGATCAATCGGCTGCTGCAGGATCCGGCCGTGGGCCGCACCCTCAGCGTCGCGGAAACGCTGGAGTGGCTGGATCGCGCCATCCTCGCGCTGATGACGGTGGCCGGCTTCACGCTCGATGGCATGACGCGCGACCTCGGCTGGCGTTTCCTGTCGATCGGGCGGCGGCTGGAGCGCCTTGCGTTCACGTGCACTGCGCTCGAGACCGGGTGCATCGCGGCGCCCACGGAGCATCTCGCGTGGCTGCTCGAGCTGTGTGATTCGATCGTCACGTACCGCGCGCGCTACACCATGCGCACGGGCTGGCCGGAAGTGCTGGAACTGCTGGTGTTCGACGCCGCGAACCCGCGCTCGGTGATGTTCCAGGTCTACGGTCTGCACGACACCCTGCAGAAACTCGCCGCCGCGACGGACTATCCCGATGCGGGGCGCTTCACCGCGCTGCTCGAGGCGCTGCGCGCGCTCGCACCGACTGCCGTCGATCCCGCGGATCCCGCGCTCGCGCACCTGCTGGGGGAACTGCGCGGCGCCGCGTTCGAGTTGAACGACGGGCTCACCGCGCGCTACTTCAGTCACCTCGGGATGACCGGGCGGAGTACGCTGGCCTCATGACCTCGTCCGTGCGCTACCGTGTGAGTCACACGACGTTCTACGACTACGATCACCCGATCGGCAGCGGGCGGCATCTCGCACACCTGTCACCGCGTGAGACTGCCTGGCAGCGGGTGGAGTCGCATACGATCGTGATCAATCCGCCGGCGAACGAGCAGTCTGACGGCATCGACTACTTCGGCAACCCGGTGGTGCGCTTCGCGCATGACAGTCCACACCGCACCTTGCGTGTGCAGGCGGAATCCCTCGTCGCGGTGAACTCGCAGACCGGTGACTGGACGGCGACCCCTTGGGAACCGTTGACGCGCGATGGCGCGTCGATCCTGCACGCCGATGACCCGGCGCTGACGGAGTTCCGACTGGCCTCGCCACATGTGCCGATCGTGGCCGCCGCCGCGGCGTACGTGCGTGCGAGCTTCCCGGCGGCGCGACCGCTGCCGGAAGCGCTGACCCATCTCTGCGGACGCATGCGCCGCGAGTTCGCGTACGACCCGCTCGCGACGACGATCGCCACGCCGGTCGCCGACGTGGCGCGCAACCGGCGCGGCGTCTGCCAGGACTTCGCGCATTTCCTGCTGAGCGGGCTGCGGGGGCTGGGGTTCGCCGCGCGCTACGTGAGCGGCTATATCGTCAATGTCCGCGCGAAGGACGCGGCGCCGGACACGACGGACGCAGTGCAGGGCGCGGACTCGTCACACGCGTGGGTCGCCGTGCATGCCGGCGGTGACGCCTGGATCGGATGTGATCCGACCAACGGCAAACTCGCCGACACCGAGTTCGTGACACTCGGTTGGGGCCGCGATTTCGGCGACGTGACGCCGCTGCGCGGCGTCGTGCTCGGGGCCGGCACGCGCGCACCGGAGGTGGCAGTCCGCGTCGACCGTCTCTGAGGCGCGCCGGCCGGCGCGGCGCCATGGTAGGCTGCGCGCCTCAGGTCCCTTCCGGAGATTCAGGATGTCAGACTCGGTGTTCAAACTGGGCGTGCTCAAGCTCGGCTGCATCGGCGCCGCCCCGCTGCTCGACCTGCTGCTCGACGAGCGCGCGGATCGCGAAGACCTGGAGGTCAGGGCGTTCACCTGCGGCGCCAAGCTCGACCCGGAGTCCTGCGCCCCGCCCACCGAGGCCGTGCTCGCCTACCGGCCCGCGCTCGTGCTGCTGGTGAGCCCGAACGCGGCACTCGCCGGCCCCGCCAACGCACGCAAGGCGATCGCGGCGGCCGGCATCCCGCTCATCACGCTGTCCGACGGGCCTTCGAAGAAAGCCTTCTTCAGGAAAAACGAGGAAGGCAAGCAGGTCATGAACGTTCCGGAGGGTCAAGGCTTCATGATCTTTCCCGCCGACTCGATGATCGGCGCGCGCCGCGAATTCCTGGATCCGACCGAGATGACGCTGTTCAACGCCGACGTGATCCGGGTGCTCGCGGCCACCGGCGTCTTCCGGCTGGTCCAGCAGGAACTCGACCGGGTGATCGAAGGCATGAAGCGCGGTGGTGACGTGCCGGCACTGCCCACCCTGACGGTGACGCCGGCACGCGCAGTCACGGCTGGCGGCTTCGCCAACCCTTACGCGGCGGCCAAGGCCTATGCGGCACTGACGATCGCGGAGAGCGTGTCTGCCGTGACCGCCGACGGCTGTTTCAAGGAACAGGATCCGGCGCGCTACGTGCAGATGGTGGCGGCCGGACACGAAATGATGCGCAGCGCTGGCCGGCTCGCCGACGAGGCGCGCGAGATCGAGAAGCAGAACGACACCCTGCTGCGCACCCCGCACGGGGCGAAGGGCGATCCGCGCCGCAAATCACGGCTCGACGCGAAGCCGGAATAGACGCAAGGCGCGCCGCATGACCTACTGCATCGGCATCGCGCTCGAGAAGGGGCTCGTGTTCTGCTCCGATTCGCGCACGAACGCGGGCATCGACCAGGTCAGCAGCTACAGCAAGATGCATGCCTTCGGCGTGGACGGCGAGCGCCAGTTCGTGCTGCTGAGCGCGGGCAACCTCGCGACGACGCAGGCGGTGATCAGCCAGCTCCGCCAGGACGTTCGCGCCGGCCCAGGCGGACCGAGCCTGTTCAGCCTGGGGACGATCACGGAAGTGGCCGACTATATCGGTGATCTCAGCGTCCGCCGGCAGGCGCGCTACCTGGAGGGCGGTCACGCGAGCTTCGACCCGAAGGTCACGTTCCTCCTCGGCGGACAGATCGCCGGCGAGCCGCCCGCGATCTTCCTGATCTATCCCGAGGGCAACTACATCACGACCTCGCGCGATCACCCGTTCCTGCAGATCGGCGAGAGCAAGTACGGCAAGCCGATCCTCGATCGCGTGATCACACCCGCGACGAGCATCGAGGCGGCGGCGAAATGCGCCATCGTGTCGATGGATTCCACGTTGCGAAGCAATCTCAGCGTCGGCCCGCCAATTGAACTTCGCGTGTACGAGACCGATCGCCTGGAACCCGGACGCTACCTGCGCTTCGAGGAGGACGACGCCTACCTTCGACTGCTCGCACGCAGCTGGAACCAGAAGCTCATCGAGGCATTCGGCACCTTGCCGGAAATCAGCTGGGAACGGTAAAAAAAGGGGACATCTCACTTTTTTCGGCACCAGCCATAAAAAGTGAGATGTCCCCTTTTTTCAAGGTGAGACGTCCCCTTTGTCCCTCCCGAACCAGGTTGATTCGATCTGCGTGTGCAGCCGTCCGAACTCGGCCTGCAGTTCGTCGAGGTACTCGTGCAGGCCCTCCGCGATCAGGGCATCCGGATCCGCGCGATGCACGTACTGCACGACTTCGCGGTTGACCCGCAGGGGCCCGCGATTCCGCGGCAGCTGACCGAGCGCGTGTTCGACGCCGTCGAGACAGCACGCCACGGCGTGCGGAAACGCCGTGTCCTGCAGCAGGAATGCAACGACATCCCGTCCGTTCACCCGCTCTCGCACCTGCTGGCGATACATCTGGTATGCGCTCAGCGAGAGCAGCACGTTCATCCACAGGATATTCTCGTGCGCGGCGAGCACTTCGGGGTGGCGTCCGCCCGCATACGTGCATCCCACGTCGAGAATGCGCGAGGTCATGTCGGCGCGTTCGACCGACCACCCGAGCATCACGAAGTGATACGGTTCGCGGTGACTCATCGTGTTCATCAGCATTCCCGAGAACTGCTGGCATTGCAGCACGATGCTGTCCAGGAAGGCCTGCCGGTGACGCCGCGCAAGCGCTTCTTCCGCCGTTTCCTGCACCGACAGGTAGAGCTGGTTCACGAGTTCCCAGGCTTCCGACGGCAGGACTTCCCGCACGGTGCGCGCGTTCTCGCGTGCCGCGCGCAGCGCTGACAGCAGCGACGCGGGGCTTTCCTCGTCCGCAAGGATGTACTTGACGACATTGCGCTCGGACACCGTCGGGTAGTGCGCGGTAAAGTCGTGCTGGCATCCCATGATTTCGATGAGTGAACGCCACAGCGCGTCCACGGGGCCCGGCAGATCGAGCAGCAACTGGGCGTTCACACCCACCAGCCGCGCGGTGTTCTCCGCACGCTCCACGTATCGGCCGAGCCAGTACAGGCGCTCCGCGACTCTCGACAGCATGACTATTCCGCCACGATCCAGGTGTCCTTGCTGCCGCCGCCCTGCGAGGAGTTCACGACCAGCGAGCCGCGGCGCATGGCCACGCGCGTGAGGCCACCCGCGGTCACGTAGCTGTCCGCACCCTGCAGCGAGAACGGCCGCAGGTCCACGTGGCACGGCACCAGTTCGCGGCCGAGGAGCGTTGGCGCGGTCGACAGCGACAGCACCGGCTGGGCGACGTAGTTGCGTGGGTTCGCCCGAATCAGTTCGGCGAAACGGTCACGCTCGGCGCGGCTCGCGGCCGGGCCGATCAGGATGCCGTAGCCGCCCGACTCGTTGGCCGGCTTCACGACCAGCCGCTCCAGGTTGGCAAGCACGTGTTCGCGCTGTGCCGCGTCGTAGCAGAGATACGTGGGCACGTTCGGCAACAACGGTTCTTCGTCAAGGTAGTAGCGGATCATCGCGGGCACGAACGCGTAGACGACCTTGTCGTCCGCGACGCCGGTCCCGGGCGCGTTCGCAATCGCCACCTTGCCCGCGCGCCAGGCGCGCATCAGGCCGGGAACGCCCAGTGCAGAATCCGGCCGGAAGCACTGCGGATCCAGGAACAGGTCGTCGATCCGGCGGTAGATCACATCGACACGCACCGGTCCCTGGACGGTACGCATGTACACGCAGTCGTCATCGCCGACGACGAGATCCCCGCCTTCGACCAGTTCTGCTCCCATCTGCTGTGCGAGAAACGCGTGTTCGAAGTACGCGGAGTTGTAGATCCCCGGCGTGAGCACCACGATCTCGGGCGCCTCCACCTGGCGCGGAGACAGCGACGCGAGCGTGTCGAACAGGTGTGCCGGGTATTCGCCGATGGGCGCGATCTGGTACGACTCCAGCAGTTCCGGAAACACGCGCTTCGTGATGCGACGGTTCTCGAGCATGTACGACACGCCGGAGGGCACGCGCAGGTTGTCCTCCAGCACGTACATGACGCCGTCCCGGTCACGCACCAGGTCGCTGCCGCAGATATGCGCCCAGGCGCCGTGCGCCGGCCGCATCCCGACGCACTGCGCCCGGAAGTTGCCGGCATCGAGAATCAGGTCCCGCGGCACCACGTTGTCCCGGAATGCGCGCTGCGCGTTGTAGACGTCGTCGATGAAGCAGTTCAGCGCACGCAGCCGCTGGGCGAGCCCCGCGGCGATGCGCGCCCATTCCGATGCGCGGATGATGCGGGGAATGATGTCGAACGGCCATTGGCGATCGATGTTCGCGCCGTCGCTGTAGACCGTGAACGTGATCCCCATCGCGCGGATCGCCTGGTCGGCCGCCTTGCGGCGATTCAGCAACTCCGTGCCGCCGAGCAGCTCCAGGTGTTCCAGCAGTGCCTGCGCGGCGGGCCGGCCGTGTCCGTCGGGGGCCACCAGTTCGTCGTACGGTCCCGCCTGGGGGTACTGCTGCCAGTCAACGTTCATCGCGCAAGGTGCGTTCCGGTTCGATGGGTGGGGCGCGGCACGCGACCAGTCCCCGCCGGGAGCCTGCAAGGAGCGTGCACAGTTCGCCGCGGCTGCGCGGCGCGCGCGTCGGCGCCGGTCCGAGGCGCGCGTCGCGCTCCATCCTGGCGCACGGGGCCTGATCGGAGCTTCAAAAGCGTGCGTTCTTGAGGTGGTCGAGTGTCGCGTTCGCTGCTTCGCGCAGAAACAGCGTGTCGACCCCGCACGCGAGCAAGGTGAAGCCCTGCGCGATTCGCGGCGCCACGAGCGCCGCGGCCGTGGCGAAGAAGCCGAGCGCCAGACCCGCATCGCGGGTCACCGCGGCGACATGCGCAATCGCGCCGGCCACCTCGGGATCGTCGAGCTGACCAGGCTTGTGCAGGCTGGCCGACAGGTCGTAGGGACCGACGAACACGCAATCGACGCCGGGCACGCGCACGATCTCCTCGATGTGGTTCACGGCGTCCACGTGCTCGGCCTGGACGATCACCGCGGACTGCGCGTTGGCGGCGGCCACGTAGGGACCCACCGCATAGCCGTATCCGTTGGCGCGGGCGACGCCGACACCGCGGCGGCCCTCGGGGGGAAATCGCGCGTACGCGACGACCGCCGCCGCCTGCGCGGCGGTGTTGACCTGCGGGACGATGACACCCGCGGCGCCTGCATCGAGCGCGCGCTTGACCGAGATTTCCTGGTGGTCGGGCAATCGCACCACGCAGGGCACATCGCGCGCGCCCATGATCATCCGCTGCAGGTCGAGCGGCCCCACCGGGGCGTGCTCGGTTTCCAGGAACAGCCAGTCCCAGCCGCTGTCGGCGAGGATCTCGGTCACTTCGGGGCTCGCGAGGCTCGCGATCGTCCCGAGGAGGCGCTCGCCGCGCCGCAGGCGCGCGCGGAACTCGTGTGCGGCCATCAGGCGTCCACCTTGAACGTGTGCCGGAACTCCCGCCCCTCGGAATCCACGACCTCCGCCCGCAGTTCGCCGCCGTCATGCGGCCGGAAGAAGAACCGGAAGCTCGGGTCTTCGCTGATCGAAATTCCCGTCTCGGCAGTCATGATGAGGACATCGTTGTAGAACAGCTTCACGGATTTGACGAAGTGCGCCGGGCGGATCAGCTGGGTCTTCTGGTCCTTCTGCATGCCGGTGACGTTCGGGTGACTCAGCATCAGCTGGCCGACGAGCGCGTCCTCCGGGGTCCGGGCGCCGACCGTGCGGAAGTTCATGCGTCCGAGGCGATCCATGGCCATCTTGTAGTCCGAGCCCAGCGGCGCCGAGCAGCCCCCCTGCGCCTTCACGAAGTTCGTGACCATGTGGTGTTCGCCGTCGTTCAGCACCGCGATGGCGCGGACGTTGGTGTAGTTGTCGATCCGCAGACGCAGCGCCAGATCCGCGCGGCCGGATTCCGGGGTCAGGTGGAATACGCCGGCGAGCGGCTCGGGGTTGTTGTCGACGATGACGTAGATGCGCTCGACATAGCGTTCCGGCGTCTGCGGAAACCCGGCCTTGATCGTCACCGGCGTGAAGGCGGCGTCTTCCGCCCGGTACGGGGTCTTCAACGTGATGACCGAATCGTCCTCGACGATCGGATTGTCCTTGAAATACTTGGGCTTCAGGAACGTTGCCCAGACGTCCACCGGAGACTGGTCCGCGGCCCCCGCCGACAGCAGGGCCCCCACCGACAGTCCAAGCGCGAACAGCACCTTCAGCACCTTTTGACGAGTCGCAAGCGTCATCATGACTTCTCCTGTGAGTACCTGGCCGGAAACGCCGCCGAAACCAGGCTGGCTGTCATCCGTCCCCGGGATCGGACGGGAATTTTTCCTGCGGTTCAAAAACATTGTGCCGCTGATCTCGTCTGGGCGCCCAGCGACGTTCCTGTCCCCGCGTCCATTGCTAGAGTCTGCAGATCGGAAATCGGGAGTCAGTCCTTTGAGTGGATCGTTTCGACGCTGGTTCAGTCCCCTCGTGGCAGCCTGGTGCCTGGCGGTTTCCCTGCCGCTGCCGGTTGTCGCTGCGGAGGCGGACCCGGAAGTCAATGAATTCTACGAAGACGCGCAGGAGCGCTTCAATCAAGCGGAGTACGACGCCGCGATCATCCAGCTGAAAAACGCGCTGCAGAAGGCCCCGGAACACCTGCCGTCACTGGTGCTCCTCGGGCAATGCTACCTGGAAACGGGAGATGGTCCGGCGGCCGAATCCACCTTGAACGAGGCGCGGGAAAGGGGGGCCGACCTGGCGCTCACCGCGGCGCCGCGCGCGCGGGCCTTGCTGCTGCAGTTCCGTCACCGGGAGCTGCTCGCGGAAGCGCTGCCCCCGGGGCTCCCCCCCAAGCGGCTCGCCGAGTTGCTGGAGGTCAAGGCCGACGCCGCGCTGCAGCTCAACGACCGCAAGGCACTGAAGCAGATCCTCAAGGATATCCAGAACCTGCACGTGAATTCCCCGGGAGAGCTCGCGATTCGGGCGACGTTGGCGATGCGTGAAGGACGGCTCGACGATGCGGAACGGCTGGTGAACACGGCGTTGGCCGCGACCCCCGACAGCCCGCTGACCCGGCTGACCCGCGCGTCACTGAGCCACGTGAAGGACGCGCATGAAGAGGCCATGAAGGAATATGCCGAGGTGATCACCCTCGAGCCCGGGAATGTCCCGGCACGACTCGCGCGGATCGGCCTGCTGTTCGACCTGAATCGCCCGGCCGAGTCGACGGACGACTTCGCGTTCTTCGACAAGCGCGAGTCGAAAGACCCGCGCTTCCTGTACATGAAGGCGCTGAATGCCCAGCGCAATGGGGACCCGAAGCAGGCACGCGCGGTGCTCGACGAACTGTCGAAACTGCTGGAGACGCTCGGCACACGGATCGTGCGGAGCAATCTGCAATTGCTGATGATCGCGGGGATGGCGAACTACCACATCGGCAACTACGAACTGGCGGAGAGCTACCTCGAACAGTACGTGAAGGCGTCGCGGGGTGAGACGCTCACGCGCCGGATGCTGGCGACCTTGCAGATCCGCAAGAAGGATTACACGAGCGCGATCAAGCTGCTGACCGCGACGCTCGAGGCGGAAGGCGAAAGTCCCGAAATCCTGTCATTGCTCGCCAGCGCGTACTCGGCCGATGGGCAGCATCAGCGGGCGACCGCCGCGCTGGAACGCGCGACCACCCTGCGGCCGGATGACACTCGGCTGCAGACGAGCCTGGCGATGTCGCGTGCGCTGAAGGGGCAGAGCGAGGCGGCGCTGGCATCCCTGTCGGAAGTTTTCGACTCGGACGCGAAGGGCGAGGCCGCCGGAATGCCGCTCGCGGTCCTGCGCCTGACACGCAACGACTACGCCGGCGCCGAGGAGGTCGCGTCCAGGCTGCTCGACGCCGAGCCAGGCAACCTGACCTACCTCAACCTGCATGGCGTGACCTTGGTGGGCTTGGATCGGCC
>JBFWUN010000009.1:0-5230 GCA_050247235.1 Gammaproteobacteria bacterium
TCCGTCCTGCGCTTCCACTGCGCGGGCCCTCCCTGGCCCGCTCCGTTGCCGCGTCCGCTTCGCTATGCCATCCATGGCTCGCTCACGGCCGAGGCCGCTCCGGACGGACACGGCCGAAGGGCGCCCAAACGTTCGTGGCTCCGTAAGCGATAGGCCACGCACCGTGCCTACGTCGCTAAGCCCGTCGTCTGCACGGCACCTCTCACACACGGCGAGCACGGCGTCTCGAGCCGCCGGGTGTCCGGTCCGGTGCAGAGCGGCCTCGAGCGCGAGCGGGCCAGGGATGGCATAGCGAAACGCGAGGGCAGCCCGTCAGACCAGGGATGGTCTGACGGGCGGAAGCGGCGCACCGGACCGGACACCCGGCGGCAACGGCACTGCCTTTCCGCCTCGCGGCATCAGCACCGCCTCCGACAACGATTTTTTTTCAAACGCCCTCAGAAACGAAAACGGGGGCCGCAGCCCCCGTCTTGCATCGACATTCGAATGGGCGCCTCAGAGTTTGCCCATCGCGCCGATCAGGTTCTCGTAGAGCCCCGTCAGCATCGTCTTCACCTCTGCTTCCGGTGCGCCCTTCGCGAGCCAGTTGCTGCCCCACACGACGCGCGTGCCGCCGCCCGGCGCATCGGACAGGGTGACGACCGCGTGGTAGTAGTCCACCGGCAGCGGGCACGGCGCGATGATCGAGTAGGAGAATACGGATTGCTCATACGCGCACTCCAGCCGCTCCACGACCTCCCCATCCATGCCGTTCAGCCTGATGGTGCGGACGGCACCCACGCCGCTGCCTTCCACCGTGCACGACGCCACCGCGTCGCCGAGCAGCTTGCCTACGCCTCCGAAGTCCATCAGGCACGCGAACACCTTGCCGCGTGCCACCGGAATGGTCTTGTCGACGACTACGCAGTAACCCATGTTGACCTCCTCGCTGGTTGTAGTGATTGCGGGCTCCGCGCAGCGCTGCGTCCGATCCCGGTGGCTCGGAGAGTGCAGGAATCGGACGCCACGGGCAACCGTGACGGATTCCGACCGCGTGTCGCACCGGCTCAGAGCCGGATACGGTGGGTCCAGCAGTAAGGATCCGGGCGAGCGCCGGTTTGGATGCCCATCAGTGCGTCGAACAACCGGCGCGCCACCGGTCCCGGTTGTCCGTCGCCGACCTGGATGTCCTGTTCCTGGTAGCCGAGCCGCCCCACGGGCGCGATCACCGCGCCCGTGCCCATGCCGAACACTTCCGTGATGCGGCCATGGCGGATGTCCTCCAGGACTTCGAAAAAATCGATTCGCGCTTCGCTGACCTCCAGGCCCGCATCGCGCGCGAGCACGAGGATCGATTCACGCGTGATGCCGTGCAGGATGGCACCCGAGAGCATCGGCGTAAGCAGCCGGTTTCCGCCGTAGACGAACGCGATGTTCATCGCGCCGACTTCGTCCACGTAGCGGCGCTCCACGGCGTCCAGCCAGAGCACCTGCTGGTAGCCTTTCGCGATGGCTTCTTCGGTGGCCGCGATGCTGCCCGCATAGTTGCCGGGTGTCTTGGCTTCACCGGTACCGCCGCGTACCGCGCGCACGTACTGGTGCGGGACGTGCACGGCGATCGGAGCGAATCCGCCCGCGAAGTAAGGCGCGACGGGACTCAGGATGATGTAATGCAGGAACTCCCCGGGCGCACGAATCGCGAGATCCTTCTCCGTCGCAATCATCACGGGGCGGATGTAGAGCGCCGTCTGCGGCGCGGACGGCACCCAGCGCGCTTCCAGCCGCACCAGTTCGCGGATTGCTTCCACGTGCGCTTCCACCGGCACGTCCGGCATCCCCATGCGGGCGGCAGAGCGGTTGAACCGCTCGGCGTTGCGATCCGGTCGAAAGAGGTTCAGGTCGCCATCCGGCCGGCGGTACGCCTTGGTGCCGTCGAATATCATCTGCCCGTTGTGCAGCACCTGCGCCGCCGGATCGAGCGTGATCGGCGCGTAGGGACCAATCTCGGCGTCGTACCAGCCGCGCGCCCTGGCGTAGCGCTGGGTGAACATGCGGTCGGCAAAGTAGCGACCGAAGCCGAGGTCCTGGTACGGAATCGCGCTGGCGGGTGTTTCGTCGACAGGGAGGATTCGAATCATGGCGGGTGATCGGGGACTTGGGGTGCCCGCGGCCGGGCGGGAGGACGGTTCGCCCCGAGCGCACCGGGCACGGCGGGGCGATTCGCCGTCTCGCGGCGCGGTTACTTCTTGGCGGCGAGCGGGTTCACGAACTCGGTCTTGAACCCGAGCTTGCGCATGCCCACGAGGCAGCACTCGCAGTCTTCCTCGATGGTGCCGCCACTGGCGCCGATACCGCCGATCACTTCGCCCTTCTCGTCGAAAATCGGGTAGCCGCCGCCGACCATGCAGATGCGCTCATCGGTGTGCTGCAGGCCGTAGCCGAACGCGCCGGGGAGCATGACATCGCGCACCATGTCGGTGGGTCGCTGGAACGCCACCGCGGTCCACGCCTTCTTCTCGGCGATCAGGATGTTCGCGATGCGCCCCTTGTCCGGGCGCAGCGCACCGCGCAGGTTGCCGCCGAAATCCACCACCGATATCGAGCTCGGCCGGCCGACGGACTGGGCGTACGCCACGCCTTCTTTCAGCAGGGTTTCCACTTCGGCCAGGGTCAGTTCGCGCATAAGAACTCCGTTGTCATGGGTGAGCCGTTACAGGCCGCATTCCTGCGACTCTTCTTCATCATCGTCGTCATCGTCATCATCATCCGAGTCGCCGTCGCGGCCCAGCATCGCGAGGATCGCATTGACCGCAGGATCCTGGAAAATGCCGGCAATGAACAGTCCCGTCACGGCCCCTTCCTCGAGGAACGGATCCGTGAACAGCAGGGTGTCGCCGCATCCGGTGCAGGTGTCGAACGTGAAATCGCCGAGGCCGCCCAGCCCCAGGAACAGTGCATGGGCACCCGGCGCAGAACCCGCTTCCAGCAGGATGGTGCCGGTGTCGACGGTGAATTCGCCGAACGATACCAGCGCGGCGAACGCACCCGGACTGCTGCCGCCGATGAGTTCGACGGAATCCGAAAACACCTTCAGGCTCTCCAGCCCCAGCACGAACGTCGCGGGGACGTCGATCGACCCGGTCAGCAGGAAGTTGTCGAAGAACTCCGTCGTCGTGGTCGGGGTATACACGCTGGTCTCGGAGATGCCGCCCAGCAGCCGGACCGTCTCGCCGGAAATCTCGACCGTGCGCCCGATGATCTGCGGGTCTTCGAGCACGAAGTCACCGCTGCCCGTGGTACGGAACGACGTGTCACCGGCCGAATCGTTCGCGAGCAGCTTGATGTCCGTTGAAGGCATGTTTATCAGCCCGCTGACCAGGATGGAGCGCCCGGCCTGCAAGGTCAGGCTGCCGCCGCCTCCGGTCAGCACCACGTCCTTGCCGATCACGATGTCGTTGTTGGCCTGCAGGATGAGATTCGCGCCCGCGTTCAGCGCGAGTTCGATCGCGCCGGTGGTCACGACGAAATCCCCTCCGGGCGTGTTGGTGAACAGCAGGTTGGTGGCCGCGGTGCCCGTGTTGGCACCGACAGGATCGAAGATCACGATGCGGCCCGCATCGACGACGCCGGCGACATCCGCCAGCGGCACCCCGAGCACGAGCTTGCCGCCCGGCAGGAACTGGAAGCCCGAACTTCCCAGCCGTTCATCCTCGCTCAGGCCAACCACGCGCTGAACTTCGAGCCCGGTATCGGGGCTGATCTGGACGATCGCGCCGGCGTCCAGGAATCCGCCCGAATCCGCATCCGGACTGAAGATCGCGAGATCGTCATTGATCAAGGTGACGACACTGCCCGCGCCGAAGCGCTCATCGGCGCTGGTGCCCGCCGTCTGCCCCACCAGGGTGCCGGTGGTACCGCTGACGACCTTCACGACCCCCGAATCCGTGAGGCCACTGATATCGGCGTCCGGGCTGCGGAACAGGAAATTGCCGTTCGCGAGCGTCGTGAAAAAGATGCTGGAGAATTCTTCCTCCGCGCTGGTGCCGCTGGTGCGCCCGATCTCCTGCAGCGAGGAATTGACGAGGATCGCAGTGCCCGCATCGACGACGCCGCCGACGTCCGCCAGCGGCACGCGCACGAACGCGCGTCCGCCGGACACGAAGTTCGGGAACAGCGAACCCAGCTGATCCCCCGCAGTGCCGCCCTGCAGGCTCGCGCGGACCATGTTGCCGCCGCCGAGATCGCTGTTCGCGATCGCGAAGATCGCGCCCGCATCGGTACTGTGCTTCGGCGCCAGCACCCAGATGTCCGAGCCGACGAACGTGCGGCTCTGGCCGAGGAACTCGTTCGCCGTGTTGCCAAGGAGTTCGTCGATCACGAAGCCGGTGGTATCGACCAGCATCACGCGGCCGGCATCGGTTGCGGCGCCCACGTCCGCCTCCTCCGAGGTCACGAAGAAATTCGTGCCGTGGCCGAAGAAATCCGTGGTACCGAAATTGCCGAACTCCTCGTTCGCCGAAATGCCGTCAATCCGGTTGGTCAGCGCGCCCGTCGCGATGTTGACGAAGTACATCGAACCGGCATCGACCAGTGCACCCGGATCCGCAAACGGGCTGCGCGCCATGTAATGGGTGCCGCCGCCGAGCACCTGCACACCGAAGTCGCCGAGCTGCTCCGCAAGCCCGCCACCCACCGTGCCGTCGAGACGGCCGCGGATGATATTGCTGCCCGGGCCGGCATCGAGATCAGCATCGGCCACCTGCACGATGGTGCCGCCGCCGCCGAACCCGTCCGGGCTCAGCACCAGGCCATCGCCGTTGCCGAGCGTGAAGAGATCGAAATCGTCGCTGAAGTTCTCGTTGACGGTGTCCCCGTCCGCCTGGCCGATCAGCGACGCGTCCGCGGTGGACAGCAGGTACAGCGAACCCGCGTTGCTCACCGCCCCGGGGCTCGCGTCGGGCGACTGCACGAACATCGAGTTCGCCCCGACACGGAAGGATTCGAACACCGTGAACTCACTGCCCAGGTTCTCGCCGGGACTCTGGCCGAAGAAGCGTCCGAGGAATGCGCCGACGCTGTCCATCAGTACGATCGCGCCCTCGTCGTCCGCGGTGCCCCCCGGGCCAGTCGGATCGTCGGCGGTCGGGTTGAAGAACACCGTGTTGCCGTTGCTCAGCATCTGCGAGAACGGGTCGTCGCCGAGCCGATCGCCCGCGCCGGCACCGTTGACCACGCCGAGCAGAATGGGGCC
>JBFWUN010000009.1:5330-15024 GCA_050247235.1 Gammaproteobacteria bacterium
CCGACGGTCTTCGCGAGGATGATGCCGCCGCTGTCCACCCCCGCGCCGTCGCGCAGCGGGCTGAACACGAGGAATTCGTCGAACGCGCTGCGCGAGAAGACATCGATCGTCGTGACCCCGGAATCCCCGAGGCTCTCACCCGCGGACAGGCCATCGAGCTGGTCAATTGTCGCGTACGTCGCGCCGATGCCGTCCAGCAGGTAAATGCTGCCGGCGCCGCTCGCGTTGAACGGACTGCCGACGATCACGTTGCCGCTCGGCGCGATGATCAGGTCCTCGGTGCCCAGCGTTTCGGACGTGTTGCCGATGAACTGGCGGATCAGCCCGCCGCCGTCGCTGCCGTTGAAGAAATAGATCGCGCCTTCGCTGTTGGCGCCATGTCCGGGGGATAGCGCGGCGAAATGCCCGAACGTCGGCAGCGAGGAGAAGTCCATGTCGCCGCCGAGACCTTCGCCGGCGGTACCGACCGTCGCGCCGGCCACGGGTGCGCCAGTCGCGTCGTCGATGATGACCACGACACCGTCCCCGCCGTTGAAATCCGGGTCTGCGATGACGTAGTTCCCGGTCGACAGGAACGTCGGGAAGATCGATCCGATGGCGTCGCCGGTGGCAGCACCCTGGAATGTGCCGCGTACGATGGGGCCCGACGAGGCGAGCTGCGCGATGATGCCGGCGCCGCTGTTGTGATCCGGCGCCATCACGAGGATGTCGTCGTTCGCGAGCGAGAAATCCAGCCGGTCTTCGCCGAAGCGCTCGCCCGGCGTATCCCCCTCGAACCGGGCGAGCTCGTTACCCGTGTTCCCGTCTACGAGGATCACCGCTCCCGCGTCTGACACCGAGCCACCACTGGCATCGTACAGCGGACTTGGAATGAAGTAATTGCCGTTGCTGCGACTGACAAGGCCAAAGGACCCGAGCTGTTCGTTCGAGCCATCGCCATCGACGCGACCGGTGATCAGACCAGTCGTGCGATCGATTGATACCACCGCGCCCGCATTCGTCGCGGGGCCGTTGTCGGCAAGTTCACTGACAACAATGATGTTGTTCGCCGGACCGAACAGCTCGATGCCGTTCTGGCTGAAGAACTCGTTGGGGCTGGTTCCGTCCGCGCTGCCGATCCGCGCGCCGGTGGCGCCGTTCACGAGCACCATCGAGCCGGCGTCGGTGTTCGCGCCGATATCGGCTTCCGGCACCTGCAGGAAGTAGTTCGACCCGTCGAGAATCGGGAAGAATGCGCCGAGCGAATCGCCGTCCCGCAGTCCCGAGGTGCGGCCGATTTCGAGGCCCGTCGTACGACTGACGAGTACGGCGGTGCCGTTGTCGGAGAACCCGCCGACGTCGGCCGTGTCACTGCGGATGAGGTACGTGCCGGACGGCACGCCGAAGAAATCGACCGTCTGTCCGAAAAGATCTCCCGCGGCGGCACCCTGCACGCGCCCGAGCTCCGCGCCGGTCGTGCTGTTGATGAGCACCACCGCACCGGCATCCGTTGCAGCGCCGACATCGGCGCTGGCGCTCATCACGACGACCGAACCGCCAAGATTCGTGAACGAACTGCCGAAGAACTCGCTGGTGCTCTGCCCGTCCACGCGGCCGAGCAGGGTACCCGTCGTCGTGCTGACGAACGACACGCTGCCGGCATCCGTCAGCGCACCGACATCGGCATTGGTACTGCGCACGAGCAGGCTCGTGCCGAGATTCGTGACCAGGGAACCGAAGAGTTCGCCGGCGCTTTGTCCGATGGTCCGGCCGATCTCGAGGCCGGTGGTGCCGCTGATGAGGCTGACCAGGCCGACGTCCGCACCGATCCCCCCGATGTCCGCCGACGTGCTGCGGAACATGAAGTTGCTGCCGAACGTGCCGATCAGGCTGGAGCTGAACAGCTCGCCGGCGCTGCCGCCGAGCGTGGTCCCGATCACCTGGCCCGTGTCGTCGTTGAACAGGTGCACCGCGCCCGCCTGGAGCGCGGCGCCATTCGGCGCGTTCCGGTCCAGGATCAGCAGGCCGCCGGTGGCGTTGAAAAACCCGAACGCGCCGAGCCGCTGGTTGGTGGCGCTGCCCGTAATCGACCCGAGCACGTTGCCGAAGCCATCCATCAGCACAACTTCGCCGGCATCCGTCGCGCCGGCCGAATCCGCGTTCTGGTTCTGCACAAGGATGTTGCCGTTCGCGAGCACGGAGAACGACGAGCCGAAGCCGTCGCCGGCAAACGGCGTGGGGTTGTCGATGCCGACGGTCGCCCCGCCCTGCACGATGAAGATGTTCTTCGGATCGAGCAGCAGGGTTCCCGCGTCACCGGCGGGCGCGCCCACGTCCACGCTGCCGCCGAACCGCAGGATGTCCTTGCCGGACACCTCGACGAGCCCGCCGTCACCACCAGTGTCTCCACCGCGCGCGCTCGCCGTGCCGTTGAAGCGGGTTTCCTCGTCCGACCACACAACGACCGTGCCGCCGTCGCCGTTACCACCTGCATTGGCTTCCAGAACGGAAGCGGCGTCCACTTCGGTCGTGAGCGCGGCGCGGAGCGCGCTGCCGCCCTGGTACTCACCGCCGACGCGCACCTGGCCACCGGCGCCTTCGAGCGCGTTGGCGCGCACCGTTGCACCCGCCATCACGACTTCGTCGCCGAGGACTTCCACGCGGCCGCCGCCGGCGAGTCCGGAGGCCTCCAAGGTGCCGCCGACGGTCGTCGTGTCCGCTTCCACGCGCACGCTGCCGCCGGTGCGCCCGCTCGCGTCGATCGTGCCTGCCAGTGTGACGGCGGCTGCGACCGGCGTCGCACCTTCCTCCGCGGCTGGCGCGGCGGCGGAAATTCGAATATCGCCGCCGGCCGCGCCGATCGGGTTTGGCAACGCCGACTCCGGCGCTTCCGTCGCGACCGTACCGGCAGACTCCTCAACTGCGCGCTCTCCGCGTGCCGAGATTACGCTCTCGGCGCTCGTCGCGATCCGGTGCGACGCGGTCAGCACCACGCGCCCGGTTTCATCGATGGACAGCGCGTCGGCATTGATCTCGCCGGAGTGCCGCAAGGTGCCGGCGAACGCACTGACGCTGCCGCCGCGCGCGATGAGCTGGCCAAGGTTCACGACCTCGTGTTCGGGGGCCTGCACATCGAAGCTGATGTCGGGATCGTCGAGACTCGAAATCGTGATCGCGTGACCGGCCGCCAGGATCAGCTCGCCGTTCTCAGCCTCGATCAGCCCGCTCTGCGCGTTGCCCGCTTCGGGTGCATTCACGATGCGTGGCGCGATCAGGATAATCTCGCCGTTCGGCGCGGCCTTGATGTAGCCGTGGTTCGTGATGGAGCCGCTGCCGGGGCCGCCTTCGAAGCGGAACCGCCCGGCCGTGAAATCGGCATCCTTGATGTCGAGCGTGGACATGACCAGGCCCGCGGTATCGACTACCGCGTCACGCCCGACCAGGATGCCCGCGGGATTGATCAGGAACACGCGGCCGTTGGACAGCAGCTGGCCGAATATCTCCGAGGAATTCTGCGTGGTGACGCGGTTGAGCACCGCGCTGTCCGCGCCCTGCTGGATGAAGCGCGTGATCTCCCCGGCGCCGATGTCGAACCCCTGCCAGTTGATGATGGCGCCGGGCGAGTTGGTGATCTCGAGCGTCTGCGGGTTCGGCATGCCGACGCCGACCGCGCCCTGGATGACCTGCATCCCCTCGGGGTTCGCGCTCGCCGGCGTGCTTGCGAGCAGTCCGAGCGCGACCGAGATCGCGCGGTTCAACCGGGTCCGGGTGGGCATTACTGGACGAAGCATTCGGCACCTCCGCCGTCGATCGTCGTGTCGAGCAGGTCGAGCGACGAATTGTCTTCCACGGTTCTGAGCGCCGTGTCTTCGGGCATGAAGGGAGGAATCTCGGGGAGTGCCTCGGCCGGGCCGCCGTCGTTGCCGACGAAGCCGGCCTGGCCGGGCCCGAGTTCCACGGTGTTTTCATCGGTGGTCATCGCACAGTTGCCCACGTAACAGGCCACGATCAGGCCCTCGCCCGGGGCTTCCGAGGTCGGCGCCGGCGGGGGTTCCGGCAACGGCGCGCCGGCTTCCGGCGGGACGTCGAACGGCAGCGGCAGATCGGGCGCCGGCACCGGCAGCACTCCGGGCCCTCCGAACATCAGGATGCCCTGCCCGGGGCCGATGGCCGGGCCGTTGTCAGCCGCGATCTCGCCCGCGATGACGCGCGTGTAGAGCTGCAGGTTCTCGAGCACGAGGTCGTACTCGGTACCGCGGATGCCGATCGTCGCGACCGCCGTGCGCATCTGGTAGCCGCGCGGGTTGTGCTTGCCGATCGCGCCGCTGACTGCACGCAGACCACCGCGCAACAGCGCGAATATGCCACGCGCGGCGGACGGCTTGGATTCTTCGTATGCCAGCTGTTCGACCCGGAACTCGGTATTGGGCAGCAGGGTGACGCGGCTCTTGTCCTTGAAGGTCAGCACGGCGAATGCCCCCGCGTCGGTCACCACGGTATCTCCGCTGTACACCGGCGCGCCGAGCGCGACGTCGCGGGCGCGATCGCCGCTGCCGCTCTTTGCGGTGACCCGGCCTTTGACGAACCCGGCCCGCCCGGCCGGCGCAGCACGACTGCTCGCTTCACCCGCGCAGTCGGCGCCGCAGAGCCGCGCATCGAACTCGGTGCCGCGGATGCCGATCGTCGCGACCGAGGTCCGCAGCTTGACCGCATTCGGATTGTTCTTGCTCAGGAAGCCCGTGACGGCACGCAGACCGCCCTGGAACAGCCGGTACACCGCGCTGCCGGAGTTCTCCGTGACGTTGAACTCCTCCACCTGGAACTTGGTCTGCGGGCGCAACGTCACGCGCGTGCCGTCACCGAGCTTCAGCAATGCGACGCTGCGCGGCCCGGTGGAGATCACGTCGCCCTCGTACACCGGCGAGGTGGCCCCGAGGATGCGGCCGCCGGCCGCGCCGGCCTGCGCCGTTGCGATGCCACGGACGATGACGACCTCGCCGGCCTGGTCTGCGGCGTGCGCCGGCGCGACCAGGCAAGCCAGGACGAGCAGCGCGCTCAGTAGCGCACGGTAAGATTCACGTGCCATTTGGAATTGCCTCGATCCGCGGCTTCACCATCCGCATTTGCGAGCGGCTGCCCATAGTCCACCGACAGCGCGACGTTCTGCTGCCATTGCCAGCGCGCACCCACCCCGATGCTCGACAGCGTGTCCGACGGACGCTGCCGCGCGAGCGGGTCGTTCAAGTGCTTGTGCCCCCCGTCAAGGAAGCCCAGGAAGCGCACACCGCCGAGCCGGGCCACCGGCGGCGACCAGAGTTCGAGGTTCGCGACGAGCCCGTTGTCACCCGCGACGGTGCGTTCCTCGAAGCCGCGAATCGACCGTTCGCCACCGAACCCGATCTGCTCGCCGGGGATCAGGGGTTCACGGCTGTACTGGCCCGTAAGCCGCAGCAGCCCGATGAACTCGCGCGGCAGGCGATGTGTGACGAGGGCACCAAAGCGCAGTGCCTTCCAGCTGGATTCCGCGACCGCCCGCACGTCCGCGTACGCGGCGTCGTCGTTGTGCCCGCCGAAACTCATGTTCTGCACGTAGTCGACATAGAAATCGAGGCTGGTCGCCTGCCAGTTGTAGCCGCCGTCGTAACGGACATTCACCGGTCGCGAGCGCACGATGGTGCTGATGCCGGGGATCGGGATGCCGGTCAGCGCGTTCGAGATGGCCGTGTCGAACCGGCGGTCCTGCAGGCCGACGGCAATGCTGTGCTTGTAACGACCCACCGGCATCAACGCGCGTTTGAAGTTCAACCCGACGAATTCGCCGGAGCCACTCACGTCGAAGAAATTCTGTACGTTGCCGACATCGACGTCCGAGCGCACGTAGAACCCCGACAGCCAGCCGGACAGCGCGTAGATCGGGACCTGGTAGAACGCCCCGAACTGGAAGACGTCGTCGAAATTGTCCGGCGATACCGTGATCGCCGTCGTCAGCACGTCGTCGTGCCCGGTCAGGTCGCCGTACAACCCGCCGAACTGGAGCCGCGAGCGGCCCGTGTCCTTGGAACCGATGTTGTTGAGGTTTCCGAACAGGTTCCACTTGCGTTGGTCGTGCACCCTGACCACCGCGTCGAGCGTGTCCGGCGCGCTCTCGCTTTCGCGGAACGAGACCTTGAGCTTCTTGTGCGGATGCTGGTTGGCGACCGCGAGCGAGCGCGAAACTTCACGCACGTTCGGCGCGCCGCCGCCCACGACCTTGGGCAGGCTGCGCCGGATGTTCGATTCGGTGAAATGCTGCTGGCCCTCGATGCGCACATCGCCGACGGCGAAAGTCGAGACGTTGAGCACCACGATCCCGCTGTCGAGCGCCTGTGGCGGCAGCGACACGCGATGAAAATTGTGACCGGCCGCCGCGAATGCGGCCTCGAGTGCATCGGTCGCGGCGAGCAGGCCGTCGATGCCCGCGTACTCACCCAGGAACGGTGCGAGCGCGGCTTCCGTCGCCGGTGCGTCGAGCGGGTTGTCACCGGCGACTTCGAACCGCTCGACCGTGAACGTCAGCGCCGGCGGGGTCTGGGCGAGCGCGCCAGCGCACGTCCATAAAAATATGAGCAATAACCCGAAGCGCCCCACGACTGCCCCCCTTGGGCGGACCGGTGGTCTGCCCCCTTGAGTTCTTTGGGGGCATGTTAAGTTAATGTCGCGTACGAGAAAAGCGCCCAAACTCCCTGAGCTTCGCGAATTTCTGTCAAATCGCGGCAGTGGTCGTTGCGTTGCCGCCACGTCCGGCACCCACCGGCCTCACGTTGGTGCGTAGATCGGGGTCACCCAGGGGCCATGGACATGCGCTTCCCAGTAGCGGGCTCGCAGCAGCCGCGTGACCGGCCCCGGGCTTCCGTCCCCCACCGGTTCACCATCGACGCTCGCCACCGGCATCACCCCGCCGGCGGTGCTGGTCAGAAACACCTCTTCGGCACTCCGCAGCGTGTCCGCATCGAAACGCGTCACCCGGGTGGGGATGCGTTCGCGGGCCGCGAGTTCCAGTACCGTCTGGCGTGTGATGCCGAGCAGCACCCCGTCGCCCGGGGTCAGCAAGGTCCCCCGGGTATGGACGAACAGGTTGAAACCCGGTCCCTCGGTGACATGCCCGGCGGCATCGAGCAGCACCGCCGTATGCGCCTCCCGTTCGTGGGCTTCCAACTGCGCACGCACGAAGTCACCCCACTGGAAATTCTTGACCGTCGGATCCGTCGCCCGCGGCGCGACCCGCTCGACGCGGGCTGCCACCGCCAGGGGGACACCGGTCTCCTGCTGCGCCGGCGACGCGATCCACACGTACGGAATCGCGAACGCGTAGAAGCGGTTGCGCACCCGGCGCGGATCGCGCACGCCAGGCTCCGGGACGCCGCGCGTGCAAATCATTTCGACATAGGCGTCCTGCAGGCCGGTACGGCGCACACACTCCGCGAGCAGTCCGGGCATCTCCGCAAACGCGACCGGCGGGGTCAGTTCAAGGCACAGGCAGCCGCGCTCGAAGCGGGCGAGATGGTCGGCGAGCCGGAAGAACCGGCCCTGCCACGCGGCGACCACATCGTAGGTGCAATCCGATCGCGTAAAACCCATGTCGGTGATCGGGATACATGCATCGCCGATCGGCACGTAGCGCCCGTCGATCCATGCACACCCCTGTTCGAACCCCTGCGCCATGCCGTTCCCCCGTGCCCGCGACGATCCGCATTCTGCGCCGCTTCACCCGCCTGGCAAACACGCACGTGGCTTGACACTCCCCCGCCCCCCGCCTAGGTTCCGGAGCTTCATCGCCAGACATCGAGAGGCTTCTTCCATGGACTTCCTGTTCACCGACGAACAGCGCGCCATTCGCGACGCCATCCAGAAACTGTGTGCGAACTTCGCCGCCGATTACTGGCTGGACTGCGACAACGAAGGCCGGTTCCCGCAGGAGTTCGTAAACGCCATCGTGGAATCCGGCTGGCTCGGCATCGCGATGCCGGAGCAGTACGGCGGCGCAGGGCTCGGCATCACGGAGGCGACGATTCTCGTGCAGGCGATCGCGGAGTCGGGTGCCGGACTTTCGGGCTGCTCGGCGGTGCACCTGAACATCTTCGGGCTGAACCCGGTGGTGGTGTTCGGCACGGAGGAACAGAAACAGCGCATGCTGCCTCCGCTCATCCGGGGCGAGGAGTCGGCCTGCTTCGGCGTCACCGAGCCGAACGCCGGGCTCGACACCACGCAGCTGGACTGCCGGGCCGAGCGCACGGCGACAGGCTACGTCATCCACGGACAGAAGCACTGGACCTCCGGGGCTCAGCGCGCGAAGAAGGTGCTGCTGCTCGCACGCACCACTCCGAAAGACCAGGTCAAGCGCAAGACCGACGGACTCAGCCTGTTCTATACCACGCTCGACAAGCGCTACGCCGAGGTCCGCGAGATCCCGAAGATGGGTCGCAAGGCGATCGACTCCAACGCGGTGTTCTACGACGCCATGCCCGTGCCGAAGGAGGACCTTATCGGCGAGGAAGGAAAGGGATTCCATTACATCCTGCACGGACTGAACCCGGAGCGGATCCTGATTGCCGGTGAAGCGGTCGGCCTCGGGCGCGCGGCGCTCAACCGGGCGGTGCAGTACGCCAAGGAGCGCAACGTGTTCGGGCGGCCCATCGGACAGAACCAGGGCATCGCGCACCCGCTTGCGCGGAACTGGATGGAACTCGAAGCCGCGGAACTCCTGGCCTACAAGGCCGCGTTCCTCTACGACGCGAAGATGGAGTGCGGGGCGCAGGCGAACGCGGCCAAGTACCTGTGCGCGGAGGCGGGTTTCCGGGCGTGCGAACAGGCGGTGCTCACGCACGGTGGTATGGGCTACGCGAAGGAGTACCACGTCGAACGTTATCTCCGCGAGATCATGATCCCGCGCATCGCGCCGGTGAGCCGCGAGATGATCCTCAATTTCATCGCCGAGAAGGTGCTCGGGCTGCCACGCTCCTTCTGAGCACGCCAACAAAGGAGTCACGATGTTCGACCATGGCCATGTGCTGGTGACCGGCGCGCTCGGCGGGCTGGGCACGGCGATCGTCGCGCGCCTGCTGGCCGACGGCGCGCAAGTGATCGCGACCGACCGCCGCACCGACGACGCGAACGCGTGGCGCGATCAGTTCGGGACCGACGCACGCGCGCGCCTGTCCGTGCGCGCACTCGATGTGACCCTCGAAGACGATGTCCAGGCGTGCAGCGACGCGCTGAACGCCGCGGGCGTCCATGTCGCCTATCTCGTCAACAACGCCGGGGTCGCGGGGGGCGCGCCGGTGGCCGAGCTGAAACTGAAGACCTTCGATATCGTGCTGCGCGTCAACCTGCACGGAACCTTCCTCTGCACCCGGGCGTTCGCCGGCGGGATGCAGGGGCGCCGCTTCGGGCGCATCGTGAACTTCGCGTCACTCTACGCGTACCACCCGGGCCCGGGGCAGTCACCGTATGCCGCGGCGAAGGCCGGCATCGTCGGCTACACGCACTCCACCGCGAAGGACCTCGCGCCGCACGGGGTGACAGTCAACGTGCTCGCGCCCGGGCTCATCTGGCACGAGCGCCTGCGCGGGGTGCTGCCGGACGCGGAGTATGCCGCGATGGAAGCCCAGACACCGATGCGGCGCGCAGGCCGCCCGGAGGAGATTGCCGGCACCGTGGCGTTCCTGCTCTCCGATGA
>JBFWUN010000009.1:15124-105542 GCA_050247235.1 Gammaproteobacteria bacterium
GGCACGAGCGCCTGCGCGGGGTGCTGCCGGACGCGGAGTATGCCGCGATGGAAGCCCAGACACCGATGCGGCGCGCAGGCCGCCCGGAGGAGATTGCCGGCACCGTGGCGTTCCTGCTCTCCGATGATGCGTCCTACATCACCGGCCAGACGTTGCACGTGAACGGTGGCGCCTACCTGACCGGCTGAACGCGGCGCGTCACCCGCGCGCGCCGTCCGCAGGCTGCTCCACGTAGCGCGGCTGCCGCGCCTTGCAGTAGGTGAGCTTGCGGCGCAGCCGAGCGCCGTCGAAATGCAGCAGGTCGAGTCCGGCCAGCGCCACGGGCTTGCCGTCCATCGTCAGGAGCAGGTGCCAACTCGCCATCACCTTGCCGGCAGCGGCGTCGATGAACGTGTCGTCCTCGTCGAACCGCATGGTGCCGAACTTGCGCGAAAAGAGTCCTTCGAACGCCTGTCGGATCGCGTCCTTGCCCTCGCGGCGAGGTCCGTGCAGTTCCTCGTAGACGGCGTCGTCGTGAAAGAACGCCATGCACGCGTCGAGGTCGTGACGGTTGAACGTGGCGGTGAAGGCGTCGGTGAGACGCTTCAGCTCGGCGTAGCGGTCGGACATCGCGGCGGCTCCCGGCTCGTCAGGATCCCCAGTATAGCTATCGGCGCGAAGCCGGGTGGTCGGGTCCCGCGCGTTGCGCGCAGGACCCGCCCCCGTTACGCGTTGCTCAGAACCCGATACCGAGGCTGATCCCGGCCGTCCAGGTGTCGTTGCTCTGGTCCGTGTCCACCGACAACCCGGCATTGCGCGCGGCGGTGACCGCCGCCGCCGAGTAATCCGGATCCGTCAGGTCCGCGGACAGGTGGTAACGCACGTCCGCGCCGAGCGTGATGCCAGGCAGGATCTCGTAATCCAACCCGCCCGCGAACTGCACGCCGATGTCGAGGTAATTCGTGGAATCCGATGGCGGCGAAATCACGTTCAGGTCGAGACCGGCCGGGATGATCCACGGCCGCAGCTTGCCGCCTGCGTTGAACTTGAGCTTGGGCGCGGCACTGACCGTCAGCATCATCAGGTTCTCTTCCCCTTCGATGCCCGTGCAGTTCACCGGGCCGGCGCCGAGCCCCAGTTCGTTCAGGAGCAGGCACTCCGCGACGGGCCCGATGAGATGCACTTCCTCGCTGCCGAGATCACGGAATTCGAGGCCGAGCTCAGCCAGTGCCCAGGTTCCCGGCAACAGCCCGAACACATTGTCCGACAGCAGGAAATCAAAGCCCGCGCCGAAATACCAGCCATCGTCATTGGAATTCTTGACGGATGTGAGCCCAATCGGGGCGAGCGCACCGGGCACATCCATCATGTCGGTGAAGGCGCCGTTCGCGCGATCATCCGTAAGCTGGGGATAGCCACCACGAAAGAACACACGATTGCCCTTGACAGCCGCGCCACCCCCCTGCTCCACCTTCGCGACGCGCGTTTCAATCGCGGCGACCTTGCTCTCCTGCTGCGGTTCGGCCTGTTTCATCAGGTCGAGTTCGGCGCGCAGCGCGGCGGTTTCCTTCTCCATTGCCGCGAGACGCTGCTGCAGCAGTTCGATTTCGGTCGCCGCGGATGCACCCCCCGCATAGGCCAGGACGGCCAGCGCGACGCCCTTCGAGATAGAAAGCTTCATGATGAGATCCCTCGCATAACAGATTGTTCCGGCACCCCCACTATCGGTACCGGCAGGTTTGTACCTGAGGCGATCTTCAGGGAACCGCAGTGCGGCACGTTGACCTGGATCAGGGGCAGGGCCGTTCGGCGACCCGGTCGCTCAACGCGCGAGGGCAGGTTTCAGCAGTGCCGAGATGCTCAGCTCGGGCAGACGGTCGGCGAGTCCGTCGTCCAGCGGCTGGTGGCCGACCATCAGGCGATACCAGATGGGGCCGTAGATGAGATCGATTACGAGTTCAATGTCCAGGTCGCCGCGGAACTCGCCGTTGGCGATTCCCGCGCGGATGATCTCGCTCGCGGCGGCGCGCCGCTGGCGCAGGAACACGGCGCGGAAATGTTCGAGTACGCGCGGATCGGACTGCCCCTCGGCGATGATCTGCGCGGCGATGTGCCCGATGGGTCCGCCGATCGTGTGCACCATGCGCACCACCTGGTCGCGGATCGCGGCGACCGCCGTGGGCGCCTGTTCGAACGCCGTCCGCTGCTCCACCTCTTCGAAGAACGCGTCGATCACGATCGCGGCCTTGTTGGGCCACCAGCGGTAGATCGTCGCCTTGCCCACGCCGGCTTCCCGCGCGATGCTCTCGATCGCGAGATTCTTCAGTGACACGTGCTGCAGCAGGCGGGCGGTGGCATCCAGGATGGACTTGCGGGCCGACTGGGAACGCGGGCGACCGGAGGGGCGCTTGTCGTCAGTCGTCAGGTAGGCAAGGGCCATGCGCGTGGGGGTGACGTAGGAATCGGCGAAATGACCGGTTTTCCGGAGCTTAGCAGCCACTCTCCACGGAAATAAAGTCCCTGGATTCATCGCTCGGGCCGGCTGACACGCCTTGACACGATGCCGCGTGATTGATCGCCCATTGGCCACACCGGCGGCAGCCACGACGATGATCCCGCGAGCCGGTGCAGCAGGACGCGTCGGCGATGCCGGGGACGTGTCCGCTTGTGCCGGCGCACCGACGCGTTACGCTGCCCGTTCGCGGCGAACGCCGCCGCCACCCTTCACGCCAGGAGTCCAGCGATGAATGAACCCGTCAATCCCGGCACCATCATGCCGCCGTACAACAACGCCTACAGTCATGGCGTCGTCATTCCCGCCGGGGCCCGGGTACTGCACACGGCCGGCCAGGTCGGCGCCCGTCCCGACGGCTCGACGCCGCCTGACATCGAAAGCCAGGCGGAACAGCTCTGGCAGAACCTGCTGGCGATCCTCGCCGGTGCCCGCATGGAAGTCCGCGACATCGTGAAGCTCACGGCGTACGTCGTGGGCACCGAGAACTACCCGGCCTATGCCGCCGCGCGTGCGCGGCATCTCGGCACACATCGTCCCGCGTCAACGGCCATCTGCGTGCCGCGCCTGCTCGCGCCGGAATGGCTGCTGGAAGTCGAGCTCATTGCCGCGCGCGTCGACTGATACGTCCGCACTCGCGCGCCCGCCCCGCGTGATGCGCCACGCCAGCCCGTCGCGGGCCCGTCGACAGGGCGCCCGGCGTGTCGGAGAGGAGGATGGATCTGCCGTCGGAAAGCTGTCTACACTGCGATCCCGTCGGCGCGCATACCGCGCGCAACAACCCCAACCAAGCATCACCCGGGAGGCAACAGGACAATGGCTACCAAATCGGCTGCGGACGTCACGAAAATCATCAAGGCGAACAACAAGGCGCTCGGCGCGGAAGTCGCGGCGGGCAATGCCACCGCCGTTGCCAAGATGTATGCGAAGGGCGCCAAGCTGATGCCGCAGCATGCCGGCATCCTGAAAGGCAAGGACATCCGCGGATTCTGGCAAGGCGCGATCGACATGGGGATCCGCGGCGCAGCCTTGAAGACCCAGCAGGTCGAACTGGCGGGCGCCGGTCTTGCGATCGAAGTGGGCACCTACGTGCTGTCGGGCGCAAATGGCACGGCACTCGACGAGGGCAAGTACCTCGTGGTGTGGAAGAAGGAAGGCAAGGCGTGGAAGCTCTACAAGGACATCTTCAACACGAGCCGCCCAGCCGCCTGAGTCCGACCCGATCGCCCTGCGCCCGGCCGCCGGGCGCCGTGTTCATTTGACGGGCACCGCCGGGGTGGTGGAGGCCCCCTCCTCCCCGGCCGCGGGTTCCGTCGGTTCCTCCAAGCTCCGCTGGCGCGCCCGCGCGGCGTCGCGGGCCTTCTGCTTGTCACCGAACCAACGGTATTTCAGGTTGCCGATCAGACCCGAGATGGGCCGCGTGATGGCGCCCTTGACGGTGCCATCACCAGCCTGCTGGATGATGCTCGCGAAGTTCGACTCCGGCGCATTGAGCGTGCCGCCGATCCGGAATTCGGGACCGAGCCAGTAGCCGAACGCGTTCTTGCCGTCACGCATCAGGTCCATGCTGTAGAGAATCGCGGCGCCGCGACCGAGCATATCCAGGTTCGCGTTCAGCGCGAGCGGGCTGTCCAGGATGTCCCGCCCGGCTGCGTGTTCGATACCGCCCGTCGCCGTCAGTGCGATCGTCGGGCTCAGCATCAGGAACTGCTCGAGGTTGACATTGCGCGACAGGTCGCGCCGCAGGTGGATGTCGATCGTGTCGTAATCGATCTCGGCGATGTAGTTGACCAGCCGTGCGACCGCCCCGGCCCCGAAGCCGCCGGTCGGCACGTAGGACAGCCCCTCGCCGACGATGCCGAGGACATCGCTCGCGCCGAGCAGCAGCGAACTGTCGGGCGGCAGCGGGCGGAACAGCCCGTCGCGACTCTTCATGCGAAGATCGAACAGGACCCGGTTGCGCAGCTGGGCGAAGTTCGGAAACTGCGCCTGTGCTTCGAACTTCACGCCGAAGAGACCTTCCACCCGCGATTTCTCGCCGGGCAGCAGCGCGGTGAAGAATTCGTCGAGATTGAAATCGGTCACCTTGCCGGTGAGCTTCAGGTCGTAAGGATCAGCCTCCGCGGCGTTGAATCGCGTGATCCCGTCGAACGCGAGCACGCTGTCGTGAAAGCGCGCCCGGAAATCGCTCAGCGCGAGTTTCCGGCTGCGCAGGTCCAAGGTTCCCTGCACGTCGGAGAACGCGAGATAGTCGGTGTAGTAAAGCGTGGCGATGTCGAGCCCGATCACCACGGCGTAGGGGATCACCTTCCACGCAGCCTTGGCATCCGGCGTTTCGTCCAGCCGTGTCACGGCCGGTGCCGCTGCGCGCGCCGGGGCCGGCGTGGCCGCCGGTGCGGCGGCACCTTGCGGGCGAATCGCCGCGATCGTCGCCAGGATGTCGTTGAGGTAGAACACCTCGCCGGCGACCTCCAGGCGCAGTACCCGCGGCTCGTCGGGCTGCGGCGCGTAGTGTCCCGCCACCGTCGCCCGCATGGCGCCCGAGCGTCCCTGGCCCAGCACCGGCGCGGTGAAATCGAACCCCTGCCCGTCGGACGCCATCTCGCCCTGGAGCGGAAGCTCCAGCGCCTGGATCGCGAGCGGCGCACGCGCGGCGAGTCCCTCGAGCTGCAGCGTACCGTCCAGCCGGCGCTGTTCGTCGACCTTCACGCGCATTGTCAGCGCACCCGCGGTCAGGCCATGCCCCGGCATCACGACCGGCTGGCCGAGCAGCTGCGGCAGGTCTGCGCGCAGCACCGCATCGAGCATCGTGAGGGGCACGCGCCGGTCGGGGGAGAGCTCGGCTTTCACGTCGCCCGCGATCGCCGGCTGGTCGCCGCGTCCCGCGAATCGCAGCGCGGTGTCCTCGAACGTGCCTCGCATGCGTCGTCGTTCGATGCGCAGGTTGGCCGTGGTGGTCAGTGCGAACGGCTCGAACAGTGCCCGTTCACCGTCGGTGATCCGCACGTCCTCGATTGCGAGCGGCGCGAGGCTGGTCGCGCGCAGCACGCGTCCGTCCGAACGCAGGCGCAGGCTGGAATTGATCTCGGCGAACCCCACGCCGCCGAGCGGGACGAACTTCGCGAGCGTCTGTGACGAGAGATCCGCAATGTCCAGCGCGACCGCACCCACCACATGCTGCGCGAGATTCTCGCCGGCCGCGAGGCGGGTCCTGACAGTCAGTCCCCGCTCCGCCTGCATGCGCACGCGCGTGCGCGTGTCAAGGCTGAACTCCGCGCGCGCGCGCTCGACCGTGAAGGCATCGCGCGTCCCCGCCACTGCGAAATCGACCTCACCATGCAGCGGCGTGGTCCGCATGGATTCAGGCACCAGATCGGCGATCCGCGGCTGCCCCGCGAGCCCGTGCACGTCGATGAACAGGCTGCCGTCCAGGGCCACGCGCGGCAGCGGGGTGGCGAGCTCCGACGCCCGGAACCCGACGCGGCCGCGCACGAGGGATCGGTCACCGGTAGTGATCGTGGTATCCGCAAGCGCGACGGAGATTTCTTCGGGGGCATAGCGCACGTCCGGCGTCGTCACGAGCGCGAGGTCGCGCGCCGCGACCCTGCCATCCGATACGACCGACACTCCCGTGAGCCGCAGCGGCGCCGAGGACTCGATCTGCAGTGCATCGGGCGTTGGTGCGCTCACCGTGATCGCCGCGCCGGCGAGGCGTCCGTCCAGGGTCAGCGGCAGGAAGGGATTCAGCCATGCCAGTTCGATATTGCGCAGGGTGGCGTTCACGAGCGCACCGCGCGGGTTCTCGAACGCCGCACCGTCGCCTGCGAGTCGCACCCGGAATGTCTGCAATCCTGTCGCCGTCAGCAGGTCGGTGTGCCCCGGGGCCCCGACGTTCGCGCTGAGCTTCTCGACCGCGATCACGTCGGCGCGGCTGCTCACGAGCGACTTGAAGCGCACGTCGAGAGATCCCGGCAACGTGTATTTCGCGAGCGGCTCGGCGAGTACTGGAAGCGCGCGCAAGGTATCGACGTCCAGCACGCCCTCGAGCCGGTGACGCCACTCCCGCACCTCCTCGTACTGCTGACGGCTCGCGATCCGGGCATCGAGCCGCGCGAGCATGCGGTCGCCGATCCGGACCTCGAGGTCGTTCAGCGCCGCGCGCACGAAGTCCTCGGACCAGCTCGCGGTCGGCGTCACCGCGAGAGCGAGGGACTCAACGAGCGGATCGTCACCCCGTGCGACCCGTGCCTCGGCCAGGCGGGTTGGCGCGGTGGCCGCGAACGTGACACGCCGCTGATCGTCGATCGCAATCGCATATTCGCCGGTGAGGTCGCCCGCGAAGCGATGTCCCGGCACGAATCCCTCGAACCAGTCGAGTGGCCATGGGCCCAGCCGCACGTTGGCGAGTGCACGCGGGGTATCGAGCAGTTGCCGCGGCGCCGCCCAGTCGATGTCCAGCGGTGCACTCGACGTGGCTTCCAGCCGGACCGGGCCGCCCGCCTCGCGCAGCGCGAGCGCCAAGGTCTCGACCCGCAGGTGCGCGGGATCGAACGTGGCCGCACCCCGTGCCTGCAGGTGCAGCGCGTCAGGCAGCGTGTGTGCCGCCCCGAACACGCGTTCAAACGCGCTCGTGCGAGTGTCGGTCTCGAACGTGACCAGGCCGGTGCCGCGCATGCTATCGAACTGCAATGCCCCGCGCGTCGCGTGGGCGAGAGACGGCAGCACACCTGCTGCGACATAGGGCAGCACCAGCGCTTCGTTCGCGTCGACCTGGTAGCCCGCGTTGACGACACCGTCCTCGCCGCGATACAGACCGTCGAGCGTCACGCGCGCCCGCACGGGATCGTCCCCGGGCCCGATGATCGCCTCGACCGCGAATGCCTCCGGATTCGGAATCACCGTCCGCGTGCCGTCGGGCAGCGTGCGATAGCGTCGCCGGTACGGGTTGCCCTGGTTGCCCGGTGGCGGGAACAGGCGCAGCGCGAGCCGGAGCACTTCCGCCGACGGCAGCCCGGGGTGCGCGATCTCGACGTCGAACCGCGCGGACGCTTCGCGCAGGCGTCCGCGCGACAGCTGGCTCAGCATGAGTTCGCCGGATGCATCCACCTGTCCCTGGCCGTCCGGCGCGTGGTAGCTCGCCGAGACTCCGAGTGCGCCGGTCACGTGCGGCCTGAAGCTTCCCCCCTGCAGCCGCAGGCTCAGCGCATGGTCACCCCTGAACAGCAGGCTGACGGCTGCGTTGACGTCCTCGAGCCGCAGTGCGTAGCCGTGCGCGAGGGTCGGCAGGAGACCGGGGAACGGCGCAGTCGCCGGCGCGGAGGGTGCGATTCCGCGCAGGTCAACGTCGGTGTGCTGCACGACGAGGCGGGTAATCGACACGGTGTCATCCAGCAGCGCCGCCAGCGGATTGAAGCCGATCTCGAGCTTGCCGATCCGGTAGCGCGCGCCGCGGTGTTCCACCTCGATGCCCCGCGCGGTCACGGACCATGGCAGCACGTGCAGGTAAGCGATTTCGAACGTGTCGACGAACGGTGCGGCACGCGCGTGCACGAATGCGCGCTGGACGGACGGCCGCAGCACGTACGCGACGCCGAGCGCGACGAAGCCGAGCATCGTGAGCGGTACCCACCATCGCCAGGAGCGCAGGCGGATTCGAAGCGGGCGCGAGGGGGGCCGCGCAGCACGCGGTGCTTCGGGGCGGCGCTCGTCGGTCACGTCCATGAGCGCTCGCGCGGCATGCCGGCATCGATGGATGACTCGGGTCGCACGGGTCGCGTCCGCTCAGAGATTCAGCATCTTCATACGCTCCACCGGGTAACGCTCGCCCGCCGCGAAGCCCCGGGGCGCGACGGCCGTGAGTTCCGCGAGGTCTTCAGCCGTCAACGTCAGTGCAGCGGCGGCGAGGTTTTCCTCCAGGCGTCCGACGCGCGTGGTGCCCGGAATCGGCACGATGTCCTGTCCCTGCGCAAGCACCCACGCGAGCGCCACCTGGGCCGCGGTGGCGCCGAGCCGCGCGGCGATCCGCCGGACAGCATCCACGACATCGAGATTACGCGCGAAGTTCTCCCCGCTGAAACGCGGATGGCCGCGGCGAAAATCGTCCGGCGCGAGATCGTCGACGCGTCGGATCTCGCCGCTGAGGAAACCGCGCCCGAGCGGGCTGTACGCGACGAACCCGATGCCGAGTTCGCGGCACACGGCGAGGTGCGCGTCCTCGACGTCGCGCGACCACAGCGAATACTCGCTCTGCAGCGCGGTCACCGGGAACTCGCGATGCGCGCGCCGAAGCGTCTCCGGGCCCGCCTCGGACAGGCCCACGTGGCGCACCTTGCCGGCGCGCACCAGCTCGCCCATCGCGCCCACCGATTCCTCGATGGGCACCGCCGGATCGACCCGGTGCTGGTAGTAGAGATCGATGGTCTCGATATTGAGCCGGCGCAGGCTGGCGTCGCAGGCCATGCGGATGTACTCGGGGCGGCCGTTGATGCCGTGATATCCGCCCCGTTCATCGCGCACGAACCCGAATTTGGTCGCGATGACGGCGCGGGAACGCTGACCCGCGAGCGCCTTGCCGACCAGCACCTCGTTGGTGAACGGCCCGTACATGTCCGCGGTGTCGAAAAAGTTCACGCCGCGCGCGAGCGCCGCGTGGATCAGCCTGATCGACTCGGCGTCGTTCGCGGTCCCGTAGAACTCGGACATGCCCATGCAGCCAAGCCCCAGGATTGACACCTCGGGACCGCGCGCGCCTAGCTGACGCATCTGCATCGGCCGGACTCTCCCTTGTGGCGGACAGCCCGAAGGCGCCCCTCGCCGGGAATGCTACACGACGACGCTTCGGATTGTCGTTCCCGCCGCGGCGTCAGGTCCGCGCGTGGCGGCGGATGAAGCGGTGGATGCGCGGCGCGATCTCGGTCCGCCAGCGCGAACCGTTGAACACGCCGTAATGGCCGACCCCCGGTTGCACATGGTCTTCGTGACGCTCCTGCGGCAGGTTCACACACAGGTCGTGCGCGGCCTGTGTCTGACCGATGCCGGAGATGTCGTCCAGTTCTCCCTCCACGGTCAGCAGCGCGGTGCGCGTGATCGCGGCCGGTTCGATCCGGCGGCCGCGGTGCTGCATCAGCCCCCGCGGCAGCTGGTGCTCCTGGAAAACGACCCGGAGCGTCTGCAGGTAGTAGTCGGCATTGAGATCCATCACCGCGAGATACTCGTCGTAGAACCGGCGGTGCGCGGCGACGGAATCACCGTCACCAGCCACGAGGTGATCGAACAGCTTGCGGTAGGCGTGCATGTGACGGTCGAGGTTCATCGTCATGAAACCACCGAGCTGCAGGAATCCCGGGTACACGCGACGCATCCAGCCGGCGTTGGGAAACGGCACCTGCATGATGACGTGCCGTTCGAACCAGCCGAGCGGCCGCGAGGTGGCGAGACGGTTGGGTTCGGTGGGACTGCGGCGGGTGTCGATCGGACTGCCCATCAGCGTGAGCGTGTCGGGCTGGCAGGGATCATCGTCGGCGGCCAGCAGCGCGGTTGCCGCGAGTGCCGCCGGGCCCGGCTGGCAGACTGCGACCACGTGCGTTCCTGGCCCCAGGAAGCGCAGGAACTCGAGCAGGTACGACACGTAATCCTCGAGATCGAATCCGCCTTCGCAGAGCGGCACGTCGCGCGCATCGCACCAGTCCGTGATGTAGACATCGTGCTCGGCGGCGAGCGCCTCGACGGTGCCGCGAAGGAGCGTGGCGTAGTGCCCGGAGAGCGGCGCGATGAGCAGGACCCGCGGGTCCGGCGCGCACGCCGAACCGTCGTCACGTGCGTAGCGCCGGAAATGCCGCAACGTGCAGAACGCACGGTGCATCACGATCTCCTCCGCGAGCCGGTACTCGCGCCCGCGGCGGATTACCGATTCCAGTCCGAAGCGCGGTTTGCCGTAGCGCCGCGTGAGCGAATCGAATACCTCCCAGCCGGCGCCCAGCGTGCGCGCCACCGCCGTATCGCCCCACGGCGGGCAGCGGAGCGCCCATCGATGCCACTCGCCCAGCGCGCGCCAGGGCGCGACGAGGGCATGGTTCATTTCGTAGAGGTGATAGAGCAAGGGGCCTCCGGATCGGCGCGCGGTCGTGTGTCGCGCGGGTCGAGTATAGCCGGCACGCCCGGCGTGCGCTGTTGCACTGCAATTGTTTGCGTTCCGGCCACCCGGGACGTGCCGCGCGGGCAGTCCGCTGTCGGACGTGTGCACCCCGTGTCGGGCGTGGGACACGCTGGTGTACCATCGGGCCACCCATTTTCACGCCATCCGCAGGAGAGACCCGATGCACGTCGGCATGTGTTCCATCTTCCAGAATCCCCGCCAGCACACGTCGGACCGCGAGGTGTACCAGCGCGATCTCGCACTCGCCGTGATGGCCGAACCGCTCGGGTTCGAATCGATCTGGACGGTCGAGCATCATTTCACCGATTACACGATGTGTCCGGATCCCGCGCAGTTCCTCACCTACATGGCAGCCAAGACCACGCGCGCACGGCTCGGCTCGATGGTGATCGTGCTGCCATGGCACGATCCGATGCGTGCGGCGGAGCAGATTGCCGTACTCGATCATCTTTCCGACGGGCGCATGATCCTCGGCCTCGGCCGCGGCGCCGGGCGGGTGGAATTCGATGCGTTCCGCCAGGACATGGGCGATTCGCGCGCACGCTTCATCGAGAGCGCCGAGTGCGTGCTGCAGGGACTGGAATCCGGCTTCTGCGAATACCAGGGCAAGTTCGTGCAGCAGCCGCGCGCAGCCATCCGCCCGACCCCGTTCAAGACGTTCAAGGGCCGCACCTACGCGGCGGCGGTGTCACCCGAATCGGTCGAGATCATGGCGCGCCTCGGCGTGGGCCTGCTGGTGATTCCACAGAAGCCGTGGGACCAGGTGCAGAAGGAAGTTGCCGACTACAACACCGTGTTCGAGTCCCTGCACGGGCACAAGCCGCCTGCCCCGCTGTGCGCCGGATGGGTGTTCTGCGCGAGCGATCGCGATCGCGCGTACGAATACGCCAAGCGTTACATCGGCGGATACTGGGAGACGGTGCTCGAGCACTACCGCTTTCACGAGGATCACCTGAAGGGCCAGAAAGGCTACGAGTACTACGGGCAGTTCGCCGACAAGATCCAGCGCGGCGGCGTCGACTCGGCGGTGGACTTCTTCATGAACCTGCAGGTGTGGGGCACGCCGGAGATGTGCTACGAAACGATTGTCAGGAACGCCGAGCGACTGGGGTCGGAAGGCTTCATCGGCGTGTTCAGCTACGCCGGCATGCCGTGGGACGAGGCCGAGCGCAGCATGCGCCTGTTCGCCAGGGAAGTGATGCCGCGCCTGCAGGCCCGCCGGATCAGCGGCGTCATGAACTGGGCGGCCTGACCCGCGCGCCGCGCCTCCAACCATCCGAACAGGGAGAAACCATCATGAAATTCAGCTGCCACGTCCAGACGCGGATCTCGGATTACCGGATCGCGAAGGATCTCGAAGACTGGGGTTACGACGCGGTGTGGTTCCCCGACACGCAGATGATGTGGTCGGACTGCTATGCCACGATGGCGGCCGCCGCGCTGTGCACTTCGAAGATCCGGCTCGGCACGGGGGTCGCAATCACGGCAACACGGATTGCCCCGACCACCGCGGCGGCGATCGCCTCCATCAACGTGCTGGCCCCCGGCCGGACGTTCCTGGGCATCGGCTCCGGGCACACCGCGATGCGCGTGATGGGCCAGGACCCGACTCCCGTGAAGGAGTTTCGTGAATACCTGCGCGTGGTACGCGCGATGCTCAACGGCGAGAAAGTGGACTACACGTACCGTGACAAGACCACCGAGATTGCGTGGCAGGATCACGGCGGCGGGTTCCGCAACACCTGGGATCCCATCCCGATGTACGTGGCCGCCAACGGCCCGCTCGCCCTGCGCGCCGCGGGGGCGTATGGCGACGGCCTGATCTCGATCTTCAACGAGCAGCCCGACGTCATGAAGGCCAACCTGGACCTGGTGAAGGCGGGGGCCGAGAAAGTCGGCCGCAAGCTCGACGGTGACTATCACACCGTATCGCTGTGTCACGCGGTGGTACTGCGCCCGGGCGAGAAGCTCTCCGATCCGCGCGTGGTGGAAACTGCCGGCTCCTGGGTGGTGACCGCGCTGCACTTCGTCTACGAGGTCTGGCGCTACACCCGGGACGACAGCGTGATTCCCCCGTTCATGCGCAATGTCTGGGAACAGTACCTGGACCGGGTAAACAAGATGCCGCTCGCGGAGGACAAGCGCCACCAGATGCTGCACGAGGGTCACTGCAGCTACTACCCCGCGGTGGAGCGCGCGCTGATCACGCCGGAGATGATCGAAGGCACCTGCATCGTCGGCGAACCCGCCGTGGTGGCGGAGAAAATCCGCGCCGCGGGCCGTGCGGGACTCAAGGAAGTCAGCCTGCTGCCCCCGCTGATGCACCTGCGCCACGTCGCGAAGGACTTCGCGGAAAAAGTCATTCCCCTGCTGTAAGCGCGTGTCGTCAACCGCGCGCCGGATCGCGGACACGCTGTTCGCGATCCAGGTGAGCTGCGCGCTGCTCTTCGGGATCACCCAGATCGCACGCATGCTCGACACCACGGAAGGTGTCAGCCTGACGTGGTTCCTGTTCTGGGCCGTGTTCCTCGCCCTGAACCTCCTGCTCGCGATCAGGGCGCACCAGGTGCAACCCAGCCGGGTCACGGCGCAGACCGTCGCCACCTACGCCACCTGGTCGAGCGTGCTCGCGGCCGCGCTGGCGGTGCTGGTGTGGCGCTCGCTGGGCGAGTGGCACACCGTCGACACCCTCAACGTGGTGGTCAGCGGCGTCGGTATCGCGGGCACGCTCGCGGTGGGCCGACGCCATGGACTGGGGTTCGCCGACCCGATGGTCCGCGGCTGGCTGGCAGTGTTCTTCAAGGCCACGCCGCAACTGACCCTTGCGTGGCACCTGGCGCAGGTGGGGGGGGCCGGCCTCGCACCGTTCGCGGTGCTCGCGGGGCACGTGACCATCAACCTGCGGCTGGGCCAGCTGTATTTTTCAATTCGCGAAGCCGGCTGGGACCGCAATCGCATCGGCTCGGCGGTATCGGAAATCGCCAACGAGCTGAGCTGGGTGGTCGCGACGATCGTCTGGTGGCTCGCGTGACCGCGCCGGCAACGCGGCGGCTGCTCGTCATCGCGCACCGGGGCGCAAGCGGGCACCGCCCCGAGCACACCCTCGCGTCGTACCAGCTCGCACTCGACCTCGGCGCTGATTTCGTGGAACCGGACCTGGTGGCGACGCGGGACGGCGAGCTCATCTGCCGGCACGAGAACGCGCTCGCGGTACTGAATCCCGACGGCTCGCTCGACACCACCGAAACCAGCACGGACGTCTACCGGCGCGCGGACTTCGCGGCGCGCCTGGCCGTGAAGCAGGTCGACGGTCGCACCGTACGCGGCTGGTTCGCGGAGGACTTCACGCTGGCGGAGATCCGCACGTTGCGCGCGATCGAACGCCTGCCGGCGCTGCGGCCCGCCAACGTGTCATACAACGGCTGCTTCGCCATCCCCACGTTCAGCGAAGTGCTCGCACTCGTGGACGCGCATGCGGCGCGGACCGGGCACCGCGCCGGGGTGTACCCGGAGACCAAGCATCCGAGCTACTTCCTGCACGAAGGTCGACACCTGGACGGCGCCCGGATCGGGATCGATCTCGGCGAGCGCCTGGTGGCGGACCTGCATGCCGCAGGTTTCACCGATCCGTCGCGGGTGTTCATCCAGTCGTTCGAAACCGCCAACCTGCGCGAGCTGCGCGCACGCGTGATGCCACGGCACGGCGTGCAGTTTCCGCTCATCCAGCTCTGCGAAGCAGACGGCGCGCCACGGGATACCGTGCTCGCCGGGCAACCGCTGACCTACCGGTCGATGCTGACACCCGCAGGCCTTGCCGAGATCGCGCGGTACGCCACCGGCATCGGGCCATTCAAGGGCCTGCTGCTGCCGCGCGCGGCGGATGACACGCTCGGCGCCGCCGGCCCGATCCTCTCCGACGCGCAGGCGGCCGGTCTGCAGGTGCACGCGTGGACGTTCCGCGCGGAGAACCACTTCCTGCCGCGCGAATGCCGGCGCGGCGCGGCGCCCGCGCAGCCGGGTGACCTCGATTCGGAGATACGGGCGTTCGTCACCGCGGGAGTCGACGGGGTGTTCGCGGATCACCCGGAAGCGGCCGTGCGCGTCCGCGACGGCCGCTGAAGACGCCACGGCGGACGCTCAGCGCGAGGTCGACACCTCCGCGGACTCCCATGACCCGCAGTAAGTCGCGAGCGCCGCGGTCAGCACGTCGGCCGCCTGCAGCAGGGACTCGCGGTCGAGCGCGCGGTGCCCCTGCAGGATGAACAGCACATCGCGCGTGTCGTCCCGCACGCAGGAGTGCGCGGCCTGGCGGCACTCCAGGCGACCAAGCAAGGTTCCCTGCGCGTCGCGGTACACGTACTCGCCTTTGCCGAGACGCAGCGGTGCTGCCTCGCCGATCGCCACGAGCGACGCTTCCTCCGGCAGCACGTCGAGCGCGATCGGGAGGTTCACCCGGGCGAGATCGTGCGCACCGATGGAGACGCAAGTGGCGAGCGCGACCAGGTTGTAGCAATCGATCAGCGGGCTGAGTGAACGCCACGCACGGCGTCGATGCAGTACTCTCAGAAGACTTTCCGGGGCTGGCACGAACTGGCGGCCGCGGCGGCCGATCTCCGCGTGCAACGCGTGGTACCCGGCCAGGCGGGGATCCGCGAGCAGTGACTCGAGCGGGGTTGCGCATAGCGCCCGGACCGCGGTGTCGCGCGCCGCCGCGAGGGCCGCAGCGGTCGGTCCCGGGCGCAGCCCGAGCACCACGAGCGCGACGACCGGGATGCCATACGCGGTGACGTCGCGCAGCGCCGGCACCGTTGCCTTGCAGAACCGACCGGCCGCCCGCATGCTCGCGTCGTCGCGCGCGGGTAACGGGAACAGGAGACGTGGCGTCGTCATGAACGATATCGGGATTCTCGCTTGCGGTCCGGTGCGCGACGAACTCGTCGCGACGCACGGGGAGTACCCCGCGATGATCGCGCGCCTGCTCCAGGACGTCGATCCCTCGGTCCGCACGACCGCCTACCGGGTGTACCTCGACGAGTTTCCCGTCGACGTGACGGCGCACGGCGCCTACATCATTTCCGGTTCGCGCTTTTCCGTCTACGACCCGGATCCATGGATCGCGCGGCTCGAAGCGTTCGTCCGCGCGCTGCATGCTGCTCGCATCCCGACGGTCGGGATCTGCTTCGGTCACCAGCTGATCTCCCGGGCGCTCGGCGGCGCGGCCGACAAGGCTCCGCAAGGCTGGGGAATCGGCCGCCACGTTGCCCAGGTGCTGCATCGCCCCGCGTGGATGCAGCCCCCGGCGGCGCAGTACGGGGTCTTCGTCAGTCACCAGGACCAGGTGACGCAGCTGCCGCCCGGGGCGGCGCGGCTCGCGACGAGCGCGCACTGTCCGAACGCGATGTTCGTGCTGGATGACGTGCTGCTCGGCATCCAGGGCCATCCGGAATTCACCGGTGCGTTCGCGCACGCGCTGGCCGCGGGCCGGGGGGCGGTGTACGGCGAGGACGTGCTCGCCGCCGCGCTGCCCACCTATTGCGAACCGGTCGATTCCGCGCTGCTCGCCCGCTGGATGCTGCAGTTCATCGCGCAGTCCCGGTCGACGCGCGGATAAGTCTCCCCTATGCTCGGCTGCACCAGAGTGGCGCATGCTGCTCCGGGTCACTGGAGTCACATCCAGGGCAATCCATCTGCAACCAGGGGGGAGAGATCATGAGTAACACGGGCTTCGCGCTGATCGGACTGGCCTGCTGGGCCATCCTGCTGTCGTTCATGCTGGTCGGGGTGCGCGTGACCGCATCGCAGGGCGGCAAGGCGCTCAATTCGTTCGATCCGACCGGCAAGGACATGGCGGGATTTGGCTACCGGGTCACCCGGGCGCACGGCAATACGCTCGAGAACCTGGCGATCTTTGTCGCGCTGCTGCTGTACGCGCTCGCGACCGGCCAGACGCCGGTCACCGAAGGCCTGGCGTGCTGGCTGCTGTATGCCAGGGTGGGCCAGTCGGTCGTGCACATGATTTCGACCAGCGTCCCGTTCGTGCTGCTGCGCGCGACATTCTTCAGCGTTCAGCTCGTGATCTGCCTGGTGTGGGCGTGGCGGTTCTGGCACGCCTGACGTGACTGTCAATCGGGCGCAGTCCGTGTGGAAGTTTCCCGCATTGGGGGCTCCCGGGACGGCGCCCGATCCGACCCCTGGCGCAAGGCCCGCCGGAAGGATTCGCTAAAATCGCTTGAACCGGTAAATTCTCCACGAGTATGCTCCCCGCATGCCCGGTGCCCGGAATGCCAGCCCCGATCCGATATTGAGCCCTCGCGAAGTGGCGCGGATGCTGATGGTCAAACCGGTCACGGTACGGTCCTGGGCATTGAGCGGGATGCTGCCCTCCCTGACCACCCCCGGCCGGCATCGTCGCTTCCGGCGGCAGGACGTGGACCGGTTCGCCGCGGCCCACGGGATCGCGATCGCCGGCGAGCGGCTGGACGTCACACCACGCGTCCTGGTGGTGGACGACGAACGTGCAGTCGCGGACTACCTCGCAGAGTTCCTCAACGCCCACGGCGCCTCCGCCGCGGTCGCGTACGACGGCTTCGATGCCGGCCGCAAGGTACAGGGATTCCGCCCGGACATCCTGCTGCTCGACCTCCGGATGCCCCGACTCGACGGCTTCGAAGTCTGTGCGCAGCTCAAGGCCGATGCGGCAACGCGGGACATCCGGATTCTTGCGATGACCGGTGTCCCTACGCGCGAGAACAGCCTGCGCATCCTCGCGGCGGGCGCGGAGCACTGCTTCCCGAAGCCACTCGACCACACGCAGCTGCTGCAGGTCCTGGGCCTGCCGCCCGCGCCGCCCGCACGGCGCGACGGGTCGTCGAGATGAACGTCGCAGGTCTGCCGATGCGCTCGGGGCGCGCGGCGTGAGCGCCGGCGCCAGCCCGCCGCCCCGCCCCCTGATACTCGTGATCGAGGACGACCGGCTCCACGCCGGTTACCTGAAGGACCTGCTGGAAGCGCATGAGTACACGGTCGTGACCGCCGGTGGCGGCGTGGAAGGATTGAAACTCCTGCACGAACATCCGCCTTCCCTGGTCCTGACCGACATCCTGATGCCCGAGGTCGACGGCATTGAATGCATCCGCTCGATCCGGGAGCTGCCGAACCCGCCGCCGATCATCGCGTTCTCCGGCGGCGGGCGGGTGGACGCGGAGATGTACCTGAAGCTCGCCATCCAGCTCGGCGCGCAGCAGGTGTTCCGCAAGCCGATCCCGGACGAGGCGCTCTGCGCGGCGATTGGCCGCCTGCTCCACGCGGCCTGAGACGCGGCTGCCGGCCGCGCGTCAGAGCGTGATCCCAAGGACCGGATGGGGACGATACGGGGCTTCCAGCGCCTGCCGCTCGTCATTGCCGAGTTCGAGTTCGAGCGCTGCCAGCGCATCCTCCAGGTGCTGCATGCGGGTGGCGCCGACAATGGGCGCCGTGATGCCCGGCTGTGCCAGGACCCAGGCGAGTGCGATCTGTGCGTGGTTGACGCCGCGCCGCTTGGCGAGCACCCCGACCGCGTCGACGATCGCGAAATCCTCCGGCTGGTAGTACATCCGGCCCGCGAAATCGTCGCTCTTCGCGCGCGTGGTCGCACCCTTGTTGGGGGCCTTGCGGTTGCCCGCCAGGAAGCCGCGTGCGAGCGGACTCCACGGGATGATCGCAATGTCGTCCGCACGGCATAGCGGGATCATCTCGCGCTCTTCCTCGCGGTAGACCAGGTTGTAATGGTTCTGCATCGACACGAAGCGGGTCCACCCGCGACGCTCGGCAACCGCCTGCATCTTCGCGAACTGCCACGCGTACATGCTGGACGCGCCGACATACAGCGCCTTGCCCGCGCGCACGATGTCGTGCAGTGCCTCCATTGTCTCTTCGATCGGCGTGGCGGCGTCGAAGCGGTGGATCTGGTAGAGATCCACGTAGTCGGTCCCGAGCCGGGTCAGCGAGGCATCGATCGCGTGCATCAGGTGCTTGCGCGAGAGTCCGCGATCGTTCGGATCGGTGCTCATCGCGTTGTACGCCTTGGTCGCGATCACCACCCGATCGCGACCCTCCGCGTATTTCCTGACGGCCTTGCCGACCACCCGTTCGCTCGCGCCCAGCGAGTAAACGTCCGCCGTGTCGAAGAAATTGATGCCCGCTTCGAAGGCGCGCCGAAAGAACGGCAGCGACGCGCGTTCGTCGAGCACCCAGTCGCGCCACGTGGGCGCCCCGTAGGACATGCAGCCCAGGCAGAGACGGGAAACTTTGAGACCCGTGCCACCGAACCTGACGTACTTCATCCCGGTTCCCCCCATCGATCGATGGCTCACGCGCGGAGCATATCCTGCAACGCGCCGATCAGCAGCGCGCACTGTTCGTCTGTGCCCACCGTGATGCGCAGGTACTGGCTGATCCGACTCTGTTCGAAGTGCCTCACGATGACGTGCCGCGCGCGCAGCCCCGCCTGCAGATCGGCGGCGTCGTGGTGCGGGTGCCGCACGAACACGAAGTTTGCGAGCGACGGCAGCACTTCGAAGCCGAGCGCGTCGAGTTCCGTGACGAGCATGTCGCGGGTCGTCATCACCGCCTGGCGCGTCTGCTCGAAATAGGTGTCGTCCGCGATCGCTTCCACCGCGCCGGCGATCGCGAGGCGGTCCAGCGGGTAGGAATTGAAGCTGTTCTTCACGCGCTCGAGCGCTTCCACGAGGTCCGCGTCGCCGAACGCGTAACCGACGCGGAGCCCCGCGAGCGAGCGCGATTTCGACAGCGTCTGCACGACCAGCAGGTTGGGGAATTCATTGACCAGGGATACCGCTGATTCGGCGCCGAAGTCCACGTAGGCTTCGTCGATGACCACCACCGTGTCCGTATTGTGTTCGAGCAGGCGCCGCACGTCCGCGCGCGCGACGGCCACCCCGGTCGGTGCGTTCGGGTTCGGAAAGATGATGCCGCCGTTCGCGCGGCGATAGTCGTCGACCCGGAGCTGGAAGTGCTCGCCGAGCGGCACTTCCTCGAAATCGATCCCATACAGCCGGCAGTACACCGGGTAGAAGCTGTAGGTCACATCGGGGAACAGGATCGGTTCATCCTGTGCGAGCAACGCCAGGAACACGTGCGCGAGCACTTCGTCCGAGCCGTTGCCGACGAACACCTGGTCCGCGGTCAGCCCGTGATGCCTCGCGAGCGCCTCGCGCACGCGATCGGCATTGGGATCAGGGTAGAGCCGCAGCTGTGCCAGCTCCGCTTCGATCGCCGTGCGCACACGCGGCGACGGCGGGTACGGATTCTCGTTGGTGTTGAGCTTGACGAGGTTCGTCAGCTTCGGCTGTTCGCCCGGCACGTAGGGCGAAAGGTCCCGAACCACGTCGCTCCAGAAGCGCGAAGTCATGTGATGAAGAAGTCCGTCGTCGGTGAGCGTGGCCGAAGGATACCCGATCCGGCCCGCGAGCGGGCGGACAGCGCGGAGCCTTGAGACCCCTCTCGACACCGGCTATCGTGATCACCATGCACGCCGACGAATTCAGCCGACTCGACGCCACGGCGCAAGCCGCGCTGGTGCGCCGCGGCGAGGTGTCGGCGCGTGAACTCGTGGCGGCCGCGGTTGCGCGGATCGAGGCTTCCAATGGTGCACTGAACGCGGTGATTCATCCGCGCTTCGAACGTGCGCTGGAAGAGAGCAGCGGCGATCTTCCGGCCGGCCCGCTGCAGGGCGTGCCGTTTCTCGTGAAGGACCTGATGTGCGCGACCGCTGGAGATCCCTACCATGCGGGCACACGCTACCTGAAGTCGCTCGGGTACCGCGCGACGCATGACACCTATCTCGCCGCGCGCTACCGGCGCGCGGGACTCGTCTTCGTCGGCCGCACCAACACGCCGGAGCTCGGCCTCGTCACGACCACCGAGCCGCTGGCATACGGCCCGACCCGCAACCCCTGGGCAACGACGCATTCCACCGGCGGCTCGAGCGGCGGATCCGCGGCGGCCGTCGCGGCGGGCATGGTGGCCGCTGCGCACGCGAACGACGGCGGCGGATCGATCCGCATTCCGGCAGCCCACTGCGGACTGTTCGGCCTGAAGCCGAGCCGTGGCCGGATCTCTCACGGTCCCGCACGGGGTGAGATGTGGCTCGGGGCCGCCTGCGAGCACGTTGTCACGCGCACCGTGCGCGACTCCGCGCTGCTGCTCGATGTCAGTGCCGGCGCGCACGCGGGGGATCCCTGTTCCGCGGCGCCGCCCCCGGCCGCGTATGCCGTGCTCGCCGGGCAGGCTCCCGGCACGCTGCGCATCGGCTTCATGCAGCGCACGCCGGGCGGGCGGATCCCCCTGGACGACGCCTGCGCAGAGGCGGTCATGCGCGCGGCGCGCGCACTGGAATCGCTTGGCCACCGCGTGGAACCGGCGTATCCGCCCGCACTCGATCAGCCGGACGAACGTCGTGCATTCATGCAGGTGCTGAGCGCCTGGGTCGCGCACGACGTCGACGAGCTCGTGCGGGCCGGCGGCCGGGCGCTGCGCGCAGGCGATCTCGAACCGGCGAACGCCAGCGTGTACGCCCGCGGGAAGACATTGCTCGCCGCAGACTACGTGGCCGCGCAGGTCTACCTCCAGGGCTGGTCACGCGGGATCGCGGAATGGTGGGAGACCGGGTTCGACCTGCTGCTCACGCCGACCACCGCGTGTCCGCCGGCACGTATCGGCAGCGCGCTGTCCACGGACGCGGATCCAATCGCACCGCTGCGGGCGAGCCTGCCGTACATGGCGTTCACCGCGCCGTTCAACATCACCGGGCAGCCCGCGGCCTCGATCCCGTGCGGTCATACCCGGGACGGCCTGCCGCTGGGCATTCAACTCGTGGCGGCGCACGGGCGCGAGGATCTCCTGCTGCAGGTCGCGCACCAGCTCGAGCAGGCGCTGCCCTGGGCCGATGCGCGGCCACCGGCCTTCCGATGACGGTACCGCGCGAGGCAGCGCAGCTCGCCGCGCTGCTCGACGACGCGGCAACAATCGTGGTGTTCACCGGCGCCGGCATCAGCACCGAGTCGGGCATTCCGGATTTCCGCAGTCCACAGGGGATCTGGTCGCAGTTCACGCCCATCCAGTTCCAGGATTTCGTACATTCGGAGACGCACCGGCGCGAAGCCTGGCGGCGCAAGTTTCTCATCGATCGCGACATGCAGCGCGCGCGCCCCAACCGCGGCCACCGCGCGGTCCAGGCACTGGTCGCGGGCGGTCGATGCCCGTGCGTGATCACCCAGAACATCGACGGCCTGCACCAGGCGAGCGGCATCCCGGCGGACCGAATCGTTGAACTGCACGGCAACGGTACCTATGCCCGCTGTCTCGACTGCGGACACGCCCACGCGCTCGAGCCGATCCGGATCGCGTTCGAACGCGATGGCACGTTGCCGGCGTGCGACGCCTGCGGCGGTCTCGTGAAGACCGCCACGATCTCGTTCGGCCAGCCGATGCCCGATGTCGAGATGCGTCGGGCAGAACAGGCGGCGCTCGCGTGCGATCTCTTCCTGGTGCTCGGTTCGTCGCTCGTGGTGTATCCGGCGGCCGCGTTTCCGTTGCGCGCCAAGCGCGCGGGTGCGCGCCTCGTGATCATCAACCGCGAACCCACCCCGCACGACGTACACGCGGATCTCGTCGTCCACGCCGACATCGGCCCGACGCTCGGCGCCGCGCTCGGTATCACCTGACAACCCCGGCTCCCGGAGGCATACCCCATGAAACTCGTGTCCGACATCGTCGCCCGCCAGGCCGAGCATGCCGCATGGCGGCGTGACCTGCACGCGCATCCCGAACTAGCCTACCAGGAGCAACGCACCAGCGATTTCGTCGCCGCGAAGCTCGCCGAGTTCGGCCTGGACGTGACGCGCGGACTCGGCCGCACCGGCGTGGTGGGCTCCCTGTCGGCGGGTTCGGGCGCCCGGCGCATCGGCCTGCGCGCGGACATGGATGCACTGCCGCTGCAGGAGTTGAACCAGTTCGCGCACCGCTCCCGCACAGACGGACTCATGCATGCCTGCGGGCACGACGGTCACACCATCATGCTGCTCGCCGCGGCCGAGCACCTGGCGCGCACGCGTGATTTCGACGGCACCATCCACTTCATCTTCCAGCCGGCGGAGGAAGGCGAAGCCGGTGCCAAGGCGATGATGGACGACGGGCTCTTCACGCGCTTTCCGGTGGACGGCGTGTTCGGTCTGCACAACTGGCCGTGGCTCGCCCCGGGCCACCTGGTCGTGCGCAGCGGCCCGATGATGGCCGCGATGGACATCTTCGAGGCCACGCTCCGCGGGCGCGGCGGGCACGCTGCGCAGCCGCACCTCGCCATCGACCCGGTGGTCGTGGCCACACAGCTCGTCCAGGCCTGGCAGACCATTGTCGCCCGCCACGTCGATCCCCTCGAATCCGCGGTGGTCTCGGTCACACAGATCCACGCGGGGAACGCCTGGGCGGTGATTCCCGAAGAGGTGGTACTGCGCGGCACGGTCCGCACGTTCAATCCCACGGTGCAGGCGCTGATTGCGCAGCGGATGCAGGAAATCGGAGACGGTCTCGCAACCGCGCACCGCTGCACGTTCGACTGGCGCTACGAGAAACGCTTTCCACCGACCATCAACTCCGCGCGCGAGACGGACTACGCCGCGCGCGCCGCCGCCGCGGTGTTCGGCGATGCGCACGTCCGCCGCGACGTGCCGCCCAGCATGGGATCGGAGGATTTCGGCTGGATGCTGCTCGAGCAGCCGGGCAGTTACGCCTGGATCGGCAGTGGCGGACACGGCGACTGCCTGCTGCACAATCCTCACTACGATTTCAATGACGACATCATTCCGCACGGCGCGAGCTACTGGGTGACGCTCGCGCATCAGTTCCTCGCCGAACCGCTGCCCGCCTGACACCCGGCATTGCAGGAAACCGCCGCGCGGAACGCTAACCCGTCACGACCGACCGCTCACGGGCGGCGCTGGATTCAAGGACTGCACGCATGGGCAAGCACACGATCGTCACACTCGAACACTTCATGGACGGCCTGCGCCGGCGCAACCCGGGCGAGCCCGAGTTTCACCAGGCGGTGCACGAAGTCGCGAAGCCGATTTTCGACTACATCCGCGACAAGCCCGAGTACCACGAGTACCAGATCATGCGCCGCATCGCCGAACCGGACCGGGTGGTGTCGTTTCGCGTGTGCTGGGAGGACGACGACGGAAACGTACGGGTGAACCGCGGCTGGCGCGTGCAGAACAACAACGCCATAGGCCCTTACAAGGGTGGGATCCGCTTTCACCCGAGCGTGAACGAATCAATCCTGAAGTTCCTTGCGTTCGAACAGACGTTCAAGAACAGCCTGACCGGCCTGCCGATGGGCGGCGGCAAGGGCGGCGCGAACTTCAATCCCAAGGGCAAGAGCGACCGCGAGGTCATGCGCTTCTGCCAGGCCTTCATGACCGAGCTTCAGCGCCATATCGGTGACGACATCGATGTGCCGGCCGGCGACATCGGCGTCGGGGCACGCGAGATCGGTTTCATGTTCGGCCAGTGGAAACGTATTACCCGCCAGCATACGGGCGTGCTGACCGGCAAGGGGCTCGAGTACGGCGGCAGCCTCATCCGCACCGAGGCCACCGGCTACGGCTGCACGTATTTCATGCAGGACATGCTCGCCGAACGTGCGGATGCGATCGCCGGCAAGACCTGCGTGGTCTCGGGCGCCGGCAACGTCGCCCAGCACGCGGTCGAGAAAATCACCGAACTCGGCGGCAAGGTCGTCACGCTGTCGGATTCGGACGGCTTCATCTACGACCCCGACGGCATCGACGCCACCAGGCTCGCGTGGGTCATGGAGCTGAAGAACGTCCGCCGTGGCCGGATCTCGGAGTACGTCCGTGAGTTCAAACGCGCGAAGTACCATCCGGATCAGCGTCCGTGGCATGTCCCCTGCCAGCTGGCGTTCCCCTGCGCGACCCAGAACGAGATCCTTCCCGACGATGCGCGCACCCTGCTTGCCAACGGCTGCGTGGCGCTGTCCGAGGGGGCCAACATGCCGTGCACCATCGAGGCCATCGACCTTTTCCTCGCCGCCCGCATCGCGTTCGGACCGGCCAAGGCGGCCAACGCGGGGGGCGTCGCGGTGTCGGGGCTGGAGATGAGCCAGAACAGCGCGAAGCTGAACTGGAAGGAATCCGAGTTGCAGAGATTGCTGTTCGACATCATGCGCGACATTCACGCCCGCTGCGTCGAGTTCGGTCGGTCCCCGGATGGGAGTTTCATCGACTACGTGAAGGGCGCGAACGTCGCCGGGTTCGTCAAGGTGGCCGACGCGATGCTCGCCTACGGCGTCGTCTGAATCCGCGTCACCCGCCCGCACACGCTCAAGGCGGGCGAGCGCCGGCCGCTACCGGAGACACGAGCACTGGCGCGGGCCAGTCCACGCGAAGAGGAATCCGATGGCGAAACTGCTGGAGAAGGTCGATGCCCGCACCAAGCTTGCGGGCACCAACAAGCTGGAAATCCTGCTGTTCAGCCTCGGCCGGGATCAGCGCACCGGACGCAAGGAAACCTTCGGCATCAACGTGTTCAAGGTGCGCGAAGTGATGCGCGCGCCGGCGGTCACGGCCGCGCCTGACATGCCGAACGCGGTAGAGGGCATGGTCAGCCTGCGCGGCGCGGTGGTGCCGGTGATCGACCTCGCCAGGTATGCCAACGTGCAGACCGATGCCCCGCCCGGGATCATGATGGTCACGGAATACAACAACCACTCCCAGGGTTTCCTGGTCGAATCGGTGGACACGATCCTGCGGCTGGACTGGTCGTCGATGAAAGTGCCGCCGGACATGCTGACGTCCGACACGGGTGGCCTCGTCACCGCGGTCACCGAACTCACCGACGGGCGCCTCGTGATGCTGATGGACGTGGAGAAGATCCTGTCCGAAACCACGCACTACGACAGCGACCTCCTGTTCAAGGATCTCGGCCCGCTCGGCCTGGAGGAATGCTCGGTCGTGTTCGCCGACGACTCTCACGTCGCGCGCCGCCAGATCGCACGCGCACTCGATGTGCTGCAGATCAGGCACACCGGGCTCGTCAACGGCCTGCAGGCCTGGAATGAACTGCAGCGCCTGGCCGACTACGCACAGACCAACGGCATTCCGATCAAGCGCCTCGTGCAGGCAGTCATCACCGACGTCGAAATGCCCGAGATGGACGGTTACATGCTGACCAAGCTGATCAAGGGCGACCCCCGGTTCACGGGGATCCCGGTCATCATGCACTCTTCGCTGTCGAGTACGCAGAACCAGGAGCTCGGCCGCTCCGTCGGCGTGGACGAGTACGTGCCGAAACTCGATCCGCAGCGTCTCGCCAGCACGCTCGCCCGCCTGGTGCGTCCGCGCACTGGCCAGCAGAGCGCCGCCTGAGATCCCGGCGCGCCGCCGTGCGCGCCCCGTTTTCCGACTGCACCGGGTCCCGCGCCGCCCTATACTCGGGCGGAGCGCCGCATGCGCGCCAAGCCTGGAGATCACCATGTCGGGAACCCGCCTGAGCTGCTGCATCACGTTCGATTTCGACGCGATGTCTTCGTGGATCGGTTCGGTGAAATCGCGCAACCTGAGCATGGTGTCGCGCGGGCAGTTCGGTGCCGTGGCGGTGCCGCGCCTGCTCGACCTGCTGGGGAACCTCGGAATCCCCGCCACCTTCGCGGTGCCCGGACATACCGCCTGCGCATACCCGCGCATCGTCGAGAACATCCAGGCGCGCGGACACGAGATCGCCCACCACGGCTGGGTGCATGAGAACCCGGCCGCGTTCGACGAAGCCGGGGAGCGGCGGGTGCTGGAGCGGGGACTGGCCGCGCTGGAACGGGTCACCGGCCTGCGACCGCGCGGTTACCGGTCGCCCGCGTGGGACCTCAGCCCGCGCAGCATCGACCTGCTCTGCGAGTACGGTTTCACGTACGAGTCGAGCTGCATGGGACACGACTTCCACCCTTACTACCTGCGATCGGGGGACAGCTGGACCCTGGAGGAGCCCTACCAGTTCGGCCGGACCGTGGACCTCGTCGAAATGCCGGTGAGCTGGCTGCTCGACGACTTCCCGCCGGTGGAGTTCGTGCTCGGCATGAACACGGGCCTGCAGGCCCCGTCGCTGATCGAGGAGAACTGGCGCGCCGATTTCGACTTTGCGTACCGGCACTGTGCAGGCGGCGTCTTCATCCTGACCCTGCACCCCCAGACCATCGGTCGCGGGCGTTACTTCCTGATGCTGGAGCGCCTGCTGACCTACTACGCAACGCACGACGGGGTGACCTTCGAGACGATGGGTGACTATGCCACGCGCTGGCGCGCGGAGAATCCGCTCGACACCTGGACCGCGCGGAACCCGGACCTCACCGGCGAGCACGCGATCCGCGCGCTCGGCTGAATCCGTGCCGCTGCCCGGGGATTGGGCGACGGCCAAGTCCGTGGCACGATCACGCCCGTCGGCGCGGGTCGACGCCCGGGGCGCCGCGCCGCATCCCGCCGCAACGCCGCCTGGCACCTCGCCAATCTGAAAGGTTCCAATCGATGCTGCTGTCCGAAGACCAGATCCTCGTGCGTGACATGGCGCGGCGCTTCGCCGCCGAGGCGCTCGCGCCGCATGCCGCGGACTGGGACCGCAATCGCACGTTTCCGGCCGATGCACTCCGACAGATGGGCGAGCTGGGCCTGATGGGCATGCTGGTACCACCGGAGTACGACGGGGCGGGGATGGATCACGTGTCGCTCGCGGTCGCGCTGGAGGAGATCGCGGCGGGCGACGGGGCCACCTCGACGATCATGAGCGTGCAGAACTCGGTGGTCTGCATGCCGCTGCTGAAGTTCGGCACCGACGCGCAGCGGGAGCGGTTCCTGCGCCCGCTCGCGCGCGGCGAACACGTTGGCGCGTTCTGCCTCACGGAGCCGCACGCCGGCTCGGACGCTGCCGCCATCCGGACCCGTGCCGTGCGCACCGCCAACGGCTGGCGGCTCAACGGCGTGAAGCAGTTCATCACCAGCGGCAAGCATGCGCGCGTCGCGATCGTCTTCGCGCTTACGGACCCGGCGGCCGGCAAGCGCGGCATCAGCGCGTTCATCGTGCCGACGGAAACGCCCGGGTACCGCGTCGCCCGCATCGAGAGCAAGCTCGGGCAACGGGCGTCTGACACCGCGCAGATCGCGTTCGAGGACTGCGAGATCCCGGCGGATTACCTGCTCGGAGAACCCGGCACCGGTTACCGCATCGCGCTGTCCAACCTCGAAGGCGGGCGCATCGGGATCGCGGCCCAGGCGGTCGGCATGGCCCGCGCGGCGCTCGCCGCCGCGGCGAAGTACGCCGGCGAACGCGAAGCGTTCGGGGTCCCGCTCACCGGACACCAGGCCATCTCGTTCCGGCTGGCGGACATGGCCACGAAAATCGAGGTGGCCCGCCAGATGGTGCTGCACGCCGCGACGTTGCGCGACGCGGGTCAGCCGTGCCTGCGCGAGGCGTCGATGGCGAAACTCTTCGCGTCCGAAATGGCCGAGCAGGTATGCTCCGACGCCATCCAGATCCACGGCGGCTACGGCTACGTCGAGGATTTCCCCGTCGAGCGGATCTACCGGGACGTGCGCGTGTGCCAGATCTACGAAGGCACCAGCGACGTGCAGCGTCTCGTGATCGCGCGACAGCTCGAGGCGGCGTCGTGAGCCGGCGGACGCCGCGGTGGCCGCGCCCCGTTCACACCAGGCCATGGCCGGATTCCCTCCAGGAGGTCATCACATGACGCTGTTCGATCAGACCCGGTTCATCACGGCGGTCAACGCCGACGGAGAGTTCCGGCTCTCCGCGCGCTATCTCAACGGCGCGCTGAAGCTCTTTTTCGACAAGGACTCGATCCTGCTGACCTTTCGCGACGGACAGCTCGCCACCATCACGCCGGGGGTGAAGTTCGATTCCGCGGACGTCACGATCAAGGGACCGGTCGCGAACTGGCGGGAGTTCCTGCAGCCGGTGCCGCGTCCGTTCTTTCACGACATGTTCGCGTCCATCGTGCGCGACGCGTTCGAATGGACCGGCAACTCGGAGACGTTCTTCGCGTACTACGGGGCGTTCCGGCGCATGTTCCAGCTGATGCGCGAGTGCGCGAACTGAGGAGGCGATCATGGCACGTCACGACAATACCACCGGACGCTACGTCTACCTCACCGTCGGCGGCATCGAGTATCGCGTGTATTACGAAAGCGCCGGCGAGGGCATTCCGCTGGTGTGCCAGCACACCGCAGGCGCACACGCTTTCCAGTGGCGGCACCTGCTGGAAGACCCCGATATCACGTCACGCTTCCGGGTCATCGCGTGGGATCTCCCGTTTCACGGCAAATCACTGCCCCCGGTGGGCGACCCCCACTGGACCAAGCCGTACAACCTGACGCGCGCTTTCTTCCTGGAATTCATCACGACGTTCTGCGCCGCGCTCGAACTCGATCGGCCGGTGTTCATCGGCTGCTCGATGGGCGGCCAGGTGGCAGTGGATCTCGCCGCCGAGCATGCCGACCGCTACCGGGCGGTGATCGGCGTCGAGTCATCGCTGTGCAGCCCCGGGTATTATCTCGACCAGTGGTATCACCCGCGGATCAGCAACGAGGCCAAACCGGCCGCGATGTTCGGGCTGTGCGCGCCCACGAGCCCTGAGCCGTTCGTGCGCGAAACGATCTTCGGGTACAGCCAGGGTGCGCCTGCCGTGTTCAAGGGGGACCTGTACTACTACTCCGTCGATTACGACGGCCACAAGGTGGTGGACCGGATCGACACCCGCCGCGTGCCGGTGTATTTCCTGACCGGTGAATACGACTTCGCGACGAGCCCGGAAGACACCCGCGCGCTGGTGGCGAAGATCCCGGGCGCGAAGTTCACCGAGATGAAGGACAACGGTCACTTCCCGATGAGCGAGAACCCGGCGAAGTTCATCGAGTACCTGAAGCCCATCCTGCACGAGATCGCGACGCGGTAATCGTGGGTCGGTCGCGGAGACCGGCGCAGCCCGCCCGTCTCCGCAACCGCACCTGCTCAGTCGTGCGGCAGGATCGTCCTGATCTGGAATCCGCCGGCGCCGAGCATCAGGTTCGTCGCCTCGCCCTTAGTGCCGCGGAATCGCCCGGTGCCGCCGGTAACGACTTGCGGGTACGTGCCGCCCTGCACGAACTGCTTGATCGGACCACTCGTCTCGAACGTGCCGACCCCGTCTACCCGATAATGCCACTGCACGTAGGCGAGGTCATCTGCAGCAGCCTGCGGCAGCTTGCCGGTGCCGTCGAACGTATTCACGAACGTGCCGTTGACCCAGAACGTTCCGATCTTCTTCGACGCGAACACGGCGCAGGTGTCGTCGCCGGGATTGTCCACGCTCGGCAGCGTCCCCGCGGGCAGCAGCATGCCGACCGCCGTGACCCGGTCTCCCGCGCTGGGCGGAAAGTTGGTCAGGCGCGCATCCGTCGCGGCGTCCACGCACACGTCGAACGCCCGCGCGGGCCGTCCGCGATCGGCCTGTACACTCGTGGCAACCAGTGCGGCGACGGCCGCAGTCAGGGTCAGGAACGGTTTCGAATTCCACTGCATGATACTTCTCCCCTCTCAGTTGTGATGTCTATGTCACGACGATGCGCGTGGCGCGTATACACCCGCACGAGAGTGCGTACCGGGGAGAGGCAGGGAGCGTTCAGGTAATCTGCGGGAAAATGCCCGTAAATCGCCGTACGCAGGCGCGATTCTGCTTGAACCGCGCTCCGCGTGCGGGGAACTGGCGATCAGCCGAAGAACACGTCCTGCGCGTGCATCGTGTCGAGATACTCGCGCACGGCGACGATCTTGCCGTCGCGGATGACATGCATGAAGTGGTAGAAGTTGTTGTAGATCTTGCCGTTGGCGTGCGGGCCGTACGATTCAGCCTCCATCGACACACGATCCCCCTCGGCAGTCAGCAGCTTGGGCGTCACCTTGATCCCCTGCGGCAGCGCCGAGGTCACGTTTCCCAGCAGTTCCTTGAACTGCGGCTTGGTGTACGTGCCCGACAGCCCGAACGTGCCGGCCACCCACCACGTCGCATCCTCGGCCAGCATCGACAGCGCGCGCTCGAAGTCGCTGCGCGAGAATGCCGCCCAGAAATCCGTGACGATTTGCTTGTTCGCATCTGTGCTCATGTGATCTCTCCCCTCAACGCTGGTCAGCCGTAGAACTTCTGGTTGGCAGCGGCCCGCTTGCGCAGCCACTCGGACGGCGCGAAGCGCGGTCCGTAGGCCTTGGCGAGCCGGTCGCATTCCGCGACGAAGGCCGCCGTGCCGATCGTGTCGATGAACGACAGGGTGCCGCCGGTCCAGGCCGGAAACCCCCAGCCGAAGATCGATCCGAGATCGCCGTCCGCCGCATCGGTCAACACGTGTTCTTCCATGCAGCGTGCCGTCTCGAGCGCCTGGATGTAGAGCAGGCGCGTGCGGACTTCCTCTGGCGCAGGCTGCGCGGCCGCCACCGGGAAGTGCTCAGAAAGGCCTTTCCAGAGCGATTTGCGCGCATCGGCGGGGTAGTCATAGAAGCCCTGCCCGTGGCGCTTGCCGGGCCGCTTCAGGTCCTCGACCATCTTGCGCAGCACCGGCCACCCGGAAGTCTCGCGGAACGCATCGCCGAGATCGCGTCGGGTCTGCTGCGCCACGTGGTACGCGAGTTCCAGGGTGACTTCGTCCAGCACCGCCAACGGCCCGACCGGCATGCCGGCCTGCTTGGCCACGTTCTCGATCAGCGCCGGGGCGACACCTTCGCCGAGCATCGTCATGCCTTCGTTCGTGAAGGTGCCGAACACCCGGCTGGTGTAGAACCCGCGCGAATCGTTGACGACGATCGGCAGCTTGCGGATCTGCATCACGTAGTCGATCGCGTGCGCCAGGGTTTCCTTCGACGTCTGCTTGCCGACGATGATCTCCACCAGCGGCATCTTCTCCACCGGGGAAAAGAAATGGATGCCGATGAAGTTCGCCGGTCGCGACGAGGCTTCCGCGAGCCCCGTGATCGGCAAGGTCGAAGTGTTGCTCGCAAACGTCGCCGAAGCCGCGAGCACCGCTTCGGTCTTGCGCGTGACATCGGCCTTGATCGCGCGATCCTCGAATACCGCTTCGATCACGAGGTCACACCCGGTGAGATCCTGGTACTCGACGGTCGGCTGGATGCGCGCGAGCAGTTCGGCGGCCTTGCCGGCCGTCGTGCGGCCGCGCTCGACGTCCTTCGCGACCAGCTTCTCGCTGTACGCCTTGCCCTTCTCCGCCTTGTCGCGCGCGGTATCGAGCAGCCTGACCTGCATGCCCGCGCGCGCCGAGACGTATGCGATACCGGCGCCCATCATGCCGGCGCCGAGGATGCCGAGCGTCTGCACCTTGCGCGGTGCCACGCCCTCCGGCCGGCGGGCGCCCTTCTCGGCCGCGCCCTTGTTCACGAACAAGGTCCGGATCATGTTGCGCGTGACCGGCGACAGCAGCAACGTCGAGAGATAGCGCGATTCGATCTTGAGACCGGTGTCGATCGGCACCTGGGTTCCTTCGAACACCGCGGACATGATGGCGATCGGCGCCGGGTAGTTGTGGTTCGTGCGCTTGGACACCAGCGCGGTGCCGCCCATGAACGTCTGCGCCGCGCGCGGATCCATCGCGCCCGCGCCGCCCGGCACGCGGAAGCCCTTGGCGTCCCACGGCTGCACCGGACTGCCGCCGTCCAGGATCCACTGCCGCGCTGTCGCGACGAGCTGGTCCGGCGGTACCACCTGGTGGACGATCTTCTTCTTCAGCGCGGTGTGCACGTCAAGGTGCGTACCCTCGACGATCAGCAGCAGCGCGTCCTGGATGCCGATCAGCCGCGGCAGCCGCTGGGTGCCACCTGCCCCGGGCAGCAGGCCGACGAGCACTTCGGGCAAGCCGATGCGCGCGGCCGGGTTGTCGGCGGCGACCCGGTAGTGGCAGGCGAGCGCGAGCTCGAGCCCACCGCCCAGTGCCGTGCCGTTGACCGCCGCCGCGAACGGCTTGCCGCAGGTCTCGAGCTTGCGGAACAGGTCATTCAGCGGCCACGCGAACGCCATCGCGCTCTTCGCATCGGTCACTTTCGCGTGCGAGGCGAGCAGCCACTTGAGATCGGCGCCCGCCATGAAATCGGCCTTGGCCGACGTGACCACGGCGCCCTTGATCGCGGCGTCGCTCGCAACCCGCTGCACCGCGGCCGCGAGTTCCTCCATGAATTCGGGGGTCACCACGTTCATCGGGCGACCCTGGACATCGATCGTCAACAGGGCGATGCCGTCGCTGTCGACGGTCACGGTCAGCGTCTTGCTCATCTTGATTCTCTCGTTCGGGGCGTTGCCCCCCGGGACTGTGCGCGGCCGGGCGGGGACACCCCGGCCGCGCGGAAACGGCTCAGTTCACGCGTTCGATGATGGTGGCCGTGCCCATGCCGGCCCCCACGCACAGGTTGATCAGCGCGGTGCCCAGCCCCCGGCGCTCGAGTTCGTCCAGCACGGTGCCAAGGATCATCGCGCCGGTGGCGCCGAGCGGGTGTCCCATCGCAATGGCGCCGCCGTTGACGTTGATCCGGTCGTGCGGAATGTCCATGTCCTGCATGTAGAGCATGACCACCGAGGCGAACGCCTCGTTGAGTTCGAACAGGTCGATGTCCTGCTTGGTCATGCCGGCACGCTTCAGTACCTTGCGCGCGGACGGCGCGGGGCCGGTCAGCATGATCGTCGGCTCGGAGCCGATCGAGGTGAATGCGCGGATCTTCGCCCGCGGCTTCAGACCGAGCCGCTCACCCATCTCCTTCGTCCCCAGCAGCACGGCCGCGCAGCCGTCCACGATGCCGCTCGAATTGCCGCCGGTGTGGACGTGCTCGATGCGCTCGACGCTCGGGTAGCGCTGCATCGCCACGGCGTCGAACCCGAAGTCTTCGCCGACCTGCGTGAACGCGGGTTTCAGGCTCGAGAGTTCGTCTATGGTGGTCTGCGGCCGCATGTGCTCGTCACGCTCGAGCACGGTCTCACCGAGCACGTCGGTGACCGGCAGGATGGACTTGCTGAACCAGCCGTTCTTCCACGCCTGGCCGGCGCGGCGCTGGCTCTCGCATGCGTAGGCATCGACATCCTTGCGCGAGAAACCGTGCAGGGTGGCGATCAGGTCCGCCCCGATCCCCTGCGGCGCGAAATAGGTCTTGTAGGCGACCGCCGGATCCGTGGCCCAGGCGCCGCCGTCCGAGCCCATCGGCACGCGCGACATCGACTCGATGCCGCCGCCAATCGTCAGGTCCGACTGCCCCGCCATGATCTGCGCCGCCGCGGTGTTCACGGCCTCCAGGCCGGACGCGCAGAAGCGGTTGAGCTGCTTGCCGGGCACCTGCCGATCGTACTCGGCGACGATCGCCGCAACCCGGGGCACCACTGCACCCTGCTCGCCGACGGGCGACACGCAGCCGAACACGATGTCGTCGACCAGCGAGGTATCCAGCTGGTTGCGTTCGCGGATCGCGGTCAGCACCTGCGCCGCGAGCTGGATGGGCGTGATCTCGTGCAGCGCGCCGGTGGATTTGCCGCGGCCGCGCGGCGTCCGCACGGCGTCGTAGATGTAGGCGTCGGCCATGATGATTACCTCGCTGGGGAAACGTCGGACTGCAAGGGATTATAGGGACAAACCTGCAGCGGGTCTGCCGGCCTTGGGTGATCCGCTGTCCTGCCGCGGTGCGCTGTCCGGGATTCAATATCTCAGGCGCGTGGCGCGACCCCGCGGGTATTGTCGCCCGGCGGTTCCCCGGATCCCGGCGCCCAGCCGAATGCCAAGGTCCGCCACAGGTCGCGGTAGTCGTAATCCGTCGCGAGCGCGAGGTTGAGGCGGTTGTAGGACGCGAAATCGGACACGAGGTGGATCAGCTGCACGATGCCCTTGTCGGTCAGGCCGGCCGTGCGCAGCCCCTGGATATCGGCGTCCGTGACGGCGCGCGGCTCCGCGTTCACCTTGAGCGCGAACTCCAGCAGGGTGCGCAGGCGCGGCTCGGCAACCACCGCCAGCCCCTCGGCGGCGAGCTCGCGGACATAGTCCTCGGCGGTCCCCAGTCCGTAGTTCAGGATCGTGCAGAACGCCGCGGTGCAGTACGGACAGCCGTTCGCGCGCGAGACGAGAATCCCCACGTGCTGCACTTCCGGCAGGGACAGCTCGCCGAGCTGCCACAGCACGCGCGTGGTGCCGAGCTTCGCCTTCAGCAGCTCCGGGAAATTCATTTCCACGTAGAAGTGGTTGGGTACCGCCCCCTCTGCCCCGGTGACCCACTCGAAGATTTCGCGGATTGCCGGATCCTCGACGACTTCCGGCTGGACGATTGCGACGCGTGCCATGGCGGTTCTCCGGGTTGGGGAACACAGTCTACCCGTGCGCGCGCGCTTGCCCAGCCCGGGAGATTTCAGCCTTGCGAACATCCACGCGCCGTTCCGCCATTCGAATAATTCGGGGACAGACCCCAGTTTCGCGCGGCGAAACTGGGGTCTGTCCCCGATTTTCGCACCGCGGCAGCGGAGTCACCGCGGCCGGGCGCCGGTGCCCGCACCCGGTCATCAGAACAGGTCACGCAACCGGTAATACAAGGTGCCGAGCAGCAGCGCCGGCACCCGCAGCAGCCGTCCGCCCGGAAATTCCCGGTGCGGGATCCGCGCAAACACGTCGAAGCGCTCCTGCGTGCCGGCGACGGCTTCCGCCACCAGCTGCCCGGCGAGCCCGGCGAGCGCGAGTCCATGGCCGGAGAATCCCTGCACGTAATAGACATCGGGTGCGAGTCGTCCGAAATCCGGCGCGCGGTTCAGCGTAATGTCCACGTAGCCACCCCAGGCGTACTCCAGGGGCACGGCCGCAAGGTCCGGAAACACCCGCCGGATACGCGCCCGCATCGTCGCGTGAAGGTTCGGCGGCGGCACCGTGGAGTAGCTCACGCGCCCGCCGAACAGCAGCCGGTGATCGGCGGACAGCCGGAAGTAGTCGAGCACGAAGTTCAGATCGCTCACCGCCATGTCGTTGGTGATCAGCGCGCGGGCGCGCGCCGCCCCGAGCGGCGCCGTGGCCGCGATGTACGTCCCCACCGGCATGATGCGGTCCGCCAGCGGTGGCACCAGGCGATTCAGGTACGCATTGCCCGCGAACACGAGGCTCCGTGCCCGCACGGTTCCCCGCGCCGTCCGCGCTTCCGGCAGCCCCTCCAGGCGACAGGCGGTCACACGGCTGTCTTCGAACAGGCGCGCCCCGGCGCGTACCGCGGCCAGCGCGAGGCCGCGCGTGTAGTTCAGCGGATGCAGATGGCCCCCGCGTGCATCGTAGAGACCCGCGCGGTAGCGCGGCGACGCGAGCACGGCGCGCAAGGCAGCGGCGTCCAGGAACTCGAGCGGGTAGTCGTACGTGCCTTCCAGCAGGCGCTGCCACTCGCGGAGTTCCGTCACGTGGCGCGGCTTGATCGCGACGTGGCACTGGCCGTCGCGCCAGTCGCAGGCGATGCCGTGGCGCGCGATCAGCGATTTCACCAGGTCGACCCCGGCGAGGGACATGTCCCAGAGCCGTCGCGCGTCGGGGGCACCCACCAGTTCGACCATGCGGTCGATATCGCGCGCGAAACCGAAGATGACCTGGCCGCCGCTGCGACCCGACGCGCCCCACCCGATCCGCTCCGCCTCGAGCAGCACCACGTCATACCCGCGCTCCGCGAGGTGCAGCGCGGCGGCGCACCCGGCGATGCCTCCGCCGACCACGCAGACGTCGCACCGGACCGTGCCGTCGAGCGCGGGGCGCGGTTTCCAGGCGTGGGCGGTCGCGGTGTAGTACGAATTGATGAGCGGCACGAGCGAAGCATCCAATCAGGGCCACGCACAGTGTAGAGATCCGTCCCGGGTTCCGCGCCATCGCCACCGCCGCCCGATCGCTGGCCGCGCCTCGCGCCCAGCGGCTAAGATGGTTCGGCGCTTCGCATCCGCTGAGTGCACCCCAGCTGCAAGGAGCCCCGGGCCGGCAGCCCGCGGAAACCGATGAACACGCCAGACCCTAACGCCCCCACCCGCACCGAATCACTCGAAAAGTGGCTGCGGGAACGCAACTGCACCGAAGTCGAATGCATCATTCCGGATTTCTCCGGGGTGGCGCGCGGCAAGATCATGCCGGCGAGCAAGTTCTGGAAGGAGGAACGGCTGCGCCTGCCCGAGGGCGTGTTCGTGCAGACGGTCACCGGCGAGTACCCCGAGGATGACGTTACCGATCCGACGGAGCCGGACATGCTGCTGCGCCCGGACGTGTCGACGATCCGCGTCGTGCCCTGGGCCAGCGAGCCGACCGCGCAGGTCATCCATGACTGCTTCTACAACGACGGCCGGCCGGTGGATCTCGCGCCGCGCACGGTGCTGCGTCGCGTGCTCGATCTCTACGCGCGGCGCGGCTGGCGGCCCGTCGTGGCGCCCGAACTCGAGTTCTTCCTGGTCGAGAAGAACCTCGACCCCGATCTCCCGCTGAAACCTCCGGTCGGCCGTTCGGGCCGCCCCGAAACCGCGCGCCAGGCCTACGGCATCGACGCGGTGAACGAGTTCGATCCGCTGTTCGAGGACATCTACGACTACTGCGAGGCCCAGGAACTCGACATCGATACGCTGATCCACGAGTCCGGCGCCGCGCAGATGGAAATCAACTTCCTGCACGGCGATCCGATGGCCCTCGCCGACCAGGCGTTCCTGTTCAAGCGGACCTGCCGCGAGGCCGCCTATCGTCACGGTATCTACGCGACGTTCATGGCGAAGCCCCTGAAGGATGAACCGGGCAGCGCGATGCACATCCACCAGAGCGTGCTGGACGCGGCGACCGGACAGAACGTGTTCGCGACCGCCGACGGCAAGCTGACCGAGCTGTTCCTGTCGCACATCGCGGGGCTGCAGAAGTACCTGCCGGAAGCCATGAGCTTCTTCGCGCCGAACGTGAATTCGTACCGGCGGCTCGCGAGCGGGAATTTTGCACCGATGAACGTCCAGTGGGGTTACGACAACCGCACCGTCGGGCTGCGCGTGCCGGTGGCCGAGCCGCAATCGACCCGCGTGGAGAACCGCGTGGCAGGGGCCGACGTGAATCCCTACCTCGCGATCGCGCTGTCGCTCGCCTGCGGGTACCTCGGCATGGTCGAAGGGCTGCAGCCATCCGCGCCGGTCAACGACAGCGGGTACGATCTCGGCTTCCAGCTCCCGCACAATCTCGAGGACGCACTGAAACTGCTGGCGGCTTCGACCGCGCTGAAGGACATCATCGGGGAGCGCTTCGCACGCACCTACGCGGCGGTCAAACAGAAGGAATACTCCACGTTCTTTCACGTGATCAGTTCGTGGGAACGCGAATTCCTGCTGTTGAATGTCTGATCCCACGGTGCGCATGACGCTCGCGTCCCGACATTCGACGGCCGAATGGCAGGCGCTGGACCAGGCGCACTACCTGCATCCGTTCACCAACGGCGCGGCGCTGCACGCCACCGGTGCCCGCATCATCGCGCGGGCGGACGGGGTGTGGCTGTGGGACTCCGAGGGCCACCGGCTGCTGGATGGCATGGCGGGACTGTGGTGCGTGAACATCGGTTACGGCCGCCGTGAGCTGGTCGACGCGGCCGCCGCGCAGCTGCAGGAGCTGCCGTACTACAACAGTTTCTTCAAGACGGCCAATCCCCCGGCGCTCGCGCTCGCCGCCCTGCTCGCCGAGGTCACGCCCGCCGGGTTCGAACACGTGTTCTTCACGAGTTCGGGATCGGAGGCAGTCGACACGGTCGTGCGGATGGTGCGCCACTACTGGGCAGCGCGCGGCGAACCGCAGCGGGACGTCATCATCGGCCGCTGGCACGGTTACCACGGCAGCACCCTCGCCGGCGCAAGCCTCGGCGGCATGCCGGCGATGCACGCGCAGGGCGGCCTGCCGCTGCCGGGCTTCGTGCACATCGATCCACCGTACTGGTACGGGCTCGGCGGTGACGACACCCCGGAAGCGTTCGGCCTGCAGGCTGCGGACTGGCTGGAGCGGAAGATCCTGGAGATCGGGCCGGCGCGCGTCGCGGCGTTCGTCGGCGAGCCGGTGCAGGGCGCGGGCGGCGTGATCATTCCGCCGTCGACGTACTGGCCGGCGGTCGAGCGGATCTGCCGCCGCCACGGCGTGCTGCTGGTCGCCGATGAAGTCATCTGCGGATTCGGCCGCACCGGTCGCTGGTTCGGCTGCGAGACGTTCGGATTCACGCCCGACCTGATGACCTTGGCGAAAGGCATTTCATCCGGCTACCTGCCGCTCGGCGGCGTGATGGTCACGCGCCACGTGGCCGACGTGCTCAATGCGGGCGGCGAGTTCTTCCACGGGTACACGTACTCCGGACATCCCGCCTGCTGCGCGGTGGGCGAGGTGAACGTGCGGCTGCTGCGCGACGAGGGCATCGTCGCGCGCGTCGGCACCACGCTCGGGCCGTACTTCGGCGCGGCGCTCGCAACACTCGGCGATCACCCGCTCGTCGGCGAAGTCCGCAGCGTCGGACTCATCGCCGGCCTCGAGCTGGTGCAGGACAAGCGAACTCGCGCCCGCTTTGCACCGCTGGGTGAAGTCGGGACCCGGTGCCGGGATATCTGCCTGCGCGAAGGGCTCGTGATGCGGGCCGTCGGCGACACCATGGTGCTGGCGCCACCGCTCGTGATTACACGCGAAGAAATCGATGAACTGGTGCGCCGGGCGCGGCGCTGCCTCGACCTGACCGCCGACGCGATCGGGTGACCAGGTCAGGCACCCCTTGCCCAGGGCATGGCAGGCAGGGTGCGCGCGCGGCCCGGCGGTTGCGACCGCCGTCCCCCCTGGCGTAATGTCCGGCCTCGTGCGACGCACCACTCCCTGGCGACGCGATCAATCGACCGGCAGCGCTCGCCCCCAGTACGGAGTACCCGAGCCCATGCGACTGACATGGCACATGCGCCTGCGCCGGCTGTGGCCGGTGGTCATTCCCGTTTTGCTTGCATCCTGCGGCGACGCAGGGGACAGCGCGTCCTCCGCGCCCGGGAACACCGGGTCACCGCCGGCAGACGACGCGCAGGTGCTGAACATCTACAACTGGTCCGACTACATCGCCGAGGACACGATCGCGAACTTCGAGCAGGAGACCGGGATCAAGGTCCGCTACGACGTGTTCGACTCGAACGAGGTGCTCGAGGCCAAGCTGCTGGCTGGTCGCACCGGTTACGACATCGTTGTGCCGTCCGCATTTTTCGTCGCGCGCCAGATCCAGGCGGGGGTGTTCCAGCCCCTGGACCGCGCAAAGCTCCCGCACTACCGGAATCTCGATCCCGCCATCATGAAAGTGCTCGCCGGTTACGATCCGGACAACCGCCACGTGCTGCCGTGGATGTGGGGCACGACCGGCCTCGGGTACAACGAGAAAATGATCCGCGAGCGCCTCCCCGATGCGCCGATCGACTCCTGGGACATGATCTTCAAGCCGGAAATCGTCACGCGCTTCAAGGACTGCGGCGTCTCCATGCTCGACGCGTCCAGCGAAGTGTTCCCCACCGCGTTGCGCCTGCTCGGGTTGCCGACCGGCAGCCAGACCGAGGAACACCTGGCGGCAGCCGAGAAGTTCGTGATGGCCGTGCGGCCGGCAATCCGCTACTTCCATTCCTCCCAGTACATCAACGACCTTGCGAACGGCGAAGTGTGCCTCGCGCTCGGATGGAGCGGCGACGTGCTGATCGCGCGCGACCGCGCGCGCGAGGCGCGAAACGGGCATGAGATCCGGTACGTGATCCCGCGCGAGGGTGCGCTGATCTGGGTGGACACGATGGCGATCCCGAAGGACGCACCGAACGTCGACAACGCGTACCGGTTTCTCGATTACATCCTGCGCCCGGAGGTCATCGCGGCGGTCACGAACCATGTGAACTACGCGAACGGCAACGCCGCATCGCTTACGCTGGTGGATCCCGCGATCGCCGCCGATCCGGCGATCTACCCCGATGCCGAGACCAAGACCAAGCTGTTTCCGCAGGTCGTGAACACGCCGGAATACGACCGCCTTACGACCCGCGCGTGGACGCGCATCAAGACGAACCAGTGACCACGGCAGCGGCGATGGACGCGCGCGCGCCGGATGGGGCGGCGTCCCGGATCTGCCTGCGCCTCGAGCAGGTGACCAGGCGGTTCGGCGATTTCACCGCGGTGGACGCGGTCAGTCTGGACATCGCGGCGGGCGAACTCTTCTGCCTGCTCGGCGGTTCCGGCTGCGGCAAGAGCACCTTGCTGCGCCTGATCGCCGGCTTCGAGACACCGGACAGCGGGCGCATCGTGTTCGAGGGCCGGGATCTCGCCGGCGTGCCGCCCTACCTGCGCCCGCTGAACATGATGTTCCAGTCCTACGCGCTGTTCCCGCACCTGACGGTCGCGGGCAACGTCGCGTTCGGATTGCGCCAGGAAGGTCTGCCGCGGCGTGCCATCGACGCGCGCGTGCACGCGATGCTGGAGATGGTGCAGCTCGACGGGCTCGCGATGCGCAGGCCGCACCAGCTGTCGGGCGGCCAGCGGCAGCGCGTCGCGCTCGCCCGGGCGCTGGTCAAGCGGCCGCGCCTGCTGCTGCTCGACGAACCGCTCGGGGCACTCGATCGCAAGCTCCGGGAGACGACCCAGTTCGAGCTGCGGAACCTGCAGCGTGAACTCGGGATCACGTTCGTGGTCGTCACCCACGACCAGGAAGAGGCGATGTCGCTCGCCACGCGGATCGGCGTCATGCACGCAGGCCGAATCCTGCAGATGGGTACCCCCCGCGACGTCTACGAGAATCCCTGCTCACGCTATGTCGCCGACTTCATCGGCACCACCAACCTGTTTGAAGGGCGCGTGCTCGATGCGGACGCGACGACCGTGCGCATTCGCGACGACGCGGCGGGCTGCGTGCTCAGGCTTCACCACGCCCTCGCCGCGCCGCCGTCCGGCGGCGTGACGATGGCAATCCGGCCCGAGAAGATCACGCTCGCCCGCGGCACCGCCGGCGCGGTGGCCGACAACTGCGCGGCCGGGACGGTCGAAGGCGTCGTCTATCTCGGCGACCTGTCGATGGTCGCGATCCGGCTCTCCGGCGGCCGGCACGTGAAGGTCACCTTGCCCAACCTCGAACGGCACGCCACCGAGACCGTGGCGCGGGGCGACGCGGTGATAGTGAGCTGGCGCGCCGACAGTGGCGTGGTGCTGACCACATGAACGGGCGCCGGTGGTCCGCCGAGCCGCTCGCGGGCGCGCGGGACCGCCACGGCCGACGCGGCGCGATCGCAGTACCGCTCGCGTGGCTCGGCCTGTTCTTCCTGCTGCCGCTGCTGATCGTGCTGAAGATCTCGCTGGCGGACCCGGCGATCGCGCAGCCCCCGTACAGCGCGCTCGTGCAACGGTCGGCCACCGGCGCACTGACGCTCGCCGCGGACCTGGACAACTACCGTTTCCTCGTCGAGGACGCGCTGTACGGCAAGGCCTATCTCAGTTCCGTGAAGATCGCATTCATCTCCGCGTGCCTCTGCCTGCTGGTCGGGTACCCGATGGCCTACGCGATGACACGGATGCCATCCGCGTGGCGGCCGATGCTGCTGATGCTCGTGATCCTGCCGTTCTGGACGTCGTTCCTGCTGCGCGTGTATGCGTGGGTCGGGCTGCTGAGCAACCATGGCGTGGTCAACCAGGGGCTGCAGTGGCTCGGGCTCATCGAACAGCCGCTCGTGATGCTGAAGACGGCGTTCGCGGTGTATGTCGGTATCGTGTACACGTACCTGCCGTTCATGGTCCTGCCGTTGTACGCCACCCTGCTGAGACTCGACCGGACCTTGCTGGAAGCCGCGGCGGATCTCGGCTGCCGTCCGCTGCGCGCATTCTTCACCGTGACCGTGCCGCTGTCCGTGCCCGGCATTGCCGCCGGGTTCGCGCTGGTGTTCATTCCGGCGCTCGGTGAGTTCGTGATCCCGGACCTGCTCGGTGGCGCGGACACACTGATGATCGGCCACGTGCTGTGGACCGAGTTCTTCGTGAACCGCGCCTGGCCGGTGGCCGCCGCGGTGGCCGTCGTGATGCTGGTCGGCGTGCTCGCGGTGCTCGCGCTGCAACGCGCAGGGACACGCGCCGGAACGCATTCGGCATGAGCGCGCGCCCGTCACGCCTCGCCACCACCTGGATGGTGGGCGCGTTCATGTTTCTCTACCTGCCCATCGTGTCGCTGGTGATCTACTCGTTCAACGCCAACCGGCTCGTGACGGTGTGGAGCGGGTTCTCCACGCGGTGGTATGCCGCGCTGTTCCGCAACGCGCAGGTGCTCGACGCCGCGCTGCTCAGCCTGCAGATCGCGCTCGTCAGCGCGAGCCTGGCGGTGGTACTCGGCACCCTGGTCGCGGTGTGTCTCTCGCGCTTCGGACCGTTCCGGGGCCGTGCGCTGCTGTCCGGGCTTGCAACGGCGCCGCTGGTGATGCCGGAAGTGATCACCGGGCTGTCGCTGCTGCTGCTGTTCGTGGCGCTCGAACAGGCGATTGGCTGGCCGAGCGAACGCGGCCTGCTGACAGTGGTGATCGCGCACACGACATTCGCGCTCGCGTACGTGGCGGTGGTAGTGCAGTCGCGCCTCGTCGGCCTGGACCCGTCGCTGGAGGAAGCCGCACTCGACCTCGGTGCGCGCCCGGCTACCGTGTTCTTCCGCATCACGTTGCCGCTGATCGCCCCCGCACTCGTGGCCGGCTGGCTGCTCGCGTTCACCTTGTCGCTCGACGATCTCGTGATCGCGAGCTTCGTGTCCGGACCGGGCGCCACCACCCTGCCGATGCTGATCTACTCGAAGGTCCGCCTCGGGCTTTCGCCCGAGATCAACGCGCTCGCCTCGCTGCTGCTCGCCGTGGTCACGAGCGCGGCGGTGGGCGCGGGCTGGCTGCTGGCCCGGGCGCGCGCGCCCGTGTCCGGTCAGGCGATTCCGACATCCCGTTGATACAGGTCACGGTTTGATGGATTCGCCACGTTCCGACACACCAGCGTCGCCCCGCCGTGAAGCCGCTGGCCTCGTCGGCGCCGCGCGGGCTGACTAAGATATCCGCCGACCTTACCTCGACTCGATGTTCAACCTGGCGGCGCGAACGTGCAGACGAGCGCCGGAATCCTGGAGAGTGCAGCATGACGTCCTCCGCGACATCCGCCCGAAACCCCCGCATCATCATCATCGGCGCCGGCATGGCCGGCATCCTGACCGCCATCAAGCTGCGGGAGGCGGGCTATCGTGATTACGTGATCTACGAGAAGACCGGCCGCGTCGGCGGCACGTGGCGGGAGAATACCTACCCCGGGATCGCGTGCGATGTCCCGGCGCACCTCTACACCTATTCGTTCGAACCGAACCCCGAATGGAGCCACACGTTCGCCGAGGGACCCGAGATCCAGCGCTACTTCGAGACCGTCGCGCAGAAGTATGGCGTGGTCGAACACGTCCGCTTCAACGAGGGCATTCCCACCTGCCGCTTCGTCGATGGCCGCTGGCATGTCGAGACATCCACGGGCCGCAAGGATGTCGCGGATGTGGTGATTGCCGCCACCGGCGTGCTGCACCATCCGCACATCGCTGACATTCCGGGCCTGGCGTCGTTCAAGGGCGCCTGCTTTCACAGCGCGCGCTGGGATCACTCGGTGCCGCTCGAAGGCAAGCGCGTGGGCGTGATCGGCACGGGCTCCACCGCCATCCAGATCACCTCCGCGCTCGTCGGCAAGGTCGCCCGCTTCGAACTTTTCCAGCGCACCGCGCAGTGGATCATGCCGATCGAGAACGAGACCTTCACGGACGCTGACAAGGAGGAGTTCCGCACCAACCCGGCACGGCTCGCGACGATCAAGAAGGAGGCGAACGAGTACTTCCAGCGGTTCTCCTCGGCCGTGATCGATGCGGAGTCGCAGGAGATGAAGGATATCGAGGCCGCGTGCCTCGCCAACCTGGAGAACAACGTCAAGGATCCGGTGCTGCGCGAGAAGCTGCGCCCGAACTACCGCGCCGGTTGCAAGCGCCTCATCTTCTCGAGCGACTTCTACCAGGCGATCCAGCACCCGAATGCGCGCCTCGTCACCGAGGGCATCGAGTGCGTCGAGCCGGATGGCGTGCGCACGAAGGATGGCGAACTGCACGAACTGGACGTGCTGGTGGCCGCCACCGGGTTCCGTGCCGACAGCTTCATCCGCCCGACGACGGTGCTCGGCCGCCATGGCGTGAATCTCGACGACGTGTGGTCGGATCACCCGGTCGCGTACCTGTCGATCTCGATCCCGGAATTTCCGAACCTGTTCCTGTTGAATGGTCCGAACGGTCCGGTCGGCAATTTCTCGCTGATCCAGATCGCGGAGTACCAGGTCGGCTACATCCTGCAGCTGCTGGAGCAGATTCGCGCCGGTCACTGCCGCGAGATCGCGCCGAAGCGCGAGGCGACCGCGCGGTTCGAGAGCGAGCGTACCGTCGCCGCGAAGAAATCGATCTGGTCGACTGGCTGCAAAAGCTGGTACCTGGACAAGCACGGGGTGCCGGCGAGCTGGCCGTGGTCACGTGACCGGTTCTTCGAGGTGATGGCGAAGCCCGAACTGGAGTCCTACGAACTGGCCTGACCGGCAGCGCGCACCGCGTCCGCCCGACTGTCGCCGTCGCACCCGCCGGGCGCGGCGGCGACCACCGTGGCATACCGCCCGATCGTGTGGTATAGCTGCGGCATGCCAAGAACCACCCCAGGGGATACCCGTCTCCGCGTGCTCGACTTCGTGCGCCGCCGCGTGCTGGCCGGCGCGCCGCCCTCCGTGCGCGAAGTCCAGGACGCGTTCGGATTCCGCTCCACGGCAACCGCGCGTGAGCATCTCGCGGCGCTTGTCGCCGCGGGCCAGCTCGAACAGGAGCCGGGGCGTGACCGCGGGTTCCGCGTGCCGGGCGCGGCGCCGCCCGCGCTCGCACCGATCCTCGGACGTATCCGCGCGGGCACACCTGACGTCGCCGTCGAGGACGCGGCGGGTTTCGTGCCGGTGGCCGCCACTTCGCGCGACGGCGCATTCGCGCTGCGCGTGGTGGGCGAGAGCATGGCCGGCCGTGGCATCCATGATGGCGATCTCGTGATCGCCGAGCGCGACGCGCCGGTGCGCAGCGGGGACGTGGTCGTCGCCGTGGTCGATGACGAGGCCACGCTCAAGACGCTCGTCCGTGCCGGCGGCCGGGTGGTGCTGAAAGCGGAGAACCCGGAGTACGCAGACATCGTGCCGCCATCCGGCGCCAACCTGCATATCCTCGGCCGCGTGGTCGAGCTGCGGCGTCGCGTATGAGCGGTTCAGCCCCCACACTCAACCCGCAGCAGCGTACAGCGGTCACGTTCGGCGCGGCCGATGACGCCGGCTGGCAGAGCCCGCCGCTGCTCGTGATCGCCGGCGCGGGCACCGGCAAGACGATGACCCTCGCCCACCGTGTCGCGCATCTCTGTCTGCAGGGCGTGGACCCGGCGCGCATCCTGCTGCTGACGTTCACGCGCAATGCCGCGCGAGAGATGGTGCAGCGTGCACAGCAGCAGGTCGCCGCGGCGACGAAGGCGGCCGCCGGCAGCACGCGGATCGGGCAGCCCACCCGGATTGCGTGGGCCGGGACATTCCACGCGATCGGTGCGCGCCTGCTGCGCGAATACCATGCGAACCTCGGGCTCGAGGCGTCGTTCAGCGTGCTCGATCGTGGCGATGCCGCGGATGCGCTCGATCTCGAACGCCAGACGCTCGGCTTCCACCAGCGGAAGGAGCGGTTTCCGCAGAAGGCCACCTGTCTCGACATCTACTCGCGCACCGTCAACGCGCAGTGCCCGCTCGCGGACACGCTCGCGGAACAGTTTCCGCACTTCGCGCAGTGGCAGGCCGAGCTGACCGCGCTGTTCAAGGCCTACGTGGAGCGCAAACTTCGCCAGCAGACGCTCGATTACGACGACCTGCTGCTCTACTGGTCGTACCTCGTGGAGGAACCGCGGCTTGCGCGCGCGATCAGCGACCGCTTCGATCACATCCTGGTGGACGAGTACCAGGACACCAACCGCCTGCAGGCCGCGATCGTCCGGCGCCTGCGCCCCGACGGCCGCAACCTGATGGTGGTCGGCGACGATGCGCAGTCGATCTACGGGTTCCGTGCAGCGGACGTGGAGAACATCCTGGACTTCCCCGGGCACTATCCTGGCGCCGCGGTCGTGAAGCTCGAGGAGAACTACCGATCGACACAACCGATTCTCGACGCTTCCAACGCGCTGATGCAGGACGCGACGCGCACGTACGGCAAGGCGCTGCGCGCCGCGCGCGGTGACGGACCGCGACCGCAGCTGGTCACGGTGGAGGACGAACAGGAGGAAGCGCTGTTCCTGTGCGATCAGATCCTCGAACGCCGCGAACAGGGCGTGCGCCTGTGGCACCAGGCGGTGCTGTTCCGCAACAGCCGTCATCCGCTGCGCCTGGAACTCGAACTCGGCCGGCGCGGGATCCCGTACGTGAAGTACGGCGGACTGCGGTTCCTGGAGGCGGCGCACGTCAAGGACGTGCTGTCGGTACTGCACTGGGCGGAGAACCCGCGCCATGAACTCGCCGCCTTCCGCATCCTGCAGGTCCTGGAAGGGATCGGGCCGGCGCTGGCGCGCCGCGCGTGCGATCGGCTGCAGTTCCACGGGGGCTTCACGGCGCTGCGCGACATGCGCGAAATCGCGGGTGGCATCCGCCCCGCGTGGGACGCGCTGGTGGCGTTGCTGGAGTCGCTGGCGGGTGCGCCGTGGGCCGGCCAGGTGGAACAGGTGATCACGTGGTACCAGCCGCACCTGGAGCGGCGCTTCGACCATGCGTTTCCGCGCGAAGGGGATCTCGAACAGCTCGCGCAGATTGCGCAGGACTACCCGTCACGGCGTGCATTCCTGACCGAGCTGACGCTCGATCCGCCGCGCGGCAGCGGCGATCTCGCCGCCTCTCCGCACATCGATGAAGATTACCTCGTGCTGTCCACCGTGCACTCGGCCAAGGGGCAGGAATGGGACACGGTCTACGTACAGCATTTCACCGACGGATCGTTTCCGAACGAGTTCGGGACCGCGACGCCGGCGCGCCTGGAGGAGGAGCGCCGCCTCGCGTACGTCGCGCTGACGCGCGCCCGGAACCGGCTCGTGCTGGTCAGCCCGTTCCGATACTACGTGACCGAACAGCCGCGCCATGGGGACCGGCATGTCTACGGGACGAAGAGCCGCTTCCTGACGGACGCCGTGCTCGGGACGTTCGAGCAGCGATCCTGGGCGAGCCGGCAGGTGGCGGAGCCCGCACCCGCGGACGCGGTCCGGATCGATCTCCGGCGCCGGGTCGGCGCGCTGTGGTCCTGAGAAACTGAACCGATTGCCGCCCGAGGAACGTTGTCATGGCCACCCCCTACCCCACCGCGCTGCGTGCCCAGGACGCGCCGCTTCGCCGCAAGCCTTCGAATTACCCGGAACCGTTCGCACGCCGCATGGCCGGCCGCGAGAAGCGTCCGCTCGGCGAGCTGTTCGGACTGACGAATTTCGGCGTGAACCTCGTGCGCCTGCCGCCCGGCGCGGTCTCCGCGCTGCGCCACGCGCACACCCGCCAGGACGAGTTCGTCTACGTGCTGTCCGGCACGCCAACCCTGGTGACCGATGCCGGTGAACTCCGCCTCGAACCCGGCAGCTGCGCCGGCTTCGCGGCCGGCACCGGTGACGCCCACATGCTCGTGAACCATGGCGACGTGGACGCGGTGTACCTCGAGGTTGGCGATCGCACGCCGGGTGACGCGGCGACCTATCCCGACGACGATCTGCAGGCCGTGCAGGTGGATGGCCGCTGGGTGTTCACCCGCAAGGACGGGACGCCGTACTGAGCGGTGCGTTCAGGCCGGCGCGCCCGTGTGGCCCGGCGGCCGGATGTGGCGCGCGCGGTAGCCGCCGGGGGAGACGCCGAACCACCGCTTGAACGCCTTGCCGAAGTTCGCGGGGTTGTGGAAGCCGAGCGCGGCCGCAACCTCCTTGATGCGGATCCCGTCGTTGGCGAGGAGTTCGGCCGCGCGCATGCGCAGGAAGTCATCGGTGATGGCCTGGTAGGTCGTGCCGAGCCGGCGCAGGCGACGGATCAGGGTGCGCGGCGCAAGGTGAAGATGCGCGGCCACCTCGTCCAGGGTGGGCAGTGCGCGTCCGCGATCGGGCACTGCGAACGCGCTGCAGAGGAAGAACCGCACCTGTCCCAGGGTCTCCCGCTCACGTGACGACGCGATCGCCTCGCACTGCGCGAGCGCGTGCGACCACGTGGACTCCTGGTAGTCCAGGTTGCGCAGCGCGCGCCAGGTGGTGGGGATCATCAGCGCGTGGCGCGGCGCGTCGAACACCACTTCACAACGGAAGAAGCGCGGATAGCGGGCGGCGTGCGGGGTCGGCGGATAGGCCAGTTCGAGACGCGCCGCGGTGAAATCCGTTGCGTACACGGTCTGCATGTACTGCTGCAGGATGATGAGCGGCGATTCCACGAGCAGCGACGTGCTGCGCCCGAGATCCATCAGCGGCCAGATCTCCGCGCAGAAATGTGCACCTTCCTCGCGACCCTGCATGTGCAGGTACGGCACGCGCACCGGGAAGTACTTGAGATAGGTGTCGATCCCGTCGCCGAGCGTCGGTGCGGACAGCAGCGCGACGCTGATCGGACCGTGGAAATGATCGGCCAGGGTGCCCGCCCACGCCATGTACCAGTCCGGTTCCCGCGCGAGCGCGAACGTATTGTCGATGTACTGCAGCGCCTGGCGTACGGTGATGCGGCGATCGGGATCGTTGAGGTCCGCCGCCGTGAGCCCGGTGCCCGCGAGCAGCGCCACCGGGTCGAACAGCCGGGTGAGGTGCCGCCCGTACGTCGCGGGCATCAGCAGGTCCTCGATTGCGTTCCGGTCCATCCCGCGTCGCCGCTGCCAAGTCACTGTCACCAAAATAACAGAGATTGGCAGGAGCGTCGCTTTTCGTCCCGCGCCCGGCCGGGCTAACGTCCGCGCTCGCCCGTGGCACGGACCGCCCGTGACCGCGGTCCGACCCACCGCATCGCCACAGGCACAGCAACAGGGGAAAGCCATGACCGAGGAAGAGAAGATCGCGCGCAACGTGTTCAAGGTGCGGCTGTTCATCGATGCCTGGGAAGCGCTGGATCCCGACGTCGCGATGGCGTGCCTGTCGGACGACATCGTCTACATCAATCAGCCGCTCGCCCCGGTGGTGGGACAGCGCGACGTGCGCAAGATCGTCGCCGGCATCATGCAGCTGACGAGCAAGGTGCACTGGGAGCTCAGGAACTGCTTCGGCCGCGGCAACGTGGTCGTGACCGAGCGGCTGGACTGCTGGAAATTCCACGACGACCCGCCGACTGCGAATTGGCGCCTCGGGCTGCCCTGCATCGGCATGTTCGACCTCAACGACGCCGGCAAGATCTGCGGCTGGCGCGACTACTTCGACAACCGCCTGTGGTTCGACAATGGCGGCCCGACCCTGCATCTCGACTGATCCCGCTGCAATCCGCGCGCTCAACATGAACGAGGAAGTACCGATGGACAGCAAAGAAGCCAGGATCGCCCGCAACGAGGGCGTCGTCCGTGCGTTCCTGAAGGGATGGGACGAGCGTGACGTCGACGCCTGCATGGCGCAGTGCACCGAGGACATGACCTACCTGAACCAGCCGCTGGAAGCGATCCGGGGCAAGGACAACGTCCGGCGGATGATCGCGTCAATCTTCAAGCCCGCGAAGAACGTGTCTTTCCTGCTCGTGAACGTGTTCGGTCACGAGAACAAGGTGATCACCGAGCGCGTCGATCGCTGGGACTGGAACGGCAGCGGCACCTGGCAGATGGAGCTCAAGGTGTGCGGCATGTTCGAACTCACCGAGAACGGCAGGATCATCGAGTGGCGCGAGTACTACGACAACGAGTACTGGACCAGGTGCGGCGGTCCCACGCTGGTGCTGGACGACGTCCAGGACTGACGGCGTCAGCCGTAGTCGTGATAATCGACGAGCCTGCCTTCCCGCACCGTCCAGAGGCAGGCGAGTTCGAGCCTGATGGTCTCGCCCTTCTTCGCGAACCCGTCGATGTCGACGGTTGGGGTGGCTTCCCACGTGAGCTCGGAGACCACGGTATCGCCGGCCGCGAACTGCCGGCGCACCGAGTGGAAGCGGCGATCCGGCAGGAGGTCACCGAACTGCCGCATCACCGTCAGCATCGCCTCGGCGCCGTCGAGCACCACCCCGCGATTGTGATGCTCGATGTGCATGTCTGGCGCCATCATCCCGCGCAGGGTATCGAAATCCTTGGCGTTGTAGGCCGCGATCCAGCGATTTGCGAACTCGATCAGGTTGCTCATGTGATCTCCCCTCCTCGTCAATGATCAGTCGGGCACGGACCAGCGGAAATCGCAGTGGGTGCCGCCCTTCAGGAGCGTCTGCGTGCGTTCGAGCCGCAGGCCGTCACCGATTCCGTCGGTCATCGGCGGGTCCATTTCGCAGGTCAGCATCGCCCCGAGCAGCGGCTCGCCGATCGACTGGAAATACTCCGCGTAGCGACAGCCGCGCACGTTGAAGCGCAGTTCCCGCGCATCATCAGTCAGCGGTTCGATATCGAGCGCATTGCCGGCGGTGAACGCCGGCACCATGCGCTTCAGCCGGGTCAGCGGGGTCCCGTCGCCCTCGCGCAGGCGCTGCCCGAGCCCCGTGGCGAACTCCGCCACCGCGGCACGCACGAGGGCGCACGCGCGTTCATCGCCGAGTTCGGCACGCAGCCGTCGAAACAGCGGGATCAGGATCTCGGCCTGGATTTTCACGCGTTCCAGGTAAGGCATCGGCTCGCGCATGGGACCTCCTGCCAATAAAACGGATAGCCAATGAACCGTTCAGACCAGCGTACCGCCGCCATCCACCGTCAGGATGGTGCCGTTGACGTAACCGTTGCGCATCAGGAACAGCACCGCGTCGGCGATCTCCTCGGGACGCCCCACGCGCCCGACCGGCAGTTTCTCGCCGGCGGCCTGGAGCACCGCGTCGCGCTGCTCGCCCAGCAGTGCGTCGAACAGCGGCGTATCCACGTAACCGGGCTGGACGACGTTCACGCGAAGGGGTGCGAGGTCAAGCACCATCGCGCGCATGAAGGATTCGACGGCACCGCAGGAGGCGGACGCCACTGCCGCGCCGGCGAGCGGCCGCCGGGCGGCCGTCCCCGACATGAACACCAGCGAGCCGCCCGGCCGGATCCGCGGTGCGCCGTACTTGCACGCATACAACGCGGACCAGAACCGCACACCCATCGCCGGCCTCAGCTGCGCGCGCGCCGGGGCGAGCTTCGGGTCATGCACCAGGGTGCCGGCCGTCGAAAAGATGTGATCGATATGGGGCAGCGATTCGAAGAACTCGCGCGCGGGCGTTTCATGTGCGGCATCGAACTGCGCGGTGCGCGTCTCGCCGCCCAGCAGTTCGCGTGCGCGCGCGAGCCGCGCGGCGTTGCGACCCGTGATCGCGACCTCCGCGCCGGCCGCCCGCGCGGCGAGCGCGGTCGCGAGTCCGATCCCGGAGCTGCCGCCGAGTATCACGATCATCTTTCCGTTCAGACGTTCGTCCATTCCCCTCCCCCTTTCCCGTTCGTTCGTGCCTGCCGCCGCGCTTCGACTCTTGGCGCCCACGTGTCAGCCGATCGCGTTCTTCAGCAGTTCACCGGCGATGATGAGGCGCCTGATCTCGCGCGACCCCGCGCCGATCTCGGAAATCTTCGCGCTGCGGTAGTGGCGGTTCACCTCGGTCTCCCACATGAACCCCATGCCCCCGTGGATCTGCACCGCCATCTCGGTGCACTGCGCATGCAGGTTGCCGGACTTGAGCAGAGCAGCGGCACACAGCTTGTGCAGTTCGCCGCGACCGCCGCCGCCGCGCTCCATCGCATTGCAGGCGAGCAGCGCGCGGTACGCAAGCAGCCGGGCCGCCTCGATCTCGGTGTACATGTCCGCCAGCATGGCCTGGATCATCTGGAAATCCCCGATCGGCCGTCCGAACTGCCGGCGTTGCGCGGCGTAGTCGATCGACAGGTCCAGCACGCGCTGCGCGCTGCCGAGAATCCCCACGGCGAAGAATGCGCGCTCGATGTCGAGGCCGCTCATCACGACGGCGACGCCCTGGTTTTCGTCGAGCACCCGGTTGGCGACCGGCACACGGCAGTCGTCGAACACGAGCTCCCCGGTGGGGCAGCCGCGCCATCCCATCTTCTTCAGGGTCTGCGCCACGCCGAATCCCGGCATACCCTTCTCGACGATGAACGCGGAGATCCCTTTCGCGCCCAGCTCCGGCGCTGACTTCGCATAAACGAGCACGACGTCGGCGATGGGCCCGTTGGAGATGAAGAGCTTGCGCCCGTTCAGCACGTAGTGGTCGCCGTCGCGCCGTGCGGTGGTGCACATGCCACCGAGCGCGTCCGAACCGGCGCCGGGCTCGGTCAGCGCCAGCGCACCGACGAGTTCCGCCCGGCACAACCGCGGCACGAAGCGCTGCTGCTGCTCGGCGTTGCCGTTGCGCAGCAGGTTGTTCAGGCAGAGGTTCTCGTGCGGTCCCCAGATCGCATTCGCGTTCAGGTTCCAGTAGCACATCGCCTCGCTCACCATGCCGGAGGCGAACACGTCGAGCCCCGCGCCGCCGAGCGTCGGCGGCGCCGTGATGCCCAGGTACCCGGCCTCCGCGAGTTCACGCAGGAGCTCCGGTGGATACCAGTCCTCGTCGTCCATCTTCGCCAGCAACGGATGCAGGCGTTCCTTCGAGAAGCGGAACGCCTGGTCGTATATCTCCTGGTATTCCCCGCGAGGGTTCAGCAGGTCAGGGGTGTTCATCGTGGACGCTCTCCGGTCGGGCCACTGCACACTAACCGCAGGCGTGGCGCACCGGCAATCACTCCGGGCGCGATCGACCGAGGCTGTCGAGCCAGATCATCACGGCGCGCGGGATGGGGGTCCGGCTGCGCAGGCGGAGCCGGTAGAAGCTCACCCCGCGCGGGATGTCCGGATGCTCCAATACGAGTCCCGGCATGCCGCGGAAGAACGAATAGCCCGTCATGCGCAGCGGATACGCTGTGCCGTCACGCGCGAACACCTCGGCCTCCACCGAATCCTTCTGGAAGCGCCAGGGCAGCTGTTTGACCACGCGGTCGCGATCGAGTCCCGCGCCGTCGAGATCGCGGATGTACAGGATGAGCCGCGGGTTGCCGGTATTTGCGCTGAGCGGTTCGCGCAGCGGCACGTCGCGCCATTCCGCGGCAACGTCGAATGGTTCGCCGCTCACCGATAGTGAGTCCACCGACACGCCGCCCATCGCCACGATCAGCGGGAACGCGAGCAGCAGCGCGTGCATCTCGGCGGACAGCGCCGTGCGTGTCGGCTCAGGGCCGCACGAGGTCGCCGACGCGGCGCATCGTCTCCACGCGCACCGCGCGCGGGGCGAGCCAGTCGGCCTGGAGCACGGTGACGGTGACGTGGCCGGCCGCGAAGCGGGCAGTGTCGTGCGGGTTGTTCGCCGCGTAGGGATTCGGATCCGGGCCGAACGCGAGCTTCACCGTGTCCGCGCCGTCGCCGTCGACGTAGTCGGCGGCGTAGCCGAGTTCCGCGCCCAGGCGGGTCCAGCGTGCCGGCCTGACGTCCGCGGCCGGGCGCGCCGGGTAGTTGACGTTGAGCACGGTGCGCGGCGGCAGCAGCGGGCCGTCATTCCGCGACGCGGCCAGCCGTGCGACGAGCTGCGCCGTGAATGCGCCCGCCGCCGGGTAGGCCGCGGCGGTCGACGGGAATCCCGCGGCGGCCTCCGCGAGATCGATGCCGACAGACACCGCGATGGCCGGGACGTCGTTCAGCGCGGCCATCACGGCGGCGCCCACGGTCCCGGACAGGTTGGTCACCGCGCCGAGATTCTGGCCGCGGTTGCCACCGGACACCACGAGATCGGGCGGCGCGTCGCGCAGCACCCGCCGCAGCCCCACCCACACGGAGTCTGCGGGACTCCCGTCGACGACCCACACGTCGGGCGCTTCCTGCTTGAGCGCAAACGCAGTGGTGGTGATCTTCACGCTGCTGCCGCTCTGATCGGTGCGGGGCGCAACGACGATCACGCGGTGGCCAGCGTCGCGCAGTGCGCCCTGCATGGCGAGGATCCCGGGTGCGTGGAAGCCATCGTCGTTGGTCAGCAGGATCGTCAGCGCGGAGGCCGGGGCCCCGAGCCCGAACAGCAGCGCAAGCCCCGCGCACAGCCCGTGCAGAATTCCGCGCATCGCGTGCTCTCCCCCGAAGATCGCTTCGCGCCGGAGTCTAGCCGAACGGCCGGGACCGCGGCGAGCCAGCGGCGACCTCCAAGCCGTGCAGTGGTCCGCAATCCGCGTGCGCAGACGCGGTGCGCGCGGCGGGAAAAACGGCCGCGGAGCCGCTATCCTACGCATTCACCCTCGACACCCAAGAGACGGACATGATTCCCGGCACTCCCGATACCGCCAGCACCCATACCCGCGTCAACCAGGGCCGCATAGAAGTCGCGAACCCGCTCCACGAACTGGTGGTCAAGGAGATCCTGCCGGGGCTCGGCCTGGATGCTGCCGAGTACTGGAAGATGCTCGAGGACGTGGTGTCCGAACTGGGCCCGAAGAACAACATCCTGCTGCTGAAGCGGTACAAGCTGCAGGCGGAGATCGACACCTGGCACCAGGCGCGCTGCGACGCGCCACACGATCCGGTGCAGTACAAGAAATTCCTGCAGAAGATCGGTTACCTGCAACCCGAGGGCCCGGATTTCTCCATCACCACCGAGCACGTGGACGAGGAGATCGCGTGCATCGCCGGCCCGCAGCTGGTGGTGCCCGTCAAGAACGCCCGCTACGCCCTGAACGCCACCAACGCACGCTGGGGTTCGCTGTACGACGCACTGTACGGTTCCGATGTCATCGACGAGTCCGACGGCGCCGAGCGCGGCGGGGCCTACAATCCCGTGAGGGGTGCCAAGGTCATCGCCTACGGACGCCACCTGCTCGACCAGGCCGCGCCGCTCGCGGGTGCCACGCACGCGCAGGTCACCGCCTACCGCGTGGTGAACGGGCGCCTGCAGGCCACGCTCGGCAACGGCGAAACCACCACGCTGCAGCACCCGGAGCGGTTTGCGGGCTACAACGGCGAGCCCGGTACCCCGACCGAAGTCCTGCTCAGGAACAACGGCCTCCATGTCATCCTCCAGATCGATGCCCAGCATCCGGTCGGCCGCACGGATCTCGCGCACGTCAAGGACATCGTGCTCGAGTCCGCCACCACCACCATCCAGGACTGCGAGGACTCGGTCGCGGCGGCCGACGGCGCGGACAAGGCCGAGGTCTACCGCAACTGGCTCGGACTCATGCAGGGCACGCTGGCGGACACGTTCGAGAAGAGCGGCCGGACGATCACCCGCACGCTCGCGCCGGATCGCACGTTCCGCGGTCCGACCGGCGAACCGCTGACCCTGCCGGGCCGTTCGCTGCTGCTGGTGCGCAATGTCGGCCACCTGATGACGAACGAAGCGGTGCTGCTGAACGGCGAGGAAGTTCCGGAAGGCATCCTGGACGCAGTCATCACCGCGACCATCGCACTCTATGACCTGCGCGGACTCGGCACGTTGCGGAACTCGCGCAAGGGCTCGATGTACATCGTCAAGCCGAAGATGCACGGCCCGGAGGAAGTCGCGTTCGCGTGCGCGATTTTCGACAAGGTCGAGGACGCGCTCGGGCTTGCGCGGAACACGCTCAAGATCGGCATCATGGACGAGGAGCGGCGGACCACCGTCAACCTCAAGGAATGCATCCGCGTCGCGCAGGAACGGCTGGTGTTCATCAACACGGGGTTCCTGGATCGCACCGGCGACGAGATCCACACGTCGATGGAAGCCGGCGTGATGGTGCGCAAGGAAGCGATGAAGCAGGAAAAGTGGATCCGCGCCTACGAGAACTGGAACGTCGACGTCGGACTCGCATGCGGCCTGCAGGGCCGCGCGCAGATCGGCAAGGGCATGTGGACCAAGCCCGACCTGATGCGCGAGATGGTCAGCACCAAGCAGGCGCACCTGCTGGCGGGTGCAAGCACCGCGTGGGTGCCGTCGCCGACCGCAGCCACGCTCCACGCGATGCACTACCACCAGATCAACGTGTGGTCCGTGCAGAACGAACTGAAGAAGCGCCCGCGCGCGAGCCTGGACGACATCCTGACCATCCCGCTGCTCGGCGACACGCCGCTGACCCGCGAGCAGGTGCAGGCGGAGCTCGACAACAACTGCCAGGGCATCCTGGGCTACGTGGTGCGCTGGATCGATCTCGGCATCGGCTGTTCCAAGGTGCCGGACATCAATGACGTGGGCCTGATGGAGGATCGTGCAACCCTGCGCATCTCCAGTCAGCACCTCGCGAACTGGCTCCGTCACGACTACGTGGCGCGCCGCCACGTGCTGGAGACGTTCAAGCGTATGGCCGTGGTGGTCGATCGTCAGAACGCGAACGAACCCGGCTACAAGCCGATGTCCGCGAACTTCGACGAATCCGTCGCGTTCCAGGCCGCGTGCGAGCTCGTGTTCGGCGGCGTGCACCAGCCGAACGGTTACACGGAGCCGGTACTGCACCGGCGGCGGCGGGAACTGAAGGCGGCCGCGGCGGGGTGATCGGCCTGCCCGCCGTCGCGCGGCGCGCAATCTGTCAAGGGAACTTACAGATCTCCTCGTTCCCGCAGCCGGTTTTTCTGAGGAATTTTACAGATCGCGCGGCCTCCAGGTTGCAGACACCTGAATTGTCGGGCGTTTTTTCTTTGGCGCGATAATTGCGGGCGTGCATTGCCTCGCGCGACTGGCCGCGTGAGGCGCCGTCACCGGGCCGATTGGACAACGTCCGCCCGGTTCGCACCTACAAACGAGGGGGATACGTCGAGATGAAACCACTATCACGTTGGGTCGCGGCTGGCATGATCGGCTGGTCCTGCACCGTTTCCGCGGTCCCGATTTTCGCGCCCGGAGATACGATCATCGGCGGACAGCGTGTCGGCACCGATTTTCAGCAGGCCAGTCTGGGCACGACTCCCGGAGGAAATAATTCACCCACTTCTGAAGCGGTCGAACACCTGATCGACGGCTTAGGCCAGAAGTACCTGAATTTCGCGGAGTTCAATACCGGGGCGCTCATCACGCCGTCGTTCGGCGCCTCCGTGGTCACCAGCCTGCAGCTGTGGGTCGCGAACGACGCGGAACCGCGCGACCCGGCTTCGTTCGAACTGTGGGGAACGAACAGCCCGATCGGGCCCGCACCGGTGGCGCTCGCCGTGTTCGACCTGATCGCCTCAGGCTCGCTCAGCCTGCCCGCTACCCGGCAGCCGGGCGGTTCAACCCCGCTCGACGACGCCAATTCGCAGACGATCGCGTTCGCGAACTCGGTCGCGTACACGAGCTACCTGCTGATCTTTCCGACCGTCAAGACCCCCGATAGCGCGAACAGCATGCAGATCGGTGAAGCACAGCTGTTTGGCAGCGCCCCGAGCACCGTGCCCGAGCCTGGCACGCTTGCGCTGCTCGGAATCGGGTTGCTGGGTGCGGGTCGCGTGCGGCGGCGCGTGCGCTGACCCCTCACCTGCACACGCGAACCCGCGCACTGCGCGGGTTCGCCGCCCGTGTGCGCGTGCCCGCCCGCTCTGCGCGTCGCGGGTTGCCTCTCCCCCACCGTTGACAGCTGTACAGTCGGGCACCTGACCCTTGGTGCGCCCGGCGCCTTCCACGCGCAGATCGCGTGGGTATACTGCCGGCTCCCCATCCCCACCGGAGCCGCCATGAGCGATACCGCCTACACGCCGCCGAAAGTCTGGACCTGGGACAAGGAGTCCGGGGGACATTTCGCCAAGATCAATCGCCCCATCGCGGGCGCCACCCACGAGAAAGCGTTGCCGGTCGGGAAGCACCCGCTGCAGCTTTACTCGCTCGCCACGCCAAACGGGGTGAAGGTCACGGTGCTGCTGGAGGAACTGCTGGCGCGCGGACATGCCGGGGCGGAGTACGATGCGTGGCACATCGACATCCTGGCCGGGGACCAGTTCAGCAGCGGATTCGTCGCGGTCAATCCGAACTCCAAGATCCCCGCGCTGATGGATCACGGTACCAACCCGCCGATCCGGCTGTTCGAGTCCGCCGCCATCCTGGTCTACCTCGCCGAGAAGTTCGGCGAGTTCCTGCCGAAAGCGCCTGCCGCGCGCGCGGAATGCCTGTCCTGGGTGTTCTGGCAGATGGGCAGCGCCCCGTACCTCGGCGGTGGCTTCGGCCACTTCTACGCGTACGCACCGACGAAAATGGAATACTGCATCAACCGCTTCACGATGGAGGTGAAGCGGCAGCTGGACGTGCTGGACCGCAACCTCGCCACCCGGCCGTATCTCGCGGGTGATGACTACACGCTTGCCGATATCGCCGTTTACCCGTGGTACGGCGTGCTCGTCACCGGGGACCTCTACAACGCGCAGGAATTCCTGGACGTTGACAGCTATCGCCACGTCCAGCGCTGGGCGCGCGCGATCGAAGCACGCCCGGCCGTGCAGCGCGGGCGCCGCGTCAACAAGACGTGGGGACCGGAGGCGGAGCAGATGAAGGAGCGCCACGCGGCCAGCGACTTCGACGCGCGCCCCGCATGAGCGTGCGGATCGAACGCACGGACGGCGTGTGGACCGTGATCCACAGCCGCCCCGAGGTGCGCAATGCAATGGACCCGGCAAGCGCGGACGCGCTGGTGGCGGCGTTCACCGCGTTCGACGCGGACCCTGAAGCCAAGGTCGCGGTGTTCTGGGGCGAAGGCGGCGCGTTCTGTGCCGGCTGGGATCTCGGGTACGCCAGTTCGCTCGAAGGCGCGGACGCGCCGCTCGCCGCGCTCGACTTTCCTCCCGGCGACGGCCCGGCGCCGCGCGGTCCGATGGGCCCGAGCCGGCTCGCGCTGTCCAAGCCCGTGATCGCGGCGGTCGCCGGCCCGGCGGTCGCCGGCGGCTTCGAACTCGCGCTGTGGTGCGATCTGCGCGTGATGGAGGAAAGCGCGTACTTCGGCGTCTATTGCCGACGCTGGGGCATCCCGCTGATCGACGGCGGCACTGTACGGTTGCCGCGGCTCATCGGTGAAGGGCGTGCGCTGGATCTGATCCTGACGGGCCGCAAGGTCGATGCCGCCGAGGCGCTGCGGATCGGCGCGTGCGATCGCGTGGTGCCGGACGGCGATTCACGCGCGGCCGCGGAAGCACTCGCGCACGAGATCGCGCGGTTTCCCCAGGGCTGCCTGCGTGCCGATCGACGCTCCGTGTACGCCCAGCACGGGCTGCCGGAGCGCGAGGCCCTCCGCTCGGAATGGGCGATCAGCGCCCCGCTGGTGGCCGCCGAGGGGGTAGCCGGCGCGCGGCGTTTCGACGCCGGACGCGGTCGCCACGGAAGCTTCGACGATCTGTAACCCCTGACGCGTCGCCGACCACGCGCGTCAGCGGCCCTGCCAGCGCGGGGCACGCTTCTCCGCGAACGCGGCCGCGCCCTCGATCCGATCCTCCGATCCGTACCACGCGGCAAACGCGGGGTAGTGAGGCTGGCGCGCCATCGCGAGCGCCAGGCTGGGTTCATCGAGCCCTCGCATCACGGTCTGCTTGGACCCGCGGGTCGCGAGCGGCGCGCAGCGCAGGATGCGCGCGCACCAGTCGTCCACCTTCGCCTCGAGTTCCGCGTGATCGACGAGCTCCGTGACCAGGCCCATCCGCGCGGCCTCTTCGGCCCCGACGATGTCCCCCGTCAGAATGAGCCCCATTGCCTGCTTCAGCCCCACCTGGCGCGCGAGCCGATGCACGCCGCCGCCGAGCGCAACCGCGCCGACCAGCGGCTCCGGCAGGCCGAAGCGCGAACGCCGCGTGGCGATGAGGATGTCGCAGGCCAGCGCGACTTCGAAACCGCCGCCGACCGCAACGCCATCCACCGCCGCGATCAGCGGTTTGTCCAGGTCGAACCGTTCGATCAGGCCCGCGTAGCCGCTCTGCGGGTACTGGTGAGGTCGGCCCGACTTCGCGATCGATCTCAGATCGCTGCCCGCGCAGAACGCGCGCCCGCCGGCCCCTGCGATCACCGCGAGGTACTGGTCGTCATCGCGCGCGAACGCATCGAACGCGTGCTGCAGTTCGTCGTGCATGCGCTGGTTGATCGCGTTGAGGACTTCGGGGCGGTTCAGGGTCACCCGGGTCACGTGCCCGGCGGTCGTCACGGTGAGGTGCTGGTAGTCCATGCGGGTCTCCGGATCGGCGCGTGCGCCGCGCCTCGCGTCGCGGCATGATCGCCGCGGGACCTGCACGCGGCAAGCGCGCCCGGACCGGATATGAGGCAGACCGATGACGACCCACCAGCACACCCCACGCGGCCCGGCGCGCCTGGCGCCCCCGCTGATCGCCGCCAGCGTGCTCGCGAACCTCATGATCGCGGCTGCGCTCATCGGCGTGTTCGCGCCGGGGGTGCTGCCGTTGCTCGCGGACGGACGCGTGATCTGGCCGCTGCTGGTCGGCGGGATCCTCATTGAGACCGTGGTGATGATCGGCATCCTGCGCGCGTTGCGCCGCCTGCGCACGCCACCAGGAGGCTGACTCACCGCGAGCGTCTCTGCGCGGCCACCGCCGCGTCGCCGGGCGCGGTGGCCGCGTCGGGCGTTGCGCGTGGACCGTGCTTCCTGCCCGCAGGCCTCAGGTCTGCGCGGGCCCGCGCTGCTGGCGCCAGCGGCTCATCCCCGCCAGCCAGCGATCGATGTCGCTCGCCTTGCGCAGCATGTAATCACGCACCTGCGCGTGCGGCAGGATCAGGAACTCTTCCTTGCGCATGCCTTCGATGACGCAGTCCGCGAGCTGTTCGGGTTCGATCATGCCGTCCACGCTCGCCACCTGCGCGCCTTCCGGGCGATCGGTCATCGGCGTGCGCACGGCCTGCGGCGCCAGCACCGAGACGCGCACGCCCTGCTCGCGGTACTTGATCGAGACCCACTCCGCGAATGCCACGGCGGCGTGCTTGGTCACGGAATAGGTGGCGGACTGGATGTGACTGAGCAGTCCGGCCGCCGATGCCGTGTGCACCAGGTAGCCGCCGCCCCGCGCAGCCATCTTCGGCGCGACGGCCCGCACCGCGTACACGTGCGCCATCACGTGCACGTCCCAGTTGAGCTGCCATTCCTCGTTCGGGGCATCCTCATCGCCCAGCCGCGCGATGCCCGCGTTGGAACAGAACACGTCGATGGGCCCGAGTTCCTCTTCCACGCAGGCAACCAGCGCCTGGATCTCGCGCTCGTTGCCCACGTTGCAGGGCACCGCCATGCCGTCGATGCCGTCGGCAACTTCCTGCAGCAGATCGGCCTGCAGATCGGCCACGGCGACGCCTTTCGCGCCCTCCGCACGAAAGCGCCGGGCGAGCGCCGCACCAATGCCGCTCGCGCCCCCCGTGACCACCACGACTTTACCTGCGATGTCCATCCGGTGCCCTCCACGACGCCCTGCGTCCCGCTGCGCGACTCGCGCCGACAACCCAGTGTACACCCCGCTCCGCGCGGTCGGACACGCGTCCGGCGGCGTTCGGATTCCGCCGACCGGCGCAGTGGCCGGACAGTCCCCGAACCCGTCGCGCGTCCCTAGAATGCAGGCATGCCCAGGGTGCCCACCACTCGATGAACGTCTCGCTCGGCCAGGCCGCAATCGCGCTGCTCGGCGTCCTGCACGCAGCAGCCGCGTACTTCTATTTCAGCAAGGAACGTTTCGCCGGCACCTGGGCGCTCGGCTGGCTGGTGCTGACCGCCGTCGCCGTCGCCATGCTGCCGGCGCACCCGTATGCGACGGCCTGCGGATTCGGACTCGCGCTGGCCGCATGGACCACCTGGTGGGTCACGATTCGCCCGCTCGCGTCGCGCACCTGGGTGGCCGACAACGCCTTCCAGGCGACCGGCATGCTCGTCGGCGAGCAGTTGTCGATCCATCACCGCCGCAATTTCACGTGGCGCACGAAGACCGACTTCACCGCGACGTGGGACGATGCCCGCTACGCGCTCGGCGAGCTCGACGCTGTCGATCTCTTCGTGTCCTCCTGGGGCGATCCGCGCATCGCACATCTCATCGTGAGCTTCGTGTTCCGCAACGGCGAGACGCTCGCGTTCTCGATCGAGACCCGGCGCGAGACCACCGAGAAATGGTCGGGCCTCGCAGGTTTCATGAAATCGTATGAACTCATCATCATCGCCGCGCCGGAATCCGATCTCATCCGGGTCCGCACGAACATCCGCCACGAGACCGTGCACCGGTACCGCCTCGTCAGCACGCCGATGATGCGCCGGCGCCTGCTGAACCGTTACCTGCGACAGATGAACCGGCTCGCGCGCCGTCCGCGCTTCTACAACACGCTGTTCTGCAACTGCACCACGGAGATCGCCCGTATTCTCGGCGCGGCCGGACGTCACGTGCCGTTCGCCTGGCCGCTGATCGTCTCCGGGTATGCCCCCGAGTACTTTCACCGGATCGGCCTCATCGATCCGTCACGCCCGCTGGCAGCGCACCGCGCCGAGGGTGACATCGGCGCGCGCGCCCGCGCGGAACCCTCGGACGTGCCCTACTCGCGCCGCATTCGGCAACGCGGACCCGTCGCGGTCGAGTTGCGGCTTGCAACCGGGAACACCACGCGCGAGCCCGGCACCCCCAACCCCGAAGGAGTCAGCGGATGAGCGACACCCGAGTCGACTACGCGGTCGAAGATGCGATTGCGACCTTGAGCCTGTACCGGCCGCCCGTCAACGCGATCGATCACGCGCTGCTCGACGCGCTGCACGCGGCGATGCGTCGTGCGGAAGCGGACCCGGATGTCCGGGTGGTCCTGGTCACGAGCGCGCTGCCCGGGATGTTCTGCGGTGGCATGGATCTGAAAATGGTGGCGCGCGGGGACAGCCTCGCGTTGCGCGAATTCGTCTACAAGTTCTACATGGAGACGATGGATCTGCAGTACCGCATGACCAAGCCGACGATCGCCGTGATCAACGGGCCGGCGCGCGGCGCGGGCATGAGCCTGTCCATCACTTGTGACATGACCTTGGCGGCGGACGACATCGACCTGGGCTATCCCGAGATCGACATCGGCCTCATTCCCGCCATCCACTACGTACACCTGCCGCGCCAGGTCACACGCCACAAGGCATTCGAACTGCTGTTCACCGGGACCCCGATACCCGCGACCGAGGCGGCGACGCTCGGTCTCATCAACCACGCGGTGCCCCGCGCAGAACTGATGATGCGCGCGCGGGCGCTCGCGACGGTCCTCGCGCGCAAGTCGCCCACGCTGATGGCGCTCGGGCGGGCATCGTTCCTGCGTGCGAACGATCTCGACTATCGACGCAACGTGGAAAACCAGATCGAGACGCTGTGCAACGTGTACGCCACCGCGGATGGCCGCGAGGGCATCCGGGCCTTCGTCGAGAAGCGCGCGCCGGCATGGGAGCCGACGCGCGTGCGGCGCGAGGATTGAGGCGACGGTTGCGCCGGATCAGGCGCGCGGCACGGCGGGCGTGCGACGACGGCGCCACGCGAGCAGCGCGAGCGCGGTGCCGCTCAATGCGAACGACACAGGCTCCGGCACCGTCGCGCCGGAAACCGTGGGTCCGGTCAGGAAGCGGACCGAGAGATAGGTTGCTTCCGGCAAGGTCTGCTCGTGCCAGGTGAACGTGGCCGAATCCGCGGTGAACGCGACGGTGACTCCGCTCAGCAGCGACTCGAATTCGACGTTCACGATCGGTGCGCCGAGATCGAGGCCACCCAGTACGAGACTCACGGTGTCCGTCAGCGTGCACGACCAGATACCGCAGTAGTCGGAGTCACTGCGCAGCGCGAACGACGCCTCTCCGAAGTCGAACAACTGGTTGCCGAAGAGGTTTCCGTCCTCCCCGTCTCCGACGATCGCGTCGACCACCTCGGTCGCGCTGGCGTCGCCGCTGACGAAGGCGACACTGACCGTGTCCCCGATCAGGCCCGCCTGGACCTGGCTCGCGGCCAGCACGCCGCAGAGCAAGATGCAGCGTCGAAGAAATCCACCTGTCACGTCGAAACGGGAACCGTGCATGAACCTGTGCCTCGCTTGAACCTGGGGCGTAATGCCGATGCCGTGCAGAGGCAGAATCCGTGCCAGCCCAGGATCGCGCGCGTCGACAGGCACTTGGCGACATCCCGGCGCTCCCGGTGTAAAGAACACGAGAATTCCGCGCCCGCGTTGTGACGACGGTCACGCGTGGCGCGTCAAGGTGACTGACAGTGCCGGCACGCGGCGCCCGACGCACCGCGCGCGCGACTGCAAGCAATCGTCAACGGCGTGCAGTGGTTGGCGTTTCAGCGCCCGCGCGCGAGCCCGGTGACCGAGAACTCGCTTTCGCGCAACCCGGGATCCACGTGGACCTCGAGCGTGCGCAGCCGGGTTTCGGTGTGCTTGCGCGGGTTGGTTGCCACCACGAGTGCCGGGATCGCCCACGGTCCATCGTGACGCACGGCGTCCCATGGGACCTCGAGGGTCTTGGCGATCACACCCTGCCGGGTGCTGAACGTCGCCCGTCGCAGCACGCACGTCGCGCGATCGATCTCGGTCCGGATCTCCGCGTACGCCGATTCGCCCGCGCCGCCCGGTTGCGCGATCAGCACGTAGGCGGGTCGTCCTTCCAGTTCGATGTCCGGCGCACGCGCCACGTGTCCCTCACGCGTGAACGCCAGCAGTTCGAGCAGATCCTCGTACGTGAGATCGGTGCCGAACAGCGCGCCGGACAACGCGCTGCCGCTCATGCGGCGCACCGAGCGGAGCGTCGGCAGGTAGGTATGTACCTCGGGATCGCCGTCATCGCGTTCGCGCGCGAGCACCGCGTAGCCCGCGAGGTCGGGCGGTGCCTCCACCCGGAGCAGCACCCGTCCGCGCCCGTCGGCATCGCGCAGCGCCTGCAGCGAAAGGGTCAGCGACTGCGCCGCCTCGCCTTCGATGAAGGTATCCACGGCCACGCGGGTCGTGGCCGATTCGCGCGGTGCGGCAGCTTCGACGCAGGCGCGCACCTCGGCCACGCCGTCGCCGAACACCGGGGCCGCGACGACGGCGGTGTCCGCGATTGCGAGAAACACGGCGAGACTGCTTCGGATATCGAGCATCAACGAGTTCCCAGGTTCGCGGACGGTGCAAGATACGACCTTTGGGCCGGAGGCGTCGAGCGTCCGGCCATGCTGAGGAATCGCGTCCGTCCAGGGGCGTGATCGCGTCGTATACTGTCGCGCACTCCGCGCGGAGGCGCGCCGTGGCTGCCCGGGTCGCCCGCGGCAATTCTTCACCCACTCAGCGAGGCCTGCGGTGCATAAGCTCGTCGCCGTCATGTACACCGACATGGTCGGCTATACCGCCCTGATGGCGCGCGGCGAGGGATCGGCGCGGCAACTCAACGAACTGCACACGCGCGCAGTGCGGGAACTCGTCGAGAAATTCAGTGGCCACGTGTACGAGGTTGTCGGCGACGGCACCCTGAGCTACTTCACGAGTGCCTCGGACTGCGTGCGCTGCGCCGTCGCACTCCAGCAGTCCTTTGCCGGCGAGCCGAAAGTCCCGGTGCGCATCGGGATCCACATCGGCGAGATCCGGGACGACGGTGACCTGGTCTACGGGAGCCCGTTGAACATCGCATCCCGTATCGAATCCCTCGGCGTGGCCGGCTCGATCCTGGTCTCGGGGCACGTGATCGACAGCATGTCCGGCAAGGCGGGGTTGCAGTTCGTGCCGATGGGGAGTTTCGCGTTCAAGAACGTGGACAAGCCCATCGAAATCCACGCGGTTGCCGGCCAGGGCCTGCGCGTGCCGGACCCCGATTCTGTCTCCGGCAAGCTCAAAGTGCTCGAGCGCAAGGACATCGTCCTGTTCGAGGAATGGGACGATCGCGAGCTCATCAACCGGCTTTCCCGCGCATCCGTGCTCTGCCAGCAGGCGGTATGCAGCTATGGCTTCATCAATTACAACTACAGCAAGCTCCGCGCGTTCGTCAGGGGTGGCGGCCGTTTCGAGTGCGTGATGATCCATCCGCGGAGTGCCGCGTTGCAGGTGTCACCCGAGCGGCAAACCGGTGCGACCGCCGACGTGGAGTACGCCCGCGGCCAGCTCCAGCTCGCGTTCCACAAGTTGAAGGGCCTGGCCTCGGATCGGATCGTGTTCAAGCTGACGCATCACCTCCCGGATCCGATCATGACCTTCATCGACCCCGCGACGGACGATGGCGTGTTGTTCATCACGTTGACCGGGTTCCGGATGGATCTGCACGAACGTCCAAGCTGCGTGCTCCGCCGGTCGACGCACGCGCGGTGGTTCGAGTTCTACTATCAGAGCTTTCGCAAGCTGCAGGAGAGCGAACGGACCATCGACGTTGATTTGAACGGCGCATGGGAGGATGTTCTGGCCTGACTGACGGCCTGCATTCCGGATACGCGGAATACCCGTCGCCCGAGTTTCACCGCGCGGATCGCCGCGACCGTCGCCTCAAGTTTCGGCCTTGCCGTAATGGATGATCGCCAGGAACTGGATCGGCATCTGGATCAGCCGCTCGGGTCCGTGCGGGATATCGCCCTGGAACGTGAACGCATCGCCCGGCTTCAGCAGGAACAGCCGGTTGCCATGCCGGTACTCGAGCCGACCCTTCAGCATGTAGATGAACTCCACCCCGGGATGCTGGAAGCGCGGGAACACTTCGCTCTGGTCGTCGAGCGTGATCAGGAACGGCTCGAACAGCTTCTGCGGCCCCTGGTCGTAGGACAGCAGTTCGTAGGTGTGACCGCGCTTGGTGCCGCGGCGGACGACCTTCATGCCGCGGCCGGCAGGCACATGGCGGGCGAGGCCCTCCGGCAGGTCGTAGTCCTTGAAAAGGTTCGCGAGTGACAGCCCCATCGCCTGCGCCACGCGCGCAAGCGTGTCGAGGCTCGGCATCGCCTGCCCGTTCTCGATGCGCGACAGCATGCCGCGACTGATCCCGGACAGCGCGGCGACGTCCTGGATCGTCAGGTGCCGCTGCTGACGCTGCTGCTTCAACGTGGCGCCGACGTAGGTGCCGAGGTTCGCGGTGGGCGCGGTGACCTCGCCCTCCCCCCCCGGCGCCACGCCGCGGCGTGTGCGGCGGTTCAGAACGTGCCGCTCCGGCCCGGGATCCACTGCGTGCCCGCGAGGGGGACGCCGGCCATCGCCGCCGCCTCCACCGTCAGCGCGACCAGGTCTTCCGGTTCCAGGTGATGGACATGCGACTTGCCGCAGGCGCGCGCGATGATCTGCGTCTCCATTGCGAGCGTCCGCAGGTAGTTCGCGAGACGGCGGCCCCCGAGCACCGGGTCGAGCCGCGCCGCGAGAGAGTCGTTCTGCGTGGTGATGCCCGCCGGATCGTTGCCTGCCTGCCAGTCGTCGTAGAACCCTGCGCGGCTGCCGATCTTGCGGTACTCCTCGTCGAGCCCGGGCGCGTTGTCGCCGAGCGCGATCAGCGCGGCCACTCCGATTGACACCGCATCCGCGCCCATTGCGAGCGCCTTCGCAACGTCCGCACCCGTGCGGATGCCGCCGGAGACGACCAGCTGCACCTTGCGGTGCATGTCGAGTTCGGTCAGTGCCTCCACTGCCTGCCGCAGCGCCGGCAACGTCGGGATCCCCACGTGCTCGATGAACACGGTCTGCGTCGCGGCAGTGCCGCCCTGCATGCCGTCGAGCACAATCACGTCGGCGCCGGCCTTCACCGCGAGCGCCGTGTCGTAGTACGTGCGGCTCGCGCCGATCTTCACGTAGATGGGTTTCTCCCAGTCCGTGATCTCACGCAGCTCGCGGAGCTTGATCTCGAGATCGTCCGGCCCTGTCCAGTCGGGATGCCGGCACGCGCTGCGCTGATCTATGTTGGGCGGCAGGTCGCGCATGCCGGCGACGCGTGGACTGATCTTCTGGCCAAGCAGCATGCCGCCGCCGCCCGGCTTGGCGCCCTGCCCGAGCACCACTTCGATCGCGTCAGCGCGCCGCAGGTCGTCCGGGTTCATCCCGTAGCGCGACGGCAGCAGCTGGTAGACCAGGGTCTTGGACGACTCCCGTTCCTCCGGGGTCATGCCGCCATCGCCGGTGGTGGTGCTGGTGCCCACCGCCGTCGCGCCGCGGCCGAGCGCTTCCTTCGCCTGCGCGGACAGCGAGCCGAAGCTCATGCCGGCGATCGTGATCGGGATCTTGAGTTCAATCGGCTTCTTCGCGTAGCGGGTGCCCAAGGTCACCTGCGTGTCGCAGCGCTCGCGGTAGCCTTCCAGCGGGTAACGCGACATCGACGCCCCCAGGAACACCAAGTCGTCGAAATGCGGCACGTGGCGTTTCGCGCCCCAGCCGCGGATGTCGTAGATGCCTTCCGTGGCGGCGCGCTGGATCTCCGCGATCACGTCGCGGCTGAACAGCGCGGATTCGATGAGTCCGGGGTGGCGGGTGGTCATGACGGCCTCAGTACGCGTCTGCGTGATCGATGTTGAAGTGATAGAGCTTGCGGGCGGAGCCGTAGCGGCGGAAGCGCGCCGGATCGTCGTCGATGCCGGCCTGCGCGAGCAGCGCCGCGAGCTCCTCGCGATGCTCCGCGCGCAGTTCCTTTTCCACGCAGTCCGCGCCGAGATCTGCCACGCGTCCCTTGACGTACAGGCGCGCCTCGTAGAGGGAATCCCCGAGCGCCGCCCCGGCATCACCGCAGACGACCAGGCGGCCGCGCTGCGCCATGAACGCCGACAGGTGCCCGACCGAGCCCTTGACCACGATGTCGATACCTTTCATCGAGATCCCGCAACGCGCCGCGGCGTCGCCCTCGATCACGAGCAGACCGCCACGACCGGTGGCACCCGCCGACTGGCTGGCGTTGCCGCGCAGGCGCACCACGCCGGACATCATGTTCTCGGCGAGCCCGGTCGCGGCATTGCCATGGATCGTGATCTCGGCGTACTTGTTCATGCCGGCACAGTAGTAGCCGACGTGCCCCCTGATCTCGACCGTGCAGCGCGTGTTGATGCCGACGGCCACGGCGTGATCGCCGGCCGCGTGCTCCACGCGCCAGTGCGTGGGCGGCCCGTCCTCCGGCAGGTCGTGCAGCGCCTGGTTGAGCTCCCGCACCGTCGTGGTCCTGAGGTCGAACACGCGCGTGCGCGTGGCATCGAGTGTCGCGGCCATCTCACACCGCCTTCGCGAGCACCGGGCTCGCCTGGCGGCCCTGGCCGCCCTTCTCCCACACGTAGACCGTCGCCGGCTCGGGCTCCCAGACGCGTGCATCCTCCACGCCCGGCAGCCGCGCGAGTGCGCGGTACTCGGACGACATCGCGACCCAGTCAGGGGTTTCCGCCATCACTGCCGGCTTGCAGGCGATCGGATCGCGCAGCACCGCGAAGCCGTCGCTGGTGCCGATCGTGAACGTGAAAAAGCCATCGAGGTCACGCAACGCGGCGTACAGCGCGTCTTCGAGCGACAGCCCCAGCCGCATCTGCACGTCGAGGTACTGGGCCGCGACTTCCGAATCGTTCTCGGTGCGGAACACCGCGCCCGCCTTCGCCAGTTTGCGGCGCAGCCGGTTGTGGTTCGACAGCGAGCCGTTGTGCACGAGGCAGAGGTCGCTGCCGGTCGAGAACGGGTGTGACCCCGCCGTCGTGACCGCGCTCTCGGTGGCCATGCGCGTATGCCCGATCGCGTGCGAGCCCTGCACGTCGCGCAGCCCGAAGCACGCTGCCACCTCGGACGGCAGCCCGACTTCCTTGTAGATCTCGATGTGGTGCCCGATGCTGACCACCGCGTACGGGGCCTCCGCGCGCGCGAGGTGGCGGCGCACCGCGTCCTCCGGCGCCGCCAAGGTGAACAGGCAGTGCGTGTGCGTCACCCGGAAATCGACATCGACGCCGAAATGACTGGTCAGCTCGGCCGCCACCTCGGGCCACGCGAATCCGCGGTCCGCGTGCTGCAGCACCACCTTCACGCGTGACGTTCCCACCGGGTCGCGGTACAGCGCGAAACCGGTGCTGTCCGGCCCGCGCTGGGTCATCTCCAGCAGCATCGGCTCGAACAGTCGCCCGAGCTCCGCGTAGAGCGCGGGATTCTTGAGGTACAGCCCGACGATTCCACACATGTGCGTTCTCCTCTCCGCCTTGCTCAGTAGAACTCGAGGTAGCGGTTCACTTCCCAGTCCGATACGTGGCGCGAGTATTCCACCCACTCCATGCGCTTGACCTTGACGAACTCCGCGATGAGATCGCCACCCAGCTGCTCGGCGAACAGCGGATCGGCGTCGAGTGCATCCAGTGCCTCCCCAAGGTTCTGCGGCAGCAGCCCGATGCCGCGCTTCTTCAATTCCGCGCGGGAGAGGTCGTAGAGGTTCTCGTTCTGCGGTACACCCGGATCGATTTTCTGGGCGATGCCGTCCAGCCCCGCCGCGATCACTGCAGCCGCCGCGAGGTACGGATTGCAGCTCGGATCGGGCAGCCGGCATTCGAGCCGCCCGTACGGGATACGGACCATCGAGGTGCGGTTGTTGTCGCCGAACGTGATGTAAGCCGGCGCCCAGGTCGCGCCGGAAAGCGATTCGCCGACGACGAGCCGCTTGTACGAATTCACGGATGGCGCGAGCAGCGCGCACAGCCCGCGCGCATGCCGGAGCAGTCCGCCGAGGAAATGGTAGCCGAGCTTCGAGAGCCCCATGCCGTGACGGTCCTTGTCGTCGTGGAAGAGATTCGGCTTGCCGGCACCGCTGATCGACAGGTGCATGTGCATGCCGCTGCCGGTGCGGTGCCGGAACGGCTTGGGCATGAACGAGCACACGAGATCCATGTCGCGCGCGATCTCGCCCGCGGCCATCCGGAAGAACACGTAGCGATCGGCCGCAGTCAGCGCGTCCGCGTAGGTGTAGTTGATCTCGAACTGGCCGTTGGCGTCCTCGTGGTCGATCTGGTAGACGTCGAAACCGACGGCCTGCAGTGACGCGACGAGCCGCTCCAGGAAGTCACGGCCGCGCGAGAGCCCCTTGTAGTCGTAGCAGGGCTTGTCCAGCACGTCGCTCGCGTCGGCGGGCGCGATGCTGCCGTCGGCGCCGCGCCGGAGCAGCATGAACTCCGGCTCGATACCCACGTTGACCGTCCAGCCCTTGGCGGCGGCCTTCGCGACCATCCGCTTCAGCGCGAGGCGCGTGTCGTACGGGTATGGCTTGCCGCGGACCGTGCCGTCACAGACGATCCGCGCGTAGCCGGGCTGCCACGGCACCAGCGACAGGGTGTCCAGATCGCCCACCGCCATGTAGTCCGCGTCGTGCGGCCCCATCCCGAGCCCCCACACCGCGAAGCCGGCAAATCCGGCACCGGCGGTCAGGATGTCCTCGAAATGCGACGCCGGGACGGATTTCGTCTTGGCGACGCCGTGGATGTCGACGAACTGCGCGAGCACGTAGCGGATGTCGTGGTCCTTCAGGAACTTCTGGGCCTGCTTCAGATTCATGCCTGTCCTCCCCTGCTGGCAATCGCCAGGTAATCGTTGAAACCGATCGGTGCACCGCCCGCGTCGCGCAGCGCGTCCAGCAGCACGCGGCACAGCCCCGCGGCATCGGCCGGCGCACAGAAGAGATGGAAATCACGCGCGGCGCCACGCGGCAGAACGCAGAGCGCAGACTCGACCTGCGCGCACAGCAGCGGAAGCCAGCGCCCCGCATCGCACCGGTCGAGGTCGATGCCGCAGAACTCGCCGAGTACGTCCGCCGCCGCGGGTCCGCCGAGCACCATCTCCGCGTGATCCTGCGCGAGCACCAGCGTATCCGGCGCCACCCGGCCGGGCGCGACGTCGAGCGCGCCCGCCGCCTGCGGAGATTCGCCCAGCAGGTAACGCGCCGCCCCGGTCCGCACGGCCCAGCACCCGTCATCGCGCACGGCGCGCCCGGTCCAGTCCGGCGCGCGCCAACCGCGGGCACCGAGCCAGGCCTCGGCGCCGCCACCGACGACCAGCTGTTTCGCAAGCGCGCTGAGATCCGCGAGAAAGGCCGGCGCCGTGTCGGCGTGGCGCGCGGTGAGCGCGGTGAGCGCGACGCGCATGTTCCCCACGGGGCCGTGGGTGAACCCGGCGTCCGGGAACGCGCGGCAGAGCGGACTGTCCCTCATGCCTCCTCCCGCTGGCGTGCGTTGTCCGGGTCGTAGAACGGGGTGGGTGCGACCCGCGCGTGCACTTGCCGGCCATTGCCGACGCGGATCCCGATCTGCGTGGGCACCCCCGCGCGCACGTGCTCGAGCACCGCGAGACCCACCGTGCAACCGAGCACCGGGCTCGCGCCCACGCTCGTGACGCGGCCGCGGATGTGCGGCCCGTCGATGACGAGGTGGCATTCCTCCACCGCGGCGGCGGCCGGGTCTTCGCTCGTGAAGCCCACCAGCCGGCGGTCGGCGGTGCCGCGCAGGAACTCCAGCGCCGCGCGGCCGAGGAATTGCGGCTTCGCGAAGTTCACCATGCCGCCCAGCGGCGTCTCGAACGGGTGCATCACACCGTCCGTGTCCTGGCCGACGATGACATGGCCCTTCTCCAGGCGCAGCAGCCGCTGCGTCTCCACGCCGAACGGCCGCAGGCCGTCGGCTTCGCCGCGGCGCACGAGTTCGCGCCACAGCGCCGGCGCGTCATGCCACGAGAGATGCACCTCGAAACCGGCTTCACCGACGAAGCCCACGCGCATCAGGCGCACCGGGTAACCGCACAGGAAGGTGTCGCGCACGCCGAGAAACGGAAAGTCGGCATCGCCCAGCCCGTGTGGCGTCAGGTCCGCGAGCAAGGTTCGCACGCCCGGACCGGCGACGTTGATCGCGGCCCGCTGGCGGGTCAGGTCCACGATCTCCACGTCCAGGCGGCACAGCGCCGCGACCTGCGTGAGCTGCCGGTACGTGCCAAGGGCGTGGCCCGAGCCCGCAGTCACGTAGAAATGCTGGTCGCCGAGCCGGGCGGCCACGCCGTCGTCGACGATGGTGCCGCGGTGATCGCACATCACCACGTAGCGGGTCATGCCGATCGCCGTGCGGTCGACTGCCGAGGTGTAGCAGAGGTTGAGCAGGCGCGCCGCGTCGGGGCCGAAGATTTCGAACTTGCCAAGGGTGGAGACATCGATGAGGCCGACGCGCTCGCGCACTGCGCGGTACTCGGCGAGGCGTGCGTCCTCCGGCGTGCCGTGGCGGTAGTACCGCGGTCGGCGCCACGCACCCGCTTCCATCCACTCCGCGCGCGCCACGTCGTGCCACGGGTTCAGCGGGCTCTCGGCCTCCACGCGCACGCGGCGACCCGCGAGCGCCCCCATCGGTACCGGGTGATAGAACGGACGTGCGGTGGGCGTGCCGACATCCGCGAGCGAACGTCCCTGGTACTCCGCGAGCCAGCGCGATGCGTTCAGGTGAGAATGCTTGCCCTGGCTTGGCCCCATGCCGTTCGTCGTGTAGCGCTTCAGCAGTTCCACGTTGTCAAACCCCTCGCGCACCGCCACGCGCAGATCGCCGAGCGTGATGTCCTCGTCGAAGTCGACGAAGTTGCGACCCCGCGGATGGTCGAACCAGGGACGCGGGTGCGACCGCAGTCCCCCGGTGCGCGGCGGTCGCGGCGGCCCGGCGGCCGCCAGGCCGAGCGCGCACAGGATCTCGCCCGCCGCGGCCTCACCGTCGGCGACGCGCGCCGTCCAGCCGTGATGGCCGTTCACACGGCCGGCGGCGAACAGGCCGGCGGGCAGTTCGCGTGGCACCCGCTCACCGATGTCGGGATCGAATTCGAAGCGCGCGCGCGCCTGGTGCAGCAACTGCGCGGCGGGGGCCCAGCCGACACTCATCAGCATTCCGTCGCAGGCGATCTCCTCGCGCACCCCGTCAACCGTGCACGCGACGGCAGCCAGTTCCCCGCGCACCCCACGCGCCTCCACGGCCTTCACGCCGCCGAGCAACCGCACACCGCGCGCGCGCAGCGCGGCCGCGGGCGCGCCGCGCCGGTGCGGATCCTCCAGGTCGAGCACGGCCTCGATCTCGAGCCCGCGTTCAAGCAGATCGGCGGCGACGGCATACGCATCCTCGTTGCCGGCCAGCACCACGCCGCGCGCGAATGGCGCGACCGCGTGCCGGCACACCAGGCGTCGGGCCGCGCTCGCGAGCATCACGCCGGGAAGATCGTTGTTGTGAAACACCGCGGGCTGCTCGATTGCGCCGGTCGCGACGAGCACCGCACGCGCATGCACATCGACGATACCCGCGGGTCCGACCAGCGGCACCTCCAGGTCCGTGTACAGCCCGGCCGCGCAGTGCGCGGGCGCGAGCGTGACCGATGGCGCGGCAGTGATCGCGGCCAGCGTGTCGACGAGCCATGCCTGTGCGGCGGGATCCGGCGTGGCGTAGCCGAGGCTGCCGCCCGGGTGCGCGTTCTCATCCGCGAGCACCACGCGCACGCCGTGCGCCGCCAGCACCCGCGCGGCGGCGAGCCCCGCCGCGCCGGCGCCGATCACCAGGCAGTCGCAGAACCGTCGGCGCAGCGGCAGCCGGGTGCGCGGAAAGCCAAGGTCCACGCGCCCGAGACCGCTGATCCGGCGGATCACGCGCTCCCAGATCGGAAATGCCCAGCGCGGCCGATGGAACGCCTTGTAGTAAAAGCCTACCGGCAGCACCGGCGACAACCACTCCAACCAGCGCGCGCGGTCGCGCGCGAGGCCACCGAGCGTGTTGACCGCGACATAAGACTCGCCCGCGACGAGCGGCTCCACGTCGCCGCGGACATTGAGGCGGTCAGCCGTCTGCAGCAGCACGTTGGCGTCGTGGTTGGCGGCAGACAGCACGCCGCGCGGCCGGTGGTACTTGAAGCTCCGACCAAGCAGGCGCTGACCGTTCGCGAGCAGCGCACTGGTGACGGTGTCGCCGGCGAACCCTTCGAACGCACGTCCCTCGAACGAGAACGGCAGCGTCCGTGTGCGATCGATCCATTCACCGGGCTGCGGCGAAAGTCTATGCGTCATCCGCGTTCCCCGCGCGCGACGCGAGCGCCACCTGCGTTACTTCGTCCGTGGCGGTGTCGCGCGCAATCACGAACCACAGGTGCGAGGGGCGATGGAACCACCACTCGCGCTTCACCCGCGCGGTCGCATCGCCGAAATACACGCCGTGCCTGGCGGCCGCCGCGTCCTCCTGCAGCAGCCCGTGGATCGCCCCGCCCGCGCAGAGGAACTCGCTCACGGGACGGCGTCCGATCAGGGGACAGTCGAAATGCTTCATCAGTGCCCCACCGCCGCGGCGCCCTTCTCACCCAGCATCGCCATGCGCGTGAAGCGCTCCATGCCGAACGCATCGATCAGGCGATGGTTGGTGTCGTGCGCAACGGTATACGCCATCGTCTCACCGCACACCGGGGTCGCCTTGAATCCCCAGGTGCCCCAGCCGGCATCCAGGTAGAAGCCGTCCACCGGGGTACGGCCCATGACGGGTGCGAAGTCCGGGGTCATGTCGGCCATGCCCGCCCACTGCCGGTTGATCTTCACCCCGGCGAGGAACGGGAAGAGATCGAGCATCTGGTCCGCAAGCGCACTCACGAACTCGAACGACGATCGCGTGGAATGCAGCTCCGCGGGGTCGACCGCCGCACCCATCACGAGCTCGCCGCGCGCCGACTGGCTGACGTACACGTGCAGCGAGCCGGACACGATGATGGTGTCCAGCCACGGCTTCATCGGCTCGGTCACGCACGCCTGCAGCGGCAGGATGTCCACCGGGCTCGGCAGTCCCACCATCTTGAGCGTGGTGGGCGTCGCGCCCGCCACCGCGGAGAGCACCTTGCCGGTCCGGATGCGACCGCGCGTCGTCTCGACCGCGCACACGCGGTTGCCCGCCAGTTCGATCCCGGTGACTTCCGCGTGCTGGAAGATCTCCACGCCGAGCGCGGACGCCGCGCGCGCATAGCCCCACGCCACGGCATCGTGGCGGACGATCGCGCCCGGCGCGTGGTAAAGCGCCCCGACGATCGCGTGCTGCCCGCCGCAGCTGAGATCGATCTGCGGACATTGCCGCTTCACTTCCGCCGCATCGACGAGCCGGCTGTCGATGCCGTAATGCCGGTTCACTTCGGCGCGCCAGCGCGCCGTGCGCAAGGTGGCCTCGTTGTGCGCCAGGGTGAAATGCCCACGCGTGCTGTAGAACAGGTTGATGTCCAGCTCGGTGGAGAGTCCTTCGAAAATGCGCACGCTGCGGTCGTAGAACTTCACGCCCTCGGGCGTGAGGTAGTTGGAGCGGACGATCGTGGTGTTGCGGCCGGTGTTGCCGCCGCCGAGATAGCCCTTGTCCAGCACGGCCACGCGCGAGATGCCGTGGTGACGCGCGAGGTAGTACGCCGCCGCGAGTCCGTGCCCGCCCGCGCCGATGATCACCACGTCGTAGGCATCGCGTGGCGCGGCCGGGGTGTTGAACCAGCGTGGTTCCGCGTGATCGCGATTGAGCGCATACCTGAGCAGGCGGAACGACATTGGTGTCAGCGCGCGCGGATGAGGTGGCCGGATGATGAACGCATGATTAATTTCATGCAACTATTTTTCTGAATACGCAACTTTTCCGGCACGAAAAAAAACGGCGGTGCATCCACCCCGGGACATCACCGGGGGAATGCACCGCCGCGTGGCGACTTGTCGCCTGGCACCTGCCGCGCGCGCGAACGCTCCGTGACATGGGCATTCGAGCCGACCGCGCGGCAGGCGCCGGACGTGCGGGTGACGGGCCTGGCCCGGCGCGGGTGACACCGCTGCATAAGCGATCCCGCGACGCGCGGCCTCGATCGGACCGCGCTCACGAGCAAGGAGAGAGCAAGGGGAATGCCAACTGGCCGACACGCGCGGAATTCCACGGATTCACGGCCGCCGAGGCACGCGATCGCGTGCGGAGAACGATTGAAGCGCGCCACGATGGCGCGGCCCGGATGGCGCGCGCACCGAAGCAGTTCGGTGCGCGCCCGGGGGGCGGTCAGCCGAAGCCGGTCGCGCGTTTCCAGTTGGTGTAGACGCGCGCGGCGAGTGCATTGAACGCCGGCATCGCGGCCTCGGCGTCGCGTGCGAGACGCGCGGCGCCGGCATCGCCGAGGATGCGGGTGAGCGCCGCCGCGTAGGCCGGAATGGCGTTCCAGTCCGCGACGGTCGTCGCCGTGATCTCGACGTGGAACTGCATCGAGAATGCACGCGCGCCGACGCTCATCGCCTGCACCGCACAGTGCGGTGACGACGCCAGCACCCGCGCGCCCGGCGGCGGCGTGCCGACCTCGGCGCCGTGCCACTGCAGCACGTCGAACGAGGCCGGCAGGCCGTCGAGATACGGGCTCGCGGCGCCGTCCGCCGTCAGTGCCACCGGCATGACCCCCACCTCGGCGGTGGCCGCCTTGCCCACGGTCCCGCCGAGCGCCGCGCCGAGCAGCTGGTGTCCGAGGCAGAAGCCGAGGAACGGCAGGCCCCGGTCGACCACCGCCGCGCGGATGGCCGCCTGCTCGGCCACCAGCCACGGATGCGCGTCCGCCTCCCACACGTCCATTGGTCCGCCCATCACCCACAGCGCGGCATACCCGTCCAGCGGGGGAATCGATTCTCCGGCATCGAGTTCGACCACGTCGTAGGCGTGCCCGTCGCGGGCCAGGAAGTCCCGGAAGATACCGGGATGTTCGACGTCGACGTGCTGAAAGACGAGAACGCGTGTCATGCAGGAGGCTCCTGGGTCTGGATGGACAAGCGGCCGAAGCGCGCGGTGCCGGCGGAATCTGCGAGGATCGTGCCAGCCGCAGGACGACCGCCTACACTGCAGCCCGGATTTCCGTTGAGGCCCGTTCGATGAATCTCACTCCGCACGGCGTGTTCCTGTTCAACGAAGGCATTCCGGCGCCTGAACTGCGCGACATCGTGCGCCGGATCGAGGCGCTCGGCTACGGGGCCGTGTGGTTTCCCGAAGCGATCGGCCGCGAACCGTTCGCGACCGCCGCGTTCATCCTGAGCCACACGGAGCGGCTGATCGTGGCAACCGGCATCCTGAACGTCCATGGTCGCGACGCCGCCGTCACCGCGATGGGCCAGCAGACCCTGACGGAGCTGTCCGGCGGCCGCTTCCTGCTCGGGCTCGGCGTGTCGCACCGCGTGTTCGTGGAGTCGCGCGGGCACGCGTACGGGCGGCCGCTGGAGACCATGCGGCACTACGTCGCCTCGCTGCGGCAGGCGCACACCGAGATCTCCGTGACCCGCAACCTCGCGCTCGAGGGGTTCGCGCCGCAGCCCGTGGAGCACGGTGCAGGCGGCGCGATCCGCACCGATCTCGGCGACATGCCGGTGGTGCTCGGCGCGCTCGGACCGAAGATGAACGCGCTGGCGGCCGAGATCGCGCAGGGCTCGCACCCCTACAACACGCCGCCGGAACACACGCGCCGGACGCGCGCGCTGATGGGGCCGGACGCCTGGCTGTGTCCGATGCAGCGCGTGTGCCTGACCACGGATGCGCGGCGCGCACGTGAAATCGGGCGTCGTGTCTTCGGTATCTACCTGACGCTCGAGAACTACCGCCGCATGCTGCTGGACTGCGGTTTCGACGAACGGGATTTCGAGCATGGCGGCAGCGACCGGCTGATCGACCAGATGATCGGCTGGGGGGACGAGGCACGGATCCGCGCGCACGTGCAGGCGCATCTCGATGCCGGCGCGACACACGTCTGCGTGCAGCCGGTGAACCTGGAGGACCCCACCCGGCCGTGCTTCCGCGCACTCGCCGCGCTGAAGACGTGACGGGCGGGAGCCCGGCGGCGCTCAGGCTTCGCGGAAGCCCTCGCTGAACGTGCCCATCGCCCGCGCGCGCCGCGGGGGCTCCGACCGTTCGGAATCTGCTACGGTGACATCGCGGAGCACCTGCAGGTACCCATGCGCGCTCAGCATGCGCGCGCCATGGCCGTTCGCGAACAGGAACTCGCGCAGCCGCGGCAGCCGGTAACACGGCACCCACATCAGGAGGTGATGCTCGGTGTGGTAGTTGACCCAGTACGGCGCCACGAACACCCGCTCGAGCCAGCTCGCCTCGGTGGTGCGTGCGTTGCGGAAGGGATCGTTGCGATCCGGCACCACCGCGTGCTCCGCGATGTTGCGAATCCTGAGCACGGCCTGCTGCCACGTCAGCGCCGGCAGCAGCCACAGCGTGAAGTAGAACAGCCAGTGGCCGGTGGCCGCGAGCACCACGAACACCCCCGCGTTGACCGCAAGCGGTCGCCCGAGCTGCGCACCGAGGCGTCGCAGGCGCGCAGGCCAGCCGGCCGCCGCGGGACCGAGCGCGGCCTGGACCTGCGCGCGACGCTGCGCGAAACCCGTGCGGCCCAGGAGATCTCGCGTGAGCTTGCGCCGCAGGCTCGCGCGGGAGATCGGGTAGTGGCCGGTCAGGACCAGGTCCGGGTCGTCGTCCTGCATCGTGCGCGCATGGTGCTGCAGGTGATAGCGCCGGTAGGTAGGCGCATCTGCGAGCATCGGGTACGCGCAACCCCACTGCACCAGGAAGTCGTTCAGCCAGGGCGTGCGGCACAGCATGCCGTGGGCGCCGTCGTGCATCAGGATGAGGAGGCCGAGCTGCCGGCTGCCGATCAGCATCACCGCGAGTCCCCAGGTCAGCGGATTCGGCAGCCAGGCAACGAGCGCCATGCTGCCGGCGATCACTCCCCATGCGTGCACCACCAGCCAGATCCCCCACGCATCGGAGCGGGTGCGGACAGCGGCGAGCTGCTCCGGCGTCAGCAGGCTGTGAGCGGCGGGAGCAGACTTCATGGTGGCAGGCTGCGCAGGTTCATCACTTCCAATGATAGACGACCACGCGCGGGCCGCGTCCGCTCACCGGGCATCGAGCCAGCGCTCCACGCCGTCCACCCCGTCCGCTGCCCACCAGCTGACCCCGCTCCACGTGAAGCGCAGCAGGGTGGGCTCGTCCTTGAACATCGGCACCGCATCGTACTGCGGGTATTTCAGGCGCAGCGCGTCCACCGCGGGCAGCCAGCCGGGATGCTTGTCGTGCAGGATCTCGGCCGTGGCGCGCAGCCGCACCCACCAGAGGTCCCGCCAGTCATCGGCGTAGTGATCGAGCACCAGCATCACGCGCGGTGCGCGTTCCAGCCGTGCGAGCCGGCCGAGCTGCCCGGCCGGGCCCTTGGGTTTGCCATCGATCGGCGACCACAGCGCGCCGTCCGCGCGGGCGAACACGATGGGCAGCGCTTCGGGCCGATCGTCCAGGTCGAGCAGCGCGAGTCGCGCCACCGGCATGCAGTCGAGCACGCCCTCCAGCAGCGCCGTCGGCAATGCGGCCACGGGGACTCAACCCATCTCGCGCTCGCGCGTGATCACGAACGCGAGCGGCTCGGTCAGGAAATTGTGCTCGTCGGCGCGCGTGCGGGCGTACTCCGGCGTGAGCGCGGACGCGCGCATCGCCGCGACGTCGTCGAACCACGTCAGTGCCACGCCGTCCAGCGCCGGCCGGCGGCCGTCGCGGTAGGCCGCGAGCCGCGTGTGGCTCTGCACGTAACGATGGACCTGCGGAATGGATCCACCCAGCGGGCCGTGCACGTCTATCCAGTAGCGATGAAAATCCTCGGGGGCCATCTCCGGCCGCCGGACCACCAGTTCCACGTTCTTGACCCCGTCGGAGGGAATCCGGCCGTCCTTGATCACGACGTCTTCGGTGACGATTTCGCAGCGCGAGTCCATCTGCATCAGGTGCGGTTCGTCGGCGCGCACCGCGGCGAGCTCGGGGCACGCGGCGAGCGTCCGCAGCGCGGCAGTGTCATCGAACCAGAGCTCCGCGACCCCGTCGACGGCGGGTTCGCCCTTGCGGTACCCGCCGGCGAGGGTCTGCGACTGCACGTAGCGGCGCAGCCCGGGCAGCCGGCGCACCAGCGGCGCGTGGCGTCCCGTCCAGTACGACTCGAAGTCCGCGAGCGACATGCCCGTGCGGCGTTTGAACAGCGTAACGACCTTGATCATGCGAAAGCTCCCGTACCTCGTTGGAGTGATGCCGCCAGCGCATCCCGGAAATCCGGGTGCGCGATGGCGATCAGCGCTTCGGCCCGCGCATGCAGGTCGCGTCCTTTCAGGCGCGCGATGCCGTACTCGGTGATCACGCAGTCGACCGCGAAGCGCGGGGTGGTGACCGGCGCGCCGTCCGCGAGCCGCGGCACGATCTTGGAATGACGGCCGTCGTCGGTGGTCGCCGGCATCGCGATGATCGACACACCACCGGTGCTCTGCGCGGCGGCCTCCACGTAGTCCATGCTGCCGCCCACCCCGCTGATGGGCACCGCGCCCAGGGTCTCGCCGTTGCTCTGTCCTTGCAGGTCGATCTCGACGGCCGAGTTGATCGACACGAAGCGCGGCAACGCCGCCAGCCGCGCCACGTTGTGCGTATCGCGCAGCGGCGCCATGCGCAGGCGCGGCTCGCGCGCGGCGAACGCGTAGAACTCGGCATCACCCGCGAGTTCGCCGGCGGTCACCTGCGGCGCGTGCCGCACGTCCGCGAAGTACTGCTGCAGCCCGCTGGTCAGCAGGCCCGAGAAGAGATTCACGCCGCGGATCTCGGCAAGCCGGGTCAGCACGCGATCAGGGACTGCGCCGATGCCGAGCTGCACCCAGGCCTGCTCCGGGACCAGCGACAGCACGTGCTCCACGATCGCCTGGTCACGCGGCTTGGCCGCGGGGGTCCGGTAAGTGCAGAGCGGCGTGGCGGCCTCGATCGCCACCGCGATGCGCGACAGCGGCACGCGGCTGTCGCCGGCGGTGACCGGCATATTGGGGTTGAACTCGGCGATGACCGTGCCCGCGTCCGCCGCGAAGTCGAGGTTGGCACCGACGGACGTCCCCAGGCTCACGGTGCCGTCCGGCTGCGGCGGCGAGGTCTGCAGCACCACGACGTCCGGGCGGATGGGACCGTCGCGGCTCACCACCCGGTTGAGGTCCGCGAGCCGGATCGGCACGAAGCCCACCTTGCGCGGATCGTTCTCCTTGAAGAGCGGCCGCAGCGCGGCGGATGCCTGCCACGTGACGAAGCGGAAATGCTCGCCGAGCCCGCGCTGGAGGTAGCCGTAGCGGCCAAAGCTGAACCCCGAGTACACGGTCAGGCGCGAGAACCGCGCGATGCCCGCGGAGAACGCGTCGTACAGCGTGGTCGGTTCGGCGCAGCCGCCCGGCATGATCACGTTCACGCCGTCGGGGATCGCGCGAATGGCGGCGTCAGGGGTCACGATCTGCATGGTTCGGGCTTCCGCTGATGGAACGGGCAGTGTACCGAATCCTGCCCTTCGCCCGCGCCTCTCGCGCGCATCGTCCGCGGCCGGCGGTGCGCGGTCGCGGAATTCGCAGCGGCTCTTTAGAATGCGCGCGTCGCGTCGCGAGATGTGGGAACCCGATGTCGAGACCGCTGCCGTCCCGGTGGAGTGTGCTGCTGTGCTGCGCGTGGCTGTGCGTCGCCGCGCTGCCGGCCGCCGCGGCACCGGATCTCACGGGTCGCTGGATCCTCAACGAGGACGAAAGCGACGACGCGCACGAGCGCCTGCAGGGACTGACCGTGCTGCGCGCGCGCCCGAAACCCACCACCGAGGCCGAGCGCGACCGCACCAGCCGGCGGATGTCCCGCCAGGCCCGCGTCTACGACGAGATGCAACTCGCGAAGGAGCGGCGGCTCATCAAGCAGGAGGCCGACGTCGGCACCCTGGCGCGGGTGCTGAACGCGGAAGCGCTCGCGGTCTCGACCGTCGAGGGCGGATACGCGATCGACTACGACGGCGCGTTCACGCGCGCGCTGAAGCCCCGTCCCGGCGGGCCCCGCTATTCGGCCAAGGGCGACGAATTCCAGCCTGACGAAATCGGCCGCAGCATGGTGTTCTGGCGCACCGACACCCTGGTGATCGAAACCCTGCTCGCCCCGCGCGGCACGATGCACGAGGAGATCTCACTCGGCGGCGGGCGCCTGAAGATCCACACGATCATCCGCAATCCGGACTGGCTGTTCGAAGCCGACATCCTCCGCGTGTTCGACCGCGCGCCCTGAACCCGCCGCGCAGCCCCAATCCTCCGACACGCGCCGGGCGTGCGATCGGCTAGGATCCGGCCCCTGACAACCACCCGAGGGGAGACAGCGCATGGCGGGCAAACTCGCGAACAAGGTCATCATCGTCACGGGCGGCAGCACCGGCATCGGCCGTGCCGCCGCGCTGCGCTGCGCCGCGGACGGCGCCAAGGTCGTCGTTGCGGACGTCAACACCGTGGACGCCCCGGCCACCGTGGAGACGATCAGGAAGGCGGGCGGCGAGGCCCTGTTCGTCAAGACCAACGTCGCGGACGGGGCGGAGGTCCGGGCGCTGATCGCCGCCACCGTGAAGGCCTACGGCCGGCTGGATGGCGCGTTCAACAACGCCGGCATCGAGGGCGACTTCACCAACATCACGAAGATGACCGAGGAGAGCTTCGACCGCACGATCGCGGTGAACCTGAAGGGTGTCTGGCTCTGCATGAAGCACCAGGTGGAACAGCTGCTGAGCCAGGGAACCGGCGGATCGATCGTCAGCACCGCGTCGGTGGCCGGCCTGATCGGGTCGCGCGGCGCGAGTGCATATTGTGCCTCCAAGCACGGCGTGGTGGGCCTGACCAAGGCCGTGGCGCTGGAATTCGCGCGCAAGCGGATCCGCGTGAACGCGGTGTGCCCGGGGGTCATCCGCACCGCGATGGTCGAACGCCTGATCAGCGAGAGCAACGTGGGCGAGCAGGCGCTGATCGCGCAGGAACCGATGGATCGTCTCGGCGAGCCGCGCGAGATCGGGGACGCGGTGGCGTGGCTGCTGTCCGACGAGGCTTCGTTCGTGACCGGCGTGGCCCTGCCGGTGGACGGGGGCTACATCGCGCAGTGATCCGCCGGCCGATCCGCGCCCGTGACGGACCGGATCGGCCGCCTGCCGGCACACGGAGACGGTGTTGCCAAACGCCGGCCCGAGCGGCCACACTCGCCGCTTTCGTCGCACACAGGCCCGAACCGCGTTGACCTCCCTCGCTTCCCGCGTGTCCGATCTGATCATCACGCACCGCTGGACGGTGATCCTGGTCTGGATCGCGATCGTCGCGGCGGCGGCGTCGGGGCTGCGCCTGCTCCAGCTCAACAACAACCACCGGCTGTTCTTCAGCGCGGACAATCCCGAACTGCTGGCGTTCAACGCGCTCGAAGACACGTTCGCCCGGCACGACACCCTGAACCTCGTGCTCGCGTTTCCGGATGCGCAGGTGTTCACCGCGCGCAACCTCGCGATCGTCGCCGAGCTGACCGCGCGGGCCTGGCAGATCCCGTACGCGTCTCGGGTGGATTCGCTGACCAATTTCCAGCACATCGAGGCCCACGGTGACGAGCTGATCGTGCGCGATCTCGTGCCGCGCGCGCAGGGCCTGAGCGATGCGGCGCTCCGCGCGCTGAAGGAGACCGCGCTCGCCGAGCCCCTGCTGCACGGCGCGCTCGTCCGCGCGGATGCCCAGGTCACCGCGGTGAACGTGGTGGTGCAGCTGCCGCGCCGGGACGAAGCGCACGAGGTCCCGGAAGTCGCTGCCGCGGCCCACGCGCTCGCTGACGATTTCGAGGCGCGTCACCCGGGCCTGCGGGTGTACCTGACGGGCGCCGTGATGATGAACCACGCGTTTGCCGAAGCCGCGCTGCACGACGCAAAGACCCTGGTGCCGCTCGCGTTCGCCGTGATCTTCGTGCTGGTGGGCGTGCTGCTCGCGGGGCTGCGTGGCGCGTTTGCGTGTATCGTCGTGGTGGCGCTCGCCACCGTCATCGCGATGGGGATTGGCGGTTACGCCGGTTACCCGGTGTCGTTCGCGACGTCGATCGCGCCGCTCGTCATCCTGACGGTCGCGATTGCCAACTGCGTGCACGTGCTGGATGCCTACCAGCACGAGCTGCATCGCGGGCTCGCGCGGGACGATGCGCTGCGCCAGGCCATCCGGCTGAACCTGAAACCGGTGTTCTTCGCGAGCCTGACCACCGTCATCGGCTTCCTGACGTTCAATTTCTCGGACGTGCCACCGTTCCGGCATCTCGGCAACCTGGTCGCGTGCGGGGACTTCGCGTCCTACCTGCTGGCACTGACCCTGTTTCCGGCAGTGCTCGCGGTGCTGCCCGAACGCATGCTGTTCGTGAGCCCGGTCCGCACCCGCTGGCTGGACATGCTCGCGGCGTTCGTGATCCGCCGGCGTCGCGTGCTCGTGCTCGGGATCGGCGTGCTCATCGTCGCGCTCACCGCATGCATTCCGCGCAACCGCCTGAACGATGTGTTCGTGCATTACTTCGACGAGACCACGGCGTTCCGGCAGGCAACGGATTTCACCGTCGAGCACCTGACCGGCGTCTACCACCTCTACTTCACGTTGGAGACAGGGGAAACCGAGGGGATCAATGACCCTGCGTTCCTGGCGCAGACCGCCGCGTTCGTCGCGTGGCTGCGCGCGCAGCCGGAGGTGCGGCACGTGGCGAGTTTCACGGACACGCTGAAGCGCCTGAACCGTGCGATGCACGGCGACGCGCCGGAAGCCTACCGGCTGCCGGAGGCGCGCGATCTCGCCGCGCAGTACCTGCTGCTGTACGAGATGTCGCTGCCGTACGGCCTGGATCTGAACAACCAGATCAACGTCGATCGCTCTGCGCTCAAGGTCAGCGTGGGCATCGACACCTTGTCCAGCCGCGACGTGATCGATTTTACCGGGCGCGCCGAGCAGTGGCTCGGCGACAACGCGCCCCGTGTGAAGACCGGCACCGGCTCGGGCAGCGCGCTGATGTTCTCGCACCTCGGCCTGCGCAACATCCACTCGATGCTGGGGGGGACCGTCGTCGCGCTCGTGCTGGTGTCCGGCGTGCTGCTGCTGCTGCTGCGCTCAGTCAGGCTCGGGCTGCTGAGCCTGGTGCCGAACCTGGTGCCGTTGGCGCTCGGATTCGGGCTGTGGGGGCTGTGCGTCGGTGAGGTGGGGCTGTCACTGTCCATCGTCGCCAGCATGGCGCTCGGCATCATCGTGGACGACACCGTGCATTTCCTCGTGAAGTACCAGCGCGGCCGGCGCGAGCGCGGACTCTCGGCCGAGGATGCCGTCCGGCATGCGTTCCGCGCGAACGGTCGCGCGATGCTCGTGACCACCGGGGTGCTCGTGGCGGGTTTCCTGGTGCTCGCGCTCTCGCGCTTCGAGCTGAACGCCGGCATGGGGCTGCTGACGGCCGCGGTGCTCGCGTTCGCACTGCTTGCCGACTGGCTCTTCCTCTCCCCGCTGCTGCTCTACCTGGAACGTCACCATGCGTGAATGGCTTGCCGTGCTCGGTGCGATTGGGCTCTCGGTTTCGGCCCTGGCCGGACCCGCCGAGGACAAGGGCCTCGCGATCGCGCAGGAAGTCGAGCGCCGCGACACCGGCTGGGGCGACGTCCGCTCCGAACTGGAGATGGTGCTGAGCAACCGGCACGGCCAGGAAAGTCGTAGGCAGCTCCGCATCCAGGGCCTGGAGATGACCGACGATGGCGACCTGAGCCTCACCATCTTCGACGCGCCGCGCGACATCGCCGGGACCGCGTTCCTGAGCTACACCCACGCGCTGACCCCGGACGACCAGTGGCTGTACCTGCCCGCGCTGAAGCGCGTGAAGCGCATCGCTTCCGCGAACAAGTCCGGTCCGTTCGTCGGCAGCGAGTTCGCGTACGAAGACCTGTCCTCGCAGGAAGTGCAGAAGTACCGCTATCGCTGGCTGCGCGACGAACCGCTGGAGGGACGCCCCACGCACGTGCTGGAGGAGCACCCGGCCTACGAGCATTCCGGCTATACCCGCCGGATCGTCTGGATCGACCAGGCAATGATGCAGCCGCTCAAGGTGGCGTTTCACGACCGCAAGGACGCGCTGCTGAAGACGCTCGTGTTCGAAGACTACGCGCAGTACCTGGACCGTTACTGGCGGCCGGCACGGATGACGATGGAGAACCACCAGAGCGGCAAGCGCACGGTGCTCCACTGGGCGAACTACCAGTTCCGCTCGGGACTGACGGCGCGGGACTTCGATCAGAATGCGTTGAAGCGGGCGCGGTGAGGGGAATCTGCGCGCGGGATGCATCGAGTCTGGTGCAGAGGGGACGTGCGGGCGTATCTCGTGCTGGTCTACCTGCGCGCACGCAGCTTGCGCGTTCTGATTGTCAACTTGCGTTTCACCCTGATTTCAACCGCGTTGCAGCGAAGTATTCTCGCAGCAGAACTGCGGCCACAACGAACCGCAGCTGCGTCCACTGCACGGCAGATTCAATGGAGAGTTCGCGATGCGTGTCACTTTCTGCTTGTTTTTTATCGCAGCCCTCGCCGGGTGCTCAACTCCACGAACGGTCTTGAAGAATCCGGAAACCGGCCAGGTCGCGCAATGCGGAGGAAGCGCGACAGGCTCATTGGTGGGCGGTGTCCTCGGGTATCACATTCAGAAGTCCAACGACCGAGCATGCGTTAACGAATATCTCCAGCAAGGGTTCGACACCGTCAGCACCGAGGACAAATAGATTCCAAAAAAGCGGACGTGACGGGGAATCTGTGTTGTGGCGCGGCTGATCGCGCGCATCACCGGCTCCGCCCAGTTGCGCTGACAGACGCGCCACGGGGACCACCCATTCAAACGTCAGTGGTCAGCTGCACGTCGAAAGGCAGGTCGACCGCATGCCAGGTCCAATACATTCCCCGTCTTCCGGCGACGCGGTAGCGTGCACAGGGCCGCGATTCCGGAAACGAGCATCCTGATTCCGCCCGGGATCGGGACCGGGGTCGCCAGGAAGGCCCTGGGGATGCCGTTGAGCGATCCCTGGCCCACGATCTGGCCCGCGTTGTTGATGCCTTCGGCAAGCCAGAGCGTAAACGCGCCCCGGAGCGAGTCTGCAGGATCAATGAGCGAATTGAGATCAACCATCCCGGTGTCAGGCCTCCAGAGGAAGGCGCGGGTGAACTCGTCCTCGCCCGAATGGCTATGCCCGACGATCCACCCCGCATCGTTGATGTCCGTGGCGGCGCCTTCATCGTACCCGCCGGGCAGATCCCCGAGATCGGTCAGCACCCCGGCGTCCCACAGGAAACTGCGCAGATTCCCGTTGTCTCCGGCCACGAAGCTCTGCCCCACCACCTGTCCTGCCCGGTTGACCGCCGTGGCGTAATTGAAACCTTTGCCTTCGGGCAGATCGCCAAGATCGATCAGCACGCCATCGCTCCACAGGTGCGCACGTCGCATCGGGAAGAGCTCCCGATAGCCTGCGATCTGGCCCGCATCGTTAATGTCCGCCGGAAAAAACACGTGGGGTCCCCCAGTTCGTCGAGGGCGGCCATAGAACCACCCTCCCAGCGGAAGATCCGGCTGGACAAACCATTGCTGCTCTCTCCGATCACCTGGCCAGGATTGTTGATCCCCATGGCTTGACTGGACTCGCTGAACGCAGGCAGAACACCGAGGTCCACCATGCTGCCGGCCTGCCAGAGGAACGCTCGGGTACCCGCTGCGGAACTGCTGTGGCCGATGACCTGGCCGGCGTCGTTGATGTCGACGGCGTAGCTGAAATCGACACCCCCCGGAAGAACGCCCAAGTCGATCATCGCGCCGTCCGCCCACAGGAACGCGCGAGGACCCGGCAACTCACCGCCGAAGCTGTAACCCACCACCTCGCCGGATGCGTTGATCGCACTGGCGTGGCTGTAACCGAAGCCACCCGACAGGTCGCCCAGGTCGGTCAGCCGGTACGTGGTCGCCATGGCCAACTTCGGACATGTCGTCCCGCAAGCCAACATGAAGAGCGCGGCCCGGAAACATGCCCGGCGTGAGGACGTCGGCACCGATGGCGCTGGTTCGTACGCGCGCAGTGCGCGCCCGAACTGCGCGGCTACCCGGGGAAACGTTCGTACGCACGCAGCGCGTGCACGTGTTCCATCCATTCGAGTCGCTCCGCGGTCTGGATCTGGATTGTCGGCGCCAGCGCATTGGGGTCATCCAAGGTTGCCGACTGGACATCCACGATGCCAGGTAGAACTTCCTGGTTCCGGTAAAACAACCCACTGCCACAATCCGCGCAGAAGCTGCGCATCGCGGTGCCCGACGAATTGATGGTTTTCGGAACGCCCTTCGTCACCGTCAGGCGGCTTTCCGGAAACATCGCCCAGGACACGATCGGAGCGCCCGCGCTGCGCCGGCAGTCCGAACAATGGCACACGGCCACCACGTCCGGGTCACCGGAGATCTCGTACGTGATTGCCCCGCAGAGGCATCTTCCCCGGCGAATCATGTGTTCCATTTCGCTGGCCATCTCGACCGTTCACTCCAGTTGCCGCGCGCCTCTTTCCCGGCAGGCGCTCAGATCCTCCGATAGTCCTTCACGTACCCCGGCACCGCGTACCCCGCCGCCTGCTTGGGATCCGTGATCGCGGCCTGCGGCACCACCGGCAGCGGCAGCACGCCGGCCCACACGGGGAACGCAAGATCGTCGCCGTCATCACCAGGTGGACCCTGGCGGATTTTCGCGGAGGCTTCCTCGATATCGAGCGCGACG